>NZ_JBHJHQ010000008.1:0-306939 GCF_042219825.1 Quyinboa mangrovi
AGGCTGCCTCTTTTGTCCTGACAGTTCCTTTCCCATCGGAAAGAAACTGCCACGACACCATACCGCGGGAACGTTGTGTAATTTCATAAAATACAATTCAAGTTAAAAGGACTTGATAATTATACCAAATATTGGTACTTTTGTAAAAATTGACAGTTATGAATAAAAATACATCTATAACACTCGGACAGCATTTTGATTCTTTCGTTCAAAGCAGTATTTCGAGAGGAAGATATAAAAATGTTAGCGAAGTTGTCAGAGCTGGCTTACGTTTACTTGAAGAAGAAGAAAGTAAAGTAATCGCTTTAAAAAATGCAATCCAGGAAGGATTATATAGCCCACGAATTGAAGACTTCGACTTTGACAGTCATTTAGAAAAATTAAAAGCTGAAAGTAAGAAAAATGGCTAAAGTAATTTTTAGAGAAAAAGCCATTAATGATTTATCCGATATTTGGAATTACACTACATTTAGATGGTCTGAAAATCAAGCTGACAAATACTATGACGCAATAAAATCAGCTTGTAAGGAAATTGGAACAAATCCTAATCTTGGGAAAAAATATATTGAAATAAGTCGTGAATTATTAGGTTATAAATCTGGAAGACATGTTATTTTTTATCACGCAATCTCAGACAATGAAATTGAAGTTATAAGAATTTTACATGAGCAAATGGACCTGAAAAATAGACTAAAAGAATAAAAACTACACCTAACACGCTGTCATACTTCATGGCAGTTATATTTAAATAAAATACTTAAACGTCCGCGTTCTGCTGCATTCGTCTGACAGTACACAGCGGGAACGTTGGCAACCATTTAAATGAAACAGTGCAATTTTAAAATAACGTTAAATATAATTTTGATTATAGTTTTCTGATTAATATGAAATTCTATAGATTACTATACTTATTCGTCTTTCTGGGATTTTTAAGCTGTACTTCCAAAAAGAATAATGAACCTACTAATGATTATGGAAACTTAAAGATTAGAGGTTGGAACATTTTGTCAAGTGAAATTGAAAAAGGAAAAGTAGCCCTCAATTCTGCTGAATACTATAACATCAATCATTTACAACTTTCTCACGAATTGATAATGGATTTAAAAGATGTGAGAAAAAAGAAAAAACTAAAGGCAACTTGTAAATTGATTAAAAAAGCACATCGATCAGGTATTCAAAGTGTATTGGTATGGGATCATGCCATATATAATCTTGATTACTATCCAGATAAATTTAAAAACAAAGAAGGCTTAATCAATTTAGACGATCCTGAGTTTTGGAAATGGTTTAAAAATGATTACAGGTCAATGCTGGATTGTATACCTGATTTGAACGGTATAGTTCTTACGTTTATAGAGACAGGTGCTCGCATTGAAAATCAATATTCTACAAAATGGACAACAGATTCAGAAAAGCTGGCAAATTTAGTAGACTCAATTGCAAGCGTTGTAATTGACGAACGGAACATGCAACTCTATATTAGAACATTTATGTATTACAAAGAAGAATTGAATGCTTTGATAGATTGTGTCAATTTGATTAGAAATCCAAAGGTTAAAATTATGACCAAAGAAGTCCCTCATGATTTTTTCCTTACCCATCCTGTTTCTACATTTATAAAAAAATTTGATAAGGAAGTGATAATTGAATTTGATTTGGGTCATGAATATAACGGACAAGGAGTAATTGCCAGTATCTTACCTGAGGTAACAATTAATAGATGGAAATACTATGCAAAACAAAAAAATGTAATTGGATATATTGCTCGTACTGACAGATACGATAAATCCCAAAACATTGGCAGGCCAACTGAAATAAACATTTATGCGCTTAAACGAATTTCTGAAGATACTTCACTCTCAGCAGAGGTAATAACAGAAGAATTTATAACTCAAAAATATGGAGAAAAACTAGTCCCATATTTAAAAGATGTCTTCCTTGAGACAGATGATATAATAACCTCTATATTTTATACTTTAGGCCTGCATACAAATTCTCATAGCAGGCTCGATTTTGATTACCAAAGCAATTATTCCAGGCATTGTAGTGGGAAATGGTTAGACAATCCAACTGTTAAAGTTGAGCATAATGTGAATAAAAAATTTCACTACTGGAAAGATATAATTGAGCATTTATCTCCTGCAAGATATAAATCAAAAGAGATAAGCCCTGGAATACAATCTATTCTATTTAGAGAAGCACCTTGGGTAATTGATAGCAATTGGGTTAGTCCTAGCGAAAAGATGAATAAAGAATATCTTAATTATATTATTCGTGAAAAGGAATTTGGAGTGGAAAAAGCCAAATGGGCTGTGAACAAAATATTAAGTGCAAAACCATATTTTACCTCTAAAAGTGATTATAAAGAACTGATTTCTTTATATGAAAGAACATTATTAACAGCAAAATTATATTATTATTCGTCTAAAGCTTATTTTGGTTTTAGATGCTATCTTAATGAAGGTGAGTGTAAAGAGCTGAATTTAATAATTAAGGATGGATTATCGGGTATAAAATCGACATGTGAAGAAATGAATAAGTATCCAAATAAAGGGCATCATGGACAATTTTACTGGATTAAGGACATTGATAGAGCGAATAAATTGTATAAAAATATTACAGAGGGTTGGGGTACTTATGATAATAAGAAATTTGATTTATAAAAAAAAACGGGTGGCAACACGCGGTCATAGTGCATGCGGTTCTTTTAAACAAAACATATCAACGTTCGCAGTTGTCACTTTCGTCCTGACAGTTCCTTTCCCGTCGGAAAGAAACTGCCACGACAGCATACCGCGGGAACGTTGTGCCGCATACTACCCCATCCTTTATTAAGTTAAAATTTAAAATATACAAATATGAAATTTATTATTACTCTGATTCTTAGTTGTTCTTTAACGATTTCATATGCTCAAAAATTAAAGCATAAAGAATATTATGATAACGGAAATCTTAAAGTGGAATATTCCGGGAAAAAAGAAAAACCTGACGGAATTGTAAAGATTTATTATCCGACTGGAGAACTCCAAGGAGAATTAATGTTTAAAAAAGGTAAACAGTCTGGAATATCAAGAATCTATTACCAATCTGGTAAAATTCAGAAAGAAATGATATTTAAAGATGGCTATCAAGTTGACACTATGAGAATATATTATGAGAGTGGTCAATTACATGAATTGAGTATTCTCAAAAATGGTAAAAAAAATGGTTCTTATAAAAGCTACTTTGAAAATGGACAACTTGAAATTGAAGGATACACCAAAGACAATTTGATTCATGGATACTGTATTTATTATAAAGAAAATGGAGATATATGGAAAAAAGGTGAATACGATATGGGAACTCCGGTAGGCAATTGGATTGAATATGACGAAAATGGTGTTACTTCAAAAAAATACCCAAAACCCGCTGAATAAAGTACGACGGCACAACACGCAGTCATACTGCATGGCAGTTATTTTAAATAAAAACAATTTAACGTTCGCGGGCAGCTGCTTTTACCATGACAGCCTGGCGCGGGAACGTTTGCCAAGATGAGAAAACAATAGCAAACTATTATCACCAATGAAAAATAAAAAAGTATTACTATTTCTTTCACAAGGATTTGAAGAATATGAAGCCGGAGTATTCACCGACGTTATTGGTTGGAGCAGGGAGTTAGGAATTGAACCTGTTGATATGATAACTACAGGACTTAGACCAGAGATTAAATGCAAATGGAACTTAATAGTCCGCCCTGAGATTGAATTTGACAAAATAAATATCGAAGATTATGATGCACTGGCAATTCCAGGAGGTTTTAAAAATTCCGGATATTATGAAGATGTCTTCGATGAGCGGTTTCAGCATATGATACGTGAGTTTGATAATGACAAAAAAATAATTGCCGCGGTTTGTGCCGCAGCGGTACCAGTGGCAAAATCAGGTGTTTTAAAGAATAGAAACGCTACCACATACGATTTATCGGACATATATGGACGAGAATACCTTGCAGATTTAGGCGTAAATGTGCAAAACAAACATATCGTGATTGATAAAAATATTATAACATCGACCGGCCCCGCAACAGGTTTAGATGTTTCGTTTAAATTGTTGGAAATGTTGACATCAACCAAAAATGTAGATGAAGTAAAAAAATATATGAGATTTACGAATAAATGAAAATTGCCAGACTCAAACATGGGGTATAGTGCATACCGACAAACAGTTAAATTATTAGCTTATAAATTCCTTGAAATCATATACTATGAAAACAAAAACTTTTTTATTACTCCTCACCTTATCTTTTTCACTGCATTGTTTCGGAACGGAACCTACTTCATTAGTTCAAAAGGATGTTTTACTATATTACAGCACAAACTATTCCCTGATGCAGGATTCCGTTATAAATACCGATAATGAATTATTGCTTCGAAATGCAGGTCTTGAGCTGATCAAAGCAGAAAGAAAGTTATACCTGGGCGTATCATTTATGGCATTGGGAGGAGTAATTTACCGAATAGGACAAGGAGATAAAAAAATGAATGTACTGGGGATAGGTCTTGGTGCATTTGGGGCGCTATTTTCTCTTGAATATGTATACCACGTTGGTAATGCCGGAAGAATTTTAAATGGGATAGGGACAAAAGCCGGCAGTGGCTTACGTATAAAAAGCGATGAAAACGGGATTGGCCTTGCATTTAGGTTTTAACGGGACACTAGTGAATACATTTATCTTTTAAAGATTATCCAGATTGCTTTTCAGGAAGATATTTCCAGAACCTTTTAGGCAAAAACTGCATATGGAGTCTGGGATTAAGCCTTTCCCTGATGCATATAGCATCGAAATAGGTTTTCCAGAGTGTCTGAAACAGTTTCTCGTCTTCAGCCATAATGTGTTCATCAATCTTTCCGGAAACAGGATTCACTGCACTTTCACTAAACGTAATTTCCTGCGTTTCTTTCATATCATAGTAAAATCCGTAATTACGTCCTGTATCGTAAATTACCCATTTCTGATCGGTAAACCGGTTTTCAAAATGGCTGATAGTTAACGGTAATACATTGTACTTCGGATCAAAAGAAGCATAATATATATCGTCAACTGTCTTCTGGAACCGGACAAACATTAAGATCCGCTCAGCTTCGCGGCCCACCATTTTATTTACCTTGTAAATTTTCAGCACAGACTCATCCCTAAAATCAGATTCAGTATTTGATGGCGATGCAAATGCTCTTTTTATGTAATTTAATAGTACCTGTTCAATATCAGTTTGCTCTGACAGAAAAACCCTGAATAACATCTCACAACTTACACCGGATATTTTTTTATGCAAGCCTGTCCAAACTCTTTTGGCTTTTTCCCTGTCGCTGATAACTTCGTAATCCGGAATAAAAATCTGCATCTGCTCCGGTTTTTTCCCAATAATTACTTCAGGAAATATTTTGAGATCGAAACAGTCGAACACAAGGGTAAGAAACCCTTCAAAAGTACCATCGTAAGTCCATATATTCATAAGTTCATCCTCATCAAGTCAGATTATCGGTAAACAGCTTCAGCTGTCCTGCAAATTTGTCCTTCTTCTTGTTCGGTTCATTTTTAAGAAACAACTGCTTCATATTTTCTGGCTTAATCTCGTTAATAGTAGGTGAACCAAGCTCATTACAGCTTATAAAATACTGTGCCCGCTTCATTACCACACCCATTTTTTTAAGCTGACCCGAATGAATTCTGCCATACCTTCTTGAAGCAATAATAAGTTTAGCAGATTTTACGCCAATTCCCGGCACTCTCAGAATCATTTCATAAGGCGCCCTGTTGATGTCTATCGGATATATTTCAGGATGCCTGATAGCATAACTCAGTTTTGGATCAATATCCAGATCCAGATCGGGATGATTGTCATTTACAATCTCATCCACCTGAAATGCATAAAACCGGATCAGCCAATCGGACTGATACAAACGATTTTCCCGCACCATATACGATTTACCTGCTGCCGGTAACCTACTGTCATTTGTGTTCACCGGAACATAACCCGAATAATATACACGCTTCAATTTTTGCTCGGTGTAAAGTACCGAAGCCAGATTAAGGATCTGTTTATCGTTATCGGGCGTGGCTCCAACTATCATTTGCGTACTCTGACCGGCCGGCACAAATTTTGGGGTAGAACGGAATTTTCGTATTTCATCCTTATTCGCAAGAATGCCCTGATGAATGGATTTCATCGGCGTAAAAATGCTGGAATAATCCTTTTCCGGCGCGAGTAATTTCAGATTTGTTTCTGTGGGAATTTCAATATTTACGCTGAGCCGATCCGCATAAAGGCCTGCTACCCGAATAAGCTCAGGACTTGCTCCCGGAATACTTTTCAGATGTATATACCCGTTAAAGCGGTGAACGTTACGTAACTCCTTAGCCACCCTCACCATTAACGACATGGTATGATCCGGACTTTTTACAACTCCGGAACTTAAAAAGAGACCTTCAATATAGTTTCTTCGGTAAAATGAAATGGTAAGTTCTGTAAGTTCCTCCACAGAAAGAGATGTTCTCTCCACATCATTGCTTCTGCGGTTTATACAGTAGGCACAGTCGTACATACAGTAATTGGTCATCATTATTTTAAGCAACGAGATACAGCGTCCGTCCTCTGCAAAACTGTGACAAATTCCCCACGGAGAAGCATTCCCAATACCGTTGGCTGTATTTCTCCTGTTGCTTCCGCTTGACGCACAGGACACATCGTATTTGGCTGCGCCGGAAAGAACTTCCAGCTTTCTTAATACATCATCCTTCATTATTGAACTTGTTTGGGATCTTTCGGATCAGACTGCTTGAATCCTAACCGGATTTTACCTAAATTTGTTATCAAATTTACTAATTATTTTAGTATACTAATAATATTAGCAATATTTTATGGACCATTTTTTAGGATCAAACATTAAACATTTACGCAAGATCAGGAATCTGACACAGGATCAGTTTGCAGACAAAATGGCTGTTAAGCGCTCCCTTATAGGATCTTATGAAGAAGGCAGAGCTGTGCCCAAACTGGCTGTTTTAAGGTCTATAGCGCTATATTTCGATGTAAGCATAGACAATCTTGTAAACAGGGACTTAAGTCTGGAAGAAAATACAGATAACCTTGCTCATACTCCTGACATTGGAGGAAAAGGTTTGCGGGTTCTGACCACTATTGTTGACCGCGACAACAAGGAACAAATCACACTTGTACCGGTCAAAGCATCTGCAGGATATACAAGAGGTTACACCGACCCGGATTTCATTGAAACACTGCCAAAATTTAACCTTCCGTTACCCGAGCTCCAAAACGAAAGAACTTACAGGGCTTTCCAAATAAAAGGCGACAGCATGGAACCCATTCCATCCGGTGCATATATTATTTGCGAATATTTGCAGAACTGGAAAGAAATAAAGGATGGACGTACGTATATACTGCTCACATACGACGACGGCATCGTTTATAAAAGGGTATACATGCAGGATAACTCAACACTGCTCCTAAAGTCCGACAATCCGGAATATGATCCCTACACCATGCCGTTGAACACGGTTATGGAGGTTTGGAAAGCGCTCGGCTATATCTGTTTTTCTCTGCCGGAACCAGATGATACGAGCCTGAGGAAACTCACCTCAATGGTGTATAAAATGCAGGATGAACTGGAAAAACTAAAAAAGAAAGAGTAACGAATTACCTCGCTTCGCTCCGTGATCCCGTTTGGGGAGAGATGCTCATAAAACTGTTTTGTTTACAACAAAAAATGTATTATTTTATCTGACTAATTTCATGTCATTACATATTACTTTTTTGCCATGTCTAAAAATATATCAAAACAAGCGGGTTCCATTTCAAGAAGAAACTTTGTAACAGCAACCGGAACTTTGGCTGCCGGAATAATGCTGGCACACCCTGCATCCAACTTGTTTGCAAGAGGCGGTGTTCAGAACTTAAAGAAAAAAGTTGCCCTTGTCGGAACAGGTATCAGAGGTATTAAAACGTGGGGTAAGTTCTTAACGGGAAATTACAGCGATGTGGTAGAATATGTCGGATTATGCGATATAAACCCGGGAAGAGTTGAATATGCAAAAAATTTTCTGGGATTAGACTGTAAAACCTTTACCAGTTTCGACGACATGATCTCTTCTGCTAATATTGATCTGCTGATTGTGACCACAGTTGATGCAACTCACGATGAATTTATTATTAAAGGATTAAATAAGGGGATAAATGTTGTCACCGAAAAACCGATGACTACAGACGAGAAAAAATGCCAGGCTATAATCGAAGCCGATAAAAACAGCAGTGCAAAACTGATCATGGGATTTAACTATCGTTATGGTCATCTTTTTACAAAACTAAAAGAATTGCTCTTGGAAGATCATATAGGGAAATTAACTTCTGTTGATTTTAACTGGTACCTGAATACGTATCACGGTGCTTCATATTTTAGGCGCTGGCACGGAGAACGCGATAAAAGCGGGACTCTATTGCTGCATAAATCATCGCATCATTTCGATCTGCTAAACTGGTGGATTGGCTCGGATCCTGTTGAAGTGCATGCCTTTGGAGGTCTGGAGAAATATGGAAAAAACAACGCCTTTCGGGGAAAACGTTGTATGACATGTGATCATCAGGATTCCTGTCAGTTTTTTTGGGATATGAGAGAAGATAAAAATCTAATGAAACTTTACTATGAAAATGAAAAATATGACAACTATATAAGAGATAACTGCCTTTGGAGAAATGAAATTGACATTTTTGATAAAATGGCTGTCCAAATTAAATACGCCAATAATGTACAGGTAAGCTATTCTCTTTCAGCCTATTCTCCATACGAAGGATTCAGAATTGCTTTTAACGGGTTGAACGGCAGGCTGGAAACCTGGGAAGGAATTCCATCTATGGAAAGTATTCAGGAAGATCAGTCACAGTTGCACGAAAAAGAAATGAGCCAGAATTCTCATACAATGGCCGGGTTAAAATTCCATGAAATAATCATGCAGAAAAACTTTAAAGATTATAAGCGTATAGAATTCCCATACATAAGAAGTGGGCATTGGGGAGGCGATAAGCTTATGTTTGATGCAATATACAGGAACCAGATTATTGATCCCGACCTTCATCATGCCGCAAATGTGCGCGATGGATCAATGGCTGTTTTAATTGGAATAGCAGCCCGTAAAAGTATCGATGAAGACCGGGCCATTAAAATTGCCGATTTAACAAGTCTGGTTCCCCGCGAAAATAAATGGATATAAGCATCCCCTAACTAATTGATTCCAATGGAAACTAATAGGAGAAATTTTATAAAAACAGCTTCAGCTGCTGGTTTGATCCTACCGTTTACCTCCTGCTCTGATTTGGGAGCAAAAACCGGCGAATTCGAAGAAGAAAAGCTTACAGAAATATGCAATAAACCTGTGCTGAATGTAACCTCGTTGAATCAACCCGTTATTATAGAATCAATGGAGTTACTTAGATTAAACGATACGTATTTCGTGCGTACAAGATCCAAAGATGGCGCAGAAGGGATTTCTGTAACAAATAAAAAAATTGATGTGTTGTACCCTATTCTTCTTAAATTAATCATCCCATTTTTCATCGGAAAAGATGCCCGCCAAATTGAAACTCTGCTTGACGAATTATACGTATCCAACAGCAATTACAAAATGCAGGGACTGGCGTTATGGTGTTGCGTTGCCTGGGCAGAAGGCAGTATTATAGACCTGTTGGGAAAAACCGCCGGGAAACATATCAGTTACTTCTTCGGAAACAGGGTAAGGGAAGCCGTACCCATATATGTTGCGAGTGGCAACAGAGGTACAACACCTGTGGAAGAGATCGATATATTACAGCAAAAAATCGCAGAAACCGGTGCAAAAGCAGTAAAATTCAAAGTTGGCGGAAGAATGAGTCGTAACAAAGATTCAATGCCCGGACGCTCTGAAAACCTGATCGAACTATCCAGAAAGATTCTTGGAGATGATATCACCATTCAAGCCGACGCAAACGGTTCCTATGGTGTAAAAAAAGCCATTGAAATTGGCAGAAGGCTTGAAGCGATTAATGCCTATTTATTTGAAGAACCTTGCAGATTTGATAATACCGATGAAACAAAACAAGTGGCAGATGCATTAAAAATACCCATTTCAGGAGGTGAACAGGAATCCAGTGAATACCGCTTTCGCAAAATGATTGCAGATAATGTTCTGCAAATTGTTCAACCCGACTTACATTATTACGGTGGTTTTATTCGTACTACCAGGGTTGCACGAATGGCAGAGGCAACAGGCAAGCCCATAACAATCCATATTTCGAACCGGAATGCAGGTTACGCCGAAATGGTCAACTTTAGTAGCTTCACGCCAAATATTGGTCGTTTTCAGGAATTAAAAACCGGAATGGAAGCTACGGCAGATTTATTTGAACCAGTCATTCAGGTTAAAAACGGATTGCTTAATGTTCCTACAGCTCCTGGTTTAGGAATGGCTCACGCCGAATATGCATTAAAAAAAGCAGTACCGATTAAAAGCTGATAACCTGAACGAGCTGCATACAAAATTTGTATTTCCCAATTAAATCCTCTGCGTTTAATATTTTAAACCCGCTGATTTTCAATGTCGGGACTAAGGAATTACCTCGCTTCGTTCGGTGATCCCGTTTGGGGGAAGATGATCAAAAAGCCGTAAGCACTACGTGCTTTGCTTTTTTTTGTTATACCTGCTCGCTGAAACAAGTTTCGCTCAGAAGGAATTACCTCGCTTTGCTCGGTGATCCCGTTTGGGGGAAGATGATCAAAAAGCCGTAAGCACTACGTGCTTTGCTTTTTTTGTTATACTTGCTCGCTGAAATGAATTTCGATCAGAAGGAATTACCTCGCTTCGTTCGGTGATCCCGTTTGGGGGAAGATGATCAAAAAGCCGTAAGCACTACGTGCTTTGCCTTTTTTGTTATACTTGCTCGCTGAAATGAATTTCGATCAGAAGGAATTACCTCGCTTCGTTCGGTGATCCCGTTTGGGGGAAGATGATCAAAAAGCCGTAAGCACTACGTGCTTTGCCTTTTTTTGTTATACTTGCTCGCTGAAACAAGTTTCGCTCGCAGTATAACAAAAAAAGCCCTTCACATCTGTGAAAGGCTTTTTGTCGAGGTGGAGGGATTCGAACCCCCGACCCCCTGCTCCCAAAGCAGGTACACTAACCGGACTGTGCTACACCTCGAAAATTTTAGCTCTTATCGTTACAAAAGCGGATGCAAAACTATAACTTTTTTTTATTTCTACAAACAGAATTACACGATAGTAATGAATAAAATCACATCTTACTGTTTAAGAGATAAATAGAAATGCCAGATTACAATTCCCGCCGTAATAGAGACATTTAAGGAATGTTTGGTTCCAAACTGAGGAATCTCAAGACAACCATCTGATGAATTCACAACTTTCTGCTGCACTCCTTTTACTTCATTTCCCAGAATCACTGCGTATTTTTCACTTCCTGAAGGCTCAAATTCATCAAGGCTTATGCTGCCCTCTGCCTGCTCAACAGAATACACCGTATATGCTTTATTTTTTACATAGTTCACTGCATCGAGCGTATCTTCAAAGTATGACCACTCTACAGCATCTTCTGCACCCAAAGCCGTTTTATGAATCTCTGTATGCGGAGGAGTTGCTGTAATGCCACATAACACAATCTCTCTGATCCTGAAGGCATCAGATGTACGAAATACGGAGCCTACATTATTGAGGCTCCGTACATTATCTAAAATAATAATAAGTTCTGCTTTTTCGGCTTCCTGAAATTCTTTAACCGATATGCGGTTCAGTTCATCAATTTTCAGTTTTCGCATATGCTAAGTTTTTGCAAAGATGAACGTTTTGAACCTAAAATAAAAACTATTCTACTTCCCAAACACTGCCTGCACGGGCAAGCTCTTCAAATTTTGAGATCTTTGAAACAGCCTGAACATCTTTTATCTGCTGCACAAGATTATCGTCGTAAGTAGATGCTTTAACTGCACGTATAACACCCAGAGCAACAGGATATTCAGGATATTCCATATTAGCCAGTACGCCATGCAATATTGAATCACGCTCATAGGCATCATGTACCAGAATATCATCCAAGGTCACCCCGTCTTTACCAATCTCAACCACTTTCAACTTCATGCTACAGTCAAGCATAAGCCCCTTTTCGTTGTTTTGACCAAACAACATGGGCTTTCCATGCTCCAGCAATATTGTACGGTCCGCCCTGTGTGCTTTATCGGTTATAGCGGCATGCGTATCGTCATTAAATATCACACAATTCTGGAGCACTTCCACAACCGATGTCCCTTTATGTTCTTGCGCTGCAACCAACACATCATGAGACAATTTCAGGTCGGTATCGATTGAACGGGCAAAGAATCTGCCGCGTGCTCCCAATGCCAGTTCTCCCGGACGGAATGGATATTCGATGGTTCCGAACGGAGAAGTTTTTGAGATAAAACCTTTTTTGGAAGTCGGCGAATACTGTCCTTTAGTTAACCCATAAATCTGATTATTGAAAAGAATAATATTGATATCGACATTTCTCCTTACTGCGTGTATAAAGTGATTTCCCCCGATAGCCAAGGCATCACCGTCCCCGGAAATCTGCCATACTGTTAAATCAGGATTTGCAATTTTAACACCTGATGCAATTGCTGCAGCACGTCCGTGAATGGTATGAAAGCCGTAGGTATTCATATAATATGGCAAACGACTTGAACAACCAATACCAGAGATAACAGCGACATTGTCCGGATCAATACCGATGGTAGCCATTGCCTTATGTAGCGTATTAAGGATTGCATGGTCACCACATCCCGGACACCATCTTACATTCTGATCACTTTTATAATCCTTAGGGGTGAATGTTTCTTTAATCTCCATAATAGCTATTATAAATATTTTTTAATTTCATTTTTTATATCCTCAACGGCCAACGGTAAACCTTCAATTCTGTTGAACTGATGATAAACCGGACCCGGTATAGTCATGCGCAGATAATCCACGAATTGTCCCTTGTTAATTTCGCAAACCACAATTTTCTTGTATTTCTTCATGATGTCCACCGTGTTCTTTGGCAAAGGCATAATATAATTAAAGTGCGTATATGCCACTTTTATGCCCTCTTCATGCAATTCTTCAAAAGCGGTGGTCAGATGACCATAGGTTCCTCCCCATCCTACCATCAGAATATCAGATTCCACATCACCAAGAACCTTCTGCTCTGGTATAAATTCGGCAACCTTCTGTACCTTTTCCTGTCTGATGTCAACCATTTTCTGATGGTTAGCAGGATTATGCGAAATAGCACCTGTTATAAAATCTTTTTCCAGACCTCCAACACGATGACTGAATCCCGGTGTTCCCGGAGCTGCCCAGTAGCGGTTCAGCCTTTCCGGATCACGCTGCATTACCTTCCACGACTCACGCATTTCGGGTGTAACAACCGGAACTTTAATATCTGGAAGTTCTTCCATTGATGGAATACGCCATGGCTGTGAACCGTTAGCAAGAAATCCGTCTGTCATTAAAATAACCGGTGTCATATGCTCCAGAGACAGTTTTGCAGCCATAAAGGCATAATGAAAACAATCTGATGGTGTGCTGGCCGCAATCACAATGGCAGGGCTTTCACCGTTTCTGCCATACAATGCCTGACGAAGATCGGACTGCTCTGTTTTGGTGGGCAATCCGGTTGATGGCCCTCCACGCTGAACATCTACAACCACTAGAGGTAATTCGGCCATTACAGCCAGACCAATTGCCTCGCTTTTGAGTGCGAGACCAGGACCCGAAGTTGTTGTTACAGCCAGATCTCCGGCAAAACTTGCCCCTATAGAAGTCGATATTCCCGCAATTTCATCTTCAGCCTGAAATACTTTCACGCCAAGATCTTTTCTACCCGAGAGTTCCTGCAGAATTTCCGTTGCAGGCGTAATGGGATAACTTCCCAAAAACAATTCTTTTCCACTCTTTTCTGATGCAGCGAGAAAACCCCAGGCCACGGCCTGATTTCCGTTAATATTGCGATATGTTCCTTTTTCCTTTTTCCCGGTTCCAACCATGTAGGATGGTGTCATTGCCTGGATATTTTCTCCATAGTTAAATCCATCCTGCAAAACCTTAATATTTGCCTCAGCAATCTCAGGTTTTTTCTTAAACTTACGGTGGAGCTTTTTCTCGATATATTTTAACGGCTGATTGAATAGCCAGGATACCAAACCAAGGGCATACATGTTTTTACTGCGTAGTACGGTCTTGTTATCAAATCCAAACTCTTTTAAACTGTTGGCAGTCATTGTGGTAATCGGAGCTTTTACAATATTAAAATCGCCCAGATGATCCTCCACAATGGGATCCATGGTTTTATAACCGGCTTTCTCCAGATTCTTCTCCGTGAATGCATCCACATCGAGAATAATGGTTCCTCCCGGTTTTAAATATGCTTTATTGGCTTTAAGAGCAGCCGGATTCATTGCAATCAGTACATTAGCAACATCACCCGGTGTATGAACAATTTTTTTTCCAAGATGTACCTGAAATCCACTCACACCACCAATCGTTCCCCTTGGTGCACGTATGTCAGCCGGATAATCAGGGAAAGTTGATATATCATTTCCCAATTCTGCTGATGATTCGGAAAACAGCGTTCCGGTCAATTGCATTCCATCACCGGAATCACCAGAAAACCGAACAACAACGTCCTCTAACTCAATTGGTTTTACGCTTTTAGGCATTACTCAATATAATTTTACAGATTATAACATGTTACTTTTCTCAAAAAAACGATGCAATTAAATGAAAATTCTGCATTTAAAATATTAATTAAGGAATACTTTACAACATATTTTGTTTTTTATATATATTCTTAATTAGGAAGTTACGAATATTAACAACATCCAACGTTTGCAAATATCTTTTGAAATAGTATTTTTATATTACCAATGACTGTAGAAAAAACACATCATAGCTTCAGCCGCAGACTATGGAAAAAATTTTTTATTTGGCGGCTGAAGCATATTAGTGACCGGCAATTTATGGCTTTTCTAAGTGTATTTGTCGGAATACTTACCGGTGTTGGCGCTGTAGTCATTAAAAAATCCGTTCATTTTATTCACTCGAATATTCATCGGTTTGAAGCCGGAAACTGGTGGTATATATTTATGCCATTAATTGGGATAGGGATCGCCCTGTTATTCATGAAATATATTATCAAAAGACCTGTACGACATGGGGTTCCAAACGTGCTTTACGCCAAGGGTAAAGCCAAAGGTTTCATGCGCGCTCACAACATGTATTCTTCCATTGTAACCAGTGCACTTACTGTAGGATTTGGTGGATCGGTAGGTCTTGAGGGTCCAACGGTTTCAACGGGTGCTGCGATAGGTTCAAATGTTGGTCGTTTCCTTCATCTCAGATTACGTGAAGTGATACTCCTGCTGGGATGTGCTTCGGCCGGTGCCATGGCAGCAATTTTCAAAGCACCGATTACAGCTATTGTTTTCGCTCTTGAAGTCATCATGCTTGACCTCACCATGGCATCTATCATTCCTTTGCTTCTGGCGTCTGTATCCGCTGTTCTGGTTTCTTATTCCCTGACTGGACAGGATGTATTGTATCCGTTTACTGTAGAAGATGGTTTTGTTTTGAAAGATATTTCCTACTATATTCTGCTTGGTGTTGTAACCGGTTTTGTTTCCGTGTATTTTAAACGCATTTACGTGTTTATTACCAGCATCTTCGAAAATATGAAAACAAAAATCAAGCGACTGATTGTTGGAGGGCTTGTTCTTGGCGGGATTCTGGTTATTTTCCCATCACTCTACGGTGAAGGTTACGAAGTTATCAACTCCTGTCTGAAAGGGAACCTTGAATACCTGTTTACCGATACAATTTATAGCTCATTCAAAGGGAATCTTTATCTCACCGTTGCAGTTTTAGTTGCGGTAGGACTTACCAAAGTGATTGCTACAACAATATCATTCGGGGCTGGTGGTGTAGGTGGCATATTTGCACCAACACTTTTTGTCGGTGTGCATATCGGACTGGCTTTTGCACTACTGGCGAACCAACTGGGACCTCACACCATAAACATCAATAATTTTGCCCTGATGGGTATGGCCGGAATGATATCGGCAGTTTTACATGCCCCTTTAACCAGCATCTTTCTAATTGCTGAACTTTCAGGAGGGTACCAGCTCTTTGTCCCACTTATGATCACTTCGACACTATCGTTCTTTATTGTACGGCTATTCGAAAAGCATTCTGTTTATACCTACCAGCTTGCCAGCAGAAAGGAACTGATCACTCACCACAAGGATCAGGCTATATTATCGATGATGGAAGTTCACAAACTCATTGAAACGGACTTTGCAACAATTTCGCCTGATGCCACGCTGGGAGATTTGGTTCATGTGATTGAAAATGCGCACCGGAATTTATTCCCGGTTGTGGATGATGAAGGCAAATTACATGGCATGGTAAAAATGGATGATGTCAGAAAAATCATCTTTAAACCAGAATTGTACGATAAAGTGAAAGTCAGCGAATTAATGTATATGCCGGAACACTTCATAAGCCCCGATGACAGGATGGAAGATTTGGTGGATAAGTTCAGCTCGTCAGCCAGGTATAACATTTGCGTCATTGACAACGGTAAATACCTTGGATTCATTTCAAGAGCCAAAGCATTTACCGCCTACCGTTATCAGATGAAACGGCATTCACAGGAGTAATTACAAACTGTTTATTTTCCAGGCATCAGCATATTCTTTTCCGATTGTCCGGTATTTATTGTCAGGCATTGTCAGAATGATGCTTTTCATTTTATTATAATCAGGATTTCCGTTGGTCAGCATTTCCGGATCACACCATACAGAAGTTATTTCACCAACAATCCATAAATTTGAAGGCAGAATTATCTTTTCGACCAGCTTGCATTCAAGATTCAACGGTGCGTTTTCTATAAGCGGTGATTTTTTCTGGTTTCCGAAAGTATAGTTAAATACGTCTGATTTATCCGTTCTTTTGGCAGACACCATACCCACATAATCCGTTTCTCTTGTCAGGTTCTTTCCAGGGATATTTACACTGAATTCTTTATTTAAAAGTACTGCATCACCTGTTAGCCTGTGTTTACTTATGGCAAATCCAATCATTGGAGGATCAGCATTTACACGTGACATCCAGGCAATTGTGGAAAAATTGGGTTTCCCCTGAAACATGGTCCCAACAATGGCAATAGGCATTGGCAGGTACACATTTAAATCAATATTCTTCTTTAAACCCATAATAATGATAATTTTGCAAGTAAAATATAATGTTGTGACAGATTTAAAATAAATCCTTTAAATATAGAAAGTTTTTTCCATGTTCTGCCAGGAAGCAAAAGGAATGATTAATTTATCTTAAAAGAAATTCAACCAAATTAAAATTTTAACTACATTGTGCTTCCAAAAATAAAATAGTTTATTACTTTTGCAGCCCAAATCTTTTTGATCTGGAACAACGAATCTTCCAACGGGGCTCTTAAAAAGAGATCGAAACGCATGATCCGCCTCCTGGATTTAACAATAAAAATGTAATTAAATTATGTACGCAATTGTTGAGATAGCAGGTCAGCAGTTCAATGTAGAGAAAGGAAAAAAAATCTACGTTCACAGACTTGAACAGGAACAAGGAGCTGATCTTGAATTCGACAGAGTATTATTAGTTGACAACGACGGAAAAGTAAAAGTAGGAACTCCGGTTGTTAAAGATGCAAAAGTTAAAGCTAAGGTACTCGATCATGTAAAAGGCGATAAAGTTATCGTTTTTAAGAAAAAGAGAAGAAAAGGTTATAAAGTGAGAAACGGACACCGTCAGTATTTTTCACAGATTGAAATCACAGAAATCGAAGCTTAACTCCAAAATTATAAATTATGGCTCATAAGAAGGGAGCAGGTAGCTCAAGAAACGGACGCGAATCGGAAAGTAAACGATTAGGCGTTAAAATCTTTGGTGGTCAGTTTGCCAAAGCAGGTAACATTATTGTTCGCCAGAGAGGTACAGTTCACCATCCTGGTAAAAATGTTGGAATTGGTAAAGACGATACACTTTTTGCATTGGAAAGCGGTATTGTTGTATTCAAAAAGAAGCAAAACGACAAATCTTATGTTTCTGTAGAACCTACAGTAACTGAGTAACAGAAAAAAATTTTAATGATATCAGATCTCCTGAAATTTTTACCTTTGCGTAAAAATCAGGAGATTTTTTTATTAAACACATTTTTACATGTTGACACTTAAATATATTTCCGAAAACAGAGATGAAGTTATAGACCGCTTGCGGGTAAAAAACTTTGATGCTCAGGAATTGGTAGACGAAATCATTGCCGCAGATAAAAAACGCCGTGAACTAAAAAGTGCTTCCGATGATGCCCAGGCTGAAATGAACAACCTGTCGAAACAGATCGGACTACTTTTTAAAGAAGGGAAAAAAGAGGAAGCAGAGAATGCAAAATCAAGAACTGCCGAACTAAAGGAAAATATTAAGTCGTTAACTACAGAACTTGGAGAAATCGAGGTCCTGATTCAAAACAAACTGGTTCTTCTCCCCAACCTACCACACAACTCTGTTCCAAAAGGAAGGAATGAGGAAGATAATGAAATCATTCGTCAGGGTGGTGCGGTTCCGGAACTTGAAGCCAAACAACCGCACTGGGATCTTATCAAACAATACGACATTATTGACTTTGAGCTGGGAACCAAACTTACGGGAGCAGGTTTTCCTGTCTACAAAGGCAAGGGAGCCAGGTTGCAACGTGCGTTAATCAACTTCTTTCTCGACGAAGGAGAGAAAGCAGGCTACAGGGAAGTTCTACCTCCAATCGTTGTAAATGAAGATTCCGGATTCGGGACAGGGCAGCTTCCTGATAAAGAAGGCCAGATGTACCATGTTACTGTCGATAATTTTTATCTGATTCCGACGGCTGAAGTTCCTGTCACCAATATTTACAGAGATGTAATAATTCCTGAAGAACAACTGCCTGTTAAAAATATGGCATACACGCCATGCTTCCGTAGAGAAGCCGGATCATGGGGTGCACACGTTAGAGGTCTCAATCGTTTACATCAGTTCGACAAGGTTGAAATAGTTCAGATCCAGCATCCTGACAAAAGTTATGATACGCTGAACGAAATGGTAGCCCATGTGGAAGGAATCATTACAAAGCTGGGACTGCCTTACCGTATTGTTAAACTTTGTGGTGGAGATATCAGTTTCACCTCTGCCCTTACATTCGATTTTGAAGTTTATTCGGCAGCACAGGAAAGATGGCTGGAAGTAAGTTCAGTTTCAAACTTTGAAAACTACCAGGCCAACCGATTGAAATGTCGCTATAAAGGGAAAGATATGAAAAAACCGGAACTGACTCACACTCTGAATGGTAGTGCTCTGGCTTTGCCACGTATCGTAGCAGCCTTGCTTGAAAATAATCAGACTAAAGAAGGCATCAAAATTCCGGATGTTTTAATTCCGTACACTGGGTTTTCTCTAATAGACTAACCGAATAAATATTATAAGATACAAAAATGGGACGGCCGGTCGGTCGTCCCATTCCTTTCTACTTCACTACTTCTACGGTAAGGTGTAGTATATTTTAATACTTGGTCTCATCTGCTCATAATCATAATCACTTGAAGCAAAAGTTATGCCACCGGGTACATTTTCAGGATAATGTTGCAGCATAAATCCGTAAACCGGTGTATTTATCTGCCAGGATTTCTTAATTAATTCTGTAATATCATACACCCTGAGCGATGAACTCATCCAGGGTCTGTAATCCAGGTACATCATAACATCATCAATTGTTTTGGGTTGATTCTGCCATGTAACCTCGTGTTCATCCCATGGTTCCACCACAGCTTTCAGTACCCCAATATTCATGGTATCCATGTTTTCATCAAACGGAACCTCAACAACGCCCAGTAAATGCAGTGATAATTCTATTTTTTGAATAGCGGCAGATTTAGGCAGAGCATTATCAAAATCAAACCGCATTAAACTGCGTTTGGTTCGCATTACGGCAAGAATTGGTTCGCTTAAAAACGATGCTGACAATTCTTTTGAGTCTCCGAAATTCTCTGCAGAATTCAAATCCGTAATCAACGCATCATCTGTTGAATCAGGTGAGGTCCTGATAATTATCTCATGATAGTAATTTGAATTACCAACCGTTATCATTAATGGACTATCTTCCGTAGCCCGGAACAGTTGTTCGTAGTTAAATTCCAGTGTAGCACTATACATTTCGGTTTTCACCCTAAAAATATATGTTCCTGACTTATCTCTAAGTACGATTTTATTTTTACCTGCGGTAAAGTCAAACTTGTAGACATAGCCATCGGGATCTGTAATAATAACTCTTGCAGGTACCAGATTGAGTGGTCTTTCTAACAATGGATTATCTTCATAAACCAAGGCATAAAATACCAACGGATTTATAATTTGGATCCCAAAACTGATATACCCAAACTGATCCGGTGTCTGGCCGTTTACAGGTATAACCTCCACTTCTAAATTGGATTCTGCTCCCGGAACAATCTTAAAGTCAATGGGCAACGGATGATTCACCAGGTAAGCCAGTTCAGCACCATATCTGGGTGAAGCATAAACCACTTCTCCACTGGAATTTACCACCATGAACTCTGTCAGAAAATAATGACCTTCGTTTAGTTCAATCTTTTCACTTATATATTGATTGCCAAAAACATATAAAGGCAAAATCTTTTTGTCAATAATAACATTACTGTCGCCATCGGCAATGGAAATTAAAAGATTTAAACGCGTAGCAGACGTTGAATCATCAAATGCTGCTGATTTAAGCACAGTATTAAGCTCCTCACCAAGAACTGAAAAACCAACTTTTCCTGTCCTTATATCCTGAGATGGTTGCCTTTCACATCCTGCAAAAAGCATTAAGACCAACATCAGCAGTAATGCAGATTTTCCTCCGAAGCATAAATATGACTTCATAATAATGAACTTTAGGTTAACTTTTGTCTTAAGAAATTTACGGAACTAATTATTCTATTTATACAGACGAAAATGATAATCAAATGGTTGCATTAAGCTCTACTTTCTTTTGCATTGATGACTTTTGCACACGGAATAAAAAATTTTTACAATTTATTCTGGATAAGATTAGCATAGGATTGCTTATTTTTGAGGCATGATCCTGATTGCAGACAGCGGCTCCACAAAAACATCCTGGGCGGTTATAGCCCCCAACGATGTTAAATTGATCACCACCCCGGGAATTAATCCGGCGCTACATCATTCCCATGCTATTGAAAGCGTTATTCAATCTGAGCTACTCCCGGCTTTGGGAACTTATAAAAACAAAATAGATCTGGTAGCGTTTTACGGAGCCGGCTGCAATACGTACGGCTGCAAAATATTATCAGACATTTTACGATCAGTTTTCAACTGTGAAATAGGCTGTAATTCAGATTTGGCAGGAAGCGCCATTGCTACTATTGGAAAAGACGAAGGCATTGTATCCATATTAGGCACAGGTTCAAATTCAGGATTATTTATCAACGGAACTTTGAAAGAACATGTACCATCACTCGGATACATTTTGGGAGACGAGGGAAGCGGATCATATTTGGGCAAACAACTCTTGGCTGACTTTTTTAAAAAACAGTTACCACAAAAACTAGCGATTGACTTTGAGAACTTATATCACCCCATTGAATCAGAAGTAATCAGTGCCGTTTATCGCAATACAAAACCCAATCAGTACCTGGCATCTTTTGTTCCCTTTATCGTTTCTAATATAACTACGGAATACTGCCATAACCTGGTAAAAAGTTCCTTCATCCATTTTTTTGAACGCAATATTTGTTCCTATACAGATTATCAAAACTATCCGTTATCATTCACAGGATCTGTTGCATTTGGGTTCAGAAAAATACTCCATGAAACAGCAGAAGAATTTGGAATGAAAACCATTCATATCCTGCAAAATCCAATTGAAGGCATGATACATTATTACAAACAACAACTATGACAAACAGCATCACAGAATCCGATTCTTTTCATAAAAATCTTGAAACCAAAAGTGTCAGCGAATTACTTGAACTTATTCACGAAGAAGACAAGAAGGTATTGCCTGCCGTCGAAAAGGAGATTCCCAAAATCAGAGAATTCGTGGAAGAACTGGTAATGCGCATGAAACAAGGCGGACGACTGTTTTATATTGGTGCAGGAACCAGTGGAAGGCTTGGCGTAGTAGATGCATCAGAGATTCCTCCGACTTTTGGCGTTGGCCATGGTGTTGTAATCGGCCTTATTGCCGGTGGCGATGGCGCCATAAGAAAAGCCGTAGAACATGCCGAAGATGATGAAGACCAGGGGTGGAAAGACATTTTAAATTACAATCCCAATAACCTTGATACCGTTGTTGGGATAGCAGCATCCGGCAGAACTCCCTATGTAATCGGGGGCGTAAAAAAAGCCCGGGAAAACGGACTGCTGACAGGCTGTATCACCAGTAATATTAATACAAAACTTGCCGAAGCCGCAGAATATCCTATTGAACCGATTGTGGGGCCGGAGTTCGTTACCGGATCAACCCGGATGAAAAGCGGAACGGCTCAAAAACTCATTCTGAACATGATAACCACTACAACGATGATTCAACTGGGACGCGTACGGGGCAACAAAATGGTAGATATGCAACTTACCAATCAGAAGCTGATTGAACGTGGCACGCGTATGATTCTAAATGAGCTGCAGATAAATTCAGAACAGGCAAAAAGCCTTTTGTTGCTTCATGGTTCAGTGAGGGAAGCTATCGATTCGTACAAAAAAACTAAAAATTAAGCACTTCTTTCAACCTTTTAGCACCACTCTTACTGGTTTTAATATTTTCACCACATTTTAATTGCAGAATAAACGTTTCCTTTTCGTAACGTTCCATTCGCTTAATTTGCTGTGTATTTATGATATATGACCTGTGCACTCGGATAAAATCATTTTCGGGCAGGTTGTTTTCAAAATAATTCATGGTAGCTTTTTTCAGAAAACGCCCCCGGACCGTATAAAACATCACATAATCATCTTCTGCCTTGATATAATGAATATCTTCAACCGGAATAATTTCAATCTTTGAACGATCCTTTACCACAACACGATTTAAGGTTTCACTATTATCCCGGATATCCTCCAGAAGTTTTTCTACTTTCTGAGGTTCTTTCTGCTGTAATCTTTCATTTGCCTTTTCAAGAGCCTGATTAAAACGTGCAGGAGTATAGGGTTTCAACAAATAATCGATGGCGTTCTGCTCAAAAGCCTTTAATGCATACTGATCGTAGGCAGTAATAAAAATCACATGTGGTTTTTCCTGATCCTCCAACAGTTCCAGCATTTCAAAACCGGTAAGTTTAGGCATTTGAATATCCAAAAAAACAAGATCCGGTGAGTGGTCCTTAATGGCCTTGAATCCGTCGAAACCGTTATTACACTCGTCAACAATCTCATATTCTTCCATCTGTGACAAGAGCTTTTTAACTAATTCCCTGGCGGGTTGTTCATCATCAATTATTACACAACGTATCATATTTTCTTAAATTGGAATTGTAATTACAGCTTTAAATGTATTTTTTTCTTTAATGGTTTTCAGCAAACCTTTTTCATTAAATACAAGTTCTAACCGGTCTGAAACATTTTGCAAACCAACACCTTCTCCTTTTCTCGGAACAGCTTCAGGATCAAAGGTATTACAAATTTCAATATAAAGCATATTATTTTTAAACTGTGCTACTGTTTTGATGACCACCGGATCGAGACTCTCATAAACGCCATGTTTGATAGCATTTTCATAAATAGGCTGAAGGATCATCAAAGGCACCTTAACATCACAAACTGCCTCATCAATTTCCTCTTCCATGATCATTTTATCCCCAAATCTCAAATGCTCCATATCCAGAAACTTACGGCAATTCTCCAGTTCATCACAAAAGGTCACAAGTCCTTCATCTCCCCTTCTTAGCGAATATCTTAAATAATCTGACAGTTTCGCAAGCATATTACTTGCCCTGTCAGGATCGTACCCTATGAGATAATTTACAGAGTTTAGGCTGTTAAATAAAAAATGAGGATTGATCTGTGCCTTTAAAGCATTTAGCTCACTTTCACGCACAAGCCGCTGCATTTTTTCCTCATTCAGTTTTTTCTCCCTGTTTTCACGGTAAATTAATATAAGGTAGCATGTACCAAATAAAACAAGATAATAGGATAAGCCAATGGCGACCTGTTCTGTAGTTATATAGGTTTTAAATACTTTGGCAGGATATATTGTAGCAAACAGGTTTATAATATACGTTGTTGAAAAGATCCATATCCCGACAACAATAGTTGCACCGAGAATCTGACTTGAAGCGACACTCCAGGAATCTGCCTTTCCAGGACGATTATAGACTGTAAGCGGCCATACCAGCAAACCCAGGAACGAAAAAATAACTGTAGACGCCACGGCATCTACAGTTGCATGCTGGATTGGATAGTGTGTTTCAAAATAGAGCCAGAGAAGGTGAATAACACCTACTATAATCCAGACTCCAAAATAGATTATTGTATTGATCCGGCTATTTAGGAAGGGATGGCCCATGATTTAAATCGATTTAATTTCTCCTCCTCCGAATATTGCCACTCCTTTTATAATCAGCGTACTTTCAGTATCCCTTATCCCATCAAACCGTTTTGGCCTCAAGTCCTTAAATCCGCCCAGTATACCGGTAACCTCTAATTTAACATTCCAGTTGGCAGGAATAATGAGTGTATTACCACCAAATATGTTGGTCAGCTCAATCACCTGTATCCCGGGAGCTAATCTGGCACCCGTCAGATCAATTTTGGAGCCACCGAAAATAGCAGTTGCCTCACCACCTTTAAATGACTGGCTGTCAATTTTTACATCACTCCCCCCAAATATCGCCACATTATCAAGTATATCAGTCGAAGAAATGTCTTTATAGTTTCTGAATCCCGGTCTTCTGACGGTTCGGTTCAACACCATACTTAAACCAATAAAAATAACCAGTATTGGCCAGAATATCTGCCATAAACGAATTGAGAAATCATATATATCGTTTAACAGAAAAAATCCACCTATTAAAATAAGTATGGACCAACCAACACCCTGTCCTTTATTGCCAACCAAACCAATTAAACCAATAGCAATCAATAAGACCTGCCATGAGAAGAGATAATCCGCAAATTCCGGATTTAATTTTCCTAAATTTCTAAGGAGCCATAAAACTCCAAAAAGAATAGCAACTAATCCGAAAGCTATTTTTCGCCTGTTTGCTGCTTTTAGATACTTTATTGTTTCATGTGTTTCCATAACTCGTCTTCTTATACAATTAATTACAGTTCAAATATAAAACCATATATGGCATGGTTCCAATAATTAATCGGTAAATGGGGATTTTTTAGATGGTAAATGAAGCACACATGAAATTTAAAATGGCGAGATGCCTGATTTCCATTTTATATTACATCCGGAACTTGGATTCTGATCTTCTTTAGGAATGACCTTTCCATCGAGTACCTGATCCAAAGCATCTGCTAAATCTGTTCCGGTTGGTTGCATCCCGTTTTTATGGTTCGATTCATCAAACCTGCCATGATAGACACAATTGGCCTCCTCATTAAAAATGTAAAAGTCCGGTGTACAGGCTGCTTTATAGGCCTTTGCAACCTGTTGGGTTTCATCGTACAGATATGGAAAAGGAAAATTAAATTCCTCAGCTACAGTTTTCATATTTTCAGGAGAATCATCCGGAAAGTTCTCCACGTCGTTGGAACTGATTGCAATAAAACTTACACCCTCAGAAATATATTTGTTTGCAAATCGGACAATTTCTTCACGAATATGCTTAACGTATGGACAATGATTGCAAATAAACATCACTACTGTTATCATTCCTGAACCAAGATCGGAATAAGAATAAAATTTACCCGATGTTACTTCCTCTAATTTGAATTCCGGAGCTTTCTCTCCCAATGAAAATTCCTGCGAAAATGTAAAACTCATAATATGTATTTTTATCGTACTTCTGTATATTCCAGTTTCTGTAAAATAAAATCACAAAAACTTAACCAAATACGCTTATTTAAATGGAATAACATATCAAACCGTGAAGCGGTTTAATATAACAGACTAATTAACACTTAAATGAGATAATTACTATTCTGAATCAAGATCGTAAGGCGTTTCCTGATAAACATAGTAATTTAGCCAGTTGCTAAACAATAAATTGGCATGACTTTTCCATCGCACAACCGGTGGCTGAGACGGATCATCATTCGGATAATAATTCTTTGGCATTTTAATATCGAGGCCTTTCAAAATATCCCTTTTATATTCCTGATCCAGGGTATTTGGAGAATATTCTGTATGACCGGTTATAAAAAACTGACGCCCGTTTTTCCCCATAACAAGATGTACTCCGGCTTCTTCAGAAGTAGAAATAATTTCAAGTTCAGGAACTTTTTTAATGTCCTCTTCCCTTACCTCAGTATATCGTGAATGAGGTGCAAAAAAGAAATCATCAAACCCCCTGAATATTGGAAGTTTTGAATCCGAATATGTATGTCTGAACACACCCGATCTTTTTTCATTCAACATGTATTTCGGGATTCCGTAAAAATGATATAAACCGGCCTGTGCGCCCCAGCAAATAAACAGGGAAGATGTTACATTATTAACAGACCAGTCAAAAATTGTTTTAAGCTCATCCCAGTATTTTACTTCTTCAAAAGGCAAATGCTCCACCGGAGCACCCGTAATAATCATACCATCATATTTTTTATGCTTAATGGTATCAAAATCATGATAAAAGGCTTTCATATGCTCAACCGGGGTATTCTTGGGTTTATGCCCCTTGATCCGAAGAAAATCCACCACAATCTGCAAAGGCGTATTACTCAGCAATCTTATCAGGTCCGTTTCTGTAGTAACCTTTAAAGGCATAAGATTCAGAATAACAATACGTAACGGACGGATATCCTGCTGACTTGCCCTGGACTCATCCATTACAAAAATGTTTTCTTTTTTTAAAGCCTCAATAGCCGGCAGTTTATCTGGCAGATTTAATGGCATAATTAAAAATATTTAGCAGTCCGCAATATTGCGGACTGCAAAAATAGTGAACTTAAACCGATTAGATTAAAAATAATCACATTTTTCAAGATGCATATTCACCGGGTGACACTGCATTTTCCATAAAATTTAGTCACCCGGTGACTAGATTCAGATTTTTTGAAGTGCCTGTTCAATATCTGCTTTGATATCATCAATATGCTCAATGCCAACCGATAACCTAAGCTGGTCCGGCAAAATTCCTGCGCTCAATTGCTCCTCATCACTAAGTTGCTGATGCGTGGTCGAAGCCGGATGAATAATTAATGTTTTGGCATCACCAACATTGGCAAGATGGCTGATAAGTTCAAGACTATCAACGAACTTTGAAGCTGCTTCCTTCCCCGCTTTCAATCGGAATGTTAACACACCTCCAAAACCATTTTTCAGATATTTTTTAGCCAGCTCATGATACTTACTACTTTCCAATCCCGGGTAATTTACGGCTTCTACTGCAGGATGATTCTCAAGCCATTTAGCAATCTCAAGTGCATTCTGAACTGTTCTTTCCAAACGCAATGAAAGTGTTTCCAACCCCTGGATCAAAAGGAAGGAATTAAAAGGGCTGATAGCTGTACCAAAATCACGCAGTCCTTCCACGCGTAAGCGTATGGCATATGCAATATTCCCGAACGGACCGTCTGCGCCAAACACATCATTGAATACCAAGCCATGGTATCCTTCGGATGGCTCCGAAAATTGTGGAAATTTTCCATTCCCCCAATTGTAATTACCGGCATCAACTACAACACCACCTATTGATGTCCCGTGTCCACCAATCCATTTTGTGGCTGATTCTACAACAATGTTAGCACCATATTCTATTGGCCGAAGCAGATAACCTCCAGCACCAAACGTATTATCTACAACCAGCGGAATGTCATACTTTTTCGCAAGAGCACCTATTTTTTCCCAATCCGGTACATTAAAGTTCGGATTTCCCAGGTTCTCTACATAAATTGCTTTCGTTCCATCATCAATAAGCTTCTCCAAAGATTCAGATGTATCGTCCTTTGCAAATCTTGCCTCAACGCCCAAACGTTTAAAAGACACTTTAAACTGGTTATGCGTTCCGCCATATAAAAACGGAGAAGTAACAAAATTATCTCCTGCCTGCAGAATATTGTTGAGGGCAAGAAATTGAGCAGCATGTCCTGATGATGTTGCAACAGCTGCCACTCCACCTTCCAGTGCCGCTATTCGCTTTTCGAACACATCCGTTGTTGGATTCATTATACGGGTATATATATTCCCGAATTCCTTAAGCGCAAATAAATTTGCACCATGTTCTGAACTATTGAATACATAAGAACTTGTCTGATAAATAGGAACCGCCCTGGAATTAGTAGTCCCATCCGGTTCATGCCCAGCATGTAGCTGTAATGTTTCAAAGTGATAATTAGCCATGATTATAATATAATTTGAAGTTAGATATACAAAAATGTAAGAAAAGATATACTATGGATATTGAAAGAGGGACCCTCCTTCACTGAATTAAATTAGCGCATGAGCATGCGCATTCGCATACACATACAGTCATCTGTACTGATACAGTTGAAAGTTGAAATTATATAATCTGTATGTGTTTTCATATGGGCAAAATAAATGAAGATTTGTTAGTTTGCCAAACAAAAGTTTTAAAAATTTAGAATTTTAACAATTTAGACCAAATAAATATAGTGTTGCCGCGCATAAAAAAACAGGAACTAGTCCTGTTTTGTATCTCTGTATTTTTTTATACCATATGCCGTTGCCAAACCTAAAAGCAAAAGTACTCCACCGCCCACCGGTGCACCCGGTCCGGGAGGCAAAGGCCCCGGAGCTCCATATATTGTAGTAGGTGGCTTTTTACCTTTATCAGGCAGGTCAGCTGCCTTAACTATCCCAAATAAAGAGATGAGTATTAGCAGCATTAGTATTTTTTTCATCCAAACTTTCATTCACACAAAGCAATAACCTTGATTGGACCCTTCTAAATCCTCGCCAAAAGTAGAATAATTTAATTTAACAAAAAAATAATTTACTATTAGCTTCATATTAGATTTATCTTAAAAACAATCGTTTTGTAAAGCGCTTATTGTTACTCTCATAATTAACAATGACAAACTGAGGCTGAATATCACTTACTCCAATAACATTGTCAATACTATTAATTGGCTTTTCAAGCAATACTTTCCCAGCCACATCATAAATTCTCACATTACCAATTTTATACTTTTCAGAAGTATTAATATAAAGATTACCAGTATTGGCATACATCAGGACTTCATCCACCTGCTCTTCTCCAATTGCGGTTGAACTACCTACCACATGCACAATCAGTCTGCTTTTCTCTACTAACTGATCCATGTAAATATTTATTGTATCATCATCATTCAAATTGTAAAATGTTCCATCCTGCTTATCCTCCAGAACATATTCAAAATCTCCCATGGAATCATCAATTTTAAATGCCAGTTTATAGGTATCAATTTCAGGCACAGAAACCATTAATGGCACCTCCTGGGTTGGATAATCGTAATAAGAGAAGCTGTTAATTGATAAATCCGTATTTCCTTCTGTAGTATATATCTGAGGGGCTACATTTGAAAGATTCTTCAATTTGTATGCGTCATACTTACCTTCAAACAGTAATCCTGCATCTTCCTTATGACGAATATATGTTTCGTCATAATATTTTTCACCATCCCTGAAAATAGTTGTTTTCAGATAGTGTTTATCCTCAAGTGTTGCATTTTTAAACTTAACATTTAAGTCTATTGACAGCAATGAACTTGACATAAGCAATGTACCTCCTGTTTGATTAGCTTTTGCAAAAAAGGCCTGCACCTGTGGAACTTTTTCAGTTGTTCCATCAATTGGATCACTTGGTATTACAAAATAATTTTGAAACGCATTACTATAAAAATACGAAGCCTGATCCACATAGGTCACATCAGCGCCGACCCATGAAAATGGGGCCAGATATGGATTTGATATCAAATTCCACCCCTTATCCGCATCAGATCCTGTAGTTGTATAAGATAAGGCAAAGTTTTTATTTGGGGTCACCACAGTACCAACAAATACAGCTTTTTGTGGCACGTCGCACCAAACAATATACCCTGTGCCACCTGTCAAATTTCCGGAATTCACTGATTTCCAAACATAATCACTATGTCCGTTTGTTGCCCTTTCAACCTCATCATGGTAAAACACCCAATAATCCCCGGCGCTGTAAGTATAAGCAGAACCTGACCAGGTAGAAGTTCCTAATGATGCTCCCGGTATTATAGTAGCAACATCTATATTTTGTACAGGAATACCCAAAAAATTCCATTGCCCTCCAAAAAGATATTGCTCAGTTTCTATAGTCCCAAAAAAAGTATTTGCGTTCAAAAACTGACCTGTTCCCGTAGAATTGCTCATTAAATATAGTTTTTTCGCTCGGAACAAACTTGAGTTTTTAAATGCACCAAAGTTACCGATAACAACATCCACTGTAGATAAGTTCGTTAACGCTGAACTAACCGGATAATTGGTATTAGAACAATTATCAACAATAACATATGAATTTAAACCTGATGGTATTGCACCTGATGTCCAGTTTGAAGCCGTTTGCCAACTGGTATTAGTCGCCCCGGTCCAAACATTAACGGAAGAGGTTGTTTCAATTGCCCCTAATTCCGACCTGCTCCTTCTCGTAATACCATTCTGATCATCAACAGGAAAATTATTTCTTGCGCGTCCGGCAGCAACACGTATTCCATAATCCGTGAGATCCAGAGTTGGCACTGTACCGCCATTATTATATGCAAATGTAGATGTTACAATATCATAAGGATAAGGCTCGTAATAGTTATCTCCATTATACGTAATTCCTCCTGAAATTACTTCCAATAAGTTTCGGTCTCCTCCTATAACGATCCCAACTGATCCCCCAACGTCATATGATGAGTTATCAACTATAAGATTATTATACTGCGTTACGCTAATACCAGAGCTATTAACATAAAAGCCTCCGGAACCGTTATGAGCGATTGTATTGTTCTTCATCAAAACAGAAGTTCCACCAAGGCCAGCTGTCATATATATAGAACTATTTCCGGTTGCATGGTTTCCAAATGTACTGTTTGTCATATTAAGATTTCCACTCCCGTCTTCTATATCGTAGTACAAAGCAGTACCGTTTCCACTACAGGAATTAGAATTAAAACTTGTTTTATTTATCGTACAGGCAATTCCTGTCCCTCCCCAATCATTTCTATGGTACATGCCTCCCCCATTGCTTCCTGCAGTGTTAGCATTAAAATACACGCGCTGTAAAGTTACAGTTCCGGAAGTTATATATAATCCACCACCATCTGTAGTTGCAGAACAATTTGAAATTTCTACATCACTAAGCGTTAAATAATACGGAACATATGCATATACACCTCCACCATCTGTACCTGAACCATTTGTAACAGACAAAGACTCTATGATTAAAGCTTCAAATACATCAACATAAAAAACCTGATTTGTTCCTCCGCCGTCTAAAATTGTTACTCCGGGCCCGTTCCCCATAATTGTAAGCTCCATTCCGCCAAACGGATAAAGAGGAGATGTAATATTATAAGTTCCTGATGCTAATTGTATTGTATCCTGGTAACCTGCCCCATCCATCGCAGTTTGTATATTTCCTCCTAAAGGCACATTTATGACAGCAGCGTTTACTGGTTTACCTAATAAAAATCCAAATAATACCCCAAAAATTATTAATAGCCTTTTCATAAGACGGTTATTTGTTAATCTCACAAAGTTAACAAAATATTAACAATGACAAAACTAATTCTGAATATTTTCTGATTAAAACATACAAAAAACTATATATGTTCACAATAATTATGACAAAGGTATATTTTTAATATATTTGTGCACATTAAGATTGCAATTTTAACGTAAACAATTTAAGAAATGAAAAAATTATTGGTTTTTGCTGCGGTTGTTCTGGTAATTGTACTTTCTTCCTGTAAAACTTCCGAAACTTGTCCAAAAGCATATAGCGAAATCTTACCATCAGAGTTAGCCGAATAACTTCCTTTCATATTTTAACTCTTTTTTCATATTACAGTCTAACAAATATTTGATATTATGGACTGTAAATTATAATTTTGCGCCGGAAAAAAATACGAACTATATAAATTTTTAAGCAATGATTAAAATTGGTATTAATGGATTCGGACGTATCGGTCGATTCGTTTTCCGTGTAGCTGTTGCTACAGAAGGTGTTGAAGTTGTAGGTATCAACGACTTAATTGATGTTGACTACATGGCCTACATGTTAAAATACGACTCAACTCACGGCAGGTTTAAAGGCACTGTTGAAGTAGTAGATGGCAATCTTGTTGTTAACGGAAAAACAATTCGCGTAACTGCTGAACGTAATCCTGCAGATTTGAAGTGGGATGCAGTAGGTGCAGAATACGTGGTTGAATCAACCGGTCTTTTCCTTACTGATGAAAAAGCTCGTGCACACATCACTGCCGGTGCTAAAAGAGTTGTAATGTCTGCGCCTTCAAAAGATGCTACTCCGATGTTTGTAATGGGTGTTAACAATGACACTTATGCAGGTCAGGATATCGTTTCAAACGCTTCATGTACTACTAACTGTTTAGCTCCTATCGCTAAAGTTCTGAATGACAAATTCGGTATCGTTGAAGGTCTTATGACAACAGTTCACGCTACTACTGCAACTCAGAAAACGGTTGACGGTCCTTCTATGAAAGACTGGAGAGGTGGACGTGGTGCTGGTCAGAACATTATTCCTTCTTCTACAGGTGCTGCTAAAGCTGTAGGCAAAGTAATTCCTCAGTTAAACGGTAAACTTACAGGTATGGCTTTCCGCGTTCCAACTCCGGACGTATCAGTTGTTGACTTAACCTGCCGTTTAGAAAAAGGTGCTACTTACGAAGAAATTTGTGCTGCAATGAAAGAATATTCTGAAGGTGCAATGAAAGGCATCCTTGGTTATACTGAAGATGCAGTTGTATCTAACGACTTCGTAGGGGAATCCTGTACTTCTGTATTCGATGCAGGTGCCGGTATCAGCCTGAACGACAACTTCGTTAAAGTTGTATCATGGTATGACAATGAAATGGGATATTCTACAAAAGTTGTTGAGCTGATTCAGCACATGGCAACAGTAAAATAATTCCAGATTACAATATTAATTAAAAACCTGATCAACATTTGATCAGGTTTTTTTGTATCTATTTGTTCCGGCATTAAACGCTTTTAAATTTGATTTGTTATATCAGTTAGACCTGATAAAAGGAGGTCTTTTAACTAAAGTTTTTAATTTTACCTTTGCATTACTTACTTTAAAACAAAATTTTAAATTATGGTTTTCGATATTGATATGATCAGGAAAGTTTATGCTGGTTTTCCAGAAAAAATTGAGGCTGCAAGAAAAGTTGTTGGGAAACCTCTGACACTTGCTGAAAAAATACTTTATGCACACCTGTGGGATGGCAAAACAGATACAGCTTTTGTACGTGGAAAGTCTTATGTTGATTTTGCGCCGGACAGAGTCGCAATGCAGGATGCTACAGCACAGATGGCCTTACTTCAGTTTATGCAGGCTGGGAAAAAGAAAGCAGCAGTTCCTTCAACAGTTCATGCCGACCACCTTATTCAGGCAAGACTGGGAGCTGATAAGGATCTTCAGGAAGCATTAAACAAAAATAACGAAGTATTCAATTTTTTATCATCAGTATCAAATAAATATGGAATAGGTTTCTGGAAACCCGGAGCCGGAATCATCCATCAGGTTGTACTGGAAAATTATGCTTTCCCCGGTGGCATGATGATTGGAACTGATTCACACACTGTAAATGCAGGTGGTTTGGGAATGGTTGCTATAGGTGTTGGAGGAGCCGATGCCGTTGATGTAATGGCAGGAATGGCATGGGAACTGAAATTTCCAAAACTTATCGGCGTAAAGCTGACAGGTAAACTCAACGGCTGGACTGCTCCGAAAGATATAATCTTAAAAGTTGCCGGAATTTTAACTGTTAAAGGCGGAACCGGGTGTATTGTTGAATACTTCGGTGAAGGTGCACAATCCTTATCATGTACAGGTAAAGGAACCATTTGTAATATGGGTGCTGAAATTGGTGCAACCACATCAACTTTCGGATATGATGATTCCATGAGAAGATATCTGAAAGCTACAGGAAGAGAAGAAGTTGTTGAAATGGCAGATGAGGTAGCTGAACATTTGACCGGTGATCCTGAGGTTTACGCTAATCCGGACAAATACTTCGATGAACTTATAGAGATCAATCTTTCAGAACTTGAGCCTCACCTTAACGGACCCTTCACGCCGGATCGCGCAACTCCGGTTTCAAAAATGAAAGAGGTTGTAAAAGAGAACGACTGGCCACAAAAAATTGAATGGGGTTTGATTGGATCGTGTACCAACTCATCTTACGAAGACATCTCGCGTGCTGCATCTATAGCACAACAGGCAGTAGATAAAGGACTGGCCCCAAAAGCAGAATTTGGAATCAATCCGGGATCTGAACAAGTGAGATATACTGTTGAACGTGATGGCTATATCGATATCTTTAAAAAGCTGGGCACAAAAATATTTACAAACGCCTGCGGTCCATGTATCGGACAATGGGCAAGAACAGGTGCCGAAGAAGGAAAGAAAAACTCTATAATACATTCTTTCAACAGAAATTTTTCTAAAAGAGCCGACGGAAACCCGAATACACATGCATTCGTTTCGTCGCCTGAAATTGTAGCTGCTGTTGCCATTGCAGGAGATCTCACATTTAATCCTATTACGGATTATCTGACTAATGACAAAGGTGAAAAGGTAAAATTTGATCCACCACACGGATGGGAGCTTCCTCCAAAGGGATTTGACGTGGAAGATGCCGGCTATCAGGCTCCGGCTAAAGATGGTGGCGATATAGAAGTTGTTGTAAAACCGGATTCAGAACGACTTCAACTTCTTACACCTTTTACCCCATGGGACGGAGAAAATCTTTCGGGGGCAAAACTATTAATCAAGGCTCAGGGGAAGTGTACAACAGATCATATTTCAATGGCAGGACCTTGGTTGCGCTATCGTGGTCACCTTGATAATATCTCGAACAATATGCTTATTGGTGCAGTAAATGCATTTAACGGTGAAACCAACAAAGTAAAAAGTCAGCTTACCGGTGATTATGGAGAAGTGCCCGCAGTACAAAGACAATACAAAGAAAAGGGCATTCCTACAGTAGTCGTTGGTGATCATAACTACGGTGAAGGTTCGTCCCGGGAACATGCTGCAATGGAGCCGCGTCACCTTGGCGTAAAGGTTGTATTGGTAAAGTCATTTGCGCGTATTCACGAAACAAACCTGAAAAAACAGGGTATGCTTGGAATAACATTTGCAGATGAAGCGGACTATGACAAGATACAAGAAAATGATGTGTTCAACTTTATTGATTTAAAGGATTTTGCTCCGGACAAACCATTAACAGTTGAGGTAGTACACGATGATGGTTCAAAAGATGTGATCAAAACAAATCACACTTACAACGCACAACAGATTTCATGGTTCAAGGCAGGATCTGCATTAAACCTGATTAAACAACAATCGAAATAATCATTGCGCAATGCATAAAAAAAGGGTTTCGTATATACGAAACCCTTTTTCTTTATCTTCTAAACATAGTTTAATCTATCACAGTCACCCAACCGTAATTATCAGGTTCCAGACCATTCTGAATATCTCTGAGTTTTTTATACAGTTTCTCTGAAACCGGACCTGGCTTGCCATCCTTTGAATACACAAAAGACTTATTTAAATCTGCATCGTCTATTCTTGCGATAGGACTGATTACTGCGGCCGTACCACACATACCAACTTCACTAAATGATTCCAGCTCTTCATATGGCACTCTTCTTCTAACAACTTCAAGTCCCATATCTTCAGCAATCACCATCAGACTTTTATTGGTTATTGATGGTAAAATGGACTTCGATTCCGGGGTAATATACTGGTTGCTTTTTATTCCAAAGAAATTAGCCGGTCCGCATTCATCAATGTATTTCTTTTCTTTTGAATCCAGATACAATACCGCGCTATAACCTTCGCTATGCGCCTTCACGCCAGATCGCATGCCTGCAGCATAATTCCCGCCAACCTTAAGATTACCAGTACCCTGAGGAGCTGCACGGTCAAATTCCCGCATAATAACCACAGGCGTAGGCTTGAAGCCCTCCTTAAAATATGGCCCTACCGGCGTTACAAAAACCATGAATAAATATTCATTGGCCGGTTTTACACCAACCTGAGAACCCGTGCCAATCAATAACGGGCGTATATATAATGCTGCTCCCGAACCATAAGGAGGAACATAATCTCTGTTCAATTCGACAGCCTTAACCACAGCTTCCTGAAACAATTCTGAAGGAACTTTTTCCATCAGAATTCCATCGGCGGAGCTTTGCATCCTTTTTGCATTTTCATCCATCCGGAAAATACGAATTTTCCCATCCTCTCCCTTGAAGGCCTTCAACCCTTCAAATGCCTCCTGTCCATAGTGCAGACAAGTGGCCGCCATATGTAATTCTATTTTATCGGAATCGTGCACCTCCAGCTCTCCCCAGGCTCCGTCACGATAATAGCAGCGTACGTTATAATCGGTTTTAATATAACCGAAATTTAAATTCGACCAATCTAATTTTGCCATACTTTTGGAAAAATAATTTGAGAAAGCGAATGTACTAATTTTAAGTGATAACTTTAATGAAATTTATCATAAATTGCACAAACGACACCTAAATGTGCAATTACAATAGTTTTAAGTCTAAATCCGTGTAAATAAACTTAAAAAGTATATTTTTGTTCTTAACAACTAATCAACCCCGATTTATAACCAAAATATGAAGTTATGAAAGACTTTTTTAAATACGTATTAGCATCCTTTACGGCACTTTTCGTGTTCTCAATCATTGGTTTCTTCCTTACATTAATGGTAATTGGTGGCATTGCAGCAATGGGTGAAAAAGAGGTACAGGTGAAGCCAAACAGTGTACTTAACCTGAAGATTCAGGGCCAGATAGTAGAGCGAAAGATTGACAACCCTATCGAAGATCTGATTTATTCTGAACAGGATCAAATAAGGATGATGGGACTTAATGAAATTCGTTCTTCCATTTATAAAGCCAAATTTGATCCGAATATCAAGGGTATATATCTGAATCCCGGTTTATTCTCCTGTGGAATCTCAACAGTAGATGAAATCAAGGATTATATTGAAGATTTTAAAACAACCGGCAAGTTTGTCATCGCCTATTCAGGTAATTATTCTCAGTTGGGATACTACCTGGCCGCTTCAGCAGATAAGGTTTATATGAATCCTCAGGGCATGCTTGAATTAAGAGGTTTATCTGCCAATTACACCTTTTTTAAGAAGGCTATGGATAAACTGGGAATTGAGGCTAATATTTTCAAGGTAGGGAAATACAAATCAGCTATTGAACCATTTATAAATGACCAGATGAGCAAATACAGTAAAGAACAAAGCGAAGTGCTGGTGAATTCGCTTTGGGGAACACTGAAAGACAGACTGGCTAAAGACAGAAATATAACTGATAAGGTACTGGATGATTTTGCTCAGGAGGGAATGATGTTATCCAATCAGGAAATGACAGTATCATCAGGTTTGATAGATGATTTAAAGTACACCGACCAGATCGTTGCAGAATTAAATGACTCCTGTGGCAGAAAGGAAACGGCTGAGCCTAATTTCATTTCGTTACAGAAATACACAAAAGCAAATGTTAAAACTGACAAAGAATATTCAAGAAATAAGATCGCATTTATTTATGCTGCCGGAGGTATTGATGATGGTTCAAACGATGGTATAAAATCCGGCGAACTTGCCGCATCCATCAGAAAAGCCAGAACAGATTCAACCGTTAAAGCCATTGTTCTCAGGGTCAATTCTCCCGGTGGCTCCGCATATGGTTCGGAACAAATCTGGCGTGAACTTGAGTTAGCAAAGGAAGGAAAACCGCTTATAGTTAGCATGGGAGATGTGGCTGCATCAGGTGGCTATTACATTTCATGCAATGCCCATACAATATTGGCACGTCCTTCAACCATTACCGGATCAATCGGTATTTTTGGCATGATCCCGAATTTCAAGGGGCTGACTGACAAAATCGGGGTAACATTCGATGGGGTTAAGACCAATGAATATGCCGACCTGATGAGTGTTGTAAGGCCTATGACCCAAAGCGAAAAAAACATGCTACAGGCCTGGGTAGAAAGAGGCTATAATACTTTTCTTACCCGTTGTGCAAATGGCAGGAACAAAACGATAGAAGAAATAAACGAAATTGGGCAGGGACGTGTGTGGAGTGGAGAAGATGCAAAAAATATTGACCTTATAGACAAGTTTGGCGGAGTGAATGATGCGATTAACCTGGCAGCCGAGATGGCCGGTCTGGAAAGTTATCGTTTGGTCGAACTTCCTGAACAAAAAGATTTTTTCCAGCAGTTGATAGAGGACCTTTCAACAGAAGTCAAGACCAGTATGCTTGAAATGCGGATGGGCGAAAATTACGAGATCTACAAAAAATTAATTCATTATAAAGGGCTTTCAGGTTTACAGGCCAGAATGCCATACGAATTGAACATTCAATAAGCAATCGGATTTATGCCCGACAGGAAGAAACTTGCTATATTTCTCTGGCCGTTTTCTCTTTTGTACCAAATAATTGTTACATCACGTAACCTGTTATTTGATTGGGGAATCATAAAATCAGAGAAATTTGATATTCCTGTCATATCCATTGGAAATATTACAGTTGGAGGAACCGGAAAAACACCACATACCGAATACCTTATCCAGCTATTACAAAACAGATTCTGCCTGGCTGTTCTAAGCCGGGGATATAAGCGTCAAAGCAAGGGATTTGTATTGGGATCACGCAAATCCACAGTAAAGGATATTGGTGATGAACCCCTACAAATAAAACGTAAATTCCCAAAAATAACTGTGGCAGTAGATGCCAAACGCAAAGAAGGGATTCAGACTCTTTTAAACCTGGGAGAAGAAACAAAAAAACCGTACGATGTTATTTTACTGGACGATGCCTATCAGCACAGATATGTTGTTCCGGGTCTCTCTATATTAATTATTGACTATAACAACCCGATTGACGAAGACAGAATTTTACCTGCGGGGAATCTACGCGAACCAGAAAAAGAGAAACACAGAGCGAACATTATCGTCGTTTCAAAATGTCCTGAAAATTTAAAACCAATTGATCTCAGGATCCTTAAAAAACGTTTTAAAACATCTTCACATCAAAGCCTGTATTTTACGGGTTTAAGGTACAGCGAGCCACAATCCGTTTTTAATCATACCAGGTTATTTGAAAGTATAAATGAAAATTCTACGGCATTAATAGTTACGGGAATTGCAAATCCTGATATTTTTAAAAAACATATTGACGGCGTTGTCAAAAAGTCGGAGCTACTTGAGTTTCCGGATCATCACCAGTTTACCCAAAAGGACTTTGACACTATTTTAAAACGTTTCAGAGAAATTGAAAATTCTGACAAGGTTATCGTAACAACTGAAAAAGATGCCATAAGACTGATTGAAATTGAACAAATTATACCGAAAGAAATTAAATCAATATTATATTATATTCCCGTCAGAGTTGAGTTACTTTATAACGGGAAAAAGGAATTTGATAAAACTATTTTAGATTATGTTAGCCAAAATAAAAGAAACCGCTGATTTCCTGAAAAAAGAAGAGTTTGTATCTGACGTTGCCATTATTCTGGGAACAGGATTGGGTGGTCTCGTGAATGAAATTAAAATTGAAAAAACCATTCCTTACGATAAAATTCCGAATTTTCCGGTATCAACTGTTGAGGGACATGAGGGAAGACTTATTAAAGGAAAAATCAATGATAAAACCGTGTTGGCCATGCAGGGTCGCTTTCATTATTATGAAGGATATGACATGAAAGAAGTGACTTTCCCGGTGCGTGTTTTTAAATTTATTGGAGTAAAAACCCTGATGGTTTCCAATGCATCCGGTGGTTTAAATCCCGATTTCAAAGTCGGTGATATTATGGTTTTAAACGATCATATCAACCATTTCCCCGAACATCCGCTGAGAGGAAGAAACTATAATGAACTCGGCCCCAGATTCCCGGATATGAGCCAGGTATATGATCCTGAACTTATTAATACAGCTTTTGATATTGCGAGTAAAAATAATATCCAGTTAAAAAAGGGTGTATATGTGGGAACCTCCGGTCCAACTTTTGAGACACCATCGGAATACATGTATTTCAGAAAAATGGGAGCTGATGCTGTGGGCATGTCCACTGTTCCGGAAATTATTGTAGCGCACCATATGAGTCTGCGCTGTTTCGCCATTTCTATCATAACAGACAGTGGTGTTCCCGGGGAAATTGTAGAAGTTTCGCACGAAGAGGTACAACATGTTGCCGCAGCGGCAGAACCAAAAATGACTCAGATAATTAAAGGTTTGGTAGATTCACTTTAACAATCCTTAGCGGATGGGTTCCAGGCCCATCCCCTCAGCGATCTTCAGCATATATTTTCTGGCTTCATCGTATTCGTTAGGGATAATGCCGTCCAGGATGGCGTCTTTTATGGCTGATTTTATATCGCCAACTTCCTTACATGGTTTCAGATCAAACGTATCCATTATCTCCTCGCCGGTAACCGGTGGTTGAAAGTTTCGAATTTTGTCCTTTGACTCAATTTCTATCAATTTATCGCGTACCAGTTTAAAATTATTCAGGTACTGCTTCACCTTCGCCTCGTTCTTTGAAGTAATGTCGGCTTCACAGAGGTTCATCAAATGATCGATATCATCACCTGCCTCGAACAACAAACGCCTCACCGCAGAATCCGACACGGTATCCTCTGCCAACACAATTGGTCTCATGTGGAGATTTACCATCTTTTGTACGAACTTCATTTTTTCGTTCAGTGGCAGTTTCATGCGCCTGAAAATATTCGGGATCATTTTTGATCCCACAAAATTATGGTTGTGAAAAGTCCAGCCAAGATTATCATCAAAACGTTTGGTTCTGGGTTTTCCTATATCGTGTAAAATTGCAGACCATCTTAGCCACAGATCGTCGGTAACCTTCGACAAATTGTCCAAAACCTGTAAAGTATGGTAAAAATTATCTTTGTGAGCCACACCTGATTTTGCATCCACACCTTTCATGGCTGCCAGTTCCGGAAAAATAAGCTGCAAAAGTCCCGTTCTTTCCAATAATACAAATCCTGCGGATGGTTTTGATGAAAGCACGATCTTATTTAACTCATCTACGATCCTTTCTTTGGAGACAATACCAATCCTTTCTTTATTCTTTTGAATAGCGTCAAAAGTTTCCGGATCTATTGAAAAATCCAGCTGGCTTGCAAATCTTACAGCCCGCATCATGCGCAAGGGATCATCCGAAAATGTGATATCCGGATCCAACGGGGTGACAATTCGTTTATTTTTGATGTCTGTCAGACCGTTAAACGGATCTAACAGCTCCCCAAAATTTTGCTTGTTCAGTGAAAGTGCCAGTGCATTAATGGTAAAATCACGCCTGTTCTGGTCATCTTCCAGAGTTCCACTTTCTACTACAGGCTTTCTACTATTCCTGCTGTACGACTCTTTTCTGGCTCCAACAAACTCAATCTCCAGATTATTAAGTTTTATTTGTGCAGTCCCGAAATTCTTAAATACATGCACACTGACATTTTGTCCTAATCTTTTTGCACATTGCTCTGCAATCCTGATCCCGTCCCCCAGTACAACAACATCAATGTCCTTCGAAGGCCTTTCAAGGATTATGTCACGCACATAACCACCTATCACAAAGCATCTCACATTTTCCTCTTCCGAAATGTCCGAAATTACTTTAAAAACCCTATGTTTGAGATATCTTATCATTTGTTAATCCATGAACAACGAAACAGATGATATTGTTTCAGCTTAAAAGGTGACAAAATTAAAAGATATTTTTTAATATAGATGTCAGCAAATTTTTTCTGGCACATATTTTGATATATAGATTTTTATATATTAATTTAAAAAAAATTTACGATGATTGAGCATTTAACAGACGAGACATTTAAATCAAAGGTTTTCAACTGGGTAGAAAATAAAGATTGGAAATTTGAAGGAGAAAAACCTGCAGTAATTGACTTTTATGCAGATTGGTGTGGGCCATGTAAGATGGTAGCTCCTATTCTGGAAGAACTGGCCGATGAATATGCAGGCAAAATTGATATCTATAAAGTTGACACGGAAGCTCAAAGGGAAGTTTCTTCTATATTTGGTATTCAGAGTATTCCTTCAATTTTGTTTGTACCGGTAGACGGACAACCACAGATGGCTATGGGTGCACTGCCAAAAGATACTTTCAAAAGAGCTTTTGAAGACGTATTCAATGTAAAATAATCCTTTAAAGGAACAAAACAACAAATATGAAAAAGAGTATTAAAAGCCTGGCAATAGCATTAGTTTCAGGTTTCGTTTTGATAAACTTCTCTTATTGCTCGAACAAAGCAAAAGGTGAAACCAAGGAGAAGAGTGAGGTGATAGATGCACTGCCTAACGAAGAGGCAAATGCAGGTGTAATCCATTTAACATCTGAAACATTCAGGGATCAGGTTTTTGATTACGTTAATAGTAAAGAATGGAACTATAAGGGTGACAAGCCTGCTATACTTGACTTTTACGCTGACTGGTGTCAGCCATGTAAAATGTTAGCACCGCACCTGGAAGCTATTCAGAAAGAATATAAAGGCGAGGTTCAGATTTATAAGATCAATACAGATGAAAACCGGGAAGTAGCCGGTGCTTTTGGAATTCAGAGTCTGCCTACTATTGTTTTTGTTCCCAAAGAAGGACAACCACAGGCTGTTATGGGTTACAGACCACAGTCAGATCTGGAATCAATTATTACAGAAGTACTTAAAGTTGAAAAACCAGAATAAGAATAAAGTAAAAAATTAAAAATCCGGTTTAAACAACCGGATTTTTTTATGCGTTATTTTTTATGGCGTTTTCTGAGTTCTTTAGCAACGTCTTCAATCCTGTAACCCTTATATGTCAGCATGACAATCAGGTGGTACATTAAATCTGCTGCCTCCATTATCATTCCTTCATCGGTACCGTTAACGGCATCAATAATTACCTCAGCCGCTTCCTCTCCAATTTTCTGGGTTATTTTATTAATCCCACGATTGAAAAGTTTAGTTGTATAAGATCCCTCCGGCATCTTTTCTTTGCGCTTCTCAATAAAATCCTGAAGCTGCTTGATAAACATAATGTCCTCACTGTTCTTTTCATTCCAGCAGGTATCAGCACCTGTATGGCACACAGGACCTTTTGGTTTTACCTTGATCAGTAAAGTATCATCATCACAATCGGATAAAATACTGACAACTTTAAGAAAATTACCGCTTTCCTCACCTTTTGTCCATAATCTTTGCTTTGAACGGCTGTAAAAAGTAACCAGTTTTTCATCAACTGTTTTATTATACGCCTCTTCATTCATATAACCAAGCATTAATACCTTGTTGGTTTTTGAGTCCTGAATGACCGCAGGAATGAGGCCGTCACCTTTTGCAAAATCAAGTTTCATGTTATTGTTATTAAATTATAATCTTACTGGTATTCCTTTATTATGCAAATATTGTTTTAAATCTTTAATTGCAATCTCTTTATAGTGAAAAATACTGGCTGCCAGACCGGCATCAGCTTTTCCCTTTGTAAAAGTATCAACAAAATGGTCCATTGTACCTGCACCTCCGGATGCGATAACCGGAATTGATAAATTCTCTGAAAGAGTTCTGAGCGCATCGTTAGCAAAACCATTTTTCGTCCCGTCATGGTTCATACTGGTAAATAATATTTCACCTGCTCCGCGCGATTCAGCTTCCTTTGCCCAGGAGAACAACTCCTTATCGGTTGGAATTCTACCTCCATTAACAGTTACAGTCCAGTGATTGTTTGCTTCCCTTGCATCGATAGCACACACCACAAACTGATTCCCAAAGTTTTTTGCCAGATCACTGATCAACTGAGGATTTCGCACAGCAGATGAATTTACAGAAATTTTATCAGCACCCGCATTAAGTAATGCTTCAGCATCTTTCAATTCGCTGATTCCACCACCAACGGTAAACGGAATATTAATATGATGTGCAATTCGTCCAACCAGATCCACAAAGGTTTTTCGCCCTTCGTGCGTTGCCGTAATATCCAAAAAAACCAATTCATCAGCACCTTGTTGCGCATACAAAGCGCCAAGCTCCACAGGATCACCCACGGCCTTAATACCCACAAAGTTTATTCCCTTTACAGTCTGACCATCTTTAATATCAAGGCATGGTATAATGCGTTTTGCTAACATATTTATGCATTTAATATATAGCGATTAATTTCCGCCAGAGAAATTTTACCCTCGTAAATCGCTTTTCCGGTAATTACTGCCGGCACATTATTTTCTTCAAGTTCAGTTATATCTTTAAACGAACTTACACCACCGCTTGCAATCAGATATAATCCTGGTATTTCATGCAATAACGATTTATACAACCCGGTTGAAGGCCCCGTCAGCATTCCATCCCTGCTTATATCGGTTGATATAACTTTACGGATTCCCTTTTCAACATATCGCTTAATAAACGATCCGATTTCCATATCGGTATCTTCTGTCCAGCCGGTTACAGCTATTTTGTTGTCTTTGGCATCAGCCCCCAAAATAATTTTTTCACCGCCATATGCATCAATCCATTTCTGAAAAGTTTCAGGATCTTTAACAGCAATGCTCCCACCGGTTATCATTGCCGCGCCTGAATTAAATGCAATTTTCAAATCGTCGTTTGTTTTCAGTCCGCCTCCAAAATCAATGACCAGATTAGTTTTTGAAGCAATCCGCTCCAGTACTTTCCAGTTTACAATATGTTTTGCTTTGGCGCCGTCCAAATCAACCAGATGCAAACGACTTATTCCGTTCGCCTCAAACTCCAGTGCAACCTCCAGTGGATCTTCCCTGTAGGTGGTCATTTGGGAATAATCTCCCTGGCTCAACCTCACACATTTGCCATCAATAATATCTATTGCCGGGATTATTTCAATCATTTTACAACGCTAAAAATGCTTTTAAAATCTTTTCACCTACCGATCCGCTTTTCTCAGGATGAAACTGTGTAGCGTAGAAATTATCTTTCTGTAAGGCAGAACTGAACGAAACAATATAGTCTGTAGATGCAGCCGTTTCGTTTGACAACTCAGCATAATAGGAATGCACAAAATAAATGTACTCTCCGCTAATTTCTTTCGGTATAAAACTATTTTCAGGAACCGAAAGGCTGTTCCAACCCATATGAGGAACCTTGGTCACATTCTCCATTCCCGATTCTGGGCGAAACAATTTTACCTTATTTTCAAAGATTCCGAGGCAATCCACATCATTCTCCTCAGAATGGCTGCACATAAGTTGCATACCAAGGCAAATCCCTAAAACAGGTTGTTTCAGTTCTTTTATAAGCTGATCCAATCCGTTTTTTTGCAGGTAAGCCATGGTTGTACTGGCCTCACCCACGCCTGGGAAAATAACCTTATCGGCGGCTTTTATTTTGTCATGATCGGCAGTAATTTCAGCTTCAACACCCAAACGGCTAAGTGCATGATACACCGATCGTATATTTCCTGCATTATATTTGATAATGACAACATTCATTTTCACTGCTCAAGAATTTCTGCAATTTTTTCTTTCATGGCATCAAACTCCTCCCTGTTGAAGAGCCTGGTCAGGTAAACAATTTTGCCGGTTTTATCGATAATCACATTTCGTGTTACTCCGGCTTCTTTTAGCGCAATCCTGGCAAAAATATCTGCTCCAGGATCCAACGCCAACGGATATGTAATCCCAACTGTTTTTCCAAACTCCTGAACCTTATCAAGAGGCTCATCCCGATCCACACCAGCAAGGAAAAAATCGTTCCTGGATTTATATTTCTGCCAAATCTCACTTTCGATAAAAGGCATTTCTTTTCGGCATACACTGCACCAACTGGCCGTAAACTGGAGCATCACGACCTTCCCCCGAAGTGATGCAAGAGAAACGGTATCACCACTTACTAAATGAAGTACTAAATCAGGAGCCATTTGTCCAACTTCCACAATATAGCCTCTGTCATCTTTCGACACTACTTCTCCGTTTGAAACTTTAATACCAAGTCCAACGAATAATACGATCAAAAACGCGTATGATAAAAATGTTCTCATTCTAACTAAATACTACTGTTCTGTTTTTATACACCAATACTTTCCTTTCCAGATGCTTTTGTACGGCCCTTGATAACACAATTTTTTCAAGGTCTCTGCCCTTACGTACCAGGCTTAAAACTGAATCTTTATGGGTAATCCTAACCACATCCTGTTCAATGATCGGACCGGCATCCAAATCTGAAGTAACATAATGACTGGTGGCACCAATAATTTTCACCCCCCTCTGATGTGCCGCATGATATGGCTTGGCTCCCATAAAAGCCGGCAAAAATGAATGGTGAATATTTATAACCCGCTCAGGATAATTCCCAATAAAATCTGCCGAAAGAATCTGCATATACCTGGCAAGTACAATAAAGTCGATCTCATTTTTCTTCAGTAAAGCCAGTTCAGCTGCCTCCACTTCATCCTTGGTTTCTTTTGTCACAGGAAAATGGTGGTAGGGTAGTTTAAACTGTTCTGCCACATGCGCAAGATCATCATGATTGCTTATAATCAACGGAATCTCCACATCCCATTCGCCGGCAGCATGACGCGCCAGTAAATCGTAAAGGCAATGCGGCATTTTAGACACCATAATTGCCATTCGTGGTTTTCTGTCGGAAAAATATATCCGCCACCAGGTAAGATTGTATTTGATTCCAAACAATGTTTCAAAATAATCCTTCACCTTTTCCTTTGGGATCACAAAACCTTTCAAGTCCCACTCTATACGTGTGTAAAATATACCCTCCTCCCTGTCAACATGCTGATCAAGGTAAAGAATATTTCCGTTATTTTCGTTGATAAATTCAGTAATAGCAGCCAGAATTCCCTGCTTATCCGGACAATGCATCAACAATACCGCTGTCTCCCGTCCGTTTTTATCACCAACCATCTTCTTTAACTTTATTATTGGTTTGCAAAAATAACCAAAAGCATTTAATAAGTAGTAATAATTACGCTAACAGTTGTAAAACAAACATATTAATCACTCATCAATTATTTTTCACGCCATGAGTAAAGATGTATTAAGCCTTGTATTACCATAAATTTGATGTTTGATTACATCAAAAAACATAGTATCTTAGCTACTCAAATTAAATACAACAAATTCCAGTATTATGAAAACACTTTTTAAAACAGTATTCATTTTAACAGCTATAGCATTAATACATTCCTGCGCGCCCAAAGCCCCGGCTAACAAAGCAGGAATTGATCCTCAGGCTTTCAATAAAGTGGTGGACGGGAAACAGGTTTCGCTTGTAACACTGACCAATAAAAACGGTCTGGAAATGACAGTTACCAACTTCGGCGCTAAGGTTGTAAGCCTTATGATTCCCGATAAAAATGGTGAATTTACAGATATCGTTTTAGGATTCAATAATATTGATGACTATATGACATATGAACCATATTTCGGAGCAGCCATAGGTCGTTACGGAAACAGGATTGCGAACGCTGAGTTCACCTTGAATGGAGAGGTATATCACCTGTCAAAAAATGATGGCAACAATAGCCTTCATGGTGGTAAAAAAGGATTCAATGCTGTTGTATGGGATATGGAAAAAGTTAATGACCATACCGTTAAATTCACCTATGTTTCAAAAGATGGCGAAGAAGGATATCCCGGCGATCTAACAGTTCATATGACTTACCAGCTGACTGACAATAATGAATTTAAAATCAATTACGAAGCAACAACAGATAAACCAACAGTTTTAAACCTGACACATCACAGTTTCTTTAATTTGCATGGCGAAGGTGACGGAACAATTAATGACCTGGTTTTATACATTAATGCAGATAATTTCACTCCGACTGATTCAGTTTTAATACCAACAGGCGAAATTATTCCTGTTGCCGGAACACCTATGGACTTTACTACGCCAACGGAAATTGGTGAACGCATAAACGATGACTATACGCCATTGATACTAGGGCACGGATATGATCACAACTTTGTTTTGAATCAGCCTGAACCAAAAGCAATGGTATTAGCTGCCAGTGTTTATGATCCGGTCAGTGGTCGTTACATGGAAGTACATACAGACGAACCAGGAATTCAGTTCTATGGTGGTAATTTCCTTGATGGAACTGTAATTGGTAAAAGTGGAAATGCCTATAACTACAGAACCGCATTGTGTCTGGAAACACAGCATTTTCCAGACTCACCAAACAAACCAAACTTCCCGACAACTGTATTAAACCCGGGTGAAACCTATACACATACCTGTATTTATAAATTCGATGTAAAATAAATCTCTCATTAACATATAAAAATAGCCCTCTATTGAGGGCTTTTTTTATCCTTAAAACTGCGTAAAGCTTCTACAAAATTCATATTATTTCCACAATCATATCATAATTTCCCATAACGTCCAATGCTGGCACTCTTTATTTATGCCGATTAAGCCGCAATACAATTAATTGGCATAATATTTAAACATATCCATACCATATACAAACTAAAACTTAATAGCATGGATAAATTATTCACATCTGATTTCTGGGAAAAAGTAATAAGTACATTATCAAACTGGGTCATAACAGAACTCCCTTCCATTGTAATTTTGATTGTCTTGCTTATCATTTCACTCAAAGTAATGGCATTTTTCATAACAAAACTGAGAGATATTCTGGCAAAACGTGCGATAAACCAAACACCTGATGAACCCAATACAGAAGCAGAAAAACGTTTAAATACATTAATGGGAATTCTTAGAAAAGGTGCTTCCGTGATTATCTGGGCTGTTTTTATAATGATATTTCTGAAAAAAATAAATATAGACATAGGTCCAATTTTAGCCGGTGCAGGTATCCTTGGTCTCGCGGTAGGCTTCGGAGCTCAGGAATTGGTACGGGATTTCCTGTCCGGATTTTTTATCTTGCTTGAAAATCAGATCAGAACCGGAGATGTAGCCATCCTAAACGGCACGGGTGGCTTGGTTGAAAAGATTGAACTCAGAACTATAACCTTACGTGACATGGCAGGTGTGGTTCATGTGTTTCAAAACGGTAAAATTAACTCCCTATCAAACATGACAAAAGAATGGTCGGCTATGGTTTTTGATATTGGCGTTGCTTACAAGGAAGATCTGAATCAGGTTATGAAAATCATGAAGGAAGTTGCGGAGGACCTGAAAAATGATAAGGAATTTGAAGATAAAATACTTGAACCGATGGAAATATTCGGACTCGACAGTTTTGGTGACAGTGCACTTGTTGTGAAAGGGAGAATTAAAACCAAACCTATCCAACAATGGACAGTTGGACGTGAATACCGTAAACGTCTGAAAGAAGCTTTCGATACACAAAATATAGAAATCCCATTCCCTCACCAGACTATCTACTGGGGTGAAGAAATTGATCCGCTAAGATTAACAATGGAGAAAGCAGAGGAACATGCAAAATCAGCCAGAAACTGAAACACGAATGCCTATATAATTTTGAAAAGGAGCCACAGAGCTCCTTTTTTACTCTGATTATCATTTCACCACGCGGCTTAACATTTATTTATAGTGATTCAATGCAAACGATAGGTTAATCCAAATTACACAATTTAAATACTTTTCTCCCTCTCCGATTTTAATATTATTTAATTTTATTGTTTATTTTTTGTTAATTTTAATTTATTTTTTCTTATATTTACAATAAATATAAAACAAATTATTATCGAAAAAACTTTTACTATGAAATCCAATATCCTATTTACGTTTGTTCTGATCACACTTCTGTTCTCCCTTAGCAGTCTGGGAAGCAACAGAAATAAAGCAGAAGCTAATGATACAGCTCCGGTCGAAGAACTGAAAGCAAATGCATTAACGCCAAAGGCGACATATATTCAGGGAGAGCTTGAAGTGATTACAATGGAAAGTGTTGAGACGCATTCTGTTCGTGTTTCTGCTTTTCCGAATCCCATCAAACAGAATATTACCTTACTTACTTTTGGGAAAAATAGTGAAGATCTCAGATTCCTCCTTAAAGGACAGGATAAGACATTGCTTGAGAAACAGATTAAAAACTCAAAGGAAAGTATAGAAATAAAAGATTACGAATTTGAAACATGCTATCTTTCAGTCTACAAATCAAATGAGCAAATCAAAAAATACAAGATTATAAAGCATTAAAGTTTACCTTGTTGAATGGTTGGATTCAACAGGTTTTGGGTGATTACAGTTACATTAAAAAAGCTGCCTTCCCGGGCAGCTTTTTTTCATATTTTTCTTCGCTTAAGCTCTTTTTATAAAACCAACAAGCCAGTCACCCACTTCTGAAGTTTTTGCGGCCTTCGATTTATCATTAGCAATATCTTCCGTTACAACTTCGGCATCCATCGATGCATTAACAGCCTGCCTGATCAACGCACCTTCATCCATAAGATTAAATGCATATTCAAACATCATAGCTGCCGAAAGAACAGTAGCAAGAGGGTTTGCAATGTTTTTACCTGCAGCCTGTGGATAAGATCCGTGAATTGGTTCAAACACACTGGTATGAATACCAATAGAAGCAGATGGCAACATACCAAGCGATCCCGTAATTACAGATGCTTCATCTGTCAGGATATCACCAAACATATTTTCAGTCACCATTACATCAAAATTTTTCGGCCACTGAATAATCTGCATTGCAGCATTATCAACAAACATAAACTCGGTTTTGACATCAGGATATTGTGGTGCAATCTCCTGTCCGACTTCCCTCCACAGACGAGAAGTTTCCAGCACATTTGCCTTATCAACAATTGTCAGCTTCTTATTGCGTTTCATAGCATATTCATATCCCAGATGGATGATGCGTTCTATTTCTTCACGCGTGTAGGTATTCGTATCATATGCAGTATTCCGATCTTCTGAGCGCCCTTTCTCCCCAAAATAAATTCCGCCAGTCAGCTCCCTGATACACATAAAATCCGCATTTTCAACCAGATCCTTACGTAATGGTGACTTATGAATTAATGACGGGAAAGTTACTACAGGGCGAAGGTTCGCATACAAACCGAGCTTTTTACGCATTAACAGCAGTCCCTGCTCCGGTCGTACAGTTGCCTTTGGATTATTATCAAATTTCGGATCACCAATAGCGCCAAACAATACTGCATCTGAGTTCATACATAGCTCATGTGTGGTATCAGGATATGGCTCCCCAACTTTATCAATTGCCGAAGCACCTGTAATACCAAATTCATACGTTAATTCATGACCAAATTTTGCACAAACGGCTTTTGTCACTTTCAATGCCTGATCAACAATCTCAGGACCTATCCCGTCACCGGGAAGAACTGCAATGTTTAATTTCATTTTTAATATTCCTTTCTGATTTAATCTCTTAAAATGTTTCGATGAGGTTCAGCATTTTCATGGTTGCTTTAATAGCTGCCTCTGACTGGTCAACATCCAACCCACGGGTTTTAAACTCCCTGTTGTTATATGACCATAGAATAGTGGTTTCAACAAGTGCATCAGTTCTACCTCCGGGAGGAATAGATACCGAGTAATCCATTAATACGGGATGTTCCTTTTTAAGCCTTTTATAAATTTTCCACACTGTTTTCATAAAAGCATCATACTGACCATCTCCGGCACTGTTATCTTCGTAAGTTTTATCGTAAATCCTGATTTTTACATTGGCGATTGGCTTCAAACCATATGTCAGAGACAGAGAATAATTCAGCACCTCAATATTACTTTCATGTTCACCACTTTCCAGAACGTCAGCAATAATATAAGGCAGATCCTCTTTTGTTACCCGTTCCTTTTTGTCTCCCAGTTCAATTATCCTCTGAGTCACCCTCTTCTGCGAATCCAGATCCAGATCAATCCCCAACTCCTGAAGATTTTTCTGAATACTTGCTTTACCTGATGTCTTCCCAAGCGCGTAAGAACGTGTTCTGCCAAACCGTTCAGGTAAAAGATCGTTATAATAAAGATTATCCTTATTATCACCATCCGCATGAATTCCGGCACATTGGGTGAACACAAATTCACCAATAAGCGGCTTATTGGCAGGTATCCGAATCCCGGAGAATGTCTCAACCATTTTACTCACCTTGGTGATTCTGGACTCGTCCAGGTTGGTCTCTACTTTTAACTGATCATGTAATACCCCAATTAAACTCGATAACGAAACATTACCTGCCCGTTCTCCCATTCCGTTTACGGTTCCATGCAAACCACTCACCCCGGCTTTTACAGCACTAAAAGCATTGGCTGCTGCCAGATCGTAATCGTTATGCCCATGAAAATCGAAATGTAAATCAGGATAACGCTCAATCATGTTGCTGCAATACCCGTAGGTCTGATCCGGATTCAGAATTCCCAAAGTATCCGGCAACATGAACCTTTCAATGGGTTCATCTTTTAATCCAGCCACTAGCTGAAAAACGTACTCCGGTGAATTTACCATACCGTTTGACCAGTCTTCCAGATAAAGGTTAACCTGTATTCCCTGAGATACGGCATAAGCAATTGTATCCTTAATATCGGCAATATGCTGTTCAGGTGTTTTTCGCAATTGCTGGGTTACGTGCCGTAATGACCCCTTGGCAAGCAAATTCAGCACCTTACCACCGGCATCACGAATCCAGTCCACCGAAATTTTACCATCAATAAACCCCAAAACCTCTATTGAATTTAAAAACCCATGCTCTGAGGCCCAGCCGGTAATTCGTTTAACAGCGTTAAATTCCCCTTCTGAAACCTTTGCCGAAGCTACCTCCAGACGATCAACCCTGACCTCCTCAAGCAGTATCCTTGCAATGGTTATTTTTTCATTTTGTGAAAACGATACGCCTGAGGTCTGTTCTCCATCCCTCAGGGTAGTATCCATAATTTCAACCTGCTGTTTCATGTTTTATTTGTTTGCCCGATTAATATGAAGATCAATAAAAACTTGATACTTCCCAGGTCTTTATTTTATCCATATTGCTGAGCAGATAGTCAATGTCATCATAACCGTTCAGCAAACAGTTCTTTTTATATCCGTTTATTTCAAAGGCTTCGCTTTCCCCGGTTGCATCAATGGTAATAGTCTGATCCGGAAGGTTAACAGTAAGAGAAGCTTTGGGATCCATATCTACAGCTTCAAAAATTTTACTTAAAAACCCTTCACTTACCTGAACAGGAAGAACTCCGTTATTTAATGCATTATTTTTAAAGATATCTGCAAAGAAACTTGAAACCACAACTTTAAATCCGTATCCGGCAATTGCCCAGGCAGCATGTTCACGACTGGAACCACTACCAAAGTTTTTTCCACCAACAAGAATCTGCCCTGAATAAGTAGGATCATTCAACACAAAATCCGGTTTTGGTTGGTCGTTGCTGTCATAGCGCCAATCCCTGAAAAGATTGTCACCAAATCCGTCGCGGGTTGTAGCTTTCAGAAAGCGGGCCGGTATAATCTGATCGGTGTCCACGTTTTCAATCGGCAAAGGCACACACGATGATTTTACAACATTTATTTTTTCTATAGCCATTTTAATAATTTTTTCTTGTGAAATAATCAGAGATAATGAATGCTTGTTTCATTAATCCATTAATTCTCTCGGATCTGTAATTACACCTGTAACTGCTGCTGCAGCTGCTGTAAGCACACTCGCCAGCATTGTGCGGGCACCTGGTCCCTGACGTCCCTCAAAGTTTCTGTTTGATGTAGATACAGAATATTTTCCGGCAGGGATCTTATCATCGTTCATGGCAAGACAAGCCGAACAACCTGGTTGTCGCATTAAGAATCCTGCTTTTTCAATGATTTCGATCAAACCTTCTTCCTGAGCCTGCTTTTCTACCTGACGACTACCAGGCACAATCCATGCAACTACGCCCGGTGCTTTTTTCTTACCGTCAACAAATGCAGCAAATGCACGAAGATCTTCAATACGACCATTTGTACATGATCCCACAAAGACATAATCAACCTTCTTACCTTTCATGTTTTCGCCGGGCTTATAGCCCATATAATCCAAAGATTTCAGGTAAGTTTTCTGTCCGGACTTATCAACTGTTTCAAGCGTGGGAATTGAACCTGAGATACCAACTCCCATTCCAGGATTAGTACCATACGTGATCATTGGTTCAATATCTTCAGCTTTGAAATTATATTCTTTATCGAATACCGCATCATCATCAGATTTCAGCGTTTTCCAGTAAGCCAATGATTTCTCCCACTCTTCACCTTTAGGACCAAATGGTCTGCCCTTCAAATACTCAAAAGTAGTTTCATCCGGCGCAATTAAACCGCCGCGTGCTCCCATCTCAATACTCATATTACATACAGTCATACGTGCCTCCATAGTCAGGCTGCGGAATGCGCTTCCGGCAAATTCAACAAAATAACCTGTAGCACCACCTGTTGATATCTGTGAAATAATATAGAGAATAATATCTTTCGACGTTACTCCCTTTGAGAGTTTACCTTCCACATTAATACGCATTCTTTTGGGTCTTGGCTGCAGAATGCACTGACTTGCCAGAACCATTTCAACCTCGCTGGTTCCAATTCCAAATGCAATTGTTCCAAAGGCTCCGTGAGTAGAGGTATGACTGTCACCACATACAATTGTCATACCGGGTAAAGTGTAACCATTTTCAGGTCCTACCACATGTACAATACCGTTACGATCATTTCCAAGACCATAAAGTGTAATTCCAAAATCATTACAGTTTTTTGTGAGTGTTTCCACCTGATATCTTGAAATCGGATCCTTAATTGGTTTATCCTGATCCCAGGTTGGTACGTTATGGTCCGGCGTTGCAATAGTTTTCTCCGGTCGTAAAACCTTCAGACCTCTCTCCCTTAAACCATTGAATGCCTGTGGGCTGGTAACTTCATGTGCAAAATGACGATCGATATACAACTGAGTCGGTCCGTTTTCGACCTCTGTCACAACATGAGCATCCCAAATTTTATCAAAAAGTGTCTTTCCCATTTTTATATTAAATTATTTCTTCCTTATTAATTAAATTTATTCAACGCATCGATATATGCTTCAACAGATGCTGTAACAATATCAGTATTAGCACCGAAACCATAATAAATTTTGTTGTTATATTTCAGCTGCATATGAACCTTTCCAATATCATCACTTCCTCTTGTTATTGCCTGAATCAGGAACTCTTCGAGAAGCGCATTTTTCTTAACGATCTCTTTTACAGCTTTTATTGCAGCATCAACCGGACCATTGCCAGGTTCAGTAGATGAATATATTTTACCTTCAATATTCAGCCTAACCGTAGCCATTGGAATTGTGGTTTTACCACTTACCACCTGCAGAAAATCAAGCTTAATATTTTTCTGCCCCTGAGCTTTCTCACCCATCAGAATAGACAGATCCTCATCTGTAATATTTTTCTTTTTATCTGCCAGATTCAAAAACTCCTGATATACTTTATCCAGTTCCTCCTGTACCATGGTATAACCAAGTACTTCAAGTCTGTGCTTTAATGCCGCACGTCCTGAACGCGCTGTAAGAACTATAGAAGATTCGTTGATCCCAACTTCAACCGGATCAATAATTTCATAATTCTCACGATGTTTCAAAACACCATCCTGATGAATTCCTGAAGAGTGCGCAAAAGCATTCCGCCCTACAATAGCCTTATTCGGCTGAACCGGCATATTCATTAAAGAGGAAACCATACGGCTGGTCTGGAATATTTTCTTGGTATCTATTTCAGTTTTTAAACCAAGATCGTGACTTTTCAACGTCATAACGACTTCCTCAAGAGAAGTATTACCAGCACGCTCTCCGATTCCGTTAATAGTTACCTCCACCTGACGTGCACCATTCATCACACCACTGACTGTGTTAGCTGTTGCCATACCTAAATCGTTGTGGCAATGTGTTGAAATTATTGCTTGTTCAATATTTGACACATTATCAAACAAAAACTTAATCTTCTCACCAAACTGAACGGGCAGACAATATCCGGTAGTATCTGGAATATTAACCACTGTAGCACCGGCAGCAATTACAGCTTCAACTACCTTTGCAAGATAAACATTGTCTGAACGACCTGCATCCTCTGCATAAAACTCAACATCTTCGACAAATTTCTTAGCATACTTTACCGCTTCAACAGCACGTTCTAAAATTTCATCTTCGTTAGAATTAAGTTTATACTTAATATGATAAGGTGACGTTCCGATTCCCGTATGAATCCTTCCCTTTTTAGCATATTTAAGTGCATCGGCAGCAACCTCTATATCCTTCTTTACTGCACGGGTTAAAGCACAAATTGTAGGATTTTTTACGGCTTTGGAAATCTCCACAACAGATTGAAAATCGCCAGGACTGGAAACCGGAAATCCCGCTTCAATAACATCGACTCCAAGTTCTTCAAGTGCTTTGGCCACTTGAATTTTCTCAATCGTGTTCAACTGACAACCAGGAACCTGTTCACCGTCTCTCAACGTTGTGTCAAAAATATAAACTCTGTTATTATCCATGATTTGTTATTTGTTTCTTAATTTGAAAATTGTTAATAATTCACTTTTGAAATAACTTATTCCACACCCCACAAGGGGAGTCGTAAATTATTACCGAACTCACCAAACCGGAATATCTGCTTAATGAATATTAATTCTGTTTTTAACTGTTTTGTCCTCATCATAATATCAATAGGGTCAAGACCTCCCATTTAATACAAACCTCTTAAACAATCGAAAAGGCCATCCTGTTGAGAATGGCCCTATATTATACAACATACATTATCCACCATTCTCAACTCTTAAATCCAAGAATTAGAATATCAAGTAGAAGGCTGATAATGGTTATTGTTTGTTTCATTGTTTACATTTAAATTTTGCGTTGCAAATATACGGATTGTAATAAAAAGACCAAATATTTTTAATAATTTATATCAATAAATATTGTTTTGATTATAAATTATAACATTAACACGCTTCAATTGTTTAAAGATTACTGCTTTGCAATAAAAAAATGTAATCAACCTGTTTACTAACAAACCCTACTACAAGAGCCATTATGGCACTGAGCAATGTAAATGATAAAACGGTATATTTAAACCGATATCCAAATATTTTTATATCTTGATATTTTTTATGATTTTTGTTTTCTGACTTTCACAATTTTCAAAGGATGGAAGAATCACTTAGGCAACTGGATAGTGTAGTTTTAAACTTTAATGCCAAATCCGTTGATATCATGAATATTGCGTTGGCATTAATCATGTTTGGCGTTGCACTGGGAATTAAGTTTAAGGATTTTAAAGAATTATTTTATACTCCCAAACAGGTTATTACCGGTGTAATTGCACAGTTCATAGCACTTCCGGCATTTACATTTGTGCTGGTTGTAATTCTAAAACCAACCCCTACAGTTGCGCTTGGCATGATCCTCGTTGCAGCATGTCCGGGAGGAAATATTTCAAATTTCATTTCAGCTTTGGCCAAGGGAAATACTGCTTTATCGGTAACACTTACAGCCATCGCGACATTGGCCGCCATATTTATGACCCCGTTAAATTTCTCGTTTTGGGGAAGTATGTATATTGATTATTACAGCAAAATAGCTGCAGAGGGACTTCTGAGACCGATTGAGATTGACATTTTCCAGATATTTAAAACAGTCTTTATACTATTGGGAATTCCCCTTATACTAGGGCTCATTTTTGCACATTATCTTCCCAAAATGACCCAAAAGATTAAATCACCACTCCGTATTATCAGTATTATCATTTTCCTGGGATTCGTTGCCGGCGCCTTATTTGCAAATTTCGATCATTTTCAGAATTACATTCACCTTATATTCCTTATTGTCCTTATCCATAACGGACTGGCGCTACTAACAGGATTCAGCATTGCTACAATTGCAAAAGTTAACCGACCAAGCAGGCGTGCCATAACTATAGAAACAGGCATTCAGAATTCAGGATTAGCACTGGCCCTGATTTTCAACCCAAAGATCTTCCCTCCGGAACTTCAACTGGGAGGTATGGCAATGATTGCTGCCTGGTGGGGAATCTGGCACATTATTTCAGGATTAACTATCGCTTTCTTTTTATCCAGAAAAGATATACGGAATGAACCGTCACAATGGACTCCGTCCTTTCTGTATGTATTCAAATCCAAAAGGAAATGATCCATCAAACCTCTAAACTTTACGCTCTTTTTAAACGGTATGTAAAATTTACGCATCGACTTTTCTACAAAAAGATTTATGTATCGGGTCTGGAAAACATTCCTGTTGGTGATCCTGTAATCTTCGGGCCTAATCACCAAAATGCACTAATGGATCCTTTGGCAGTACTTTTAACTACTCCACTTCAACCTGTATTTCTTGCCCGAGCAGATATTTTTAAAAGCTCAATTAACAGGCCAGTCCTTCGGTTTTTGAAAATTTTGCCGGTCTACAGAGTCCGCGATGGAATAAAATCACTTAGAAATAATGACTCAACATTTAATGAATCCATCGGCGTACTGGAGGCAAAAAAACAGCTCGCATTATTCCCGGAAGCAAGACATCACGGACAGAATTTTCTTTTACCTTTAAAAAAAGGGATCCCCAGAATTGCCCTTATGGCAGAAGAAAAACATAACTTCAATCTCAATCTTAAAATCGTTCCGGTTGGCATACACTATAGCAATTATTTTGGGTTCAAGGCCGATATTTGGGTAAACTATGGGAAACCAATTATGGTAGATGAGCTGAAAACATCATATGGAGAAAATCCTCAGCAGACACATATCATTTTACGGGATAAAATTGCAGAAGGGATAAAACCACTCATACTAAACATTGAAGACACCGAACGTTATAGCGAAACCGAATTATTACTAAACCTGGAAGAAACGGTTCAGAACAAAAAACACACCCGGGATTACCTTAGGTCTGCCCAAACCTTTATCAGAAACCTTACGGATTTAAATTCAGAAAAAAAAGACTCACTTTTAAGCGAGGCACATTCGTTACTGGAAAAGCTTAGAAGTTTATCCCTTTGCCCTTCAGATCTGTCTGTTTCTAATAAGCCAAAGTTTCTCACATATTTAGAACTTATTTTAGGATTACCTCTCTGCATTGCGGGCTATCTACCTACAAAGTTATTCACAGTACCGCCGTGGTTTTTATACCGCAACCTTAAGGACCGGCAGTTTGAAAGCTCTTACAAATACATGTTTATGCTTTTAGGTGCACCTGTATCATATGCATTATTCGCATTCGTTATTTCTCCTTTAATCCTTTCATCAGATATCCGGATTTCGATCCTCGTTTTTTTTGCTTTATTTTTCATTGGATCATATACATTAAGGTACCTGAACCTATTAAAAGTAACGTGGAGATATTTTCTTATTTCCCGAAAGATAACCGTTTTAAAAGAAGACATTAACAACCTGAAATCCCAGTTAAAAATTTCTTTATCGGAACGGCAAGAATAATTTTGAAATGTTAATTTAAAAATTGAACTTTGTAATATACACAACCCTTGAATTACAATGACCAAACTTGAATTAATTAAAGATTTTCTGGCTAAAGATTCGCCTATTGCAGTTGCAGGCGTTTCCAGAAATCCCAAGAAATTTGGGAGACAGGTTTTCGATAAGCTTTTAATCCTGAATTATCAGCTTTTCCCAATCAATAAATTCTGTAATAAAATAGGAAACATCAATTGCTATCCCGATGTAGATGCCTTACCTTCAGGCATTGACAAACTTTTAATTCTTACGCCAAAAGAATTTACCGATGAGATAGTTGAAAGAGCACATAAAAAAGGCATCAAAAAAATATGGGTACAGCAAATGTGCGACACCGACAATACGTTAAAACTTGCAGATAAGCTTGGATTAAAGTTGATTGTAAATGAATGTATTTTTATGTTTGCTGAGCCCAAAGGGATTCACAGAATTCATAAAACCTTCAAAATGATATTCGGCACATTGCCCAAATAATCATTTATCACCTTCGTCTTTTATTAGATCTTTTCCAAAGGCAGGATTTGGTTTAATTTCTTTTATTTCGCCACCAAGAGAAGTTTTGAAATTCTTTTCTGTGGGATCACCCTTAACGTTAATCGTACTTCCCACACTGGCTTTGGCCTCAATTGAATCGGAGGAAAATACATTAACTGTTGACCCGGAATTACTTTTAACCATTACATTACCCGTTTTAAGTTCAAACGCATCTATTTTACCTCCCAGATTAGCTGATGCATCAAACTTCCTGGCCTTTCCATAAACTTCTATAGTTGAAGCGCCACTGGTAACCGCAACAACCTCATCAGCCTCTGATTCAGCCTTAATTACACCACCTGTTATAGTATACAACTTAACCTTTTCACCCCACAACGGACGAACAGTTTCTATATATGCCCCTGTATTGGCTTCTACATACTTAACCTGCTTGTATGACACCTCTACCATTACTGTAACATCCTGAAGCAACTTAGCTTTCATCCTCACCTTCAATGTCATATCTTCAACTTCTGTAATAACATCTTCCAAAGCAGCACCTTTCACTTTAACATGTGCCTGTTCCATGTCGTCATAAATAAGTTTTACATTGATGCCGTGAGCAGCAATAACCCGGTTAAAAGGATCCAGGTTTCTTGTTTCTTCCAAAGTTTCCTGAGCATTGACTGCAGACACAAAAAAAATTAAAAAAAGCAGAGACAAAAACGATTTCATATTTTTAAATTTAATAACAACAAAACTACAAAGAATAAGACAGATTAACACATAAAAATACCCGGTCACAAAAAACGTGCCGGGCATTTAATATCCTGTAATAACATCAAATAATCAGCATTGCATCACCGTAAGTTCCAAAACGGTATTTCTCCTTTACGGCCATGCTATAGGCATCCATTACCTGCTCGTAACCTCCGAATGCAGCCACCATCATCAACAAAGTGGAATACGGCATATGAAAATTTGATACCATTGAATTAGCTACACTAAAATCGTATGGAGGGAAAATAAATTTATTCGTCCAGCCCTCATAGGGTTTCAGAAATCCATCTGTACTTACCGAACTCTCCAGAGTTCGCATTACGGTTGTTCCGACTGCACAAACATTCTTTTTAAGCTTTTTAGTCTCGTTAACCTTATCCGCTACTTCATCAGTTATAATTATTTGTTCTGAATCCATTTTGTGTTTTGTCAAATCCTCAACATCAATTTCCCTGAAATTTCCTAAGCCCGCATGCAAGGTAACAAATCCAAACTCAGTACCTTTAATTTCAAAACGTTTCAGCAACTCTCTGCTAAAATGCAAACCCGCTGTTGGAGCAACCACAGCTCCTTCATGTTTGGCAAATATAGTCTGATATCTTTCCTCATCATCCGGCTCAACATCTCTTTTAAGTATGTGTTTTGGAATTGGCATCTCACCTAAACCAAAAAGTTTTTCCTTAAATTCATCATAAGGACCATCATACAAAAACCTCAAAGTTCTTCCCCGTGAAGTAGTATTATCAATCACCTCAGCGACCAGGCTGTCATCATCACCAAAATATAACTTATTACCAATTCTTATTTTTCTGGCAGGATCCACCAAAACATCCCACAATCTGTTCTCCCGATTCAATTCACGTAACAAAAACACCTCGATTTTAGCACCGGTCTTTTCTTTATTACCATATAATCTGGCAGGGAAAACCTTTGTATCGTTAAATATCAACAGATCCTTATCATCAAAATAATTAATGATCTCCTTAAAAACTTTGTGCTCTATCTTACCGGTTGTTTTGTCCAGAACCAGCAAGCGGGATTCGTCACGATTATAAGCTGGATGTAATGCAATAAGTTCGGTTGGCAATTTGTACTTAAACTTAGAAAGTTTCATATTCTCCTATTCAATTTTTAATACTACTCACATATAAACAACAGGTGCTTTATACGTAAAGTTTTTATATATGTTCCAAATTTTCTGTATTTTTTTCAAACTCTTCCAAAGAAAGGGCGTCAGCTATGGTATAATCACCTACACGCGTGCGCTGTAAACCAATCAAGTGACCGCCGGAATTCAGCTCCCTGCCAATATCCCGGGCTAAAGCCCTGATATATGTCCCTTTACTGCAAACAATACGAATGGTAAGCACGGGCAACTCAAATTTCAGAATTTCAATTTCATCGATCACAAGAATTTTGGGTCGCATTTCCACTTCCTCACCCTTTCGGGCATATTTATAAGCCCGTTTTCCGTTAATTTTTACAGCTGAATATTCCGGTGGAATCTGTTGAATTTCTCCCTTGAATTTTTCCAGTGCCTGTTCTACTAATTCTTTTGTTATATGTTCGAAAGGATATGTTCGATCAATTTTTGTTTCCAGATCAAAAGATGGCGTGGTCTCACCGAGTTTAATGGTGGCTATGTATTCTTTAACTCCCGCCTGATAAAATTCGATTTGTTTGGTGGCTTTCCCGGTACAAACCAACATTACTCCGGTTGCCAAAGGATCCAAAGTCCCGGCATGACCAACTTTAAGTTTTTTTACTCCCAATTTATTTTGTAACCTGATCCTGATTTTCTTTACAAGATCAAAGGAAGTCCATCCCAAAGGCTTATCAAGGATTATTACTTCACCTTCAATATAGTTCATCAAACGATACTTAACTGATATCCTGACGCCAGCAAGATCAATATGACCACACCAACAATAATCCGATAATAACCAAATGCCTTAAACCCATTTTTGGTTAAAAATGAAATAAACGATTTTATGGCAAGCATGGCTACAATAAAAGCAATTACATTACCAAATATCAGAATTCCAATATTATCGACAGTAATGGATTTATAATTTTCCAGCAATTTGTATCCTGAGGCAGCAAACATGGTGGGAACAGCTAAAAAGAAAGAGAATTCAGCAGCATTTTTCTTTGTAAGTTTTTGCGTCATACCTCCTATAATTGTTGATGCCGATCTGGATACACCCGGAATCATAGCTATTACCTGAAAGAAACCAATTATTAATGATTTTTTATACGTTACTTCCTGATTCTTTTCTTCATCATTATGTTTGAACCAGGAATCAACAAATACAAGAATAATACCTCCCAGCACAAGTGAAACAGCGACAACAACTACATTTTCGAGCAACTCATCAATAACATCACTGAATAACAACCCAAAAACAGCAGCCGGCAAAAATGCCACGAATAATTTATAGTAAAATTTCAGGCTCTGAAAAAACTTTTTCCAGTACAGAACAACGACACTCAGTATTGCGCCAAACTGTATATTTACGATGAAGGCCCGTACAAATTCCGAATTCTCAATACCCAAAATATTCTGAGTAATAATCATATGCCCGGTTGATGAAACAGGAAGAAATTCTGTTAGCCCTTCAACAATTGCAATAATCAACGCTTCTATCCAACTCATGTAATATTTCTCCTACTATTCCACGTCCCGTTTTGGGCGTTTCATAATGGCATAGATTTCAAAAATAAATCCGCCAATGATTAAAATCGGTGCCAATGTAATTCTTCTGAAACTGTATAATTCTTCTCCGTTAAATACATTTGGGTCAGTACTTCCTCCTCCTGACATTAATATATACCCCAATATGATTACCGCCAAACCAATCAGCATCAACACATAATTATGTTTTGATAATGGAAGATTTCCTTTTGAATTAATTTCTGAATTTTTCACTCCCTTGTATTTTAAATTTAAAAATAGAGTTCATCCGAACGTAATCTCAAATATTTATTTAACGCAAAATATGCCGACATCTGAGAAATTATTATACCAATTAACAATACCAAACTATATACCATTGCAATTAAATCAAGATCCTTCAGGCTAATAATTGCACTCAACTCATTCTGAATAGAATAAATAGCAGCTGTCAGTAACAAAATAGCTAATACTGCAGCAATTAAACCATCTAAAATTATCCGGTTCACAAATGGCCTCCGAATGAAAGATCTGGTTGCTCCAACCAACTGCATGGTATTAATTAAAAAGCGTTGTGAATAAATGGCCAGACGAATAGTATTATTTATTAATGCAACACTAACAATGAATAACAGCAAACAGAATAACAGCAAAACTACTGTTATTTTCCGTACATTTTCATTCACAAGACTTACAAGATCCTTCTGATAAATAACTTCCTTAATTTGCGGATATGCTTTGAATTCATTTTCTATTATAGTAAGGCTGTCCGGATTGGCATATTCAGCTTTTAATTTGACCTCGATTGAAGCTAATAGAGGATTATATCCTAAAAACTCAATAAAATCCTCTCCCAACTCTGCCTGCAATTCTTCGGCAGCCTTTTCTTTATCAATGTACTGAGTAGATTTTACATATTCCGTGGCATCAAGATATTTTTGTATCCGGTGAACATCCACGTCCTTTGCATCATCCTTAAGTATGATAGAAAATCCTATATTTTCACGCACATAATCAGAAATCTGATCTCCACTGAAAATCAGTATTCCCATTATGCCAATCAAAAAGAGAACCAAAGTAATACTGATGGTAACGGTAAAATGCGAATTTACCACACCAACTCTTTTCCTTCTGATTCTTTTTTTTGTCATACTCTTCTTTAAAGGCTCAAAAATACGAAATTAATTCTTTTTGAAAAGTTCTTTTCCGATTGCACCCAAAAGCAATAAAATCAATAATAAAGACGAAGCAAGCGATACTTTATTGCCTACGGAATAAGACTTTGGTTCAAATTTAAATTCAATAACATGCTCTCCTGCATGAACCGGTAATGCCCTAAGCACATAATCTGCATTTATGTGATCAACAGGCTGACCATCAACAAAAGCATCCCATCCCTTCGGATAATAAATTTCAGAAAATACTGCCAACTGATCCGTTTTGCTAGTGGACTTGTATTTCAGGTAATTTGCCCTGTATTCTTCCAACGTAATTGTGGCCGTTGTATCCTTCACAAAATCGTATCCTCCTAACGCATCAGAATACGTTTCATTAACTACAGCTTCCTGATCAGGTCTGATATTCTTCATGGACTGAATTTCGGCATCGGCATCCGGGACCATATCAATCTTTGTCACAAACCATGCATGACCATATGCATATTTATTATATGCCGGTGCTGACTGCGGACTAAGAATAACATACTTCGTATTTAGCATATTAAGTATTGGTGTATGTTTAAACACATCCAACTGTTCTGTTCTGATATTTTTTGCAATGTACTGTAAATCATTATACATCCGATGTTCAATCAATTCCTGATAACGCCTCATTTTTGCAGCATCGTAACCACCAATAGAGAAATGATAATTGGAAGTGGATGCATCATTAAATGTTGAAACGGATAAATTAAGCACCTTAAAATCAGGATCCTTGTCTTTTAAAATTGCCTTATCTGCATATGTCTGCTCGTAACCAACTCCTGGCTTATAACGCACCAGATCTTTATTGCTCAAATAGCGTTGATCAACAAACCATAAATCGGCTACAACAAGAACTGCAAACAATGCCAGGAAATATTCCATCTTCAACTTTTCATTCATCCATGCCCATATACCAATAAATGCAATTGCAATAAATATGAAAGCACGAAATGCATCAGACCGTAAAGCATGAACACGTCCGCTACGTAACAACTCTACTAAACTGGCCGGCAGTTTATCATCATAAATCCCCGTATAATTTCCTGCAATTGATGGAATTATAGCAAAAACAAGCGCCAGACCACCTGTCAAGCCAAAACTCCAGTACATAGCCTTATTCAACTTTTGTTTATCATATTCTCCTTTTATCAAAGCATTAATTCCAAGCAAAGCCATCAATGGCATAGTAAACTGAGCGATGACCATTAACATTGTTGCGTCGCGAAACTTATCATACATTGGAAGATAGTCAATAAATAAATGCGACAAAAACGGGAAGTACTTCCCCCATGAAAGCATTATTGACAATGCTGTTGCCACCAACAACCACCATTTATATTTTCCTTTGACAAGAAATAACCCAAGAATAAAAAGGAAACATATAACTGCACCATGATACATTGGTCCATCAGTCGATGGCTTTCCTCCCCAATAGAAAAAAGCACCAATCTGACGTTCTGCATCGTGCTGTGCCTCTTTAGCTGATGTTCCCGACTGCATGATTTGTTGCTTCAGACCCGGTAAAACCTTTTTAGTAAATTCAGATTCCGGCTTATAATCCGCTGATCCGCCCCCCCTGAAATCAGGGATCATCAAAGCAAAAGTTTCAGCAATACTATTACTCCATGAAAGAATATAATCTTTATCCAATCCTCCTGTAGCGACAGACTCATCCTTGGTCAATTCTGATTTACCACGGGTAGAATATTTTAAATACTCATATTGCGTATACAGCCTTGAAAAATTACTCCCAAATGCCAACAATACAACTACCAACAACAAACCTACATTCTTCAGAAATGATGCATAAGTTTTATTTTTTATGGTTTCAACCAATTCAAAAATGCCATAAATCAGAACAATAATTCCGGTATAATATGTCATTTGAGGGTGACCCGATAATATCATCAACGATAAAAATATTCCTGCCATTGCAGCCCCCAAAATCCTTTTCCCCCTAAATGTGAGAATGAACCCAGCTACAAAACCTCCCATATAAGCATATGTATGCACTTTACTCATATGCCCTGCCTGTAAAAGCACAAATGTATTTGTAGTAAATCCAAAGGCGAGTGCACCAATCATACTCAGCCAGGGGTTTACACCAAATGAAATAAGAAGAATATAAAATGATATCATCGCAATAATCAGATAGCTGGAGGGTCTTTTCCCAAATTCTATTATTCTCTTAACAAACCGGGTAAGATTTGCTTTATATCTGGTGGAAATAAAATATGTTGGCATTCCTGAGAATACTGCATTTGTCCAGAGCGGTTCTTCTCCGTGCTCCTTCCTGAACTTTTCAATTTCACTTGCTTTAGCCGTAGCAACCTTGGTATCATGTCCCATTAATGACTTACCTTCAAGTAATCCAGGGAAATAAGCATATGAGATAAACACAAAAATTATTACCGGAAGACCGTAATTCAGGATTTTCTTAATTAGTGAATTATTCATTTTCAAATATTTGAATTAAGGATAAGTCTTTTTATTAGTGATGATAAGACTGGATATCTGGTTCGTTGCCAAAATTAAATTAATAATGAGACAAATACATATATCACAAAGCAAAACATTAAATTTTTACCTTAAAAAATCTAAAAAACGCTACAATTTAAGAATTTCGTTTGCAATCTGTTGAGATGCATCACCATTACCATAAAGCTGATGCGTAAATTTCTGTTCCTTTTGCATCATCTCTTCTGTTGATCTCAGTATACGCGTTGTATCAGCTCCTGCCAAACAATTATATCCATTTTGTACAAGCTCCACCCATTCTGTTTCATCGCGCATAGTAACGCAGTATTTTCTGAAAAAGAAGGCTTCTTTCTGAAGACCTCCACTATCGGTCAATATGATTTCTGAATTTTTAATAAGTTCCAGCATATCAAAATACCCAACCGGTTCAATGACTTTAAACTTGTAATCCAGCTGCCTCTGCGCCATTATTTTTTTTGTTCTGGGATGGAGCGGAACAATTACTTCATTTTTTTCTGTCAAGGCATTCAAGGCTTCAACTATCGAAGTCAGCCTTTGCTCATTATCCGTATTCTCTTGCCTGTGAATTGTAGCAAGCAAATATGCTCTACTATTCAGAGCTAAATTATCCAGAATTTGTGATTTTTCTGCAGCTTTAGCACTGTAGAACAATGCGGCATCATACATTACATCACCCGTTCTGATTATTTTTGATCCAAAATTAGAGAAACCCTCTTCGCTCAGATTATTTACGGCGCTATCAGTCGGACAAAATAAAAGGTCGGAAATACGATCAGTTAAAATCCGGTTAATTTCCTCTGGCATAGCCATATTAAATGAACGCAGACCTGCTTCAACATGAGCGACTTTAATTCCCAGTTTTTTCGCTGCTAGCGCACCCGCTATAGTAGAATTTGTATCCCCGTAAACCATTAAAGCATCCGGCTTTTCTTTAAGCAGTATTTCTTCTATGCCCTCCAGCATTCTTCCGGTCATTGCACCATGTGTTAATGAACTGATACCAAGGTTATAGTCAGGATGTGGTATTTCCATTTCTTCAAAAAAAACTTCAGACATATTCTGATCGAAGTGTTGGCCGGTATGTATTATTACTTCTGACATATCTGCCTGACTTATGGCTCGGCTTACAGCTGCAGCCTTTACAAACTGCGGTCTGGCTCCAACAACCGTAATTATTTTCTTATTCATAATACTGATTCAAAGAGTTCAACCATTTTTTTTGTTAATTCAGATCGCTCATAAATTCTTATATTTTCACTTTTACAGGTTAGACTTTTATTCTTAAATGCCTTATAAAATGTGATTAAGTTTTTCTTCATTCCTTCCTGATCATCAAAATCGCTGATAGTTCCGGCACCCGTCTCATTTAAAATATGAGCTAAATCACCATCTACCGGCCCAATGGCAAAAATTGGCCGCCCGGAGGCCAAATATTCAAAAAACTTCCCTGTTAAAATCCCCTTTGCATTCGGAGTATTGTTCAAAGGCAAATAAAGAACAGCTGCCTTTTGTTCAGCAGCAATCACCTCATTGTGGGGAATATAACTTATGAAGTTCACATGCTTACTTAATCCGTATTTTCTAATATCCAGGGTAACACTAACATCATTTTTCCCTACAAGCATGAGCTCAAAATCTTCGCTGAAACCATCCACATTTTCAATACAATATTCCAGAGATGCCCAGAAAAACGAATGGTTTCTGTCAGCATTTATACTACCTACATGTACGATTGAAAACTTTTCGGGATATTTCACATGTTTTGTTGTAATATCTGCTTTATCATACCCATTGGTTATTACTTCGATTTTCCGGCTATAATGCCTTTGCAATCCCTTTGCCCAGTTTCTTCCAACAATAACAACCTCATCTGCATTTTTTAAAACTTTCAACTGAAGTTTATGATGCATCCTGTCAGCCCATCCTGACAATCTTAATTTATCGTAAAAATCAATATCGGTCCATGGGTCTCTGAAATCTGCAATCCATGGAATCTTTGTTCTTTTAGACACTTTTTCCGCTATGATATGCATGCTATGTGGAGGACCTGTTGATACAATAACATCAACCTTTTGTTCCTTTAACATTTTAACAAGGAATTTCACAGATGGCCTGATCCAAAATCGTTTTGCATCAGGAATAAAAAGATTACCTCTTATCCACAATGATACTTTCTCTGCAAATGAATTTCCTGTTTCTTCCTTTAAAAATCCTGCATTGATTTTTGAATTCTTGGATCTCCCTGTTAATTTTTTATAGATCTCGAATGGCTCCCAGATTTTTAGTTTAACAACCTCCACTTCATCAGGCACTTCATCAAGTAAAGATCTATCTTCCGCGGGAGCTTCAGGATTTTCAGGGGTAAAAACAACCGGGATCCAACCATTTTCAGGTAAATACCTGGTAAATTTCAGCCAGCGCTGAACACCGGCACCACCAGATGGTGGCCAGTAATATGTGATGATTAATACTTTTTTCATTTGTCAGGTACAAATAAAACAATAAATAATATTACTGTAAACAAATACAGATGACAATTACTTATGAAAATATTATCTTTGGACCATCCAACTAAAAAGGTTATTCTTATATTATTTAATTATCATACCATTTGAACTATGAACATCCTCTTTATTACACAATTATTTCCTGAAAAGACAGAAGGATGTTATACGAGTAATGCGTTAAGAGAATTTGTAGAAGAATGGGGTAGAATTGGACACAAAGTTCAGGTAGTTAGACCTCATTTCAAATATGAAGTTGATCCATTCCCTACTGAGCCCAATTTTGCAATTGGCAATAATATAAACGTAGAGTTTATAAAACCGCTCCGGATACCATTGATTAAATTTTCATTCTATAGCCAAAACAGAATTTTACAACATCTCATGTTTCAGCCGGATATTATAATTTGTCACCTTTACAATTCTTACTTCACATTTCCCAACTTGGCTTCGAAATTAAGTGTTCCACTTGTAATAGGGATACATATGTCTGACATTAAATTATCAAAGAACAAATTTTTTAAGTGGCGGCAAAAAAGAATTTTCAAAAAAGCGTCTGGACTTGCATGCAGATCTCATGGGTATAAAAAAAAATTTGACTCCAGTTTTCCTGAATTCAGAAAACTATCCTTTCTGGCTCTGTCAGGCATCCCTGAAAATTTTATAAAATCCGCCGCCCACAATACTAATTTGATAATCCCTGAAACAACTACTAACTTGGTAACAGTCTCGTCACTTATTAAACGCAAACAAATTGACAAGGTAATAATGGCTCTTAATAAACTGAAGGAGGTAAACTGGCATTACACAATCATAGGTGAGGGACCTGAACTTAACAATCTCAAGCAGCAGATAATATCATACAATCTTACAGACCGAATAACCTTCACAGGCAAGATACCCAGAAAATCTGTCCTTGATTATCTTATTAAAAGTAATATATTTATTTTACCAAGTTACGATGAAACACTGGGACTGGTTTACCTTGAAGCAATGGCACTTGGGAATATAACAATTGGAAGTATAGATGAAGGAATAGATGGGATCATTGAACATGGTAAAAACGGATACCTGTGTGATGCGACAAGTGATTTAAGTATTTATGAAAGTTTAAATCATGCTTTATCTTTACCCCCGGATGAATACAATTCGATTATAATATCCGCGAAAAAAACCATTTCTGAGTATTCAATTTCAGAACAGTCAAAACGCTACCTAAATAATTTAAAAAGGATATTAGAAGATGATAGTAATCAGGCTTAGAAGTGGACTAGGAAATCAAATGTTTCAATATGCTTTTTTTAAACAAATGCAGTTTTGGCATGGTGAAGCAAATGTAAAACTTGACATCGATACTTATCATTGGAAGGCACACAATGGTCTTGAAATTGATACGGTTTTCAATTTAGATTTAAATCCATATAAAATTTCATCTAACATATCCCTGAAATTAGCGGATGTTGGTTATAGTTTAAAAGATAGAATTGCTCGCAGAATAAGAGGGACCAGACATAAATCATATAAGTTCTGGAAAGACATGAATTATAATGACTACAAAAACATTAATACAGATTTATATCTGGAAGGCTACTGGAACGAAGAGAAATATTTTTTTGATGTTAAAGAAGATATAAAAAAAGCCTTTAAATTCCCAATTGATAAAAATGAACCGGATTTACTAAATGAAATCAGGAATTGCAACTCCGTTAGCTTACATGTCCGGAGAGGTGACTATATCAATTACCCTGATAATTTCCCAATGTGTACACCAAAATACTATGTTAACGCACTTGCGTACTTAAAATCCAAAATTAATCAGAATTTAAATGTATACGTTTTTTCTGATGAAATTGAATGGTGCAAAACTAATTTGGGCATGATCGAAAATATTACTTTTGTAAACAATAAAACAGCTCATCATGATATGATGATGATGAGTTTTTGTAAGCATAATATTATAGCAAACAGTACTTTTTCATGGTGGGCAGCATGGTTGAATAAAAATCCAAATAAAATAGTTATATATCCGAATGAATGCGACAGAACATATGGTTCTATGCCAAAGCATTGGATTAAATTGTAAATTAAAAAATATGATTAAGGATCTCATTAAAAGAAACATTCCTGATGAATGGAGGTACAGAATTGTTGAATTCAAATACAACAATTTTCCAGAGAAAATTATAAAAAAATGGGAGCAGGAAGGAAGGCCAATACCACCTCACCCTGTGGTTAAACAAAAAACAATTAAAGAATACCAAAGAAAATATAAATATAGTATTCTTGTTGAAACCGGGACTTATCTAGGTTATATGGTATCAGCTCAAAAAAGAAATTTTAATAAAATTTATTCTGTAGAGATAAGTGAGAACCTCTACAAAAGGGCCTATAGGAAATTTAAAAAATATAGTCATATAAATCTAATTTTAGGAGATAGTGGTGAAAAAATGAAAGATATTATTTCTGAGATTAATGAGCCTGCTATATTTTGGTTAGATGGTCATTATTCAGCTGGTATAACTTCAAAAGGAGAACTTAATTGTCCAATATGGAAAGAACTTGATGCCATTTTCGCCAAAGACCTACCTCATATATTTTTAATAGATGATGCAAGAGATTTTACCGGTAAAAACGACTACCCAACAATTCAGGAGATATCTGAATACTTTAAAAAGAAAAATCCTGAGTACAACATAAAGGTTGACAATGACATTATAAGGGTTACCCTGTAGAACCGAGTTAAAATTATTTGCATTTGGTTAAATATAATACATGCTTTTACGAATATAATCAGGGATATCCACGAGTAAAAGTTAAAAGAATAGAGCAGATTGGGTTAAGAACTAATTTACTCTATTTTCTCTTTTAAATTCAAGCATTGTTGATAAATTAAGTAACTATTACCATAGATTGGGCTTTGATCAGGCAAAATTTCCACATCACTCTTCACGATTTTGCGATAACGGTATTTTTACACTCCTTTTTTGAGAATTCAATCAGCCTGCGGTCAGAACAATCAACATAAGTCTTTAAGAACCTTAGTACTAGCATCCCACGTGAACTAAAAAACGAGTTCCAGTAAAAAGAAAATTCTTCGCGGGAAGATTTAAAATTATTTCTAAGGCTTATTCTTTATACTTTCACTGTTAAGGATTTAGAAAATTATGCCGCCTTTAGATGTTTTGGAGCTTTTGGGGAGATATTATTTAAATATTATACCCCCTCATCAAAGTCGTTGTTATAGACAAGATATCCTTTCACTTAATTTTCCGGCATAATTATCCCAGGAATTTTCCAGGATAAAACTGAATTGACGGCTCTTATTAATCATGCTATTAGATGTACCCATCAAACCTATTATGTCAGAATAATCATCGTATCCAAGAATTAATCCTTGTTCCGACAGCTCCTCAAATGCCCCTTTTTTAGGACCAATAATAGTGGCGCCATATCCCAGAGAAACAACCAACTGACCTGAATTAAGAATAGATGGGCCCTGATGTGGGAAAAACACAAATTTAGAATTTACATGTTCCTCAATAAGCTCCTCTTCGGTAATATAGCCCTCTTTAAAGCTGATATTTTCAGACAAATTTTCACAAACCTCTTCCCGGTAGTTAGGGTCCTCAACTTTGCCGGCAAGAAGGATTCTTAAATTAGCTAGATCCTTATCCTGTCTTACGTATTTTAAGAACTCTACTACTCCCTTGTAAGGTTCAATTCGTCCCCAAATCAAAATATCGTATTTGTAATCTTTCATTTTTTGATAAAAAAAACTCTCACTAGGACTTTCAAATGGATGAAATGAATAGAAATTTTTGGATTTCGAAGTCAAATAAAGACTTTTTGTAGTATGATGGACAATTAGGTCAGATTTTTTCTTTAGAAAATCTGTTAACCTTTTTGAGCCATAATTGTGTCCAACGTTATGCGGTTCCAGATTATGGAATGTCCAGATAATCTTTTTTCCAAACACTTTGGCCAAAGAAAGAAATAATACAATAATAATTAAGCGAATCATACCATTCTTCATTACGGGCTCATTCTCTATCCAGTTAAGAACAAATATATCTGTTACAAAAAAATATCGAATTAATTCCCGATAGGCTGGTTTGCGTTGTTTCCCTTTATTTGCAATATTGAAATATTTCGATAATGAATTTGCTAAGTTCGAAATATACATTCCCGAGTTAGCATTGGGAGTTGGAGAAATAAATATTTTTTTTTTCAGTTTCATTTAGTTGAATATATACCTAAATACAAAATTTTATATCCATCTTGATGGGAAGATCTTCTTTTTAATCATTTCAATCTTATGAAAAATTCTACTATTCTTAAAACGAATATAACACCAATAATGGAGTGTAGTTATTCTTGAAGCCACATTATTATGATATTCTGTCCGAATTTCGTAATACTGGTCTCTATCGATTACACCTTTAGCCAACTCCAATCGGTTAAAAAACCATATGATTAATCCCCGTCTTAAACTTCGGATATTTTTTTCTGTTCTTATATTTAACCAATTCAAAAAACTTAAATCAGCCTTTAACTTTCTTACTGTAATTATTGCATTATTCTTAAAGCGAGAAAGGTTAACCTCACTTGCCCGCCAATACACCTTAGCTTTAGGAATTGTTTTAATGGACGATTTCTCTGCTAATTGGAACCACATCGCATCATCAGAATTCCAAGCCAAGTCAAAGTTTGGAAATCCTCCTACCTCTGTAAAAGCCTTTCTGTTAAAAATATATTCAACTACATAACTTCTATATCTTGCCTTTATTTTCCCCAATAAAAAATCAACGGCGTTAAGTTCATCTGGGAAATATCTTTTTGCTTCGCTAATTTCCCCATTCGAATTAATTACATCCACATTAAAATGATATAATAAAGGGTAATTATTATCCGAAACATTTTTAAAGAATTCTTCCACACAATTTGGATCCATTACATCATCATCCGAAAACAGCCAGATCCATTCCTCATTATTGGTTAAAGAAATGCAACGTTCCCACTGAGCTATAAGATTTTCGCCACCTACATTTTCATTAAACTTTACATAGGTCATATTAATACGATCTTCAAATTCATTAACAATCGCTTCAAGGTTTTCTGAGGAATTATCATCTCCAATGTACAAATGAAAATCTTTATCAGTCTGATTAGCTATTGATTCCAGAGCCTCTCTAAAAAATCTGGCTTTATATGCAGGTATGACGATTGCAAGTTGATTCTTCCTAATCATAAATTCTAGTTATAGTCCTTTCTTGATATTGTGCATAATATTTTTTTATGAACAGGGGATTAAACACAACTTTATTTCTTATACTACAATCCTAAAAAGTTTATTACATACATTCTTATAACATTGACAGTATTATAAATATTTTAATGGACATGTTTTCAAATCGCTGAAAGTTCCTTAAACTGATATCCTATCAATACATCATCAAGAGATACTAAAACTCTTACAGCTATATTTCTGTTTCAACCATTTATGCTAAAAACATTTCTCCGTAAAAGTACCATGAAAGATTCACCTATTATTTCATAAGTAATCAAAAAATTGATTATTCGATAAAATTCCCATTTTCTTTTATTCTGCCCTGGAGATATTCAAGTTTTGAATATGTTGGGATATGGTTAATATTTGACTTAACATAGTCATTCTTAAAAATTTTATCAATTGGATACATTTCCAGATTGAATCCCCATTTCTTTAACCTTTCCATGATTCCATTTCCAGCATGGCTAATATTTTCAAAAGCTACAACTATTGAATTTGTTTTGTCTATCGAGGAAAGTATTTTTTCGTAATACAAAACTGTAATTCTCGCATATTGTATTTTATATTTTTCAAAAAGAAGTCTTCGATAAAAGCCTTTGTAAAAAAATCGATGAAATATTGATTTTTGGTATTTTATATCTCTGTTTCTAAGCTTTCTTTTGATTAAGGAATGAATAATACTTTTGTAATCTCTTAAAATTACAATTATTTTAATCTTAGGGAATAAGGTTACATAGTCCTCAGCAAACAAGCATGTTCGAGGATCCTTCCATCCCCAATCAGAATCAGACATCTGAACTTTTGTTAAGACCAACTCTTTCATTTTATCCTTTTCATCCTGGGTCAACTCTAGCCCACGTAAACCTTTAAGTTTTTGTAGTCCACCATAGGGTATATCATTTCTTTTTAGAATTTCTTCATGAAAATGCAAAAAATCCATATCTTCAAAATGACCATCCTTATTTGTTTCATGTGCTCCCATAAGATTCTGACCAATATTTAGTCCACATTTATTTAGCCACTGTCCAAGAAATGATGTTCCTGATCGATGCATTCCCAAAATGATCAAAATATTGCTATCCATAAAACATAATTTTTACATTTCCCAAAAACCAATTCAATATAATATGAATTTTCTTATTTAAATAATAATAAGCAAAGATCTCAAAACTGGAACGTTGTTTTAATACTTGCTTTAACAAAAACAATTTTAACTAACTAATATAAACAGATCAATACCAAAGCCATTTTAAATATTTGAAACAACATATTTATTCATCCGATTAAAACATTCCCATGCAGAAGAATATGATTACAGGCTAAAGTTGATATCCGTTACAATAATAACTTCTGTTATTTTTTTACATTCCATGAATTTATTATCATATCTTTTATTTCAACATATAATTTTTGATTAAAAATCAAATTTAGAAACAAATATATTACCGCACCTGAGATTACCTGCACAAGTAATAATAGAATAGAAATTTTAAATGCTTCACCTAAAATATAAACTCCAAATCCCATAAAAATTGCAAATATTAAAGCTAGAAAAATATCATTAACAAATTCTTTAATCGTGTAGCCGATGATCTTTTTAGCATAATAAAAAGCCCAAAAGAAACCAAGCAACTCAGCGATAATAATACCTAAAACAAGAATCTTTAAATCAACTTTAATAAATATGCCAACAAATAAAAGAGCCAGAAAAATTGAGTTCCGTAAAACACTGAACAATAATGCGAGGTCAAACTTTCCTAATGCTAAGATGTAACTATTAAGGGGTGCCTTTAATGTTGAAATTATACCCGCTAAGGATAAAAGTTGAAGAAAATAAATACTAGGAGCCCATTTTTCTGTTAAAGTTACTAAAACAAAAGGCCTGGCAATTGCAATTAATCCAACTAATGCAGGTAATGAAACTAAAGAAGTAAGGCTTACATTTCTCCTTACGGCATTTTTTAAACGTGGTATATCATCTTGCATCAAAGATTGCACGGGATACATTACACCTTGAAAAGTAGATCCAATAAAGGAACTGATACGTTTTTGTAATTTTTCACCTTGACTGAAAAATCCAACGTCAGCTGTAGAGAATAATTTTCCAATAACCAACGAATATATATTGTTACTAATAGCATTCAGGATTCCTGAACTAAAGATTTGTATACTTTTTTTAAATAGTTCCTTAAAAATCTTAAAGTCAAAACTAATCGAAGGTGACCACCGATTAATGACCCATACAATAATAGTATAAACCAAATTTAGAAGCAGGTTCATTATTACCAAAGACCAAACTCCAAACCCCAGAATTGCAATTACGATTCCACAAATAGTAGAAACCAAAATTGCAGAAAGTCTGGCTTTTGCTAAACTTCTGAATTTTAAACTTTTTTCCAGTATGGTTTGATGAATAAGACCTAAAGAAATAAATATTAGGTTTAATCCTAAAATTCTTGCGATCATTAATAGCTGCGGTTCACCGTAAAAATCTGCAATAAAAGGTGCTCCGAAAAAAATCGCTAAATAAAAGGCTATACTAACAACAAGATTAAAAATAAAAACAACATTATAATGATCATGGGTAATGTTGTTTCCCTTTTGAATAAGAGTGGCTCTAAAACCACTGTCGATAAATACCTGAGAAATTCCAAGAAATATGGCCATCATTCCAACCAAACCATAATCATTTGGGGATAAAATTCGAGCGATATAAATACCTGAAAAGAATTGAATCGCTTGTGTTCCGCCATTTCCTATAAGCTTCCAAACCATCCCTTTGGCTGCTTTCTGTTTTAAATTCTCTGCCATAAAATAATTTAACCCATCAAAAATAATCTTTCCTCTAAAACTAAACAGAATTATAAAGTCAAATTATAACCTTCAATGAAATAATTAATTAAATAGATTAAATACAAGTATTTCAAGAAGATAAATAATAAGTATTACAACTAAGCATCTATAATATCAACCTCTTTGATTCTTCAGCACAAAACTTTTGATTTATCACACAGGGAGTCAAGTGATAGCCTATCAGGTAGAATGATAATAAACTATTAATAAATAGCCGTCCAATTTCTTCATGAGTTTAATTAATCAGATATAAAAGAATCGTGGCAACAAATCCAATAACTTACACCAAATATATGACCAAACTGCCTCCCTGATAGAATGCTTAATTCCTAAACCCAATCTTAAATTTTATATTTCATCAATATTTAAGCTTCCACCCAATCCCTATTTTCCTTTATAAGGTTTATCAGTTTTTCCACGGCTTCTTCTTCAGGAATATTTTTTTCGATGCATGCTTTTCCTTTATAAAGGCTGATCCGGCCTCTTCCTGCACCAACATAGCCATAATCTGCATCGGCCATTTCACCGGGTCCGTTAACAATACATCCCATGATGCCAATTTTAAGGCCCTTCAGATGCGATGTTTTAGCTTTAATACGGGCAATGGTCTTCTGAAGATCGAACAGCGTTCTGCCACATCCCGGGCAAGAGATATAATCTGGTTTTGTCATCCGGTCCCGTGATGCCTGAAGGATTGAAAATGCTGTTTGAACCAGTGTTTCCGGTGTTTGATTTTCATCCTCAAGCCACAGTCCATCTCCTAAACCATCTAAAAACAGAATACCTGCATCTGTTGCTGCTTTAAGCATGAAAGTTTCTTTGTCTGGTTCGGCATACGATAATTTTAAAACCACCGGATTTCTAATGCCAGTTTCAAGTAACCTTAAACGCAAGCTTCTTAGTGCAGCATGGCTGTTTCTATTTTGAGTCGACAAAACTAAAACAGTGTCTTCTTTCAGGCTAACCAAATCAGATTTTTCAAAATCATCTTTCAATTCCACAAACGAAATCTCTTCGTTATCTGAATAAAGTTTGTTTTCCTTAAATATCAAATCTGGACGTAAATCACCTTTCAGTTCAACGGATCCAACCACAACCGGCACATTCTCACCTCCAACCTGCTTAACCGAATCAGAGATAACCTTTGAATACGAAAAAGGATGGTAAAAGGATGTATCAAACGTTCTCACGGGTTCGTGGCCTGCTCTTTTAGCTACATAATCAACCAGGGTCTTTGCCACAGGAATTTCCAGTTCAGGTTCCTCGCTTAATGAAACCCTGATCGTGTCTCCAATTCCATCCACAAGCAAAGCACCAATTCCAACAGCAGATTTAATACGGCCATCTTCCGCATCTCCGGCCTCAGTCACACCCAAATGAAGCGGATAATTCATGCCCTCATCTTCCATCGTTTTCACCAGCAATCTTACGGTATGAACCATAATCCTTGTATTGCTCGCTTTTATAGAAAGTACAATATCCTTAAACCCGACCTCGTTGGCAATGCGCAGGTATTCCATACACGATTCTACCATTCCTTCCGGTGTATCTCCGTACCGGCTCATGATACGATCGGATAAAGAACCATGGTTCACACCAATACGAATGGCTGTATCATTTTTTTTGCAAAGCGCCAGAAAAGGAAGAAATTTATACCTGATATTTGCCAGTTCTTCAATGTATTCCTTTTCAGTGTATTCTATCGTTTTGAACTGCTTGGCAGGATCCACAAAATTTCCAGGATTTATTCTGACTTTTTCAACCTGTTCTGCAGCAACTAGTGCAGCCCTGGGATTAAAATGGATATCTGCAACCAATGGGGTATTATAACCTTTTCGTCTGAGTTTTCTCTTGATATTTCCCAGATTCTCTGCTTCCTTTGAACCCTGAGCAGTTAACCTGACAAGTTCCCCTCCGGCCTCAATAATACGAATCGCCTGTTCTACACATGCTTCAGTATCATTGGTATCGGTATTTGTCATCGACTGAATCCTGATCGATGATGTGCCCCCAACAGTTAAATTACCAATTCTTACTTCGCTTGTTTTCCAACGGTGGTATTGTGTCAGATTAATATAATTGCCGGACATATTTATTGTTTTGTACAAAGGTAATTAAAGATTATAGACAGGAATTATTGCTTTTGTGTCAATTGAGATTGATCTATTCGCTGAACATTTGTGATTCCTTTTATCTTAACAAGTTTAAAGATAAGATTATTCACATCCTCAACATTATGTACATACAAATGAATGATCCCCTCAAATACCCCATCATGAGAACCAAAATGAACCTCCCGCATATTTACATCCTGATCTTCTGAAATTACCTTCGAAATCTGGCTTAAAATACCCTGCTTATCAATGCCATTAATTTTTATGATAGAAAGGAAAGAATGTAACTTATGTGAAATCCAGGTAGCATCAACAATTTGATTCCCATAATTGGACATTAGTTTTATGGCTTTTTCGCATTGCCTTTTGTGTAGAATGACGTTATCGCTTTCATCCACATAACCAATGACATCATCTCCCGGAATTGGGTTGCAACAGGTTGCAACGGTATAATCAATGTCAGATTTATCATCGGTAAGTTGAATGGACTTTCGCTTACTCATAGGCTGAGCTTCCTGTTTTTTCTCTGCTGGCTGCTTATTCTTTTTATTACCGAATTGTAATTTCCAGTATTTTACAATCTTACTTTGTGTTTTCTCTCTTAAAATTTCCTGCAGGTTATCAATGGAAATGTTTTCTCTTCCAATGCTGTGCATGAGTTCTTCCCTGGTTTCCAGGTCGAAATAGGTTTGTAATTTTTTTAGAATTCGTGCGTTGGTTGTCAGTTTTAGCTTATTGAGTTTATCCTCCAGTAATTTCTCACCTGCCTTAATAAACTTCTTCCGTTCGTTTTTGAAGATGGCTTTTATTTTGGATTTTGCCCGGGCGGTTGTCACAAAACTAAGCCATTCCTCCTGAGGCTTTTGTTTACTTGATGTAATAATCTCAACCTGATCACCGCTCTTTAGTTTATGGCTGAGTGGAACCAGATTATGATTCACCTTTGCGCCAATACACTGTAAACCCAGTTCTGTATGAATTTCAAATGCAAAATCCAAAGCAGTAGCACCCTGAGGAAGCACCTTCATTTCACCTTTAGGCGTAAAAACCATTATTTCCTGCGAAAACAGGTTGAGTTTAAAGTCGTTCATAAACTCAATGGCATTGCTCTCCGGTGTTTCTAAAAGTTCGCGGATTGTTTTGAGCCAGCGTTCCAGTTCCGTTTCACTTGATTCCGGGCCGGATTTATATTTCCAGTGCGCCGCATATCCTTTCTCTGCTATTTCATCCATCCGCTGACTCCGGATCTGAACCTCAAACCATCGTCCCATTGGTCCCATCACCGTCATATGCAATGCTTCGTAACCATTGGCTTTTGGCACACTGATCCAATCCCTTATACGGTCCGGCTTTGGCCTGTAAATGCTTGTTATAGCAGAATAAATATTCCAGCATTGTACCTTCTCGTCCAGATATGTTTTGGGTTCAAACACAATACGGGTTGCCATCAGATCGTATACCTCCTCAAAAGGAATATTTTTTTGCTGCATCTTTTTCCAGATGGAATAGACCGATTTTATACGCTTTTTGATGGCAAAATTAAAGTCGAGCATTTTCAGCCGTTCCTCGATAGGTTTTGTAAACTGACGAAACAACTCATCGCGTTCCTCTTCAGAATGGCTTATTTTAGATGCCAGATCGGCATAGGTTGCAGGATGTTCATATTTGAACGCCAGGTCTTCAAGCTCGCTTTTAATGTTATACAATCCCAACCTGTGACTCAACGGCGCATATACAAACAGCGTTTCTGCGGCAATTTTATATTGCTTATGCGGCGGCATGGAGCCAAGAGTTCGCATGTTATGCAGCCGGTCGGCAATTTTAATCAGGATCACCCTGATATCGTCCGACATGGTCAACAGAAGCTTCCGAAAGTTTTCTGCCTGAATGGAATCGGATTTAAATGTGGTTGCACCGGCAATTTTGGTCAGTCCGTCAACGATGGATGCAATCTTGGGATTGAACATCTGCTCCATCTCTTCAATCGTGTATTCCGTATCCTCAACCACATCGTGCAACAGTGAAGAAGAAATAGAAGTCGCGCCCAGTCCGATCTCTTTAGCCACAATCTCTGCAACTGCTATGGGATGCAGAATATAAGGTTCACCTGACCTGCGACGCATACCATCGTGTGCCTGATAGGCAAGTTGAAAAGCCTTTTGAACAATGGCAACATTCCCTTTGGGATTAACACCTTTGTAATAGTTCAAAAGATCCTCAAACCTGTCATTTATAATCTTTATTTCTTCCGGTTGAAAATCTGACATAACCCTTTTCTAAGCGCTAAAGTATGAAAAAAGATATATATATAACACTTGAAGTAAATAATGTTATTTCTTTCTTTTAAAAATTTAGTATTTAATAGAGAATCAGGTATCAAGTATCAGGACTTATGTCTTTACGTGATAAAATGTAAGGAAAGAACTTGACTAATGATTATATCTGATGAAGAGGACGACATTATTTGACTCACCCCAAACCGTAGTTCCAACACGTCACTACCAAGCCAACCCTCTCCTTCACTCCGCTCCTCTTCGTGACAAAGAGGGACCGTTTAGACATAAAAACCGGACTTTATTCTTCCAATTCTATTTATCTGATTCAATTCATTGATAAACACATACAATTTATTCAAAGCGCACCTCAATCAAATGCATCTGTCCAGGCACCCTCACTGGGACCGATTGAAAATCGGGGTTAGGGAGGGCAGATTATACTTTACGTACAGGTTTGAAAGAAACCAGGGTGGGTCAGGCAATTTGACTCACTCCAGACCTCAGTTCCAACACGTCACTTTCAAGACTGCCCTCTCTTTCACTCCATTGCACTTCGTTCGTGACAAAGAGGGACCGTTTAGACATAAAAACCTGACTTTATTCTTCCAATTCTATTTATCTGATTCCATTTATTGCTAAATACTTACAAATCTATTAAATTCCCACCCTAATCGAATGCATCTGTCCATGCACCCTCACTGGGACCGATTGAAAATCGGGGTTAGGGAGGGCAGATTATACTTTACGTACAGGTTTGAAAGAAACCAGGGTGGGTCAATTATATTTAACTCGGGGAGAAAGTTGGTACAAAAACTGAATAAAACTTTAACTCTATTCATTTCTAGTTTTAATCCTTAAATATTTTAGCACAGACTATAGTGTCGTTTAGCAGAACTTATTCGTGGATCGTAAATCATGTCTTGATTCTTGCATCTTGGTTCTTGAATCTAAAAAAATTACTTTTAATGTCACTTTTTTGTGACTTGTGGAACATATTACTGAGTTTGTTACTAAACAATGACGGATACCCAAAAGCAACATACCTTTTTAGCCTTACTGGAACCGGAGCATCAGGCCTTATCTGACTATTGCAGGGCTGTACAACGGAACCTGCATAATGCTGAAGATTTAATGAGTGATACCTTGCTCGTTGCTTTTGAGAACATTAACAAACTCCGTGACCGTTCTGCTTTTCGATCGTATCTTTTTGGAATTGCATGCCGGCTAAGCAAAAAAAGATACCGGAATGAGAAAAAATCGGGTGAATGGAATGATGAAAAAGCAAACAACCTTATTTCAAACGCTTCCTCTCCTGATGCAAACCTTGATGTTCAGGCGCTTTATAACGCACTTGACCAACTTCCTGAAAAACAAAAGAACGCACTGATCCTTTTTGAGATCAACGGATTTTCAATCCGTGAGGTCAGTGAAATTCAGAATTGTTCGGAAGATGCAGTAAAGCAGCGTTTAAAGCGTGGAAGAGAGAAGTTAGCCAAACGACTTGGAGCAAAAAACGAGTAAGCCATGCAAAAGGATTTAAACCACATATTTGAGCAGGCTAGAAATCAAAAGCCATTGATTCCTTTTCAACCGGAAAAGGTTGATAAAGCTATGGCTGATGCCAAAAGTCGCTGGCAACCACGGCTCCGATTTAACCATCAGGGATTACCTAAAAGCACCATCTTAAATCTTAAATTTTTTACCATCATGACCGGCATCGCATTATTAATCAGTATTATAACAATTTTTTCACCAATCCAACAGAAAACAGAAAACGAAACTCATTCAGAACCTCAAATAGATTCTTCGGAAGTTATCTCTGAACAAATTCCGGAAGATGAAATAATGAAAGTAGAAACTGAATTGGTTGAAGACGATTCAAAAAAAGATTTAGAACCAATTTCAGAAAACACTTTAACCCAAAATAACGCTGAAATAAATAATAGTACGAAAGAGAAAAAAAAGAGACTGACGTGTAAGATTGAAGACGTAGCCGAATTCAGAAAAACAGGAAGATTTACATATATGCCAGGATCAAAACTAGATTCTGCTATGTTGGAGAAAATACCTGTGTTAAATTCGAAACAGATAGAAAACCTTGGCTTTACTAATTTTATTAATGGAACAGTCTATTTTAACAAAGACAGCAGCGGTTATTACAGAACTTTAATATCCTCCGGATCTTACAATTTTGATTATCATCAAAAAATGAAACTAACGTTCTATATCGACAGTATACCTCAAAACACAAATAACAATTTCTATCCTGCATATGTGGTTTCGTTTAAGCCATTAATTTACAGAAAATTGGTAGAATTTCAGGATATAAAAAATATAGAACTCGCACCCGTTAAGCTACCTGCAGGTACAAATCATTACGCAAAGGTGGATTTAATCGCATTTTTTGTTCCAAACGAAAAATTTTGGAAGATTATTGAACATCAGGAACTAAAAACTAAAACCACCCCAATTGTACAACACAAGCTAATAGTAAAAAAATCAGCGAGAGAAGCAAGAAAAGATTATATTTCAACAATAAATAAAATAGTTCTTGACAGCACTGAACTTAAAAAATTTGGATTTATAAAACAAATTAAATCTGACACAACAATTTGGACCTATCATACAAAATATTTTTCAACATTATCCTTGAATTATTATGATCCAATTAAAAATTCCAGTTTCCGTAAAGATGGTTGTACCCAATCAATAAAAGAATTTAATCCAGATGGAACCTATAAATTCAGACCGCTTACAGGCCATAATTCCTACTATCATAATTATTATTACAATTTCCAAAACCTCACTGTTAATGAATTGGCTATTACTCCTCAATATGTATGTAATACAGATGGAATATTATTTTATGCAGATGGACTTGGCTTTTTTGATAAAGAAAATCTAAATACCGATTCCCTTATTTCAAATGTAAATGATTTAATTCCTATTTTAATATCATGGAGTACATTAGGTTGGAGTACTAACATCCCTGAACTGTCAAAAAGATACAAAGAAGACGGTTATATTTACTGGTTTGAACCCTCCGAAGAACTCTTTTCACGCCTTCCTGCTTCTATGGCCAATGAACTCCGCAAAGAGTATAACATAAACGTTTTGGGTATTACAGATGACAAAACTGAAAAAGTAGAATGCAAATTTTTCCAGGCCTATTGTACACCTATTCCGGGAGTAGGAATCATTGACCTTTTTCCCAATCCGGCAAACGATATTATTAACATTACCATACCGCATACCGAAGATAATGAACTCACCATTCAGGCTGTGGACTTGTCAGGAAAACGAACCGGCTTTCATAAAAAAATCAACTTGAATGGAACCGGTGAAGAAACTGTTGAGGTGAATATTGGAGAGCTTCAACCCGGCATGTACTTGTTTGTATTTTCAAACCAGGATGGCATGAGCCATAGCCTGAGGTTTATAAAGAATTGATTGATAATTAGCTTAATCTTAGTCACCGGGTGAATATTTACATAATATTTATAATCACCCGGTGACTATAACTGCTAATCCAAAGTAAAAACATTATATTTAATGTCACTTTTTTTGTAATTTGCAGAACATATTGCAGAGCTATGCACAAGGTAAATGGTAGCATTTACTTTAATATGTAGACAATTTTTTATAAAACCCGGAATTTAAACCACACAAAAGACAATAATAAAATTGACAGGTATGAAATATATTATTCTAACGACATTTTTATTGGGATTTATTTCTTTGAATTGCCTTTCCCAGCTAAAGAGTAATTTACATATCTCTTTATCAGAACCGAATTCGATAATTGATTTTCGTCCGTACAGCATGAGAACTCTTGATTTTAAGACGAATCAGCACGCAACAAAATCATTAATCTATGGCAAATACTTAAAGGTTCCGGAATTAAAAATCAATAAAGACTATGATTGTAAAAATAATTTTGATTTGACTGACAGACAATATTCATTTGATAATATGCCCTGTCTAAAACCAGACATAAATAGTAGAATGCCGATATTTAAGCCTGATTCTACAATCCAATACAAATTATTAATTAAAAGAATAAAAACCGACACATAATATTCTACGAATTGCAGCAATCCTATTCACTCTATAACTTTATTGATCACTCTTCTTTCATCCCGAATCTTGGATCGATATGCAGAAACCGAACCAGTAAAAAACCGGGAATTGTACAAAGCAGTACCCAGATAAAGAAATACTGATAACCGATCTGTTCCTGTATCCAACCGGAAATCATGCCGGGTAACATCATACCCAGAGCCATAAAACCGGTTGCAAATGCATAATGCGACGTACGCAATTCACCTTCACAAAAATGAATCAGATAAAGCGTAAAAGCCGTGAATCCCAGTCCATATCCAAATTGTTCAATAGCAATCAGAATACCGGTAATGGAAATATCTGAAGGTGGAAAGTAAGCGAGATAAACATAAGCCAGATTCGGAAGGTTCATCGCCATCACCATGGGCCACATCCAGTATTTCAAACCCTTTTTTGATGCCAGAATTCCACCAAGCAAACCACCACCTACCAATGCAAGTACGCCTACAGTTCCATATAAAAATCCTACCTGCTCCTTGTTGTACCCTAAACCGCCAACCGCAGGATCATCCATTAAAAAGGGTGCAGCAATTTTCCCAAGTTGTGCTTCGCCCAAACGATATAAAAGAATAAAAAACAGTCCTATTAGTATTTGCGGTTTTTGAAAAAAAGCGGTCCATGTTTTAAAATAAGAATCAAACAGATTAATCAGGCTTAAAATTTTACGTTTATCATCCAGATCAGGCTTTGGGAAAATTAACCAGTGATAAATAGCAATTCCGAAATACACAACCCCGGTTCCAACAAAAATCAGCGTCCATGCCATTTTAGGATTTGAAGTTCGATTGCCTAAAATCCCTGCTAAAATAACAATGCCACCCTGAGCTGCAATCATGGCAATGCGGTAGGCGGTGTTGCGAATACCTACAAAAAAACTTTGCTCCTTTTGGGTAAGACCCAACATATAAAAGCCATCGGCAGCAATATCATGAGTGGCAGAACTGAAAGCCAGCAGCCAAAATACAATCAGACTCCATTTAATATAATCGGGCAATTGCAGGGACAGACCAAGCACCGCAAAACCTGCTCCCATCAGAATCTGGGTCACCACAATCCAAAACCGTTTTGTGCTGATATTGTCTACGATCGGCCCCCAGAAAGGTTTGACTACCCATGGCACATAAAACCAACTGGTATAAAAGGCAATATCGGTATTCGACATGCCCAGATCCTTGTACAGAATAACCGACACCAGAATTACAACGGCATACGGCAGTCCCTGATTGAAATATAACGAGGGAACCCACGCCCATGGATTGACATGTTTAGTAGATTTTCTCAAGGCTGGTCTGTTTAAAATAATGGTTTAAAATTTCTTCGAAAGAATAACCTTTCTCTCCCATCACAGCCGCACCAATCTGGCACAATCCAACACCGTGTCCCCAACCAGCACCATGCAACTTAAACAGTGTTGATCCCCTAGTTTCGTCCGTTATCTTATCCACAACAAAAGCAGAACTCAGCAAATGTGACTCCGACAAGGCTTTGCGTATTTCCAGTTCCTTTCCTATTATAATTTCATTTTCCGATCCTACAATTTTCAACCTGAATATTCTTCCAGAGACTCCACGATCCAGGGGGATCAGATCAAGAATATCACCAATCTCTATCCCGATTTTTTTCTTTAACAACCGCTTTATTTCCAAGGCTGTCATTTCCTCTTTCCATCTGAAAAAAGCCGGAGTTTCACGGTCGTAGTCATTCAATACCTGATCCAGAATTTTGGTATCGCTTGTATTACAAAAAGCGTCCATATCCTTTAAGATAAATGCTTTGGCGCCTGCCTCATCAAAATAATTACCGGTATCAGTTCCTGTTCCGTCAAATACAGGTTGCAGATATGGCGGATTCTTTTCTTCCCAGCAGGTATCGAACCGTTCTGTTACACCTCCACAACATTTTGAAAACCGTGCGTCGCAAATTTCGTCTTCGTATTTCAACACCAAACCACATGTCTCTTCAATAGCTTTCAGCGCCTTTTCATTCGTAATCCGGGTTATGCCCTGATAACGCTGGCAGTGGTCGTCGGCACACACATCAAATCCTGAGTGATCCTCGCGATCGTACCATCGAATAATTTCATTTGAAGCGTCAGCAATATGCGTGTCCGGTTTATGTTTTTGGATCAACTGAGCAATTAACCAGCTCCTGGACATCACTGCATGAGCTTTCAGCAACGCATTTGAGGCGGTCGCACTCATTTCGGATGAGATAACACTTTTAAGATAATCTTCCAGTGTTACGCGGTTAATCAACCTGATCTTTCGGTCCTCAATTTTAAAACCGAGTTCTCCTTTAAATGTAAGATCCTCCAACCTTTCCCAATGAAATCCAATCCCAAATACCACATCTTTAACCGTAAAGGTGGCATCGTTTTCGGGTTTAAGGTTCAAACCATCCGGTTCAAAATAAAAATTACCATCAACAACAAGCCCTTTGTCACTGATGGTAATTTCAATATTATTTGTAAACGTCTTTTCCTTGTTCGAATAATTACCGTGCAAACAAACCTCTATTTTTTCAGCCAGCAACAAACCGACCTCAATAACAGGTTCACTTCCGGATTCAAATATCACGGCCAGATTGCTTTCAAACGTTTTGAAAACCGTTTAAGATCACTGTCAAATCCAATATCACTACGGGTAACTTCCATGTATGCCTGCCTGATTAATTCCGGAGTAGCCTTATCAAAGTCTTCTTCACGGGGAAGGATACAAATTCCTCCCATATCAACAGCAGCAGGACTAAGCAATAAATTATCGTCATGTGAGCTGTAATAACATTCCGGACGATGCTTGTCCCTTGGCATAATAATTACCTGCCACTGATCTTCGTTATGAGTGGTAATGATGTTCACCATCGGTTCACCGTTATCCTTGTTGGGCAAGGCATCCATTAAGGCGGCAAAAGCCATTTCAACTTCTCCGGCCCATGGTGATTTTATGACTATACCATTACGCAGATAATGTTTAAAAACTGATATATTTATTTTATCCGTTACAAAAAATGGCTCGGTATAGTTTAGTTTTGCGGCATCGCGTTCAACGGGCAAAATACCGGTAGTAACAGCCTGAAAATGGAAATGATCCGGAGCTGACGCCCCACATTTAGGACCATTATAAAAAATTGTCAGACAAGGTAACTGTTCGGCGAGTTCAAGCATATCATGAAAATATGGCCCGATTTCCTGTTGTGAATGCCCCATTAACGGAATGGTAAAATGATGATGAAAAATCGGATAAGGATTTACCGTAATCAGATATTTATCCTTAAACGGAACACCGACCTGCATTGGAGGAAGATTCTCCTCACATAGAAAACAAGGCCGTTCGCTAATAGATTTTTCATCAACTTTGGCACTGGTTGATTTTATACGTTCAGCATTATATTGCAGATATATTTTTACATCATCAATCTCAAGCGTTCGTATCTTCATTTTTTTCAGGCTCCGATAGTTTTTAGACGCCAGCTGCCAGACAAACTTTTGCTGATCCAAAAGCGCAAAAACCATTTCCTGAAACTGTTCTCCTCCTGCAAAAGCTTCCAACATCTCTTTTTCAGCAATATGTTTCAGTGTTTCTTTCATCCCTCTCTTTTTTCCTGTTACATGAAATGCGTTTATTTAATTCAGTTGTACGCAACCAGTCTTTGTACCAGTTATTTCTGTTTTCCTGATATACATTAAGACTGGCATCAGAATTTCCTTCCCATCGCCGGCATAGATATACCGGGTCATAGATACGTGATGTTTTATACCGGCCTGATACGGCTAAAACAACAGCATAGTCCTCACCATAACTGGTGTTTGGAAATCTGATATCACGCAGGACATTTGTATAAAAAGCACGCGGGGCACCCAATCCGTTAATACGAAGAGCGTTATTCGCACCATTTTCATCCGTCCATTCTTTATGATCAATAATACCAGGCGGTAGATCTTTCAGGTTGAAATCAACCATTTTATATGACCCGATTACCATAGCACAATGATCACGGTAAAAAGTACTTATAATTCGTTCTAAAGTTCGTTCATTAAAATAAAGATCGTCGCTGTCAAGTTGAACCAGAAATTTTCCACATTGTTCATGGTCTAATGCCTCGTTCCAGCATCCACCAATACCTAAACCCTTTGATTCAGGGATATGATGCACAACCCTTTTGTCTTTCTCTGCAATAGTTTGTATCACCTCTGTTGTGCCATCATCAGAATGATTATCCACTACAATGATGTTAAAATCGAATTCTGTTTTTTGTGATAAAACCGACCGGATAGCATCTGCTATGGTACTCACCCTGTTTTTCACTGGTATGACAACAGTCGTCTCAACCGGAAAATCATCCTCAAAAACAACTTCTATTTTATTCGGATCAGTTAATCCGTCAATCCTTTCCAGATGTAAGGTGCAAACGAGCTCCAATTCTTTCTGCCGCTCCTCAGCTTCCCTTTTTACATAATCGAATTGTTTTTCACCACTGGCCCTTACGTCTGTTCTGTCGCAAATAAATAATGGCTCCGGAATACGTGTTACCGGTCCCTTTCGCGAGGCAAACAACCTAAGCGAATAAAGAGATGAATACTCCAACTCCTCTGTAAATTCGCACCATTCTTCAAATGTTGATCTTTTGAACAACTGTACCACACCAAAGTCAAAATTATCACGCAGACTTCCGGGTTGATAATCAAGAACGGGTATTAAATCCTGATGCCCATCAGAACTCAACCAGTAATCTGAATAAACCATTTCAGATCCCTGTGAATGCATCACATTAATCATTCGGTTTAAACCATTGCCCACAATTTTCGGATTCTTCCTGTCTGCGATAATGGCCACAAATTCACTTTTTAAATATGTTCCAGCCTTTTTTAAAGCGTTTGTACAATAAGGATTTTTAAATCCAGAAAGCAAAACGACAGACTCGTTCCGGGGTTTCTCAGATATTGAGATTCTTACATCAATCAAATTATCATCTAGTCCAATACAAATATCTGAAAAAAAAATTAAATCTGTGCGTAACATATTACTGATTTATTACAACCGGATTACTGAGTTCACTTTCACTGTTCAACCTGTCAATCGTAGTAATCCTGTAGATATATTCTTCCTTTTTGAGTTTAAAAAACGGAATCTTTATTAAATACTCAGGATGTTTTACAACATCATAAATATACTTCGGATCATTAATATCTATTCTTTCGCCATTTTTACAGCGGTAAATTACGTAAAATTTGGGTTCAGAAAAACCCTCTTTTACAAATGGCTTATCCCACTTAAGTAGCACATTATTATCTTTAACCTTTCTGGCCTGAATATTCACAGGTGTAAATGGCTCATCACCTTTTATCCATTTAATCTCTGGCATTAACGCCTTATTCCGGTAATATGCATTTTTCAGAAATTGAGTAAACCCGATAGTTTCGTTGAAAAAACGTGAACTACTAAACCATATACTTCCTTTTAAATCAGGATTTTTTCTGACATACCTTATCTGCCTCGGGAATTCAACCGGATTTTTCCATGCTTCATCCGCACCTTCCTGTGTCAGTCTGTATAAACCATGACCGATAAACATATTCCGGTTGAATGCATGCTCTCCCCACCAGTCAGCCAGAGTTTTAAAATCTGCTTTGGGATGATCGAACTGCCAGTAAATCTGGGGCACTAAATAATCCACCCATCCCAGTCTGATCCATTTTATAACATCGGAGTATAAGCCGTCATATGCCGTAGTTCCGGCATTTGTATCGGAGCCGTCCGGGTCATCCTGCTTATTTCGCCAAACGCCAAACGGACTTACCCCAAATTGCACCCAGGGCTTTATATCTTTTATATCACGGTTTATTTTAAAAATGAATTCATCAACATTATTCCGCCTCCAATCGGATATTCTGTCAATGGAGTAGCCATTATTATATTTCTCAAATGACACTGAATCAGGAATCTCTTCACCTGGTATAGGATAGGGATAAAAGTAATCATCAAAATGAATTCCGTCAACATCGTAGCGTATCACCACATCCTTCACAATCTCAGACAAAAAATCCCGTACTGCAGGAATCCCCGGATCGAGATATGTTTTGGTTCCGTATTGCCAGCCCCAGTCAGGGTGTTGTTCAAAAATATGACCTTCAACAAGTTTATCTTCCGGTTTTTGTTTTACCCGAAAAGGATTCATCCAGGCATGCAATTCCATTCCACGATTATGACATCCTTCAATAAAATAATCGAGAGGATCGTATAAAGGATTTGGAGCTTCTCCCTGAACACCTGATAAATACTGCGACCAAGGCTCATAATTTGAACGATATATGGCATCACTAACCGGCCGGATCTGCAAAAAAACAGCATTCAGGTTCAAGGATTTAAATTCATCCAGTAACTGATCGATTTCCTTTTGTTGTTGCCTTGCGTTAAGTCCCGGTCTTGATGGCCAGTCAATATTCAGAACGGTAGCCACCCAAACGCCACGCATTTCTCTTTTCGGAGAATCCTGCGCAACACCCATACTACCAACCAAATAAGTAAATAAAATAAAAATTAACCTTGCCGTGAGGTTTTGTTTCATCCTTGAGTGCCTTTTTGAAGAAAGCAAATATAGCGAAATCTTACATAGAGAAAAGGGACACGTACGAATTTAATTGACAGGTTTTAAACAACTTACTTATTCCTAAAACTTAAATCTTATCTGAAATCGCAGATCTGTTTTTATATTATCCTGTATTTCTGTCACCCCACTGCTTACACTTTCCCTGTCTCTGTAAACAAAGCGACCACACTTAACATACAGTATTGTATGTTTTGATATTTTATAATTAACATTCATCAAAAACCGCAACCCCTGCCCGTAATAAACAGGGACTGAAAAAGCATACAATACGTCCGGTTCATAAACATACACACCGGTATTATATGAGTCTGTACTGAAAAATGCAATTCTGCCTGTAATTCCTAAACCAGGATGAGGCATTTTCACTTTGACATCCTGAAGGAACATCCATCCATTCTCAGGTGAACCTGAATACGTATTGGTAACATAATCTATTCTGCTTTGCAATGATAATCCCTCCAGCACATCAGATTTAAGGCTTAACCTGACGGACATCTTATCAAACGGTTCAACCGCATTGAAGATGCCATTCGAATAATTTTTCTCTTTCTGCTCATATTTAAACCTCACATTTAGATTTGTTGTCCGGGTCAAGATCCAGGATACTGCTGTAAGATTTTCAAAGCCCGAAGATGGTGCATCTACATTAAACCGTGGAGCATAAAACCGAAAAACATCCAGATAACTCTGCACCTTTACACCAGCAAACGGTAAAACTTCAACACCCAGATAAATCCCCTTTTCGTTGTCACTTTTTCCCGTTTCAGAAAACGGCGAACTGTACACCACCTGATAGCCTGAAGGAAAAGACCGGGCTACCAATGACAATGAAAAAATACTTGATGGATAAATATTTAGCCCCAACAAACCTGCCAGTTTTCCATTAAGATCTGCCCCCAATTCTCCCCAACCAATTATCGAATATCCGGAATACAGAAAATCAGCAGACAAACCTTTATAGTACCTGCTGTTATAATTTTCGCTTACAACCGATACCGGATAATCATAAACAATCGTATGAAAAGAGGCGCCAATTTTTATCTTGCTGAATCCTTTGCTTAAACGCATCCCAAAAGCTGATTGCTGCAAATTTGCTTTCCTGTTGTGCTCTGATTCAGTTCTGTGATAACCTGTTTCGCCCACCGATGTCACCAATAACTGTTCATCAGTTTTACGAATAGTCGCATCTGGTTTACGGTATGAACCAAATACCGAAAACTCAGAATTCAATACATTTAGCGTTGCAGCAGCTCCCTGAAAATAATTGTACTCCGATGCTGATGAATGTCTCGTAAACACAGGTCCTGATTTTACTCCATTCATTATCATGGACGATTTACCAAAGCCAAAATTCTGCCACAGGTTTAGTCCCTGCCCGAAATTAACCCGGTAGTTCCCGATAATCATATGTTTCAATTTTCCTGTGTCTTTATGTTCCAGGTAATATGCTAAATATTCTGGGCGTTGCAACCGTGTATCCCAAAACATTTCACCGGCATCCTTTTCGTATACTAATCCCGCCTTATACTTCCCTGCTTCAGTTTTATGTTTTAACAGTAATTGAACAGGAGAACCGACAAAGCTACCATCAACAGTTCCCTTTAAAGGTTCTGCGGTTCCTGATATTCGAAACAAAGATTCATGCTTTATAAATACTGTATCCTTTTTGTTGTATCTTCCATAAGTAAGATTTTCAACCTTACCAACTTTTACAATATGCATCAACCAACGCACGGTCTGCTCATCAAAACCTTTAACAGCCAACAATTCATAAATTGAATACAGTTCGCCGTACTCATAAATATAATGATGCAAATTTTCGATCTCATACAAGGTCAGAAACCTGATTCGTTCAAGTTCTTCTTTTGTGGCAGAATTCAGATTCAGAGGATGCTCTGCTAATTCATACATGTGCTCTATCCAATCCTCAGGAAGTTCATCGTCACTTTTTGCGGCAATATCCTCTATTACCTCTTCAAGTGTTGATCCAAAATCCTGGGAGGTGGTATCTTGGGCCAAAAACCAAACCAAGAACAATATTAAAACCCGTAGCTTACAGAGCAATTCCATATTTTTCCGATTTGTCTGATTACTGAACAGGAGATTCCTGGATGTAAATTCCATTTTGAATACATCACTCCCGCTGAAACAGCTACAGGATTACCCGCAACTCCTGCTAAAACTTTAAAATCTTTGATTAATTCATAGCATACCCCTCCACTAATATTTGGAACCTGCCCATTTTTCGCGGAAATTTCGGTGAGCACATCGAATGAATCTGAAATCTTCCAGTCCAGACCAAATCTGTACATAACAGGAACCTGAATCGTAACATCATCCTTAAATTTTGCGGAAGGAATATTGATCAGATTAAAACCAAGGTTCAGCTTATCCGATGGTTTCGCATACAGGCTCACATCGGCAGAAAACGAATACAGTTCCTGAGTTTCCGGATCAGGCCTGAAGGCCAATAAATTAAACTGCACTGCACCACCAAATTTCTCGCCGAAAGCCCGTGAATAGCCAATACTAAACCTCATTTCGTGATACACCGAATAGCCATAGTGCTGAAAAGAAGAAAACACCGTTCCTGTCTGAACCGGGTAAACAAGGCCGACAGAGCTGACAGAAAGCTCCTTTAGTCCAAACCGCGATTCGTAATTAACTCCTATTTCCGGGTTACTGTAAAAAGCCGTAACTGACGGATTATTAACTACTGCCCAGAAACTGTAACCGGCAACAGACGTATTTGATACTGTTCCGACCGGAAAATAAAAATCAGATGCCTGCACCGTACTGCAAAACGCAATACTCAGCAATAAAACGTATTTATTCATATTGTAGGTTTTTCAGGCAAATGCAAATGTCATTACACTTACCCGGGTATTCATAATTCCAACAAGGGGCAAAGCGGCTGCTTCAAGCGTTGACCCGGTAGTAATCACATCGTCAACCAAAAGAACATGTTTGTTTTCCAACTGTTCCGGTGCCACTACTTCAAAAATTCCTTCTACATTTTCCCAACGCTGATACCTTCCTTTTTTTGTCTGGGTCGGATTAAATATCTTCCGGATCAACACATCGTTTAAAACAGGTCTTTGCAAAACATTACTCATACCTTTTGCAAGACATTCACTCTGGTTATAAGACCTTTTTCTTAATTTTTTCGGGTGCAACGGAACCGGAATAATTACATCAACGGTATTAAATCTTCTGTTGTCCCTGATACTTTGTCCCATAAGCTGGCCCAAATAATCACCTAACTCGTTCTGACCGTTGTATTTCAATGCATGCAACAAATGCTGCACTTTACTTCCTTTTTCAAACCGGACAAAAGCCGTAGCAGAATAAATCCGGCTCCTTCCCCAGAAAGCCTGCTCCACCGGATTACCTTCCATCACATCAAAATGCGTTTCGGGTAAATCGTATTCGCACGAGAGACAGATGTATTTTTCATTTCCCATCAATGGTCCGGAGCAGGCAAAACAAAGGTCAGGAAACAGCAAAGCCGTAAAATCCCTGAGATAATTTGAGATTAAATTTTTTTTCATTGTTTTAGGTTATAATTTTGCAACAAACAATGTAAAGGGTTGTTATAAAGTTACAATTTTTTTCAAATGATGAAAAGCCGGCTTTTTTCACTTATCATTTTACTCAGCATAATAACGTTCTTCACAGGTTGTACTGCAAAAAAAGAACAAGGCATTACCATGTCTGTTTCTATTTTACCGCAAAAACAATGGCTGGACATTTTAACGGGTAAACAAGTTCATGTAAATTGTCTGCTGCCACCTGGCAGCAATCCTGCGACCTACAGTCCAACACCCAAACAAATGAAGGAGATGAATCAGTCGGTTTATTACTTTTACATTGATCAACTCGGATTTGAAAATGTTTGGTTGCCGAAATTCAAAGATTTGAATGAAACAACGATGTTTATCAATACTACTGCCGGTATTGTTAGGCTGGAAGGGCATCATCATAAAGGCTCTGTGGAAGAACATGAAGAATCGGATCCTCATTTATGGGTTTCACCCAAAGAGGCCAAAAAGATGGTTGAAATAATGTATGCGATGCTGGGATACTCTAAATTATTTAACCAGTCAACACTTGACAGCAATTATGTTATTCTGCAAAATGACCTTAACAAACTGGATTCTTTATTCAAAGATGCAGCGTTAAATGCGCAACAAAAAACATTTGTGATTTATCATCCGGCATTGGCATATATAGCCCATGATTATGGTTTTGAACAGATTTCGATTGAAAAGGAAGGCAAAGAACCAACAGCTGCTTACATAAAGCAATTGATCGATGAAGTCAAAAGCAAAAAGATTAAATACATTTTTATCCAGAAACAGTTTGACAAGAGCAATGCTCAGGTAATAGCCGAAGAATCAGGAGCCGAATTAATTGAGATCGATCCACTGGGATATGATTATATGGCTGAATCTGAAAAGCTGGCAAACTATTTAAAAAATCTCTAGCATGGCAAAAATTCTGGAACTTAGTCATATCAGCGCCGGGTACGATAAAAAAAGAGCGATTGAGGATATCTCTCTAACCATCAGTCAAAATGACTTTATTGGTTTTATCGGCCCCAACGGAGGTGGAAAAACGACCCTGGTTAAGGTTATTGTAGGGCTGCTACAACCCGAAAGAGGAACTTTGCAGGCTTACCGGAATAACAAAGTATCGGACAGGCTGAGGGTTGGTTACCTGGCACAAAAAAACCAGATTGATCATCAGTTTCCCATTAGAGTAAGAGAAGTTGTATCATCAGGCATCATAAAAAAATGGAACATGAGGTACAGCAGGGAAGAATTGAGGAAGACTGACGAACTACTTGAAAGACTACACCTGTCACATTTAAAAAGTGCATCAATCTCAGAGATTTCAGGTGGTGAAATGCAGAGGGCACTACTTGGCCGGGCTATCATTTCAGATCCGGACCTTCTTATTCTGGATGAGCCAAACACGTATCTCGATCAGCATTCTGAAGATATGTTGTATTCCATTCTTAATGAGCTGAACCAACACATGGCTATTATCCTTGTATCACACGATCTGGGAATTATTTCGAGCTATGTGAAAACCATTGCCTGCATCAATTATACCATGCACTACCATCCAAACAATGAAATTACCGAAGAAATGTTAGAAAGCTACCAATGTCCCGTTGAACTTATAACACACGGGAAAGTACCTCATCGCGTTTTAAAAGACCATCTTCATGAATGATATTCTGAACTTATTTGAATACCGTTTTTTTACAAACGCCATATGGGGAAGTCTGCTTGCCAGTATTTTATGCGGAATTATCGGAACATACATTGTTTCGCGCAAAATGGTTTTTGTAAGTGGGGGATTATCACATGCTGCCTTTGGCGGAATAGGCCTGGGATATTATCTGGGATTTAATCCTATTTTTTCAGGTGTTGCATTCGCGATACTGGCTGGTTTGGGAATAGAACATGTTTCACACCGGTTTAAATTCAGAAAAGATTCTGTTATTGCGGTTGCATGGTCAGCAGGAATGGCTGCAGGAATTTTACTGGTATCGCTTAAGCCGGGCTATTCTCCCGATTTGATGTCCTATTTGCTTGGTAACATCCTTACAATCACCTCCTCAGAATTATGGCTGATGGCAGGTTTGGTTATTGCAACAACACTGTTTTTTGTGTTATACTACAACACTATCCTTATTACTTCATTCGACGAGGATTTTGCCCGGGTCAAACATATTCCCGTTAATCTCATAAACAGCATTCTGATTATACTCACAGCAGCAACGGTTGTTATAACCATACGCGTTGTAGGTATTATACTTATCCTGGCATTGTTGTCCATACCGCAGGAAACAGCCAACCTGTTCACCCGGAATTTCAAAAAAATAATTATTGGGTCAATCATTATTGGTATTATTGCCACCTTAAGCGGATTGGTTATTTCGTATTATTTTGATCTGATAACCGGACCGGTAATTATATCAGTGCTGATAATTTTTTATGCCGTTGCACGGTTAATAAAACACTTATTATGAAACCTATTGCTATTATTGGCGGATCCGGACTGGAAAATCCGGACATACTGTTTAATGCCAGGGAAGAACGTTTTAATACACCGTATGGTGACGCATTATATACCAGTGGTAAAATTTCCGACAAAGATGTAATCCTTATCTCAAGACATGGCAAAAAGCATACTATTTCACCGACTCATGTTAACAACCGTGCCAACATCTGGTTATTGAAAGAGCTTGGGTGTTCAGGGATTATTGCAACAACAGCCTGTGGCAGTCTTCGCGAAGAAATTCATCGTGGTTCATTTGTGGTTCCGGATCAGTTTATAGACATGACACGACACCGGCCTACCACCTTTTTTGATACGTTCAAACCCGGAGAAATGCATCACACACCAATGGCGGATCCGTTTGACAACATGATACGTAAATTACTGATGGATTCCTGTGAGAATTTTGATATAGAATACCATACCAAAGGAACAATTGTTACGATTGAAGGTCCCAGATTTTCCACAAGAGCAGAATCAAATATGTTCAGGTTGTGGGGTGCAGATATCATTAACATGTCTACGGCTCCGGAAGCTATTCTGGCTAATGAAGCCGGACTGCCTTATGCACCCATAGCCATGGCAACAGATTACGATTGCTGGAAAACAGACGAAGAACCTGTTACCTGGCAGGCAGTAGTTGAAATACTTAAAAAGAACACTGAAAACATGATAAAGATACTTACAACTGCAGTTGCAGACTTCTAATCTTTATCATCCACTGTTATGTGTTTCCAGTTTTCACCCTTTTTAATACGGTTTACCTGAACTTCGGTAATACCAAACTCTTTGGCAAGTGTATGCACTTTTGTCTTACCTCTTTTCAGCTTTTTCTTTAACCGTATCACATCTGATTCACTCAGTTTTGCACGACGAACCAAACCCAATGTCCGTTTATGCCCTGCAATAACTTTCGGATTTTCCTGATTGTGCTTAACCAGTTCAGAGCGGGTAACCCATTTAAGATTATCGGCTCTGTTATTACCCTTATTATAATCGACATGACACACAAAATCGTGCTCAGGTGATGGTTTCGACACAAATGCCAATGCTACGAGTCTGTGCACTGATTTAGTACGCAACTGATTATCGGCACCTTTAAACCTGAAGTAATGATACCCTGTACCATCCTTTCTCTGGTTTGAAGTACTCAGAATTTTCCAGTCATCATGTTTCGGTTTCCAACGACGAATCCTTCCTAAGTTAGACACCTCATACTTTTCGTCCGGATGAATATTTTCAAACCATACTGGTTTCCATTTTTCCCCTTTAATATCCTTTGCTCCCATAATACACTAATTTGATTATCAACGCATTTATACAAAATAACTAGACTTTTTGTATATTTACCTCATACTCTAATCGATAAAACCATGAAAGAAGAACTACTCCAATTTGCCTGGCTCTATAAGCTTTATACGCAAGTGGAATTATTAACTGACACTAATGAGAGAATAGAGGTTATTGATCCGGGTCAGCTAAACCACAATAGCGGGCCTGACTTTTTTAATGCAAAAGTCATCATAGACGGCACCCTGTGGGTGGGGAACATTGAAATTCATGCTTTATCCAGCGAATGGATCAGGCATAAACACAATACTAACAGACAGTATAACAATGTTATCCTGCATGTGGTTCATTACAACGACCAACCAACGTACAATGAGCTCGGAACCCGTATTCCAACACTTGAAATGCAGATTTCATCCTCTCTTCTAAACGAATATAATTCCTTACTAAGACAGGTAACCGCCATTCCCTGCGGAAAAAACCTGTACAAGATAAATGAAATATATCTAATCTCATGGCTCACTACAAAAGTATGATACGATATGTGATTTATTGTTAAGAAATCAAAACAACTGGAATGAGACCTTTTATGTTCTGCTTAGCCGAAACTTTGGATTCGGGATCAACAATGAACCGTTTGAACTTTTAGCTAAATCATTACCCTTTAATACGATCCTGAAACATGCCGACAACCCGTTCCAGGTTGAAGCATTATTATTCGGCCAGGCAGGTTTCCTCGATGAAATACTCGCTGAAGATGATTATTATAACGAACTTCACAAGGAATATCTTTTTCTTGCTAATAAATATAAACTTACGCCACTTGAAAAACATATCTGGCGATTTATGCGTTTGCGTCCCAATAACTTTCCCACAGTAAGAATAGCTCAGTTTTGTAATCTACTGACAAAACAACACGGCATGCTATCCAAAATTCTTGATGCCAAAACTATAAATGAGATTCATGACCTTTTGGATGCAGAAGCCAACGATTACTGGACATATCATTTCAGATTTAATGTTGCATCAATATCTTCTCGCGAGGTCAAACGCCTGGGAAATGCCTCTAAAACGCTGATTATTCTGAACACAATTGTTCCCTTCCTGTTCGCATACGGAAAATCAACTGATGATGAATCCATTATAAGCAGAGCATTAAACTTGCTGGAAAAAATTAAACCTGAAAAAAACAGCATTATTAAAAGGTGGATAGCGCTGAATATTAATCCTGAGAATGCATTTCAATCGCAGGCTTTAATATATTTGTATAATAATTACTGCAAAGTAAAAAAATGCTTATCTTGTCAGATAGGACATCAAATCTTAACTAAGAAAGGATGAAGCGTGTAAAAACGGTTGTCGGTTTTAAAGACGTATTCATAACAGTTGTGCTTGTACTCGGTCTGTTTGTGATTGGGACTACAGGTTATATGTTTATTGAAGGTTATTCCATAACCGATGCCCTTTACATGACCGTTATAACAGCCGCCACGGTAGGATACAGAGAGGTAAGCCCGTTACATGATACAGGAAAGTGGTTTACCATGTTCATCATCATCTACAGTATATTTGTTATTGGTTACGCTGTAACTCATTTCACAAGACTGTTGCTTGATGGTTATTTCAGACAAAAAATAAAAGACTATAACGTGAAAAAGCAGATTACAAAACTCAAAGATCATGTGATCGTTTGCGGTTATGGCCGTAACGGTTTTCAGGCCGTGGAAGAACTGGCCGATCACCACATCGATTTTATTGTGATTGAAAAGCGTGATAATGTAGTAGAGCGGATCCGCGAAAATCCTGAGCGATTATTCATTCAGGGTGATGCGGCTTCGGAAGAGGTACTGAATGAGGCGCAGATCATGAAAGCAAAAGCATTGATCACAGCCCTCCCAAATGATGCTGACAATATTTATGTGGTACTGACTGCCAGGGAAATGAACCCGACCATAAAAATTATCAGCAGGGCATCGGATTTTAAATCAGACATGAAGTTGCGCCGTGCAGGTGCAGATAATGTGATAATGCCTGATCGTATTGGCGGCCAGAGGATGGCCAAACTGGTAGCTCAACCTGATGTTGTTGAATTCTGGGAATACGTTTTGCTGCAAAGTGCAAAGGATGTAAGTCTTGAAATGGTGCCTTGTGAATTGATGTCAGACAATGTTCCCGGAACCAAAATTAAAGATCTTGGTTTGCGCGATAAAACCGGTGTAAATATTGTTGGGGTCAAGACCGAAGAAGGAAGCTTTGTATTCAACCCTTCGGCTGATTTCGAGCTATCACAAACGGACCAGTTATTTGTTTTGGGATCACCCCTGCAGATTAAGAAAATGAAGGAAATATTAATTGCGCAATAATCACACCTCCTATTTAGGTGCGTATTTATAGAGGAAGGCTGCAATAAAAATATAAATAATGTTAGGCAGCCACACGGCAAGCAGCATATTCATCTCTCCGTTAATTGCAAATGTTGTTGATACTGTTGAAAAAAGGATATAGGAGAAACTAAGCATCAGGCCTAACCCCATATGCAAACCTGTTCCACCTTTAACTTTCCTGGAAGATATTGAAACTCCTATCAGTGTTAAGATAAAAGCTGAAAATGAATTGGCAAACCGGTTATATTTTTCAATAACGAACTCTTCCACGTTACCTACACCACGATCTGTTTGTTTTTTGATATATTTCTCAAGCTCATTATTAGTAAGGGTTTCGTAGTACCTGTCGTAGGTATAAAAATCCTGTAAAGTCAGGTCCAGCGTTGTATCTATTTCTTTTCCATTTACAACATCTTCTTTCCACGGTTCAAAATTCCTGATTTCGTAACCTTCTAATTTCCATTTCCCGGTTTCCTCATCAAACTTACCGGTTCTTGCCTGCAACCTTGATACCAAATCCTTTCCGTCAAACTTTTCCAGATAAATATCGCGGGCAATTTTACTTCTAAAATTAAAGTTTCTGATAGAGATAAATAATCCGGGTTCTATTTCAACATGAATGTTCCTGGTCTCTTCTATTTTGCGCTTCTTGTAGTAATTGTCTTCAAAGACTATTCGCTTCATATTGGCAGGTGGAATAACGTAGCTGCTGAGAAGAAAACTTAACAATGCAATAAAACCTGCACCGATCATATAAGGCCTTAAAAGACGCTTAAAGCTCACACCACCTGCAAGGATCGCTATAATTTCAGTATCGTACGCCAATTTTGACGTAAAATAAATAACTGAAATGAAGGTGAATAAAGGACTGAAAAGATTGGCAAAATACGGTATAAAATTCAGGTAATAATCAAAAATAATAGCTTTTACAGGGGCATCGTTCTGAAGAAAATTATCCAGCTTTTCCGAAAGATCAAACACCACAGCTATCCCAATAATAAGAAGGATTGCCAGGAAATACGTCCCCAGAAACTTTTTAATGATGTATATGTCAATCTTCTTTAACACCCGAAACTTTTATAATCTAGTTGTTACCTTTTTCATCATCATGGTTTTCCACGATGCGAAGTCACCTATTATTATATGTTTTCTTGCTTCCTTTACCAACCAAAGATAAAACGCCAGATTATGGATGGAAGCAATCTGCATTCCTAAAAGTTCTTTGCTCACAAACAAATGGCGCACATAAGCCCTGGAATAAATCCGGTCAACAAAAGCTGTTCCGTTTGGATCAAGCGGAGAGAAATCATCACTCCATTTTTTATTCCGCATATTCATAATGCCCTCGCTGGTAAATACCATTCCGTTCCTGCCATTCCTTGTTGGCATCACACAATCGAACATATCCACTCCTAAGGAAATACCCTCAAGAATATTCGCCGGCGTTCCCACACCCATAAGGTAGCGCGGCTTATCTTCCGGCAAAACCTCATTCACCACACTTATCATTTCGTACATAACCTCAGCCGGCTCCCCAACCGATAACCCACCGATTGCATTTCCTTCACGATTCTTGGATGCAATAAATTCAGCACTTTTTCGCCTCAGATCCGGATAACCAGCTCCCTGTACAATCGGGAAAAATGTTTGCGAATAGCCGTATTTCGGTTCAGTACTGTCAAATTGGGCAATGCCCCGATCCAACCATCTATGGGTCAGATCCAACGATTTCCTGGCATAGGCTTTATCAGCATCTCCCGGAGGACATTCATCCAATGCCATGATGATATCCGCACCTATCGTACGCTGAATATCCACAACATTTTCAGGTGTAAACAAATGTTTCGACCCGTCTATGTGCGATCTGAAAATAGCACCTTCCTCTGTCAGCTTCCTGTTGTCTGCCAACGAAAACACCTGGTAACCGCCACTGTCTGTCAGTATAGGTTTCTTCCAACCATTAAACTTATGCAATCCTCCAGCCTGTTCAATAATCTCAAGCCCCGGACGCAGATACAGATGATACGTATTCCCAAGAATAATCTGTGCCTTCACTTCATTTTCAAGCTCGGGAATATGTACAGCCTTTACACTTCCAACTGTTCCTACCGGCATAAAAATAGGCGTTTCTATTTCACCGTGGTCAGTTTTTATTATACCGGCTCTTGCACTGCTCTGTAAATCAGTTTGTATGAGTTGAAAATCCATAGATGTTGCAAAGATAGAAGAATAACGAAAATTTTAACGTGAGAAATGCTTTATGTATGTTAAAATAAAACATAAAAAAAGCTCCGAATGTAATCGGAGCTTGATACTATATAAATACGTTTATTATAACAAGTTATTATTAACCAGATACTCAGCAATCTGAACAGCATTTAATGCAGCACCTTTTTTAATCTGATCACCAACGCACCAGAATGTCAAACCTTTTGAATTTGTAAGATCTTTTCTTACCCTGCCCACAAATACGTTATCTTCGCTGGCACAGAAAAGCGGCATCGGATATTTTTTATTGGCAGGATCATCCATTAACGTAATACCATCAGCTTTACGGAATGCATCAAAAGCCTGTTCCAGGGAAATCTCGTCTTCAGTCTCAATCCAGACAGCTTCAGAGTGGTTACGCATTACAGGAATACGCACGCAGGTAGAACTCACATTCACATCTGAATGCATGATCTTTTTGGTCTCGTTGTACATTTTCATTTCCTCTTTGGTGTAACCGTTATCTGTAAACACATCCACCTGAGGAATGATATTCATGGCCAACTGATACTGAAATTTTTCAACCGTTGCCTCTTCTCCGTTGGCAACCTGCTTAATCTGGTTTTCAAGTTCAGCCATTCCCATAGCCCCTGCTCCACTGGCAGCCTGGTAGGTTGCCACATGAATTTTTTTAATATGAGAAATGTCTTCCAGCGGCTTCAGTGCAACAACCATCTGAATAGTTGTACAGTTTGGATTGGCAATGATATTTCTTGGACGGTCATTCACATCTTCAGGATTCACTTCGGGAACTACCAACGGCACATCTTTATCCATTCGGAAAGCACTCGAATTGTCTATCATCACCGTTCCATGCTTTGTTATAGTTTCGGCAAAATCTTTTGACGTTCCCCCGCCTGCAGAAACCAGAGCTATATCAATACCTTTAAAATCGTCATTGTGTTTGAGTTCTTTTACAGTCAACTTTTCACCCTTGAATTCATATACTTTTCCTGCACTACGTTCACTACCAAACAACACCAATTCATCAAGAGGGAAATTTCTTTCGTCAAGAACATTTAAGAATTCCTGACCTACGGCACCACTCACACCGACAATTGCTACTTTCATAATTTGTTTCTTTTTTAAAAGTGACTTAAATTGTAAAAAATTACTCAAAAAAACCTACTAATTTGGATTTGCAAAATTAGTGTTTTTTTCGATACCTGAACAAATGAAAAAGATTATGAAAATCAAATGTTTAATTTGGTTGCATATATTATTTGCAACCCCCCTGTTTCCACAATTTTCATGGAGTGGAGATACTAAAGATTTTACGTTTAATGACAACATGATCCGGTTAAATGCAGAAGCAGTCAGTGCAGAGAAAATCATTTTTACCACATCCGACGTAATTAACAGTGCAACGTGGGAAGTAACAGTTGAAATGCAATTCAATCCATCATCATCCAATTATTGCCGGATTTATCTTGTTTGCGACCAGAATAATCCGGTATTGATTCGTAACGGATATTTTGTGGAATGCGGATCAACGGATGACGACCTGAAACTTTACAAACTCAAAAACGGCATCGAAACGATTTTGATTGATGGGGCAAACAACAGGCTTAATAAGACAGAAAATGTCTTTCAGCTAAAAGTAACCAAAAGCAAGATCGGAGTATTCACACTTTACTATAAGGATGAGAGCTTACAGAACTTTCTGACAGAAGGATCGGCAAAAGATCTTTCCATAGAGCGATCATCATATTTCGGATTGCAATGCGTCTACACGTCAACCCGTTCAAAATTGTTCGGATTCAGTGATATATCAATATCGGGAGAAGCCTATATCGATTCTGTATCACCACAATTTGACAGTGCCCAGGTTTTCAATAGTCGCACTATTCATGCTTATTTCAATGAACCAATCACACTAAACAGAACAGAAATCAAGGTAAATTACCAGGAAGTACCTGAAGATCACATCTCAGCTACAAGCAATAAACTTGAAATTAAATCAACTGAGAAGCTGAGTGGTTTTATCGAAGTTCAGATTAATAATCTTGAAGACTGCTGCGGCAACATTTTTTCAGGTACTGTTCTAACACATTACACGGAACCCAAAATTGAATTTGCAGAAATAACGGATTCCCAAACTGTAACAATGCGCTGCAATTATCCGCCTGATGTAAATCTGGCAACAACCGATAATTTCACCCTTGGTCTGGACAGCGTTTTACTTTTTTCAGGCCCAGATCCTAAAACAGTTTTAATAAAACCATTTCATAATCTGATCCCGGATAAAAAATACAATTTCGCCTTTATTGACTTACCGCTCCTTAATGGGGATACGATTCCTGCGTTTGATACCATCTTGTCTTATCATATTCCAGTGATGTTCGATGTGGTAATCAACGAAGTTTTGGCTGATCCGACACCGGCATTGGGGTATAGCAGTGAATTCATTGAACTGTTTAACCGATCCGGTTATTCCATCGATATTTCGGGCTGGACTATAAAAATCAACGATACTGAGTTTCCTGTTCCTGACAGATTGCTTACGTCACATTCTTTCCTGGCGCTTTCGGATTATAATCTCAGGATCAGCAATCAGATCATCAGCAGCAAGTTTCCATCCATTCCAAATGATAAATGTACAATTGAACTGTATAACGAAAACGGACAAACCATCGACTACCTTGAATATAAGAGCGAACTACATCAGGAGCCGTTTAAAAAAGAGGGCGGCTGGTCGCTGGAACGTATTGATCCGAACAATTTCCAGACGGATAGAAACTGGTGTTCCTGTATCAGAAATGACGGTGGAACCCCGGGACAAGTAAACAGTGTTGATATGGTAAACGAAGATTACCTTCCACCCTACGTATGCAATATCTTTCCGGTTCAGGAAAATGAAATCGAGATCACTTTTAGTGAACCTGTTGATATCTCAACAATTCAAAATATGACGATGTCGAATGGCATCAAATCAGTGTTATCTCAACATGCCAACATAAAATGGAATATCATCTTATCCGAAACCCTGAAATCCGACAAACTGTGCTGCATTGAGTTTAATGAAATTTGTGACTTCAATGATAACATGACAAACGGTGTCTTCAACATTGCAATGCCAGATAATATTGAAACGGGCGACCTGATTATCAACGAGCTAATGATCGATCCTTTTGAGAATGAGCCGGAATACATCGAACTTTATAACACTTCGGGAAAATTTTTAAACAGCAGCGACATTCGGGTCACTAAACGAAACGAAGAAGGTCTGCTGGAACCATTAATTCCAATTTGCTCAGAACCCTTTCTTATTCCACCCGAAAGTTATGTTGTGATATCGAACTTTGCCTTAACAGATTTTGGCCATGAATTTCCTAAAATAAATTACGAAGTAACTCATATGTTCAGTTTACCAAACGATGAAGGATCTGTGATATTAACAACTGCAACCGGATTCATTCTCGACGAAGTTGCCTATTCAAAGACATGGCATCTGTCCTCATTAAAAGACACAAAAGGAATTTCACTTGAACGTATATCTCCCGGACAACCTTCATCCAATCCTGACAACTGGACTTCGGCAGGTGTTGCTCCTTCATATTCCAGTCCCGGAGCAATCAATCGGCAAAACAAGGAAATAGAAATCTTAAATGATGAACTCTTTTCTTTCTCAGATGAATACTTTACCCCAAACGGTGATGGAGACCGGGATGTATTGCAATTTATGGTTCAGCACGAAACAGAATATACTGTCAGCATAGATATATTTGATCGTAATGGAAGACAGGTTAAAACAATCTGTAACAATACTCCCGGGATCAATGCAAATATTTTTACGTGGAACGGGACAGATGGAAACGAATCTCTTTGTGAAGGAGGAATTTATATTGTGCTCTTTACTTTGAATTCAGCTACAAGATCAGAACAGATCAAGAAAGTTGTTACGCTAAGTAGATAAACCGAACTGTGAAATAAACTTAAAAATATTTTGCGTATAACATCATACATATCAATCTGATAAACCCAAACTTACTGGGACTAAAGAAACAGGGCTGTTTTGTGTTATATTTTTTTACGCGCCAAACATTATATGACACTGAATGTTATTAGGATAGTGCAGATTTTTGGCACGAAAACACTATTTTTGTGCCCGATTTGAGACGAGAATAATAAAAACAAAATAAAATGAGTAAGAAAGCAATTTTGGTCATACTGGATGGCTGGGGATTAGGGAATCACTCTAAAAGTGATGTGATTTACAATACGCCTACTCCAAACTGGGACAAACTGATTAGTACTTATCCAACTTCACAACTTCTGGCTTCAGGCGAGAATGTTGGTCTGCCGGACGGACAGATGGGGAACTCTGAGGTTGGGCACCTGAATATTGGTGCAGGTCGTGTAGTTTATCAGGATCTTGTAAAGATTAACAAAGCCTGCCGCGAAAACACCATTAAACAGAACGAAGAAGTTGTAAAGGCATTTACCTATGCCAAGGAAAACAACAAAAAGGTTCATTTCATGGGACTGGTTTCGGATGGTGGTGTTCACAGCTCGATGGATCATTTGTTTAAGCTAACAGAAATTGCCAAAGATTATGGCATTGAAGACACATTTGTTCACTGCTATATGGACGGTCGTGATACAGATCCGAAGAGTGGTAAAGGATTCCTGAAACAATTGGAGGATCACTTAGCGGCCACAACCGGCAAAATTGCTTCTGTAATTGGCCGTTATTATGCGATGGATCGTGATAAAAGATGGGAACGTGTTAAAGAAGCCTATGACCTTGTTGTAAATGGCAAAGGAACACCTACCACAAATATTCAGGATGCCATAGCCAAAAGTTATGCAGATGGCGTGACTGATGAATTTATCAAACCGATTGTCGCCGTTGATGCCAACAATAATCCGGTTGGTAAAATTGAAGAAGGAGACATGGTAGTATTTTTCAACTTCAGAAATGACAGGCCGAAAGAGCTCACCATTACGCTGACTCAGCAGGATATGCCTGAGCATGACATGAAAACACTGCCGTTATATTTCTGCACAATGACCCCTTACGATGCTACTTTCAAAGGTCTGAAAGTATTCTTTAACAAGGATAATGTAACCGAAACACTGGGTGAGATTGTAGCGAAAGCCGGTAAGGCACAGTTACGTATTGCCGAAACTGAAAAATATGCACACGTAACCTTTTTCTTCTCGGGTGGTCGCGAAGCAACATTTGAAAATGAAGACCGTATCCTGGTCAATTCTCCAAAAGTTGCCACATATGATCTGCAGCCTGAAATGAGTGCTTACGAAGTAAGAGACAATGTGGTAGATGCTTTGAACAGCAAAAAATACGATTTTATCTGTCTTAACTTTGCCAACGGTGATATGGTAGGTCATACCGGTGTTTACGAAGCCATTGAGAAAGCAGTAAAAGCAGTAGACGAGTGCACCAACGATGTGATCAATGCAGCGGTTAATAACGATTACGAAGCAATCATCATTGCTGACCATGGCAATGCCGACAATGCTGTGAATGAAGATGGTTCGCCAAACACAGCACACTCTTTGAATCCGGTTCCATTTGTATATGTTACGCAGAACAAAGATGCGAAAGTTAAAAACGGTATCCTGGCAGATGTGGCTCCATCGTTGTGCAAAATTATGGGCATCGAGCAACCTGCTGCAATGACCGGAAAATGTCTGATAGACTAAACTGATAATGATTAAAACATATAAGAGGTTGCCTCCAGTAAGGCACCTCTTTTTTATTTTATGAAGGAAGACGTAAATATGCTGCAAATAGGAGATACACTCATCAGTCTGGATCTGTTTGAAAAGCGATTTATCTGCGACCTGCCAGCCTGTCACGGCAGTTGCTGTGTAGAAGGGGACAGTGGTGCTCCCCTAACGCATGAGGAGAAACAGATCATTGAAGATCTGCTTCCGGATATCTGGGATGATTTATCGCCTGAAGCCCAGAAACTGATTAAAAAACAGGGTGTATCCTACGTGGATGGGGATGGTGATCTGGTCACGTCCATTATTAAAGGTAAGGAATGCGTATTTACATATTTTGACGAAAACGGCACCTGTAAATGCGCCATTGAAAAAGCTTACAACGAAGGCAAAACAGATTTTAAAAAGCCTGTATCCTGCCATTTATATCCGGTGCGTGTAAAAAAATATCCAACTTTCCAGGCCGTAAACTACGACAAATGGGAAATCTGTAAACCGGCACTGGATCTGGGTGAGAAACTGGGTGTCCCCATTTATAAATTTGTAAAGGATGCCCTGATCCGGAAATTCGGTGAAGCCTGGTATAACGAACTAAATATTGCAGCAGAGGAACTGGCGAAGCAAAAAGATAAGTGATTTAATAATATTAAAAATCCTCCGTCCCGATGCAAGCTCCGGGACACCTCTCCCGAGGTCTCGGGATAAAAAGGAGGAAGATTAAACAACCTTAAAACCCAGTTTACTAATACCTAAAGCTGCTTCCCCCTAAAAATTCCCGGATCAACGATGTTGGTGGAATTTCCGAATCGCGGATGGATTTAAAATAGCGAAGAAAATCCAGTAAGCGAATCGCTTCGGCATAATGCGGACTGTCCTGGCGCACTTCGCGCAAAATTGGCTCAGCATAGCGTTTTAACACAGCGAGTTCAAAGAGCAGAGCCGAATTAAACATAATATTGGCATTCTCCTGGTAGGGATAAATCCATTTATCCTCACCACTTCGCACACTTTCCCAACGAGAAATAGTCTCGGTAGCGCTGTATCCCCGATAACGGTTATCCCGGATAATTCTCCGGATCAGACGGTTATCAGAAGTCGGAATCCAGTTATGATTGTCCAGAGAAATAGTGGTCAGTGCCGACACATATATTTTAAACTTGAATTTATCATCAATAGACCGGGTTAGCTCAGGGTTCAAACCATGGATACCTTCAATTATCAGCACATCATCCGCTTCCATTTTCATTTTATCACCTCTGAAATACGATTTCCCTTCTGTAAACGAAAACTGTGGCAATTCCACTTCTTTGCCATCCAGAAGATCCCGCATCTGCTGGTTGAACAGATCAAGATTTAAAGCATACAGCGATTCAAAATCCAGTTGTCCGTTTTCATCCAACGGTGTTTTTTCCCGGTCCACAAAATAATTATCAAGCGACAGCCCAACCGGATTAATACCGGCCACCATAAGCTGTAATGACAACCGTTTACTGAAGGTTGTTTTGCCGGAAGAAGAAGGCCCGGACACCAGAATAATCTTCACCTCATCCTTACGTTCTGCAATAAGATCGGCAATGTGTGCCACTTTTTTCTCATGAAATGCCTCCGCAACCTTTATCAGATCTCTTACCTTACCATTATCTGCCGCCTCGTTCAGATCGCCTACATTCTGCAGTTTCATCACGCCGTTCCATTTGGCATATTCCCCAAAAATATCGGTTAGTTTGGGCATGTCCACCACAGGCTCCAGCTTATCAGGATTGGTCCGCATGGGAATCCGGATCAAAGCACCATCGTGATATTTTACCAGGCTGAAATTATGAATATAACCGGTGGACGGAACCAGGGTGCCGTAATAATAATCAACGGTATCCTCAAGCGTATAATATGGCGAATAGACCCAACCGAGGGTTTTCAGTAACTTAACCTTATCGCACAGGTCCTGCTCTTCGAACAATTGCAACACTTTTTCTGTCTCTTCCTCATGTCGCACAAAGGGAATGTCAGCATTCACGATTTCCTGCATTCTGCTTTTTATCTTCGCGATAATCTCTTCTGTCAGTTCCTGAATTTCACCGTTTATCTTACAGAAATAGCCATTGGAAACGGCGTGTTCTATGCGTAAACCGGATTTAGGATACAACTCCTTTACGGCCTTATGCAGAACAAAGGCCACTGATCTCACAAAAGCCCTGTGCCCTGCCAGATGTGTAAAATCCACAAACTCCACTGTTTTAGGCTTAAAAACCCTGAAGTTCAACTCCTTGGCTTCATTATTTACCAATGCACAAAGCGGTTCGTTATCCAGCTTTACATCCAGATCCCGAAAAATATCAATTAGTGTTGTACCCATCGGGTAGTTTTTACGGGTGCTATTATTAAGGCATTTTACGGCAACGAGGCTATTCTTCATCATATCGTATTTTTTCAAAAGGATTCAAATCAAACATCCAAAGGTAAAGAATTAAGGTAGATTCTTAATCCGATTAACCGAATAAAAACAAAAAAGGGCCCTTTAAGAGCCCTCGTTCCTGATAATTTCTTATGGCTATAATTCCTGCAACATTCTTCGGATAACAGTCTGAGCCGAAACAACACGGTTTGCCGCTTCCTGTATCACGATAGAATTAGCCGATTCAATCACCCCGTCCGTTACAATCATATTTCTGCGAACCGGAAGGCAGTGCATAAATTTTGCGTCATTGGTTAACGCCATTTTACGTTCGTCAATAGTCCAGCTCCTATCCTGGTTAAGAATTTTACCGTAATCCTGATCATTAAAGGCTGACCAGTTTTTTCCGTAAATAAAATCAGCCCCTTCAAATGCTTTGTCCTGATCATACTCTACCCGGGCATTCCCAACAAATTCGGGAGCCAGTTCATACCCCTTAGGATGCGTAATCACCACATCATAGTCCATTGCCTGCGTCCATTCGGCAAATGAATTGGCAACGGCCTGTGGAAGCGCTCTTGGATGAGGTGCCCAGGATAAAACGACTTTAGGCCGTTCAATATTTTTGTATTCTTCAATGGTCACAACATCGGCAAAAGCCTGCAGGGGATGCATGGTTGATGATTCCATACTGACTACCGGAACACCGGCATATTTAATAAACTGACTCAGGATGACCTCGTTGTAATCTTCCATCTTGTTTTGCAACCCGGCAAAAGATCGAACCCCTATAATGTCGCAATAGCTTCCGATAACCGGAATGGCTTCCAGAATATGTTCCGGTTTATCGCCATCCATAATCACGCCCCGTTCTGTTTCAAGCTTCCAGGCGCCCTGGTTAATATCCAGTACGATCACGTTCATGCCGAGATTCATAGCTGCTTTCTGTGTGCTTAAACGGGTTCGCAGACTGGAGTTAAAAAACAACAACACCATGGTCTTGTTTTTTCCAAGACTCACATCGGTGTATGGATTTTCTTTGACTATAAAAGCTTCTCTGACAGCACTTTTAAGACTACCAATATCTTTAACGGAAGTAAATTGTTTCATTGTTTATTTATTAGATACAAGATTCAAGACACAAGACATAAGATATATAAGACAAAATAATTATGTTGCGTCAGTACTCTTATTGTTGATATTTCTTTTTATAACTTTTACAGAATGAAAACTATTTTGGTCTGACCTGACCATTTCCCTTCACAATCCATTTGTAACTCGTCAGCTCTTCCAGGGCCATCGGGCCGCGTGCGTGCAGTTTTTGCGTGCTGATCCCTATTTCAGCTCCCAGGCCAAACTGAGCACCATCGGTAAAAGCTGTTGATACATTGGCATAAACCGCACCGGCGTCAATCACCTTCAAATACCTTTCAATGGCTTCCTGATCTTCACTCACGATACATTCACTGTGTTTCGAGGTGTGATCCGAAACATATTCAACCGCATTTTCGAATGAATCGACCGTTTTTACAGCCATTTTGAGCGACAAAAATTCAGTTCCAAAACTTTCAGGAGTGGCTTCTTTCAGCAAATCTGCCGGATAACTTCCCTTAAGTTCAGAATAGGCTTCCGGATCAGCATAAATAATTACTTTTTCGTTTTTCAACTGATCGCAAATTTTTGGAAGATCCCCCAGCTTATCCTTATGAATAACCATGCAGTCCAAAGCGTTACACACACTTGGGCGACGGGTCTTCGCATTAAACACAATATCGGCTGCTTTTTGAATATTGGCAGCTTTGTCAACATAGGTATGGCAGATGCCTGCTCCGGTCTCAATAACCGGGATAGTGGCATTTTCACGTACATAGTTGATTAAACCCGCGCTACCTCTTGGAATCAGCAGATCCACATAACCGTGTGCATTTAGCAGTTCGGCAGTCGCTTCGCGGTCCGGCGGCAGCAGCTGAAGAATGTCTGAATTTACACCTTCTGTGGTCAAAACATCTTTAATTACTTTAACAATGGCCTTATTTGAATCTGCCGCATCACTTCCACCTTTCAACACACAGGCATTTCCTGATTTAAAGCAGAGGGAAAACACATCGAACGACACATTTGGCCTTGCTTCGTATATAATTCCAATTACGCCAAAAGGCACTGTCACCTTGGATATTTTCATTCCATTGGGACGCTCAATCTCCATCAACTGCTTCCCCAACGGTGACTTAAGCCTTGACACATTGCGTATATCAGCTGCAATGCCATCGATTCTTTCAGCAGTTAATAACAACCGATCATACTTCGGATCTTCCGGATCCATCCGTGACAAATCCTTTTTATTTTCTTCTAAGATGAAATCTTTATTCACCTCAGCAGCATCAGCAACTTTCAGGAGTACCTGGTTAATTTCCGCCTCACTCATTAAAGGCAATGATCTGCTGGCTTTTAATACAGCTTCGAATATTTTTTTGTTTGTCATAATATTAGTTTTTAGTAGTAAGTTGTAAGTAATAAAGTTAACTCTCTACACCACAAGAGACTTTATTAATCCACGAATGATTTTTGAAATTTCATCACCGTTATCCATCAACTCACTTTTTAATTCATCATCTATATATGCAAGTCTGTATGCAAGATATAGCATTGATTTAACTTCGCTGCAGGAACTGATTGATATATACAAGAAACGGATAAATTCCTGGTTTGACTGTCTGTCGAATCCTTCAGCAATATTATTCGAAATAGATACAGAAGCCCTGAAAATTTGGTCTTTAAAACCATAATCCTTCAACGAACCAAAGATTTCATAGATTTTCACAGCATAATCCTGAGCTTTCTGCCAAGCGATAATATCTTCAAACTTCTGAATCTTCACTTCTAATTTCTTAACTCCTTTACTTACTACTTATCACTTACTACTTATTACTTATTACTTACAACTATTTAGCTTACGTCAATATCAGATAGTCATAATGAATAATAGGCTTCTCACCTTTCACACCAATTACATTCTGAGCTTTATCAGAACCGTACATGGCACGTCCCAATCCGACTTTTTGCCCGGTTTCATCAACAATATCTATCAGGTCGCCTTTTTTAAAGTTCCCTTCAATACCGGTCATGCCAACCGGAAGTACACTGGTGGCGTGATTGGATTTCAGGGCCTCCCTGGCACCGGAGTTAATCAGAATTCTACCTTTGGTAAATTCTCCCGAATGCGCAATCCACTTTTTAATTGGGCTGGACTTTGAAACACCCTTAAAATGTGTATATACCACATCAGGCTTTTCATCAATAATATCCAGTATAATATTCTCTTTCAGGCCATTTGCAATAAAAACTTCCATGCCATGACTGGCCGCTTTCTGCGCAATATTATACTTGGTTTTCATGCCACCACGGCCAAAACTTGATTTCTGAACCGTTATAAATTCCGACAGATCGGCATCCGAAGACTCCACCTCACGAATAACAATCGATGTCGGATTTTTCGGGTCACCATTAAATATGCCATCAATGTTACTCAGAATAAAAAGTGCTTCCACATCTGTCATGGAACCAATCAAGCCCGATAATTCATCGTTATCGGTAAACATCAGTTCTGTCACAGAAATCGCATCGTTTTCGTTGATTATTGGTATAATGCCATGATCCAAAAGGCTTGTCAGACAATTCCTGAGATTCAGATAATGCAGCCTGTCGCGAAAGTCCTCCTTGGTAACCAGTATCTGTGCACATTTTAACTGGTAAATATCCAGAAGCGATGAATAGCTGTTAATCAGGTTCACCTGCCCGACTGAAGACCAGATCTGACGCTGTGAAACAATATCGCCATTCGAGAAGTTACCTATAACACCCTTGCCGGCAGCCACAGCGCCCGAAGAAACCAGAATGAGATCAATGCCCCTTTTTCTAAGGTGGGCCATCTGATAAACAAGCTGGGCCATCACCTCTTTGTTGAGCGTTCCGTTCCCGCCTGCCAGCACATTCGATCCAACTTTTATGGCAACCCGCTTAAACATCTTATTTATTCACTTCAATTTTATTGTACGATGCCAGAATTCCCCTGATAATGGAGGAACTGAATCCTGCATGTTCCATCTCATTTAAGCCGGTAATGGTTACACCTTTAGGCGTGGTTACCTTATCAATTTCACTTTCAGGATGTGAATTGTTTTCCAGAATCAGCTCTGCAGCTCCTTTCACAATCTGTGCAGCCATCAACTTGGCATCATCGGCACCAAAACCAATTTCCACACCGCCCTGAATGGCAGCCCTGATAAACCGCAACGCAAAGGCTATTCCACAGCCCGCAATAGCTGTTGCAGCAGGCATCTGTTCTTCTGGAATAAAAATTACCTGTCCCAGTGTGCTGAATAACTTATCGATGGAACTGATCTGATCATTACTGGCATTGAACGAGGAGATACAGGTCATAGATTCCTTTACGGCGATTCCTGTATTTGGCATCACCCTGAAAAAAGGCATTGTCTGGCCCAACAATTTATAAATATGCCCCGAGGTTACTCCTGTTACACAGGATGCAATCACCTGTTTTTCAGGATCAATCGCATCACGTATTTCATCAATCAGTTCGTCAATTTGCCAGGGCTTTACCACAAGTATGATCAGATCACACCCGTTAACAGCTTCAGATGAATTATCTGTTATGTTATATCCCATTGCTTCTATCGAAGCCTTTCTGTGGGCATTTTTTTCTGCTAACGACATAGAATCTTTGGTGAATAAACCTGCAGATTCCAGTCCCTGAGCTATGGAAAACCCAAGATTTCCCGATCCTAATATGGCTACTTTGTTAAATATCATGATCCTAAATTTTTAAGCTGTGTTTTGAATGCATCCAGAAAATAATCCGCATCTTCCTTTTTCAATGTCAGGGGAGGCAAAAGCCTGATGATGTGTTTTCCTGAAACTCCTGTAAAGATATGATTTTCGAATAAAAGTTTCTGTCTGATTGGTTTGATTTCCTCCTCAAATTCAATCCCGATCATCAATCCTTTACCGCGCACTTCCTTAATTCCCTCTATGGATTTCAGTTCATTGATCAGGTAATTTCCAACTTCAAAACTATTCTCCACCAGCATCTCATCTTTTATCACATCCAATACTGCAATAGACGCGGCACATGCCAGATGATTCCCGCCAAACGTCGTACCCAATATACCGTATTTGGCTTCAAACTCCGGGCCGATTAAAACACCTCCCACCGGGAAACCATTTCCCATGCCTTTTGCTATAGTGATAACATCAGGCAGAACCGGACTGTACTGGTGCGCAAAAAATTTCCCGCTTCGTCCGTAACCAGACTGGATCTCATCTAAAATCAAAACAGCTCCGTTTTTATGACAGGCATTCTGAAGGTTGACCAGAAATTCGGGATACGGTTCATTAATCCCGCCAATGCCCTGAATACCCTCAATAATTACAGCTGCCACATCACCTTTTTCCAGTTCAGCAACCACCGAATCAATATCGTTGAGCTCAAACAACACCCGTTCATGTGCATCATTGATTGGCGCAATAATGCCAGGATTATCTGTAACGGCAACAGCCGCAGAAGTACGTCCATGAAACCCTTTTTTAAAGGCAATTACCTTCTTTCGTCCGGTATGAAAAGAAGCCAGTTTTAGTGCATTCTCGTTGGCTTCGGCACCTGAGTTACATAAAAAAAGTTTATAATCCTCATATCCTGACAGTTCCCCTAATTTTTGAGCCAGCTCAGTCTGCAAACTGTTTTGCACCGAATTGGAATAAAATCCTAGGTTGTTTAGTTGCTTAGTGATCAAACCTATATAATGCGGGTGTGAATGACCAATGGAAATAACTGCATGACCGCCATATAAATCGAGATACTGCGTTCCTTTTTTATCGAACACATAGACATCTTTGGCTTTTACAGGCTCAATATCAAACAGAGGATATACATCAAAAAGATTCATTGCTATAAGTTTAAAAAAACAAGTTGCTTCATATACATGAAACAACCTGTTGAGTATTATAAAAAAGATTGAAGAAGACCGCGCAGACTTTTAAGCATTTTTTGGGTATATAAACAACTAAAAACCCAATTTACAAGAAACACACTAAACAAACACAAGTCAAATGAAAAACTAACAACTAAAGATATGCTAGAAAGCCGTTGCTTTTAACCATAAACCGGTGGTCTCCTCCAATCCATACATTAAATTCATATTCTGAACTGCCTGTCCTGAAGCACCTTTCACAAGGTTATCAATAATGCTCACAACATGCAGTTTATCTCCGTATTTCTGCAAATACAACAAACACTTGTTGGTATTTACAACCTGTTTCACATCAGGGTTTTTGTCGGTTACGATTACAAACGGATGATCTTTGTAATACGCCTTATACAAAGTTACAACATCTTCAAGATCTGACTTAACCGTTGTATAAGCAGATGCTAAAATTCCACGTGTAAAGTTCCCGCGAACCGGAACAAAATTCAGGTCCTTGTTAAAACTGCTCTGCAACTGAACCAGTGACTGGTTTATTTCGCCCAAATGTTGGTGTTCAAATGCCTTATAAACAGAAATATTTCCGTTCCGCCAACTAAAATGGGAGGTTGCAGTTGGTTTCTGTCCTGCACCTGTCGATCCGGTTACAGCATGAACATGTACATCTGTGGTCAGCATTAAATTTGCTGCCAATGGCAACAAAGCCAGTTGAATAGCAGTAGCAAAACACCCCGGATTTGCAATGTGTTTTGCATTTACTATTTCCTCCTTTTGTAATTCCGGCAATCCATATACGAAGTCGTGATCGCCGTTAAGCCTGTAATCATGGCTTAAATCAATAATCTTTACATGCTCCGGAATCTCATGAGATTCCACAAATGTCTTTGACGCTCCATGCCCCATGCAAAGAAAAATTACATCGACTGAATCAAAGTTCAGCTCGTCTGTAAATGTTTGTTCCGTTTCCCCAAGAAGGTCTGTGTGAACATTAGTTACAGGATTTCCCGCATTACTGTTGCTATGAATAAATACGATTTCAGCATCAGGATGATGCATTAATATTCGTATTAATTCTCCGGCAGTATATCCGGCTCCACCTATAATTCCCGTTCTGATCATCAATTAACTGTTTTTCTTTACAACGCTCTGATAAATCTTCATCTGATTACCCAGAATCTTTGTAAATCCTTTAACATCATCAGCACTCCATGCCTTATTTACCTCGCCATACTCTCCAAACTCTGATTTCATCAGATCGAAATCGGACTTAACTCCAACCAACACATAATTGTAAGGACGTAATTTAATTGTTACATCACCGCTCACATGTTTTTGAGTGCTTTCGAGGAATGCTTCCATGTCGCGCATGGATGGTTCCAGGTACTGCGATTCGTGTAAAAACATACCATACCAGGTCCCAATCTGGTCCTTCCAGTATTGTTGCCACTTGGAAAGCGTATGTTTTTCAAGCATCTGATGTGCTTTTATAATTAATATCGGAGCGGCAGCTTCAAAACCTACCCTTCCTTTTATTCCAATAATTGTATCGCCAATGTGCATATCGCGGCCAACGCCCCAAGGCCCTGCCAGTTCCTCTATCTTACGGATTGCATCTACCGGGTTTTCAAATTTGGTTCCGTTTACACCTGTTACTTCACCTTTTTCAAAAGTGATCACCAATTTTTCCTCCCCGTTTTTTGTCATTTGGGTCGGATAAGCAGATTCCGGAAGCGTTTTTTCTGAGGTCAATGTTTCCTTTCCGCCAATGCTGGTTCCCCAAAGACCTTTATTAATGGAGTATTCCATTTTTGACCAGTCGGCCACAACACCGTGTTCCTTTAGGTAGTTAATTTCATATTCCCTTGTCAGGGTCATATCACGCGTAGGTGTCAGAATCTTTATTTCGGGGGCCAATACGTCAAACGTCAAATCGAATCTTACCTGATCGTTTCCTGCGCCGGTACTACCGTGGGCCACATAATCGGCCTTTATTTGTTTGGCGTATTCTATAATGGCGATGGCCTGGAAAACACGTTCAGAACTTACAGAAATGGGATAGGTTCCGTTACGCAACACGTTACCATACACCATATAGCGGATGCTGTTTTTGTAATACTGATCCGTTACATCCAGTGTCACATGTTTTACTGAACCCAGTTTATAAGCCTTTTCTTCTATAATTGCCAGTTCCTTGTCAGAAAATCCTCCCGTATTGGCTACTGCAGTATATACTTCCAGATCTTTATCAACCGAAAGATATTTTGCACAAAACGAGGTATCCAAACCTCCACTGAACGCTAATAAAACCTTTTCCTTCATCTTTTACTCCGGGTTAAAACAGGGAAAATATTCCTGTATTCTTTGCTTTCTTTTTTAGTTGTTCCTTAAACTTATGCCACCGCTCGCGTGATTTCTGAACAGTTTCCTCAACCTTTACCGGTTTCACGTCTTTTGTAGGATCGAATAACATTGCGGTACACAAACAATGCCGACGACCTGTTCTTAAAAGTATATCGTAATTTACGCAACTTTCACAACCTTTCCAAAACGAATCATCTTCAGTTAACTCAGAAAATGTTACCGGTTTGTACCCAAGTTCTGAATTTATTTTCATTACAGCCAATCCTGTGGTTAAACCAAATAATTTAGACTGCGGAAATTTCTCGCGCGACAGTTGAAATGCCTTTTGCTTAATTTTTGTTGCAATTCCCTGCCCTCTGAAATCATCAGCCACAATCAAACCGGAATTGGCCACAAACTTTTTACCCTGCCACGTTTCGATGTAGCAGAAACCTACAAATTTATTTTCATGAAGTGCAATTATCGCCTTCCCTTCCCTGATCTTATCTGCGATATAATCCGGAGACCGTTTGGCAATCCCTGTCCCTCTAACCTTTGCAGCTGCTGCTATTGTGGATAAAATATCGTCCACAAACACCAGATGCTCATCACTTGCCACTTTTACTTCAACGGGTTTCATATTTATAACTCCAAAAGCTAAGTAAAACCTCTAATTAACTAATCCCTGGAAACAGAAGCGAAAAAACAGTCATCACACTCGATTTGGAAAATCCCTCCTTCAATATAACCAATATGGTATCGTCTCCGGCAATAGTTCCTAAAATTTCAAATGCTCCACGCAAATCGATTATGGATGCTATTCCATTGGCAAATCCTGGTTTGGTTTTAATAACGGCCATATTTCCCGAAAACTCTATAGAGAGCCATCCCTGTGCCATAAACCGGTTTCCTGCCTCATCAGAAATGTTCTTAACCCCCGGAATAGTATATACATAATCCCCTTCCGGAAGCGGAACCTTGGCAACCTTCAGCTGTTTCAGGTCACGCGACAGGGTTGCCTGGGTCAAATCAAACCCCTTACCCTGAACGAGTTTTAGAAGTTCATCCTGATTACTCACCTTACTTTCCAGAATGACTTCCCTGATAGCTAACAACCGCTCTGTTTTCTGTTTCACAAAAATTGAATAAATATTCAAAATCGATGCAAAATTATTCATTTATTTTAAAACCAGCCAACAATTTTGCAAATATTTTTATATTTTTGCGGCAGGTTTTTTAAAGCGTTAAAAACTCAAAAAACAGTGGGCTCTGAACTCGCTATTTTATCATCCAAAAAACAAAATTCATTCATGGGAAATCAACTGTTAGAGGAAACCAAAAAAGTAGTTATTCTTGGATCCGGAGCGCTAAAAATCGGAGAAGCCGGAGAATTTGATTATTCCGGGTCTCAAGCGTTGAAAGCATTAAGGGAAGAGGGAATTTACACAGTTTTGGTCAACCCGAATATTGCTACAGTTCAAACCTCGGAACATATTGCCGATAAAGTCTATTTTCTACCTGTTACCCCATATTTTGTAGAACAAGTTATTAAAAAAGAAAATCCTGATGGGATCCTGCTCGCTTTCGGTGGTCAGACTGCACTTAATTGTGGTGTTAAACTATTTGAGGCAGGCACTCTTGAAAAATATAACGTCCGGGTTCTTGGAACTCCGGTTCAGGCCATTATTGATACAGAAGACCGCAAAATTTTTGCGGATAACCTTCGAAAAATTGACATTAAAACGCCTGTCAGTATTCCTTGTTATAATGTGGAAGAAGCGATGGAAGCGGCAAAAACAATCGGCTATCCGCTTATTGTAAGAGCTGCTTATGCATTAGGTGGTCTGGGTAGCGGATTCTGCAAAAACGATGATGAGCTTTACAAACTGACCCAGACAGCATTTGCATATTCACCTCAGGTTTTGGTGGAAGAATCACTGAAAGGATGGAAAGAGGTTGAATACGAGGTGGTACGCGACCAGTACGACAACTGTATCACAGTGTGTAACATGGAGAACTTTGACCCGCTTGGAATTCATACAGGCGAAAGTATTGTTGTTGCGCCTTCACAGACACTCACAAATAGTGAATATCATAAATTAAGAGAGATCGCCATAAAAATTATACGTGACATTGGAATTGTAGGTGAATGTAACGTACAATATGCATTGGATCCGAATTCTGAAGATTACCGTGTGATTGAGGTAAATGCCCGACTGAGCCGTTCTTCAGCTCTGGCATCCAAAGCAACCGGTTATCCGCTGGCATTTGTGGCTGCCAAACTTGGCTTGGGTTACGGTCTGCACGAACTTAAAAACTCGGTGACCAAAACAACAACTGCATGTTTTGAACCAGCACTGGACTACATTGTTTGTAAGATTCCGCGCTGGGACCTGAATAAATTTTCAGGCGTCTCAAAACAGATCGGTTCAAGCATGAAGAGTGTTGGTGAAATCATGGCCATTGGCCGTACCTTTGAGGAATCCATTCAGAAAGGTTTGCGTATGGTTGGCCAGGGCATGCACGGATTTGTTTCCAACCAGAAATTCTTTACAGATGATGTTGAAAAAGAGTTATCAGAACCTACTGATCAACGTATTTTTGCCATATCAGAAGCATTACAGGCAGGATACAGTCTCGAAAAAATTCATGCATTAACAAAAATTGATCACTGGTTCCTGCAGAAGCTTCAGAATATCACTGATCTGAAGGAAGAACTGAACGGGTTCAGAAAGATTGAAGATATTTCAGACGAACTTCTTCTCCGGGCTAAACAACTGGGATTTTCAGATTTCCAGCTGGCCAGAGAAGTTTTAAACAGCCCGGCAAACAAAATAGCAGAACAGCAAATTGATGTAAGAAATTACAGAAAATCGAGAGGCATTACACCGTTCGTAAAACAAATTGATACTCTGGCAGGTGAATACCCTGCACAGACCAATTACCTGTACCTTACCTACTCAGCAAGTGCACACGATATTGATTTCTACAAAGATGATCAGTCTGTCATCGTTTTGGGATCCGGGGCATACCGCATCGGTAGTTCGGTGGAATTCGACTGGTGTAGTGTTACGGCCATAAAGACCATTCATGATGAAGGTCACAGAAGCATCATGATTAACTACAATCCGGAAACAGTAAGTACCGACTACGACGTGTGTGACCGGCTCTATTTTGATGAACTGTCATTCGAACGCGTACTGGATGTTTACGACCTGGAAGTTCCGAAAGGAGTGATTGTTTCTGTGGGTGGACAGATCCCCAACAACCTGGCTATGAGGCTTCACAACCAAAATGTTCCGATAATGGGAACATCTGCGGTTAAGATTGATAATGCCGAAAACCGCCAGAAGTTCTCGGCCATGCTTGATGAACTGGGTATTGACCAGCCAAGATGGAAAGAGCTGACCAGCATTGACGATATATTCAAATTTGTGGACGAAGTTGGATTCCCGGTTCTGGTAAGACCTTCGTATGTATTATCAGGTGCGGCAATGAACGTTGTATCTAACCGGGACGAGCTGGCCGACTTCCTTACACTGGCAGCCAACGTATCCAAACAATACCCGGTTGTAGTTTCTGAATTTATAGAACAAGCCAAGGAGATTGAGATTGATGCAGTGGCTAAGAATGGTGAAGTCATCGCCTATGCCATTTCCGAACATGTGGAATTTGCTGGTGTCCACTCGGGTGATGCAACCATTGTTTTCCCTCCGCAGAAACTGTATATCGAAACCATTCGCAGGATTAAAAAAATATCGCGCAGCATTGCAAAAGCACTGGATATAACAGGGCCGTTCAATATGCAGTTGCTGGCAAAAGATAACGATATTAAAGTTATTGAATGTAACCTGAGGGCCTCACGAAGCTTCCCGTTCGTGTCCAAAGTATTAAAGGTGAACCTTGTTGAACTGGCAACCAAAGTAATGCTGGGACAGGAAGTTGAAAAACCATCAAAAAGCGCTTTCGACCTGGATTATGTGGGAATCAAAGCGCCTCAGTTCTCGTTTACGCGTCTGTTAAAGGCTGATCCGGTACTGGGAGTTGACATGTCCTCAACCGGGGAGGTTGGTTGTATCGGGGAAAACTATTACGAAGCCATCCTGCAGGCTATGTTGTCGGTAGGCTATAATATTCCTAAAAAGAATATCCTGATTTCTTCGGGACCGGCACGTTCAAAACTGGAACTTCTGGAAAGCGCACGTATGCTGAAACAAAAAGGGTACAACATTTTTGCAACAGCAGGAACACATCGTTTTTTTGAAGAAAACGGCGTAGAATCAACACACCTGCACTGGCCTGATGAACCGGACAAACATCCGAATACACTGGAATATCTGAAACAGAAAAAAATTGATCTGGTTGTTAATATTCCAAAGAACCTGACACAGGGTGAGCTTAATAACGGCTACTATATTCGCCGTAGTGCCATTGACTTCAACATACCGTTGATTACAAATGCCCGCCTGGCAAGTGCATTTATCTACGCATTCTGTAAAATGAGTGAGGCTGATATTGCCATAAAAAGCTGGAACGACTATAAATGAATTTGAAGCCCCTGAAATCGCAATATTAACTATTAGTTTTTAGGACTGAGGCCGGATTTATTCCGGTCTCTTTTTTATGCTAAGGTTTGGCGTATACTCCAGCCTATGTCAAACACAAATATCAATAGAATTGTGTATATTTAATACCTCATTTAACTTGGTATTATGAAAAAGATCTTTTCTCTCTTTCTGATTTTCATATCATTCAATTTATTTAGTCAGGAAGAAGTATTCGACAGAGGCTTCAACAGCATCACCCAACAAAAGATTCAGGCACAGCTGCAATTTTTGGCTTCTGACTGGACAAAAGGCAGGGAACCTGGCACGAGAGGAATTGAGTCCGCTGCAGAATACATCCGTTCCATGTTTATGTATGCCGGACTTGAACCAGGCGACGCATTGAATCCGGATCAGAATTTATGGTATCAGCAAGACAAGGATGTTGATTATTTCCAGACATTTGATCTGATCAAATCCCCCAAAACGTTTGAAGGATCCTTAACTGTAACAGATAAAACTACCAGTCTGACATTTCAGGCAAAAACTGATTTAAATCTGATATCCGGCTATGCATCGTCCTTTTCACTAAACAATTCCTTTGTTTTTGTGGGATACGGCCTTAAAAACGCCAGACTGAATTATGATGCTTACAAGGGATTAGACGTTAAAGGAAAAATTGTAGTTGTACTTCGTGGGTTTCCGGGTTACATGGATGAAGACTCAGAACTGGCAAAATATTTTACCAATGCAGGCAAAAATATAAATGTATCGGAACTGGAACAGGATAAAGTTGATGTGGCTAAGACAAACGGTGCTGTTGCCGTGATTTTTATAAATCCAACAATAGATTTCCCCGGAATCGTGGAAAGCAACATCTACAAGTACAGTTCCCGCAAATGGTACGAAGGGGACAAACCCTGGGGCGTGACCGCACACAGATACCGGATACCGGAGTCAACAGAAGATAAACTGGTTATACTTGAAGTGAGCAAACGTGCAGGGAGTGCACTGTTAGCCGGATCAGATTACTCACCGGACAAATTTTACAATTTCCGGATCAACAACCTTGAAGCCGGACTTAAAAACAAAAATCCTAAAACTTTGAATCTAATTGTAAACAAAGAAGAAGAACTTATCAAAGTAAAAAACGTACTGGCGGTTATCAAAGGGGAAGACACAACAAAGTCGGTTGTTGTTGGTGCGCATTACGACCACCTGGGAACTTACGATGGCAGAATATACAACGGGGCTGATGATAACGGATCAGGAACCATAGCAGTTATGATGCTGGCAGAGGCGTTTAAAGAAAGTGGGATCAAACCAAAATACAACATGATTTTTGCTGCATGGACAGCAGAAGAAAAAGGCTTGCTGGGATCTAAGTACTTTGCTGATCATCCTACCACCGATTCAGTGCTTTATTATATGAACTTTGATATGATAGGCAGGCTTGACGAAAGGGATACCATCAGACACAAAGCCAGAATGGTTTACACCGGGTCTGTTCCTGCACTGCAGTCCACCATTGAAGAAGGTCTGAAAACATATGATATTGGACTTAAGATCAACTTCTCTCCGCGTTCATTGCCTCGAGGCGGTAGTGATCACACATCGTTCTCAATGAAAGGAATACCGGTAAGTTATTTTCTCGCGGGCTGGCACAACGACTATCATCAACCCTGGGATGAAACCAGTGCAATTGCCTACGACAATATGGAACTTATCATAAAATCAGCCTATATTCAGCTTTGGGAAATTGCAAATGGAAATGTGTTTAAATAAGCTTAGTCAATTGGCCCTGTAACATTTTTGAGTCTGAACCGGAAGGTTGCACCCTCGTTTGCTTTTGATTCAACCCACATTTTTCCTTCAAGTGCTGTAACCAGGCGCTTACAAATGGATAGTCCCAATCCGGTACCACCATATTTACGCGTGCTGCTTTCATCCAGCTGACGGAATAATTCAAAAATGGAATCCTGTTTATCAGCCGGAATTCCGATACCTGTATCACGAACGAAGAACTCTACCTCGTTGGATTGTTCCAATACCTCATAACCGAATTCTATTTCACCCTCCGAAGTAAACTTTAGTGCATTGTCCAGCAGATGTTGAAAAATCTGTTTTATCCGGAATTCATCAGAGCTGAAAAGGAAACCTTCCTTCGTACCTTTACTGACCTTAAAGGGCAAGATCTTGCGTTTCCGGTACATATCCAGTTCAATTTCCTGCACCAATTCATTCATCAGGTGATTAATATCAAAGTTCCTGAAAATAAGCTTAATCTGCTCACTTTCAATCTTCGAAATTTCAATAATATCATTCACCAGCTTAAGTAACTGATTAGAGTTCTTTTCAATGATCCGGCACATATCCTGCCTTTCTTCCGGAGTCAGGTCTTCGTCCTGTATCAACTCACTGAATCCGGTTATGGAGTTTAATGGCGTCCGTATCTCATGACTCATATTTGCCAGAAAGGTTGATTTCAGCTTATCGGCTTCCAGGGCTTTTTCCTTGGCCATAATCAGATCATCCTGTGTTTGTTTTAATCCGGTAATATCGGTGGCAGAACCTATGATGCGATATACATTTCCCTTTTCGTCCAGCTTTGGCATTAAGGTTACCAGAAGATAAACCCTCTTTCTCGTCTCCTTGCTAATTAAAACTCTCTCATGGGTTTCCGGTTTTCTTGTTTTGATGCAGTTGTAATAATGAGAGATCACATTATCCACATAAGCCTTATCATAAAACTTTCGCTTTTCCTCAATCTCAAGTCCTTTCATGTTAATGGTATCAATTCCAAAAACTTCCTGGTACTGTGTATTCAGGTCCCTTATGATCAGTTTCTTGTTATTCAGCACATCAATCACCCAAAGCGGATATCCAACACCTTCCATAACCTCTGTCAAAAACCGGTTGTTTTCCAGTATTTCATTACGCCTTTTCTCAAGTTCCTTCTGGTCCTGGCGCATCCTTGTAATGTCCCTTACAATACATACCACCTTATCAATATTGTGAGGAACCATCCTAGCTTCAAAAAAGCGTAAACCGTCCGGGAATTCCAGCTCATACTGAAATTCTTCCAGCCGTTTATTTTCAATTACAGATGAAATATGCTTAAATGTGGTCTCAGCAAGTTCAGGGGACATAACTTCATAAATGGTTTTACCAATAAAGTCAATTTTTCCCTTGAAAAGTTTGCTAATATCAGAGGCATGACAATCTTTAAACACGCCTTCTTTATCAAAAACGAAAATTATATCCGGATTTACTTCTACCAGTGTTCGAATATATTCTTCTTCCTGCTGAAGACTTTTGTTGGCTAACACCAAATCTGTAATGTCATTATAAACACAGCCAACAATATCGTCCACCGGACTGTAAGCACTAATTTCAGAATAACGCTTCAAACCTTTTTCAAAGTCAATGAATTTTGTTGCACCTCTTTCCTGAGAAATACCTCCAAGCAGACTAACGAAATCCTCATCAATAGTACTGTATATATCACTGTACTTTGCACCTACCAATTCTTCTTCTGCCTTAGAAGACATTTCTATATAAGCCTGGTTTACAGATAAAAACCTTAAATCTACTGGTTTAAATTCTTCATCCCTGATGATATAAAATAAACTGAAAGGGATGCCTAAATTCTTAACATAATAATCAACGTTGACAGAACCCATAGTTTTAATTAAATGTTCGGGAACGCTGCCAGAATTTTTCTGTGAGTATTTTATGAAATTAATGGCAAAAACCTGATTATAATCTTTTACTTCACCCAGATTTTTTATGTTAATATAACAAGATGCATCATTTACTTTAACAGGCTTAGGATAAAGATATTGTTTCCCTTTTTTAAGTACATTTAATTGTGCCGTAAGATTGTCAAGATGATCTGTATCTGCAACAATTTCGGAAAGCTTCTCAGGCATTTTATCCGTAAGCTGTAGAATATTCTCCGTATCATTCAACCAAACAACTTCTCCGTCCTCCAATACACAGACACCGGAAGGTATGAATAAACCCAGTATATCAGATAGTGTATGATCTCCCATAGAAACAAGGTATTTTATCAGGCATTTTTGCTAATTTTGAGCCTTTAGAAACCAAAATTTATTGTGTTACAATTCAATTCACGTAAATTTAGATAATTTAATATTAATTCAGAAAATAAATCTCTTTATTTTTCAAATTACTTAATAAATAATTAAAGTATGATCAAGCATATCGTCCTTTTTAAATTCGCCGATATTAGCGGTGCTTTTATAGAAAATGTTATCATTAAACTGGAAAATCTAAAAAATGAAATTCCTGAGATACAAAGCATTGAAGCAGTACAAAATGAAAATGCAGATGAGAAATTCCACCTGGGACTGACGGTTATTTTAACGGATTTTGAAGCGCTGGAAAGATATGCCAACCATCCCAAACATCTGGAGGTAGCAAAAATAATCCGTGAAAATCTTGCAGACAGAGCTTGCGTGGATTATTACATATAAAAAGTAAATGTCCTGCATATATCAAAAACTGACCTTGCAGGACATTCTATTCTTTCATTACCTCTATTAGCTCTTTTCTTAATCTTCTTCCTTTTTATTGGGAAGGACAAGATTTAACAATACACCAACGACACTGGCAAGGCCTATGCCCGAGAGTGAAAATCTGCCCCAACTCATTACAGCACCCCCAATTCCTATTGTCAGAATAACTGAAACGATTACCTGATTCCTTGTCTTGTTCATATCTGTTTTGGAATCAATAAGAGATTTGATACCCACACTGGCAATCATACCAAACAACAGCACCATAATACCACCTAATACTGATTGTGGTATTGTTTTAAGAAAACCACTGATTTTACCTATCACAGAAAATACTATTCCTGTTACTGCGGCTATCTGCAACACTCTTGGATTTGTCACTTTAGTAAGGCTGATAGCTCCTGTTACTTCCGAATATGTTGTATTGGGCGGTCCGCCGAAGAACCCTGCAAAAGCCGTTGCAATACCATCACCCAGTAAAGTCCGGTTCAAACCGGGTTTTTCCACGAAATTCTTACCTGCAACATTGCTAATGGTGTACATATCTCCAATATGCTCGATAATAGGAGCTATGGCAACAGGTAGCATAAACAGGATTGCATGCCAGCTGAATTCAGGCTTTGTAAATTCAGGCAGCTGAAACCAGGACGCTGTTGAAAGTGCAGAAAAATCTACCTCTCCCAAAAAAACAGCAACAAGATAGCCAACAATAATACCAACAAATACAGGGATAAGCTTTAGTACGCCTTTGGCAAATGTTACTACAGCAATTGCAGATAATAGTGAAACTACAGCAAGAACCCAGTTTGTTTTGGCCATGTCCACACCGGCTGAAGCAAGAGACAGACCGATAACCATTATGACAGGACCGACAACAATTGGTGGAAACAATCGCTCCACAAACTTAATCCCCCGCCACTTAATCAGCAGGGACACAATACCATAAACTAAACCAACTGCAATAAGACCCGACAATGCTCCGGGTAATCCGTAAAGTTCTGTTGCTTTCAATATCGGCGCAATAAACGCGAAGCTACTCCCCAAAAACACCGGAACCATTCCTTTGGTAATCAGGTGAAAGATTAATGTACCAGCACCGGCCGTGAATAAGGCAACTGCCGGATCGATACCTACTAAGAGAGGGACAAGCACAGTAGCCCCAAACGCAACAAATAAAAATTGTACACCCACAATGGTCATCTTAGCGGGTGAAAGATTAGTGATTTGATTATTTTCCATCCTTAAAAGTTATTTTTCAAAGGCCTAATATAATCATATAAAGGTCTATTAACATTTATTAAAGGATGTAATTATTAACCAGTTTTTTACATTATTCAGATAAGATGATAATGTACTGCTACAATCTAAAACTCAGCTGTTTTTGGCGCGCGTGGGAACGGTATAACATCGCGAATATTACCCATGCCTGTAACGAACAACATGAGTCGCTCAAATCCCAGGCCAAAACCACTGTGAACTGCCGAACCATATCTGCGGGTATCAAGGTACCACCATAATTCTTTTACAGACATATTCAGTTCGTTAATTCGCTCATGTAATTTTTCAAGGTTTTCTTCTCTTTGTGAACCGCCAACAATTTCTCCGATTCCCGGGAACAGAATATCCATGGCACGAACTGTTTTGCCATCGTCGTTCTGTTTCATATAAAATGCCTTGATATCTTTTGGATAATCAGTCAAAATTACCGGTTTCTTAAAATGCTTTTCTACAAGGTAACGTTCGTGTTCACTCTGTAAATCAGTTCCAAAACCATTAACAGGATAATTAAACTGGCCCTTTTTCTGTGGCTTGGAATTCATCAGGATATCAATGGCTTCAGAATATGTTAAACGTTCAAAATCATTAGCCAGTACAAATTCGAGCTTTTCAATCAGTTCAATGCTACGCTCGTTCTGCGGTTTGTTTTTTTCTTCATCCAGCTGGCGGTTACTCAGGAACTCCAGATCTTCACGGCAATTATCCAGCGCATATTTTAACAGGTATTTCAAAAATTCTTCGGCCAGATCCATATTATCATGAATGTCATAGAATGCCATCTCTGGTTCTATCATCCAGAACTCAGACAAGTGGCGCGAAGTATTAGAGTTTTCAGCTCTGAATGTTGGGCCGAATGTATAAATTTCCCCCATTGCCATGGCGGCAAGCTCGCCTTCAAGCTGACCAGAAACAGTCAGACTTGTTTCACGCCCAAAAAAGTCCTTTTTCCAGTCTATATCACCTTCTTCGTTTAATGGAACATTTTTAGGATCAAATGTACTTACGCGAAACATTTCACCAGCTCCTTCCGCATCGGAAGCAGTTATAATAGGTGTATGCACGTTTACAAAACCTTTTTCAGTAAAGAAATTATGTACTGCAAAAATCATGGCATGACGCACACGGGTAATAGCACCAAAGGTATTTGTCCTGAACCTTAAATGTGCTATTTCGCGCAAAAACTCAAGAGAGTGCTTTTTGGGTTGTAGCGGGTATTTATCCGGATCAGCTCCACCTAAAACTTCCAGTTCGTTTGCCAGCAACTCCACCTTTTGACCACTACCCTGCGATTCGGTAACGGTTCCGTTTATAGAAACAGCTGCACCGGTAGTAACCTTTTTTAATACCTCTTCGGAAAAATTGGCAACATCCACAACCACCTGTAAATTATTAATGGAAGAACCATCATTCAGGGCAATAAAATTAACCTGTTTATTACCTCTTTTGGTTCTTACCCAACCTTTTACATTTACTTCTCCTCCTAACGTATCAAATTTAAGCAGATCTTTAATTTTTGTGCGTCTCATCTTCTCTGTTTTCCGAAATTAGTTCTTAATTTATAGTGCTAAAAATGAAGCCACAAAGATAGTAAAATGAACCAAAAAAATACAGTCTGGTTTATTATTTTAGGCTCTTGCTTCACTTTGCTAAACGATTCACGAATAACACTAATTAAAAGGCACCAAAATGAAACAAATTCTTGAATTTCTGTCAGATCTGAAACAAAATAACAACAGGGAATGGTTTAACGGCAACCGTAAAAGATATGACGAGGCTAAAAAAACCTTTATTGCATTTACTGAACTTCTTATAAATGAGTTGAGAACAATTGATCCGGAGATTCCGCTACTGGATCCCAAATCATGTGTATTCAGAATTTTCAGAGATGTCAGATTCAGTGCTGATAAATCGCCCTATAAAACCAATTTTGGGACCTATATGTCCCCGGGAGGAAGAAAAAGCATCTATGCAGGCTACTATTTTCATATGGAACCTGATAATTGTTTTATAGGTGGTGGATGTTACATGCCGCAGGCACCGGAGCTGAAAGCAATCCGGGAAGCCATTTATCAATCACCGGAGGATTACCTGGATATCACGAATAATAAAGCTTTTAAAGATATGTTTGGTGAAGTTTGGGGTGACGAACTAAAGACTGCGCCTAAAGGTTTCGACAAGGAATGGGAACATATTGATCTGATCCGGAAAAAATCGTACGTCGGAATGCGTCAGCTTGATCCTGCAATTCTTGAAAGCCCTGATTTACTCGACGAATGCAGAAAAACTTATACCACACTTTATCCGTTGAACCGATTTCTTAACGATGTACTAAAGTCCTGACCTACTCTTTATCAAGCTTTTTAGCGTCCTCTTTTTGTTTCAGGTAATTATATATTTCAACCTGAGAACGGATTGCCTGGCCACTACGCTTGATGCGTTTATTTAGCATGTCATCGCCAATTAAACGGGCTTTAACATTGTCATTAAGCTCAATATTCAAAAGATCGATAAGTTCTTTTTTGATTTTTTTGTTGGTAACAGGAAAAACGCATTCGATACGTCGGTAAAGGTTACGCCGCATCCAGTCTGCCGAACCGGTATATACAATTTCCTTCCCGTTATTTCCGAACACAAACACACGATCGTGCTCAAGAAACCTGTCTATGATCCGGATCAACCTTATATTTTTACTGTACTTCTGATTCGGAACCAAAATACAAATTCCACGAACTATGATATCTATCTTTACACCATGCTCGCTGGCCCTGTACAGCATATCCACCATCGCCGGGTCTTCCAGGCCGTTCATCTTAAGACAGATATAACCCTCTCCACCGTTTTTCACATGCTCAATCTCCTGGTCTATCAGCTCAGAGAAACGTTCTACCATATTAAAATTTGGAACCAGAATATGTTTAAAATGTGGTCTTAACCGCTGATCTTCCAAATATATAAACATCGATTTCAGCTCATCAATTATTTTCTTCTCCGATGTAAAGAATCCATGATCGCAATATAGACGGGCCGTTCTTTCATTAAAATTCCCTGTGGCCATGTACGCAACACTTTGATCGGTCCCGTCACTTTTCTGTCGGATAACCAGTGCAACCTTTGCATGAACCTTTAAGCCAGGAATGCTGTAAATAATTTTTATTCCGGCCTGTTTCATATCCCGGGCATGCCGAAGGTTCGCCTCCTCATCAAAACGTGCCTTAAGCTCAACAAAAACAGTTACTTTTTTGCCGTTTTCTGCTGCAGTTATCAACGCATCAACCACCGCTGAATTGGCAGCAACACGGTATTGCGTGGCCTTTATCTCAGACACATTCGGATCATTCGCGGCTTCCTGCAGATAACGGATAAAATAGTTATACGTTTGATATGGAAAATGCAGCATGTATTCTTTTTTAGTGAACTCATTAATCAGTGAATCCACATCATCAAGCTCCTTCACCCTTAGAGGAATAATTTTTTCATTTTCCAGACGTGGAGCCATCGGGTTAGGAAAATTAAAAAAGTCCCTGAAATTGTGAATGGCGCCCCCTTTGACCAGATCTCTGTCTTCCAGATTAAAAGTTGCCTTCAGAAATTCAATCATTCCTGCCGGCATTTTATAATCAAACTGAAACCTGTTTGGATGTCCCAGTTCCCGTGCACTGCCAATGCGTTCAATTACATCAATCAGGTCCTCTCCAACATAATCGTCATATTCCAGATCTGCATCGCGTGTAACCTTAATATTATACCAGTCGCTAACCGTATAACCAGGGAAAATGGACTTTATATTACGCATAACCAGATCTTCCAGGAACATGATGTAGTAATTCCCCTTTTCCTCCGGCAATTCAATGAACCGGGCCACATCATGATCTGTTGGAATCTTAACAATGCCATAAACCGCACGTTGTAACCATGTAGGAATACCTGTTCTGTAAAATTTAATACATACATATACCTGACCGGTCTTCAGAAAAGGTTTAACCCGGCGTTTTTTAAGCAAAACAGGCTGTAATGACGGGAGAACGTTACTAACAAAAACCTGTTTGCAAAAGGCCTGTTGTGACTTATTGAGTTTATCTTTTCTTCTAAGCAGAAAAATTCTGTTGTTGCGAAGTTCCGGAAGAATTTCATTATTGAAAATCTCGCTAAACTCAGCCTGATGCTGACTAACAAGTCCGTTTATTTCATCGATTAATTTTATTGGTTGTACCCGCTGAAATTTATCATCATCTTCGGGCAATTCCCTTATCAGATTTCTGTAATAGCTTAACCTTACACGATAAAACTCCTCCAGATTATTGGAATAGATCGCAAGGAATTTTATCCGCTCATACAAAGGCAAAGATTTATCCCTGGCTTCATTCAGAACCCTGTGATTAAAATGCAACCAACTCAGATCCCTGTTAAAATAGCTGTAACTTGTTTCCATATACATCAGGATAAAACTTTCTGCGGTTAATTAATACATCCGATATCCAAATATAAAAATTTATGACGGTATAACCGGGATTTTACCGCTTTTACTTAAACCAATTACCAATAAATCAAATTCGGTTGAATATTATATAACTTCAATTTTTCATGCTTACAATTTTACATTAAATTTGCGGCTTAAATAAATAAGTCAATAATGGATAAGTTAAAACGTCAGGTAGCTGAGAAGCTCCTCGAAATTAAAGCGATCAAATTACAGCCCACCAACCCGTTTATCTGGGCATCCGGGTGGGAATCCCCAATATACTGTGACAACAGAAAAACATTGTCATATCCTGATATAAGAAACTACATAAAAATACAGCTGGCACGCCTGATACTTGAAAAATATCATCATGTAGATGCGATCGCAGGTGTTGCTACCGGAGCTATTGCTCAGGGCGCAATGGTTGCTGAAGAACTGGGACTGCCTTTTGTTTATATCCGTTCATCAAGAAAGGATCACGGCCTTGAAAACCTGATTGAAGGGGATCTTAAACCAGGCATGAAAGTAGTTGTTATTGAAGATCTTATTTCTACAGGAGGCAGTAGTCTGGCTGCTGTAAAAGCTGTGGAAAATGATAATTGCGAAGTAGTTGGCATGATGGCCATATTCACTTATGGTTTTCAGGTTGCCGTTGAGGCATTTAAAGAAGCCGGTGTGGAGCTGACTACCTTAAGTGATTATGACACATTGATAGAGGTAGCTTTAGCAACAAAATATATTTCGAAAAACAATATTAACACCTTGAAGGAATGGCGTAAAGATCCTTCAAACTGGAACCCGGCCTAACCAACATGGTAAAATTCGAAAGTGAAATTAAAACAATATCAGCACCCCAAGAACAAGCCTTCGGGGTGCTTTCTGATTTAACCAACATAAAAAAACATCTTGACCGGTTGCCTGAAGATCAGGTTCAGCTTGACCATATTGAAGAGGATGCCGTATTTTTTAAAGTTGAAAACGCAGGTGTACTTGGACTAAGGATTATAGATAAAGAACCATTTAAAACCATCAAGTTTGAATCAGTTTCCTCCCCTATCACATTTAATCTCTGGATTCAGCTTAAAGAAGTAAAAGAGAACGACACCAAAGTAAAGCTTACCCTGAAAGCAGAAATGAGTGCCGTTGTAAAAATGATGATCGGCAAGCATATAAAAACATTTCTTGACAGATTAGCGGATGCCATCGCTACGTATGATTTCAGTGCATAGGTTCAGATTTGGATAACCTGTGTACTTTACATCCAAATCACGACGGTTTTATTCAAGCCCTAAACCTGCGAATAATCATTACTTTACGATGATAAATTTCATATTTTACACTCAAGCTCTTTTGTTATTTTGATTTGAAATTTACTAAAACACAGAAGAAATGATTGTAGGTGTTCCAAAAGAAATAAAAACGAATGAGAACAGGGTTGCCCTTACGCCGGGTGGAGTTTTGGATCTTGTGAAAGCAGGACATACTGTCTATGTACAGACATCTGCAGGAGAAGGCAGTGGGTTTATGGACAGCGATTACCAGGAAGCCGGAGCCAATTTACTTCCGACTATTGAAGAAGTATATGGTATTGCCGACATGATCATAAAGGTAAAAGAACCAATAGCCCTGGAGTACCCTTTAATAAAAGAAAACCAGTTACTATTTACATATTTCCATTTTGCATCGAGCGAAGAACTCACCCGGGCAATGATCGAAAGAAAGGCTATATGTCTTGCTTACGAAACCGTGGAAACTAAAGATCGTAAACTCCCCTTACTCATTCCAATGTCTGAAGTAGCAGGTAGAATGGCTACGCAGGAAGGAGCTAAATACATGGAAAAAACCTTTAACGGCAGAGGACTGCTGCTTGGTGGTGTTCCTGGAGTTCCACCTGCCAGAGTACTTGTAATTGGTGGCGGTGTGGTTGGGACACAGGCGGCAAAAATGGCAGCAGGACTGGGGGCTGACGTGACCATTATGGATGTTAGTCTGGATCGTCTGAGATATCTGGCCGATGTTATGCCTGCCAACGTTAAAACTGTTGCTGCCAATGCTATCCGTGTTCGCGATGCGGTAAAAGTTAATGACTTAATTATTGGAGCCGTGCTGATTCCTGGTGCGAAAGCACCACGGCTTATCACAAAAGATATGCTGAAAGAAATGCGACCTGGCACAGTAATGGTGGATGTAGCAGTGGATCAGGGTGGATGTTTTGAAACCACAAAGCCAACCACACACGAAAATCCGGTATTTGTTATTGATGATGTGGTTCATTATTGTGTAGCCAATATGCCGGGAGCAGTTCCTGTAACTTCAACGATGGCGCTTACCAATGCTACCTTGCCTTATGCTTTGCAGCTGGCAAACAAAGGCTGGATAGAAGCCTGCAAAGAGAATTCGGAACTTAAAAAAGGATTAAACATTGTAAAGGGAGATATTGTATACCAGGGAGTTTCTGAGGCTTTTAATCTTCCCCTCAAGTCCACTGATGAAATTTTAGGATGACTCTAATATTGTTCTGATCTATTTATACAAAAAGGTTGAACCGGATTAAAGGTTCAGCCTTTTTTATTATACTCCCGGGCTTTCACATCAATTTCATCTTCTGTAAGTATATAAGACGATACCGAAACACCACGTATTCCCATCTTCTCAAGCCTTTCAATATCTTCCGGCAAAATACCTCCAAAAACCCATAAAGGGATGTTCATATTATTATCTTTCAGCATTCCCAAGATTGTTTCAAGTCTGTCGAATCCAATTTCACGTTTATCCGAAACTGATTTAACGGGACCCAGCATCATGAAATCGACACCCTCTATCATGAAATTAACTGCGTCTTCAAAGTTCCCGGCCATGCCACCAATCCTTTTTTCTGTCCCTATTTTTGAACGTACCAACTCAGGCGGCAAATCATTCCTCTTCAATATTATTCCATCAGCATTTATAAGTTTTGCCAGTTCAAAATTACTTTGCACATAAAGAGAAGCATTCAACATGTTAGTCGCCCATCGGCACTTCCATGCCTCAAGCTCAATATGTTCTTCCGAAAAGTCCGGTTCAACAAAGCAGAATGAATTAAACACAGCACCTTCAAGCTCCTCAATCTGTTCAGAAGGCATCAGAAAACTGTGTTGTCCTGTTGCGAACATGTATTCCATGCGACATTGTTTTTCACAAAAATACAACCCATTTAAAATAAAAAAGCCCCTTCCGGGGCTTTTTATCGATTATTATTTATTATTAATTAAAACCTGAATCCTACCGTCATCATGACATTGTTTGAGTTGTATGTTGTCATAGCCGTAGGCTGTGAATTATCAAGAATAAAAAGACTGGATTCAACATTCTGACTTTTAAGAACATATGCAAAGTCAATAAAGAAGTCATTGTCCCTGTAGCCAAATCCTGCAGAGAACTGATTCAGTGCACCAGGTTTGTTAAAGGAATAATCATTAGCTTTAGTATTGAATGGCGACGAATAATGAGCAAGCCCTCCTCTCACGCTGAAGTTTGGTGATGCTTTTAACTCTATACCTGCCCTGAGCGAAGAACCGGTACTCATTACATCCGATATCATTTGATTCGTTGCTAAAAACGTCCCGGTGCTTGAACCTCTTTCATTGATTGTCATACCATTGTAACTGGAGATTCCATAATCCAGACTGAATACACCAAATTTACCGAAGACATACGCCATTGATAATTCCATATTCAAAGGGGAGGAATAAACCGCATATTTATATTGCAAATCACCTGAAGACTGTACATCCGGCCTAACATCGTTTGAGCCTTGCGGATAAAGAATATCCGGATCCAGGGAATACGAATAATTATCCTCCAGCAAATAATAAGTTGGTGTATGAATAGAAAGGCCTAAACGAAGTGCATCAACCGGCTTTACGATGATCCCTAACTTTGCATTAAAACCGTAACCCGTGGTAGTTAAATAATCATTGCTGACATATCCGCCATTATCGTAGAAAATATAACTCTGTGTTGTCTCGTCCCATTGAGAATATGAACCGCCAGGAGTTACTCCAAATAATTCTTTATACATCAATTCTTTTCTGTAATACACATCTCTCACTCCCAGTGAAGCTCCAATATAAATTTTGTGGTCCAGATTCAAAGCCATGGCAAACGTCCATTCATCAAGTTTACCCTTTTCAAAAATACTTTGTGTCTGATCTACTTTCGTATCACTTAAGAGTATTGGCTCATATACTGTCTGATTAGTGTTATCAGTATATTTATCGACTAACCATCCCTGATAGGCCAAATAGCTAGGCCATAATGAGTTATCCTCGCCATAATCTGCGAGATCCTGAGCATAGTATTTTAACTGGCTCACATCTGAATTGTTCCCCTGAGTATAAGTCACACGGTGAAAGTCCTTCAACCTGTTATAACCTATACCAAAATTAACTGAAAGAACACCCTGATCTTTTAATGTTGGAGTGGCAAACACCAATCCCAGATTACTAAAATTCAGCCCTACCTTTTTATCCTGTGAAACTGTTCCGAGATAATCAGAACTGGATGAATTAAGATATAGATTAGGTGTAAATGTAAACTCTCCTCCCCGATATACTCCCAGCCCGGCCGGGTTTATAGAAATAGATGAGAAATCAGCTCCCAGAGCGCCGAACGCACCACCCATAGCTGCCGATCTAGCCGTACTTCCATACGTAACTGATGATAAATTGTATGCATCGTTCAGGGTCTGAGCTATGCCTGTTGCAGACATAATGACTGCAATACTTGCTACTATTAATTTTTTCATGATCGATTACTTTAATGCGTGAATAATTTATCGTCTTGAAGAAGAACTGCTTCTACCTGAAGATCCACCTGAAGATGATCTGGATGAGGAAGAGGATCCTGATGACCTGCTTCCTGAATAGGAACTTCCGGAAGAACTACTTCCCGAGGATCTGTAGCTACCAGAAGAAGAACTACCTGAATAGCTTGGGGTATAACTTCTTGATGAAGACGACCTGTAACCTGAAGAGCTGCTCTTTGACGAAGGGCTATAACTCCGTACACTTCCTGACGAACTACTACTTGATTTGTAAGTAGTGGAAGGTCTTGAGTAAGAAGATCCTGACCTTGAGGTTGTATTATATGTAGATCGCGAACTACTGGTCTGCGGTTTACTGTATGTAGGCCTGTAAGTTCTTACAGTTGCATTATTATTAGCAGCTGCCGACCTTGTAGTTGTTGTCACCCTTGCATTTGAGGATCTGGTGCTGGTAGTAGCAGGTCGTGTCGTCACTGCACTTCTGGTAGTTGTTGAAGAACTTCTTACTGTTGGTGTAACATTTCTTGCAGCAGTACCCGATGTTCTTGCAGATGAACTTGTTGTTGTTCGGCCTGAACCGGTAGTTATAGTCGGACGCGTATTCACTGTTTTAGCAGTTGTTGAAGTTGACCTGGCTGACGAAGCCCTTCCTGAAGAACTTACGCGAGCATTAATATCAGATCTGGTAGCCGTATTTGCTGTACGTGATTCAACAATCCTGTCACTTGTTCTGCTTGAACTGCTTATGGTTCTGCCTGAAGTAACTGCTGAAGAACCTGCGGTTGTTCTTACCGGAGTTCTGCCGTAACCTGACCGTCTTGGCTCATAACGTTTGTCTTTTGAGGCATAGTAATGATCATTATACCAGTGATGATGTCCATAATACCCTCCGTAACCATACCAGCTTCCGTAATAATACGGATTGTAGTATCCTCCGTAATATCCTCCATAATGCCATGGGCTGTAATATCCCCAGGAATAATATGGACTGTAATAACCACCGTATCCCCAATTCCAGGGACTATAATAACCATAATTCCAGTAATTATATCCGTAAGGGCTGTATCCGTAATAGTAATTGTTATATATCGGATTTGTCCATGTTGGAGTTACCCATGCATAATTACCGTCCATGTAGACATTCCAGTTAAATGGATCAAGGAAATAAATATCGGAATAATACGGATCCCATGTAGCTATGGCTGCCCGTGGACCATGAAATTGGTGTATTCTCTGGGCATAGTAATAATCTGACCTGTTTCCGTTAAACCCATTCAGATAATATCCGGTTTCGTCATTGTAATATACGATGGTATCAATATCTGTGATGTTATCATCATTGATAATGTTCATGTAATCATTTTCTACCCGGGCGAAATCAACACCTTCGGTAGCCCGCTCATACTCATCAATCGTTTTTGCTTTTTGAGCTGTCATTTGATTGTATTCTTTTCGTTCCTCTTTCATCTGCTCTTTGCTTGCAGCAGGAGCATCGGAAAGTTTTGCACTAATTGCCGGAGTATTGTCGGAAGGGGTATAATATATATCGTCATAATAACCAGATGACATATAACCAACTCCGCAAGAAGAAAGCAACATTAAAAGTGCGCCGTATAAAAAAGTCCTGGTTTTCATAGTAACCTCCATTAATTTTTATAAACTTAAGCAATTAGTGTGCCATAAACTGTTAAAATGCATGGCATAACTAAATAATGTAATAACGGTAAGTTCATTTCCCAAATTGAATCCTAAATTATAGATATGCTTTGTTAAATCAAAATGACATTAATTAAACTTCACAAAAAAGGCTGACCCTGCAGGATCAGCCTTGTATATAGAAAATCTATAATCTGTTATTCTACGATTGATTTGAATTCAGGATCTTCGAAGTATTCCGCAAAAGTCAGTTCTGTTACAGCCATTTTTTTCAAAGCTTCATTCTTTTCAACACCTGCTTTCAGCGATGACATTACAAGCGTTTTATCATTAGTTTTTGCACCAACGATTGCTTTCAGATAATCTGTCATACAAATTGGATTTTCAACTGAATTCAGTGTTGCTAAAGCACCTTTATAGTCTTCAGTTAAAATTTTTGCTAAAGCAGCATTGTTTGTTGCACTGTTACCAAGGTTTTTAACAGCAGCAGCATAGTTACCTTCATGTATGTTTACCAAACCAAGGTTATAAGTCAACTCATCTCCTGCGCCGGCAGCTTTACCAAAATATTCTTTGGCTTTAGCAACATCACCGTTAACCAATGCGATAGCACCTAAGTTGTTCTGTACTTCCGGAGAAGTAGCATCAGCCTCAGCAGCTTTAGAGAACGCTTTTTCTGCTTCATCAAATTTCATAGTTTCGAATAATACACAACCCATATCGTTGTAACCTCTCCAGTCTTTAGGATATACAGAAGTTACTTTTTTGTAGATATCAAGTTTTTTAGCATTGTCATCAGTTAAAGTGGCCGCGTAAAGCAGTTCTTCCACATTAAGTTCTGAAGGATTACTTGCTGCAAGCTCAGCAATTTCTTCATCAGATTTACCGATAACATTTACGTTAACTGTAAACCTGGAACGACGAAGTTGTGGAAGAATATCTTCAGCAAGTTCTTTATAGGCAGCAGAAAGATTTTTAATTTCCTTCTCTCTTACTTCAGGATCAGAATACATAGAAAGAACACGCAGGATAAGATCTTTATCATCTACACTTGAAGCTTCAAGCAATTCTTTGAATCCTTCCCAGTCTTCAGGCGTAAATTTAGAATCAATGAAACCGTCTTTGCTTGCATCAACTTTATCGCGTTTTAGAACACCTTTAATATACTTATCAGCATTCGATTCGCGTCTTTCGGCTAATCTCTTATTCAGATCTTCCGGACCGTCAGGAGAAGCGTATGAAGAAACATCAACACCGGCAAATTCTTTATTTTCAGCAGCCTGAGCTTCTTTAATAAACTCCTTCAATGCCTTAATATCTTCGTCTCTTAACTGAGAATTTCTGATATTGGCCTGCTGGATGATATAATGAATATCTGCTTTTGCCATATCCGGAATTACCCTCTGGAAAGCATCTTCACCTAAAGCAGGTTCAGCCTGTCTGTCATTTACAAGCGTTTCAATGGCATTAACACCGTCAGCAACCTTATATGCAGGTGTAGTGTATTCTTTTGAACCGATAGTAATTTTTGCTTTTACCTGTAATTCTGACAATCTCATTTCTTTCTGAAAATCAAAACTTACCGGAATAGCAATACCACCACCATTTGCATAACTTATTGAAGTATTGTTATCTTCAACTTTTTCTCCCTGCACGGTAACAGATTTACCTTCAACCTCGCCACCGCCGTACGATAGTACCGGGATTAACTCAACAACAGCTTTTTTCGGAATAAACTTAGCCGGGAATGTAAGGTTGATCTGGGCATTAATTTTGCCGGCTTTTACTACAAGGGGTGACGGATTAACATCCGATTTTACATCTGTAAGGTCCTGAGGTGGTTTTGAACAACTCGCTAAAACCATTATTACAGCTAAAAGTGCAGAATAAAGATTAATTCTTTTTTTCATTGTGATTATTTATTTACGTTATCAATATCAAATAGCAATTTCTTAACGCTAGTTCGCACAAAAATAAAAAATATTTTAAAATAAACCCATTTAAACGCATTGTTTTAGCTGACTTTAGCTAAGAGAATCACTTTTTAATTCTTTAATTGTTACTCCGTTACTATAGGTTATTCCAAACATCAATTCTACTAATGTATTAAAATTATTTTTATTTTCAACAAAATCAAACTCAGATACGTCAATATACAATACAGGGAAATCAACTTTATCCAGATGTTTTTTGTACGCTTCGCTTATGCTAGACAAGTATTCCTTCGAAATCCCTGACTCATAGGAACGCCCTCTTTTACGAATATTTTCCAGTAAGACCTCTGGTCTGGAATAAAGATAGACAAAAAGATCCGGCCTTTTCAGTTCAAACCTGGCTATATCAAAAAGCTTCTCAAATAAATTCAACTCTTCATCTTTAAGCGTCACACTGGCAAATATCAATGATTTGGTAAAGTAATAATCTGCTATGGTAAGTTGTTTTTTTTGACGCACCTGATCTGCAATATTCCGGATCTGATTATAACGGTCAGCCATAAACGATAATTCCAGTTGAAACGCGTAGCGGTCAGGATTTTCATAAAAAAGTGGCAAAAACGGATTTTCGGCGAACCGTTCCAATAACAGTTCACCTCCAAACCTTTCTTTTAGTAAATTAGCCAGCGTGGTTTTACCCACGCCTATATTTCCTTCTATGACCAGAAAATCAGGTATTATCATTTGTATATTGGTGTAACATCCATATTGTAAAAAGCAAAAGACCACAAATCGGCATATTCCTGAATCACCATATCTGTTGGTTTTCCGGCTCCATGTCCGGCTTTGGTATCAATCCGAATTAATGCCGGATTTTTATCAGACACTTTATCCTGCAGTGTGGCTGCAAATTTAAAAGAATGAGCCGGAACCACGCGGTCGTCATGATCTGCGGTAGTGACAAGAACAGCAGGATAATCAACACCCTCCTTTACATTATGAACCGGACTGTAGCTGTAGAGATAATTAAACATCTCCTGGCTGTCTTCGCTTGTTCCATAATCCGTTGCCCAAAACCGCCCGATAGTGAATTTATGGTAACGGAGCATATCCATCACACCAACTGCCGGTAAAGCAACGGCAAAAAGGTCAGGCCTTTGGTTAATACAGGCACCTATCAACAGACCACCATTAGAACCACCCTGGATTGTCAGTTTTTCCTTTGAGGTATACCCATCTTTTATCAGGTATTCTGCTGCCGCAATAAAATCATCAAATACATTCTGTTTATGCATCAGCGTTCCGGCTTCATGCCATTTCTCACCATATTCTCCGCCGCCACGCAAATCAGAAATCGCCACAACACCATTATTTTCGAGCCATATCAACCGGGTCACACTAAAAACAGGTGTCAGACTGACATTAAATCCACCATAACCGTACAGCAGTGTAGGATGGTTACCGTCAAGTTTTATCCCCTTTTTATATGTAATAAACATCGGAATCTTTGTGCCGTCTTTTGAAGTGTAAAACACCTGTTTGGTTTCATAATCATCTGAATCAAATTTAATTTTTGATTCTCTGAATTTAGTCAGGTCATCATTCGCAATATCATACTTATATACGGTTGAGGGCGTTGTAAACGACGTGAAAGTAAAGTATGTTTCGGTATCTTTCGGTTCACCCGTAAAACCACCGACAGAACCCACCGGTAAATCCAGCATCTTCTCCACTTTTCCATCTGAATTGCAAACAGCTACCTGAGATTTGGCATCTTCCATATATTCCAGCATCAGTTTACCTCCAATATACTTCACGGCTGTCAACACATTATCATTTTCAGGCACAATATCTTTCCAGTTTTCCTTTTGCGGTTTTTTCAGATCAATCTGTATCAACTGATATTTGGGTGCCTGGTAGTTGGTATAAACCCAAAGTTTTTGATCTGCGGCATAAATGACTACGTAGTCGTTATCAAATCCGGGAATGATCTTCTCTACAGCTCTTTCACCTGGATCCATAACATATAATGCGTTCCCTGTTGTGGATTCTGTTACCGATATAATAACGACTTTCTTATCGTCTGAAATGCCGGCACCAAACATCCAGTCGGGGTGCTCCGGATCTTCATACCATACCACATCCTGTGACTGAGGAGTTCCCAGCTTATGATAATATATTTTACTATCCTTGTTTTCCCCCTTTAGCTGCTCCCCTTTTTTAGGTTCAGGATACCTGGAATATAAAAATCCGTCTTTATACCACGAGATGCCTGAAAATTTAACCCATTGAATATGATCCGGCAAATCTTTCCCTGTTGCTATATCCCTCACATAAATTTCATTCCAGTCCGAACCGCCTGACGCAGTCAGATATGCGATATATTTATAATCATCAGAAACTTCAGTACCGGCCAGCGCTACAGTTCCATCGTCGCTTAAAGTATTCGGGTCAATCAATATTCTGCCCGAATCCGTAGGTGAATCCATGATGTAAAGGACACTCTGATTCTGCAACCCGTTATTCCGCGATTCCAGGTAAAAACTGCCATGTTTTGAAGGAGCCGAACTTTTAGGATAGTCCCAAAGTTCTTTTAAACGATTAAAAATTTTATCTCTGAACGGGATCTGGCTCAGATAGTCATTCGTTACCTTATTTTCTGCTTTAACCCATTCTTTGGTGGCATCGGACTGGTCATCCTCAAGCCACCGAAACGGATCGGCTACCTCCGTTCCAAAATAATTATCAACCACATCTCCCTTTTTCGTTTCGGGATATTCAATTTTTTTATGCTGAGCATTACAAGCCATAAATAAAGGAATTAAGAGTACGTAAGTGAGTTTTTGCATGACTTTAAATTTGTGTTTTAACAAATATAACAGTAATAATAATTGTATGTTTGTACAAACTGTAAAATTCCATGCGACTAATTGTTTCCCCGTTTTACGATGCGGCAGTTAACCTGGCGCTTGAAGAGGTTTATTTTAAGCATTCAGAAGACGATCTTTGTTTCATTTACAGGAACAATGCATCAGTCATCGTGGGAAAACATCAGAATATTTTTAAAGAAGTAAACCTTCCATACTGTATTAATAACAATATTGCTTATCATCGCCGTATTTCCGGTGGCGGCACGGTTTTTCATGACCTGGGGAACCTGAATATCAGTCTGCACAACACACGCAGAGAGGAGTTTAAAGTCAATTACCAGCCTTTACTGGATCTGATAATTGAGGCCGTTAAACATTTTGATATTGATCTGATCCAGGGTGAGAGAAACGATTTATATATTCAGGATCATAAAGTAACCGGAACAGCCTGTCATGTCGTCCGGGACAGGACCATACATCATGGCACCTTGCTGTATAATGCCAATAAAGAACTATTGCATGAATGTCTGCATCAACCATTAAAAATATCCGGACGTGGCGTTGACAGTGTGCGCAGCAATATCACCAACCTGAAAGAACATGTAAGCCAACCGCTTTCTGAAGAGGAATTTTTCTCTCAGTTCATTGTTCATCTCTCAGACATTCTGGACGCCTATATTGATTATCCAACTGACCAGGAACTGGAAACTGCAATTCAGCTCCGCGACAATAAATACACCCTCGATTCATGGAACCTTGATTATTCACCACCATTTAAGGCTGAAATGAAAATTGAAGGTAGAGATTGTATCGTGGAGGTTGAAAAAGGGAAGATAATGCATGTAGATGATGAAGACATTTCAAAAAAGTTTTCCGGAACAGGATTTAAGGAACTGCTTCTTCATACAAAAGAAACATAAAACCTTCAGGAAACCGGAAAATCAGCTTGATGTATCCAACTTAAAAGCAGTATTGTAATTGATCAGGTTAAGTTCTAAAGATACGATCATTACAGAGGGATTCATCAGGCTCTGATTCGCTCAATTTGGTTAATACTAAAAGTACAGGCCATGGTCTGTGCTTTTCTGATAACCACTGAATTTTATTGAAGATTAACTACATGACCCACCCTGGATTACAATGAATCTGCACATTTCATAGTAACTGCCCTCCTTATCCTGATACTTCGATCAGGACAAGGAGGGTATTCCAGACAAAAAAATGATCTAAACAGAACCCCTTCTCTAGTAAGCGGGATCTCCCCCTGATTCAGGGGGAGAACACAAGAGAGGGTCAGATGACCAGCCTTAAAAACATTAAAAAGCCGCCAAACTTTAACCAGTTTTTTTTCATGAAATTAAACGCAGCAGCGCTGTTTAGAACAATAGAGGTCGGTACACACCCTTTATGCAATCTGCAATTTAATCCTTCTCAAAATCCAGGGCATAGGCGATCCCTTCATCCAGGGACATTTTACGACCTTCTTACTGGTATTTTCGGGTAAGTTCTAGACCCGGTTTTTCGTGAACTCCTACCATTTATTTTTTACACAAAATATCCTTAAATTTGAATATTAAGCTCAATAAATACCTGCTTATATGCTTAGTGCAATAACATGCTTTATTGTTTTTAAAATAAATATAATCTTCGGTTTTAAGTTCCTGTTACAAATAAGATTTGTGTTGCTGTTTTTTTGTTTGTTTTCTATTACTTATTCTCAGGAATATTATTATGAAGTTAACAGGATCCCTTTAAGGGGAGAACTGGCTAATTTCAAGGGGCGTTGTATGTTACAGGACTCTGAAGGATTTATATGGTTCGGCTCAGAAGAAGGGCTGTACAGGTATGATGGATCGCGGTTCAGAATATTCCGTAACGATCCCTTCGATTCAAACTCCATTTCTCATTATGTCATCAACTGCCTTTTTGAAGACAGCAAAGGGAACATTTGGATCGGCACAAATTGGGGTTTAAACAGGTATAATAAATTTACTGAATCATTTGAAAGGTTTATTACAAGTAAAATTACACCTTTTGTCTTAGAGAGCAATAATATTAATGATATTACAGAAGACGAAGCCGGCAATTTATGGATTGCACATAGAAATGGTTTTAGTACATATAATCGCATTAAGAATATCTTTAAAAATTACAGCATTGAACCTGAAGACAAAAATCGACTCGACAACTTCTATACAATACGATCTATTGCCTATGATAAAAGAGGTTATATTTGGCTGGATGCCGAAAGACGGGTGTATCGTTTGAATTTAGTCAGTGACTCTGTTGAATACATCGGAGAAACATGGGATTCTCCCTTAAATAAAGATTCATCGGGGCATTACATTCTTCCTCCATGGTATATCTATCCGGAACATTTTAAGAATGGGACCTACCCCCATATACCGATCGGATCAAAAAGTCCACCAATCCTGAATAACGTATATATTAGAGCAGGGATCCGCGATAATCAGAATAATACCTGGGTGAGAACCAGCTCCGGAATTTATGGTTTTAATACCGATAGTAAAGAAATCTATTACAAGCCTCACGAATCTGAATATCCGGTGACAGAGGAATACTATTTTTCAAGTGTATTATTAGTGGATAATGCCGGATCAATCTGGTATTATACCGATAAATCCATAAACCAGATTATAAAAAGAACGAAATATTTTAAAGCATATAAACCTGATCCTCATTCCGAAAATTATGTAAATCTATATCCGGAAATGAATGCAAATAAAATTCGTATAGGAGGTGAGGCAGGTATATATATCTTCAATCCGGAATCTGGACAATTTGAAGCATGGTGTAAAGATACCTGCAAAAATAATACGCATGATGTTGGTCCTGTGTTGTTAGACAGTAAGAAATCTTTGTGGATTGGAATAACTAATCTGGGAGTCCTACGATTTAGAAACATTGAACAAGCCGAACCTGAATTTGAAATAATAGATGGATCTTCAAACCGGACATCTTTTAGAAATCCATTTTTATGTGTAAGATATTTGTTTGAGGATAATAATAAAAGAATTTGGTTTGGCTTTGATCAGGCCAGACCTTGGTATTATTACGATTTAAACCAGGAATGTTTGTATAAATTAGCAGACAATCCAAATGCCAATTCAAAAATCCCTCATAATCTGCAAATATTTACTGAACTTGATTCAGGTACATTATTAGCCCTGGGCAAAAATGGTCTTTATAAAATCATTCCGCCCATAGAGAATATTTCAAAAACAATGGCAACGCCATCTGATGTTAAAGAATGTAAAGCTATTGATGGGAATGGAACTATTTGGTCAATACCGGGCGTCAGAAATTTTTACCGAAATGAAGAGGGAATATTATGGCTTGGAACCAGCAGTTATGGTCTTATAAAATTAATTCCAAATCACGTTTCTGATCCGATTGATTTCAAAATTACATTTTTTACGACAAAAAATGGCTTGCCCAGCAATGATGTTGTTACAATTGTTGACGATGATAAAGGCAACCTTTGGCTTGGGACGCGTGTAGGATTGTCAAGATTTAATATTGCAACTGAATCCTTTACGAATTTTACTGTCAAAGATGGGCTTCCAAGCAATAGTATATGGAGAACTGCATTCAAAATGAAATCCGGCGAAATATTCATGACTTCAAGAAATGGACTATTTTTGTTTTTACCAGACAGTATTAATCATATTACAAATGAATCATCCCCATTGGTTTTAACACAGCTAAGTGTAAATAATATTGTTATCAAACCCGGTAAAGATTCCATTCTGAGCCGTTCTGTAACATATACAGATTTTATAGAACTTAACTATAACCAAAATAATCTGTCTTTATCTTATGCCTTACTTAAATTTCAAAATATTGGCATGAACCAATATAAATACAAACTTGAAGGATTTAATGATGACTGGGTATATGCAGGAAACAGAACCGATGTGGATTTTAACAATCTTAAACCAGGTAAATATACTTTTCATGTAATAGCCACCAGTGACCTGGGTGTTTGGAATGAAGGCGATGCATCCATAAGCATTTTAATCCATCAACCTCCATGGCTAACATGGTATGCATATCTTCTATATGCTGTTTTATTAACAGCCATTGGTATATGGTTTTGGCGATTCCAAAACAACCGGATGAAGTTAAAAAGAGCTGTTGAACTGGAACGCATGGAAAAAGAGAAAGTCAGTGAGATAGACCGGATAAAATCTCGTTTCTTTGCCAACGTTTCCCACGAATTTCGAACACCGTTAACTTTAATTAGAGGACCTCTGGATGACCTGAAGAAACAGAATAAAAAGACGGTTTCATTGAGGAAAGATTTACTGGATATCATGCACCGGAACACATTACGCTTACAAACACTGATCAACCAGTTGCTTGATATCTCTAAAATGGAAACCGGAAAGATCAGCATGCAGGTTTCTGAGGGTAATATTGAAGTTTTGATACGAACCATCATTCAATCATTTGTGTCCCTCGCAGAAAGCAAAAAAATAACTTACAAATATGATCTTACAGGACTGAACCAAAATGTTTGGTTTGACAGGGACAAAGTGGAAAAAATACTGGTCAACCTCATCTCTAATGCATTTAAATTCACACCTGATAAAGGACAAATCACAATTAATAATCGCTTTGATTATAAACAGGGAACTGGTAAACCTGAATACTTGATTTTGTCAGTTTCTGATAGCGGAATTGGCATTCCTCAGGATAAACTTGACAGGATATTTGATCGCTTTTTCCAGGTAAATGACTCTAACGAAAGAATTGCAGAAGGTACCGGCATCGGACTTGCGCTGACCAAAGAGCTTGTGGAGTTGTACCATGGTAAAATTAGTGTGGAAAGTACAGAAGGTAAGGGAACCATTTTTAGCCTTCGGCTTCCGGTGGCAAAAGAAAAGTTCCGGGACGATGAAAAAGTTAGTCATTCTCTTGAAATAATAGAAGCCCCAATAGGAGATCACATGATACTAGGTGATAAACCTAAAACCGGTAAAATAACAAAACCAAGAATCAGGGATAAAAAACCTCTTGTACTTATTGTTGAGGACAATGCAGATCTTACAAATTATATTACAGGTATTCTTTCAGAAAATTTCGTGGTGCTAAGTGCTGAAAATGGTCAGAAAGGGCTAACAGTTGCTATAGACACCATCCCTGACCTAGTTATTAGTGATTTAATGATGCCTGTAATGGATGGTATGAAAATGTGCCATATTCTGAAGAATGATGAAAGGACCACTCACATACCATTAATTATGCTCACAGCTAAAGCCGGTAAGTGTAGCAAAATAGAGGGATTGCAGGCAGGTGCTGATGATTATTTAATAAAACCTTTTGATGCAGAAGAACTGCTGATAAGGATAAAAAATCTTATTGATCAGCGCAAACGGCTCCGGGAAAAATTCAGCAGGGATCTTTTAGTGCGTAAAACATCAGGCTTCTCGTCACTGGACAACGATCCATTGATCAAAAAATTATTTGAACATTTCGAAAGAAATTATGCCAGTTCAGATTTCAAAGTTGATGAGATTGGAAAGGAACTAAACATGAGCAGGTCACAGTTTTTCAGAAAAATACATGCACTTACCGGTGAAACTCCCAATGCCCTGTTAAGAATTTACCGGATTAAAAAAGCAGCTTCAATGATAGAATCCGGAGAAAATAATATTATTGGAATAATGTATGAAGTCGGATTCAACAGCACATCTCATTTTGCCAGCAACTTCAGAAAATACTTCGGAATGAATCCATCCGATTACCGGGATTCACTTTTAAAAGATTAAAGTTCCCGATATATTCCCCCCTTTGTATTTCCCCCAACGGGGGAAAATTAATTCACAACCCGATAGTTGCAATACTCACTCGCAAGTTGCAGATTTGAGGCTGTCCCAAAAAGGCAAATAAGAATATAAGGAACTTATAAATTGATAGTGATCCTTCTATTACCCCTCCAAACCTCCCCTAAAGTGGGAGGCTTTAAGTCCCCTTTAGGGGATTTAGGGGTAGTTTTTAAAAAGCTACTAACAATCCGTAAGTAAAACTTATACAGATTTTACTTTTTGGACAGCTTCTTAAGGATAGCGTAAAACTTTCCTCATTTTGATACAATACCGTCCAAGAATGAGACAATACCGATCGACGACCGTATTTTAAACCAGTAATTTTATATGTTTTTTGATCCCATTATCTCTCATTCTGCAGAAAAAGATCTGCTTGATATTATAAAAATATGATGTGTTTAAAATCAAATCCCTATGAAGACACGAATTTTTATATTAAGTCTATTGCTCATTGGCTTTTCAATGACACAATTTGCTACGGTCATAAGCGTACCATCTGATTATGAAACCATCCAGGCAGCTATTAATGCTGCCAGCGAAGGCGACACCGTTCTGGTTGCCGAAGGAACCTACTACGAAAACCTTGTTATTACAGGGAAAGCTATTACACTTGCCAGTGAATTTATTCTTGATGGGAAGTCAACTCACATTTCAAAAACAATTATTGATGGAAGTCAACCTGTAAATCCGGCAGTGGGCTCTGTTGTCTTTTTGACCAGTATTCCAAACAGCAATACCACTTTAAAGGGATTTACTTTAACAGGAGGTTCTGGCTCATATGTAGATCTTTTAGGGGCTTATATTGGTGGAGCGGTCCTGCTTTTTAACAATGGTGCCGTTATTGAGAATAATATTGTAGCTGATAACAGTATTGTACAAAATAATGCAACTTTTCCTGGCATTGGTGGCGCCTTTTTAAGTAACAATACAATAATAATCAGGCATAATAAAATTTTAAGAAATTCTACTATTGCCTCTGATATAACTTCGGGAGGAGGCATAGGACTTCTAATTGCGTCCCAAGGTGTTACCGTTCGAATTAATCATAATATCATCTCGGACAACTCGCTTACATGTACCGAAGGCTACAGCACTTTGGGAGGAGGTATAGAAATTGAAACCGCACACGGTTTCGGACCGGATATCCAGATAAACAATAACACCATTACAGGAAACGCATTGCATAGTGAAACGAGCATGGGAGGAGGCATGTATATTGAGTTTTGGGAGAACGTGCCACCAGATAACAGCACCTTAAACGTCCAGATTTTCAATAACATCATAACCAATAATTATGCGCAGGATAAAGGTGGAGGCCTTGCCTTTTTCAGCATGGGAGGAATTACTCAACCTGCTTTTACCTATCCCATTGTTCCCTTGGTAATGAATAACACGCTACTTGATAATAAGGCTTCCGATGGAGCGGGTGTCTTCAGTTATGATTTAAACTTATTATTACTGAATAATATTTTATGGGATGAAACAGATGGTGAGAACTGTCGTGAAATTTTCCAGGATTATTTGCCTGACGTTCATTTCAGATCCGATTTAACATGGTTTGCCGATAATAATGATGGTAACCTTTATGCATTCAATAACTGTATAAAAGGAGGCGAGGCTGAACTGCAAGGAGCATGGTTTGGTGAAAATAATATTGAAGCTTATCCAAAGGTAAATCCTGCACTCTTCAAACTCCTGCCTAAAAGTCCGTGTTTAGGAACTGGCGCAGAATCTGTCCAGATTGATGATGAGTGGTACACGGCACCTGACTTCGATTTTTATGATAATCCGCGACCGGATGCAGAAACGGGCCTTGTTGATATGGGGGCAGTTATGTCTGATGATCTGAGACGGACTGGCCAACGGAACCAGTATGGATGGCAAGCCACAAAACACAGCAAATTAAAAACAGCATTCATGGAAAACGGAACTGCAGATGCTAAGAAAACGCAAGGAGTATTACACATCTATCCAAATCCAATCGCTGAAATTGCAACGGTAAGTGTAACAAATCAGGCCTTAATTACGGGACTGGAGTTAATTGATGTGAGTGGCAAGGTTGTGCGACACACAGAAAACCTACAGAACAATACCGTAATTCTTAACCGACAAGGATTAAGTAACGGGATGTACCTGTTACGTATCCATGCCGACAGAATTTATCTGAAAAAAGTCATTCTTCAATAACAAAGGCTTTGTACGCATTTCCCGGCTCATACTACCCGGGAAATGCTTTTTTATGCTCACTTAAAATCTGTAAATTATGAAACGATATTACACCATTTTTTCATGCATCATTTTCTTATGCACCTTTTCTTATGGTACAGTGATAAACGTGCCTGCCGACTCATCTACAATACAAGCTGCTATCAATGGCGCCAATGAAGGCGATACCATCCTTGTAGCCGAAGGAACTTATTACGAAAACATCAATTACAACGGAAAAGCCATTACCGTAACCAGCCATTTTATTATGGATGGCGATACCTCGCATATTTCTAAAACCATTATTGATGGTAGCCAGCCATCCCATCCTGATTCTGCCTCTGTAGTCAGACTCATGGCCGATCAGGATACGACTTCAGTGCTATGTGGTTTTACCCTTACAGGAGGGAAAGGAATGAGATATAATAACCAGGGAACCTATGTTATGGCCGGTGGTGGAATTGTAATATTCCAAGGAGCTAAAATTGAAAATAACATTATTCACGGGAATGAAGTTATTTCGGATAATTTATTGTCCTTAGGTGGTGGAATAGTTGCAAAATCTGAAGGGAATGATGTTGTAATAAGAAATAATATTATAAGGGATAATGTTTGTACAACCGGCGGACAAGCCCAGGGAGGTGGTATTAATTTAATTGGAGACAATAATAAATTTATAGTTGAAAACAATACGATTAAAAATAACAAAACTCAGTGTACTGATCCGAGCACAAATAATTATTTATCGGCGGGAGCCGGACTGCTTTATGTGAGTAGTGATCCCAAAAATTGTACCTTAATTTTTAAAGGCAACAAAATATTAGGAAATACAAGCACCGGAAATCTGTCCCGGGGTGGTGGGGTCTATATAGAATTACTCAAATTTACTGCCTCACAAAATGGATTATTACCTTATATCGACATATCCAATAATATTATTTCAAATAACAGCGCGGGGCAATATGGTGGTGGTTTGTACTTTGATGAAGATAACAATTACTATTACAGTAGAAACCCTATGCCTTTAGTTATTAACAATACGATTATGGGAAATTCTGCTTCTGTAGGAAGGGAAATTTATAACAGTGGATTGAAACTATTATTGATGAATAACATTATCTGGAATGATTACACACCAATGTTTGCTACCAATAATGGTAAGTATGAAGCCAGGTACAATGTTATAAAAAAAGGATATACTGGTGAAGGAAACATAGATTCTGATCCTATGCTTGATCCTGAAACCTTTGCATTAACAGAAACCAGTCCTTGTATTGGCAAAGGCGCTTATTCCGTTAAAATTGATACTAAATGGTATCCTGTACCCATTTTGGATTATTTAGATCTTCCCAGGCCAAATGCTGTGGACCAATGGACCGATATGGGTGCCATAGAATCTGAATTTGCCCGGCCGGATGATCCTACATTAATTAAAGTACCAACCGAAATTACCACCATTCAGGCCGCCATCAATGCCTCGAATGAAGGTGATACCGTTCTGGTTGCCGAAGGCACCTACTTCGAAAACATAGATTATAAAGGCAAAGCCATTACGGTGGCCAGTCAGTTTATCGAAGATGGTGACACCTCGCATATTTCTAAAACCATTATTGACGGGAGTCAACCGTCACATCCTGATACAGCATCGGTTGTCAGGTTTTTAGCTGATGAGGATACGACCTCTGTCTTAAACGGATTTACAATAACAGGAGGAAAGGGAATACGATATTACGCCAACGGTTCTTATTTCAGGACTGGTGGCGGTATCTTCAGTATACACGGTGCAAAGATTATAAACAATATTATCTCCAACAACGAATTGACCGTTGGATCCATTTCCACATTTGGTGCCGGAATTGCATGTAATTCAAACTATGGGAACCTGATTATAAGAAACAATCTTATAAAAGAAAATAAGTCAAATACTGGCTTATATAGTCAGGGAGGTGGAATAGGCGTTCATGGAACCGGTTATTTCTATTTGATTGAAAACAATTCCATCATCAATAATTCAGCAATGTCTACTGCAAACAGCACAACAGCAGGTGGTGGTATTTTTTGTTCTTCAGAAAATCCTAAGAACGCCATTCTGATTCTTAGAAACAACAGAATTATTGATAATGAAACAACCGGTACAAATTCTTCCGGGGGAGGACTGTTTTATTTAATTAATCCATTTACAGAAGCACAAAATGGACTGGTTCCAAACGCTGAAATCTACAATAATATCGTTTCAGGAAACAAAGCATTGCGGCGTGGTGGAGGTTTTCTGTTTATTGATACAAATAGTGCATATTCCGATCTCGCTGAACCAGCAATAAAAGTCATCAACAACACTATAGTCAATAATACTGCACCGGCAGGAAGAGAAATTTACAACGAGGCGTTTAAAATACTGTTAGTAAATAATATCATCTGGAATGATCTCACACCTTTATTTGCTACAAACAAGGGTACTTACCAGGCCTGGAATAATTGCATTAAAGGTGGTTACCAAAGTGAATTTGGAAATATAGATACTGAGCCGTTGCTTGATTCATTAACTTTCGAATTGGGAACAGGAAGCCCCTGTATTGATGCAGGCATTGATTCTGTAGAAGTTGGTGGACTATGGTATTATGCCCCAATACGCGATTTCAGAGATTCAATTCGTCCAAAACCGGTAAATACCAATCCTGACATTGGCGCCATAGAGTCTTCAAGGCCCTGGGATGGCATCCGGCAAACAAGGCTTCTTGATGTGTTTGTTTTGATCTATCCAAATCCTGCGTCAGATATATTACAAATTGAAGTTTTAAAAGCAGAACAATTCAACATTCAAATCATTTCTCTCAAGGGCCAATCCGTCTTTGAAACCAAAATGGATAAACCAGAAAAAGAGATTGACGTATCGAATCTGAAAGCCGGAATGTATTTAATAAGGATCAGTTCAAAAGATAAGATCGTTACAGAGAAATTAATCAAGCTCTAAGGATTAAGAATAGTTAGAATGGGATAGCACAAACAAGCGTTTGTACTTTATTACCCCTTCTCCCGCGAAAGAGATCTCCCCCTGAATCAGGGGGAGAATACAAGAGGGGTCATTATCCCAGGTGAAAAGATTTTCTCCCTAAACCAAACCTTTAAACCTAAGTTTTATATCATTTTGAGACGATATCGTTCAACTTTGAGACGATACCGTTCGACGCGTCTTAATACCTGCAGTAATTTTATGTTTGAATTATGAAAAAGTAATGATTATGCAAGTAATTATGAACGCCAAAATCAATCATTATGAAACGTATTTACAATTCTGTCAGTTTACAACTAATGCTGACAACATTATTATGCTTCACTTTTATTTCCACAGTCAACGGACAGTGGAAAAGAGAAACGATTAACGCAAATGCAGCTAACCAATGTGCAGTGTTCCATGCTGATCTGGATACGGATGGAGACATGGATATCATTGCATCGAGCGGTTTCAGCACCGGTGAACTTATATGGTACGAAAATGATGGTAATGCAAACTGGACCATGCATAAAATAGCTACGAACAGAGGCGGCGTAGGTATTTCTGTTTACGACATCAATGCCGACGACAAACCGGATATCATTTATTGTTCCTATATGAATAATAAAGTATACTGGTATCAGAACAACGGCGGTTCACCCCTTACCTGGACGGAGCATGTTGCTAAGAGTTGCACCGGCCCTGAAATTTCCTGTATCGGAGATATGGATAATGATGGTGATATGGATATTGTAGTAGCTCTGTATACAGGCAATTCCGTAATATGGCTTGAAAATGAAGGCAACGGTTCAACCTGGACATCACACACCATCGATAATTCGATGACTGGTGCTGCCGGGTGCCAGGCAAAAGACCTTAATAGTGACGGTATGCCGGATGTGGCTTGCGTATCATCATCAAATGGGGTACTGGCCTTTTATTTAAATGAAAATAACGGACAGAACTGGACAAAGTCTGTTATTGACAACACATTATCAGGATGGAGTAATCTTGATGCCGGAGATTACGATAAGGATGGCGATCCGGATATTGTTGCTACTGGAAGTTCTGTAAGTGATGTTGTCGTATATGAAAACGTCAGTGGAAATACAATCAGCTGGAACAAACATGTAGTGGATGGGTCTCTGACAGGAGCCTTCGGGACTAAATTCAAAGATATTAACAGCGATGGTCTGTTGGATGTTTTAGCAACAGCAACTAACGCCGGAGATGTAGTCTGGTACAAAAATAACGGTGGTTCGCCCGATGAATGGACCAAAATTACAATAGATGCCAACCTCCCAAGTGCATGGGACTGCGATGCTGCTGATTTTAACGGCAACGGATACCCCGAAGTTGTTGCGAACCAGGAATACACCATCGCAAACGGGATACTTGTCATGTACACGAATCCTTACGGCCCTGCCTGGCAACAGATGGCTTCGATGGATGTAAAAAGAAATGGGACAACGTCATGTGTTTTAAATAATTTGATTTATGTTTTTGGAGGGAGATCAAATAGTGGATTTACCTTAGATTCAGCAGATGTTTACAATACAGAAACCAATGAATGGCATAATCTTGCACCTGTACCTGTAGATCTTCAGTCCAGTTCTGCAGAAGTTATTAATAATAAAATTTATTTAACAGGTGGATGGCGTCAAACAACATCCTTTTTTACAATTGATTCAACATTCGAATATGATCCGTCGAATAATGAATGGACGAGTAAAAAGCCCTGTCCGAAAAAGACCGGTTTAAATTCTTCTTGTGTCTATAACGACACTCTTTATCTATTTGGCGGATTTAATAGTACAGATCAAACCGGACAACAAGATGCATTGACATACGATCCTGTCAACAACTCCTGGGATAATGTAGCGGAAATGATTTACAAACGGGGAAGCGCAGGAATTGCTTGTGTTTATGATGAGCAAATATATGTAATTGGGGGTCTCGGTAACTATAATGGTTCAGGTGTTATGGCTAAAAAACCTGAAAAATATTCTCCTGGGAATGGCACCTGGACTGAACTGGCAGAAATGCCGGTACCAGTTATCTATCATGGAGGTCTGATTTATAAAAATAAAGTATACATATTTGGCGGCGCCAGATATTATGGAGGAGATGCGATTAATACAATTCAGGAATATGATCCTGAAACTGACTCCTGGCGGTTAATGGAAGGAATGCCATTTAATCGCATCGGGAGTTTAAACAAAGTAAATAATTATGCATATATTATAGGAGGAGATGACGGACATAATGTATCAACCGCTGAAGTATGGCGCTTCAACCTTGATTCCCTGAAGGAAGGTTGCGAAGATATAAATATCGTACAGATAGACCAGACACCGGTACCTGATAATATTAAGGTTGGTGAATCAGTCAGATTATTTACCAACATTTTACCATCAGATTTTGCAAACAAAACCCTGGAATGGACTTCGGATAATGAATCGGTAGCCATCTTTGAGAATGGTTATATTAAGGGTATCAGCGAAGGAACTGCCACCATAACTGCAAAACTTAAATATGGTAGTTGTTCTGATTCTCACACAGTTCAGGTTAATGGCCCGGCCTGGCAACAAGTGAACAATACAGTGCCGGGAGATTTGACATGTATTTCAGAAAACAAAATTTACGTATTCGGATGTGGGACATCGGCAACAGCTATTGGGAACAAGGCATGGTCCTATAACACAGGAACAGATACCTGGACACAGTTAAATGATATGCCGGTCGGGATAACGGAAGGTGGCATAGGTTGTATCGGGGACAAAATTTACCTTGCAGGAGGATGGCAGGGCAATTGGGCAGCAACAGATTCAGTATTGATGTATGATACCTCCAATGGCACATACGCCTTTAATAGTAAAATCCCATTAAAGTTAGGTTCCAGCGGATCATGCCTGATGGATAACAAAATGTATCTGTTTGGTGGCTGGGGGTTCCCTTTCCCGAACGTTTATCATCCATATGTTGTGTTAAGTTATGACCCTGAAAGTGGTTCAGGAGATATAACCTCTGTTCCAAATATGAATTATCCCCACGTTATGCACGCTACTGCTGAAGTCATTGACGGTGAAATATACGTTATAGGCGGAGTTGACTTGCCTTCCAGTTATAATGTGCAACGATCTGAGAAATTTGATGGCGAAAAATGGAGCCCTATTGCTGAAATGCCCGTTCCGGTAACAGCACACAGAAGCATTGTACATGATAACAAGATTCTGGTATTTGGTGGCGACAGTTTATGGACCCAAAATAAAAGCTATAGCGTTAACTGTATCCAGGAATACGACCCTGTAATGGACACATGGAGATTATTGAAACAAACCATGCCATTTAACCGGTCTGCCCTGGGAGGTGGTAAAATAGGAAACTTCGTGTATCTAACAGGTGGATATTCTGATGATCGTAACCCGAATACATTTGCAAATGACATCTGGCGTTTCAATCTCGATTCCTTATATACAGGATTCCAGGAAGTTCGGAAAACAAATGACAGGATCGTGTCAGTTTATCCCAATCCAACATCTTCTTCAGTCATCATTAAAGCATTGAATTCAGAACTATACCATATAGAGATTATTGCGTTGAACGGACAGACACTTTATGAAACCTCAATGACTGAATTGGAAAAACAGGTTGATGTGTCCGGGTTAAATACCGGGTTATACCTATTGAGGATTTCTTCCGGAAATATAGTAATCACAGAAAAACTGATCAAACTTTGATTTTGAATTAATAAGCTTAGGTACTTTGAGAAGCACAGGTTCAGGCCTGTGCTTTTTTTCCCCTTGTATTTTCCCCAATGGGAGAAAGTAGATCAGATAAACTTAAGATTTCAACATTCCAGCCAAATCATAAAACTTTAAAGTTGTTAGTTTCCTTCCACCCTTGGGGGATCCCGATGTTTCGGGATAAGGATGGGGGATATTTGGAATAAAAGAGTTAACTTTAGCAAATGACCTACCCAAAACTAAACATAGAATCTACCCAAAACTTTGGAGCGACAAAAAGTACCTTTGAAAAGGCCCGAATCCTTCGAAAGCATATGACCAAAACTGAAAAACTACTGTGGGAAAGGATTAGAAAAAAGCAAATTAATGGTTATCATTTCAGACGACAGCATCCGATTGATTGTTATATAGTAGATTTTTATTGCCATGAATTAAAACTTGTTATTGAGCTTGATGGGGAGATCCATCAGTTTCAAAAAGAATATGACAAGGAACGACAATCTGAACTGGAAGCAATTGGCTTGAAAGTATTAAGATTTCGAAATGAAGATGTTGAATACAGCATGGAAAGCGTTATTAGAACGATTAAAGAACATATTATATAATTTCCTGCTTTTCTCCCCCCTTGTATTTTCCCCAATGGGAGAAAGTAGATCAGATAAACTTAAGATTTCAACATTCCAGCCAAATCACAAAATTTTGAAGCTGTCAGTTTCCTTCCACCCTTGGGGGATCCCGATGTTTAGGGATAAGGATGGGGGAATAATTGCGTTTAGCAACCTGGAGAAAGCTTGTCCCGCTATGCGGGAGTCAGGACGGGGAACTTTCAGAGCATAAATACAAATGATCCAGGCAGTTTTGTTCCTCATTTGCAGCATTACCCCTAACCTAATATTTTTCAATTTTACTTTATCTTGAACATAAGCTAAAATATTCATAAATTTGATAGTTAAGTCTTAAGGATAAACTCTCGCATATGCTTCAGAATCAAAAATATCTGAAGATCATTTGTACAGTATCTATCTGTCATTATTTTCATCCGTTCAGAATAGTACTGATCTTATTTTTTTTTGCCTTCCTGCATACCACCTTCCCCCAGGACTACTATTATGAAGTAAGTACAGTCCCACTGAAAGGCGAATTATCAAATTTCAGCGGTCAGTGGTTCCTGCAGGATTCTGAAGGATTTATCTGGTTTGGGTCAAGGGACGGCCTGTACCGTTACGATGGCTCAGGATTCAGGATCTTCAGAAATGATCCTTTTGATACTACAACCATATCCAATAATGTAATCGAGTCCATGGTTGAGGATGATTCCGGTAATATTTGGATCGGCACTAAACGAGGCCTGAACCGGTACAGTAAACACGCCGAATCGTTTGAACGGTTTATGGCCCAACCCAACAAATCTAACAGCCTGTTTTCTAATAATATAAAACAAGTATTACTTGACAGGAACGGGATACTTTGGATTGCACATTATGACGGACTGAGCAGATTTGACTACAGCACCAAACAATTCAGAAATTACCTGATAGAAAGAAACGAAGCTGATGTAAGAAAACGATACCATACCGTGCAATCCATAGCATATGATACTGCCGGTTATATATGGATGGATGTGGAGCGAATAATATACAGGCTAAACCTGTCATCCGATTCCATAGAATTTATTGGTGACAAATGGAACGAACCTATAATCAGAGATGTATCAAATAACTACAAACTGGCACCCTGGGGAATTTATCCCGAACATTTCCAGAAAGAAGAATACCCTGAATTATATATTAATTCAAAAATCCTTGATTTTCCTGATAATACTTTTATAAGGACTGTTATGAAGGATAGTCAGGATAACACCTGGATAAGGACCGATAAAGGGATCTATGGATTTAACAGGAATCGCGAAAATATTTTTTTAAAAGTACATGACCATGATTATTGCACAACGCCTGAATATTATTTCTCATATTTTTTCATGGAAGATCATCACGGAGCTATCTGGTATTACACTAATACAGGCATACATAGTATAAGCAGAAAATTGAAATATTTTAAAGTGGCTGATCCGGACCCTACAACTCAAAGCTATATCCATGATATATGCGAGGAAAATAAAAATGTATTCTGGGTGGCTTCACTGAACGGTATTTACAGGTTTAATCCCGAACAGGAGAGTTTTGATCTCCTCTATGGTGATCCGGGGGATGAACCCTCACATCAGTATGCCGCCGAATGTATTTTAAAGGATAGCAGAGGAACTTTATGGATTGGGATGGCCCACCAGGGTTTGTTCAGGATAACGAACTCCAGCGGTTCAACATTGGATTATACGATAATTGGAGGGAAGAATGACGCATACAGCATCACCCGAACAAGGAATTTATTTGAAGACAGTAATCACAGAATATGGGTTTCTTTTGATAAACCAGGACCATGCCTTTATTATGATCTGTCAGCCCAAAAATTTATCAAACTTGAAAAACCCCCATATTCACAGGGCGAATTACCTCAGTATTTACGAATTACGCACGAACTGGATTCAGGTATTTTAATGGCAACGTCCCGGTCGGGTATCTATTTAATTTATCCTCCTTTCCGACAGATATCAGATAAAAATGCTTCACCTGAGAAAATGATAAGATGTGTATTCCTGGATGAAAACGACGACAGATGTGAAATTCCAAATCCCCGTATAACACATATCGACAAACAAGGGTCCATTTGGCTGACCAGTGCACTTGGGATGGTCAGGTTAAACAGAATTAATCCGGCAAATCTTGCAGAATACAGGATCCGGTTTTATACAACAAAAGATGGTTTGCTCAGTAATAATATTAATGATATAGATGAGGATAACAACGGGAATTTATGGATTACAACTGACCTGGGACTGTCCCGGTTCAACAACCAAAACAGTACGTTTAAGAATTTTAATACAAACAGCGGATTACCTGTAAAAGATGCACGTAAATTATTTAAGGCAAGCAATGGTAAACTATACTTCGGAACCTATGATGGGATTGTTTCTTTTAATCCTGATGATATTAACCATTCCCTTGACAGTTCTGACTGTCCCGTGTATATAACCGATTTCATGATAAACGGAGTAAGTGTAAAACCTGGTGCTAATTCTGTTTTAGACCGATCAATAATTTATACAGACAATATAGAGCTCAAACACCATCAACACGACCTGTCTTTTTCTTTTGCTCTTCTGAACTATCAGAACCAGGGATTTAATCAGTACAGGTACAGGATGAAAGGGATAAGTGATGACTGGATTTATGCCAAAGACCGGAGATTTGTGAACTACACCCATTTACAGCCCGGAAGGTATACCTTTTCAGTTACAGGGACCAATAACGAAGGTAAATGGAGCAAAAATCTGGCCTTATTGAATATTTACATCAAACCACCTCCATGGTTTACCTGGTATGCATTTTTGGTGTACGCTCTCATCCTGTTTTTCATAACTATCTGGATCAGGAGGTTCCGGATGAACCGGTTTAGACTTAATAAAACGATTGAAAGGGAACATCTTGAAAATGAAAAAGCACATGAAATCGACAAGCTCAAATCCCGCTTTTTCACCAATATCTCCCACGAATTCCGAACACCACTGACTCTGATCCGGGGGCCACTGGAAGATCTGTCAACGCAAAAGACCAGTACCATTTCAATGAACAGAGAATTGCTTGATATCATGCGAAGGAGCAGTTCCAGGCTACAAAACCTTATCAACCAGCTGCTTGACATTTCAAAACTGGAGACCGGAAATGTAAAATTGTGCGTAACAGAAGGTGATCTGGATACATTCATTCGTACCATCATTCTTTCATTTATCTCACTGGCAGACAGCAAAAACATAAAATACAAATACGACCTGTCGGGATCGAACCTGCACCTTTGGTATGATGAAGATAAACTTGAAAAGATACTTTTAAACCTGGTATCCAATGCGTTCAAGTTTACACCTGCAAATGGATTAATAAAAATCAGATCTTCCTACATATATAAAGAAAATTCAGAAGATCCTGAATTCCTCGAATTTTCTGTCTCTGATACCGGGATAGGTATTCCTTCACAGAACATTGACAGAATTTTTGACCGTTTCTACCAGGTAAACAGTTCAAGTAAACGGGAAACTGAAGGTACAGGTATCGGACTTGCACTAACAAAAGAACTGGTTGATCTTTACCGTGGACACATTGCGGTAAAAAGCAAAGAAGGAAAAGGAACTACATTTACACTTCATATTCCGGTTAGTAAAACTCAATTCAGTCAGGATGAACTGGCTGATCAAAGGCCGCTTAAGGAAGTAAGCCCTGATCCGGACTTATTGCATACGGATGTAAATCCATTGTACACTGCTATCCCGGATCTGGTTTTACCGAAAAACAAACCGGTCATTCTTATCGTGGAAGATAATCCGGATCTTGTAAGGTATATATCAGGCAATTTAAATAACGCCTACAATATCCTTAAAGCTAAAAACGGAAAAGAAGGAATGGGGAAGGCCATTCAAACCATACCTGATCTGATCATCAGTGATCTGATGATGCCGGTAATGAATGGTCTGGAAATGTGCAGAGCATTAAAAAATAATGATAAGACCAGCCACATCCCTATCATCATGCTTACAGCCAGGGCGGACAAGAAAAGTAAACTGGAAGGACTGAATACAGGCGCAGACGACTACATCGTTAAACCCTTTGATGCAAAGGAATTAAACATCAGGATTAAAAACCTTATTGAACAACGGCAAAGGCTGTGGCAAAAATTTAAAGACGACATTAAAGCCAGGGATAAAAATTCAGCCTTTATTAAGACCGAAGATCCCTTAATGAAAAAACTGATGGACATATTTGAGCAGCATTATACAGATCCTGATTTTAATATTGACGATATGAGCAATATTCTTAATTTAAGCAGAGCCCAGTTATTCCGTAAAATAAATGCTTTGGCCGGTGTGTCTCCAAATGAATTACGGCGGATTTACAGGATAAAAAAAGCAGCAGCATTAATTGAATCAGGGGATAGCAATATAAGCAGAATTGCGTTGGAGGTTGGTTTTAAAAGTGCCTCCCATTTTGCCAGTTCTTTTAAAAAATATTACGGATTAAATCCTTCCGAATACAAAGATTCCTTCTAAAAGGAATAAAATCATAATTTCATGCCATTTTGAGACGATACCGTTCTATTTTGAGACGATACCGTTCGACAAAGGAATTGTATTGCCTTAAATTTATTTCTGATTAGGTCCCGATTATATCTCTTGAAGTATATAAAATAAAAATACTTGATTAAAACTGATTCCTTCAACGTATTAAAAATTTTCTCCATGAAAAAACTTACAATACTCATCATCTGCCTTGGACTATTTTTCATTTCGAATGCACAGAAATTAATTACAACAACAGGTGGCACTGCTTCTGGCACCAGTGGAACAGTAAGTTATACTGTGGGACAGATTAATTACCATACTCAAAGTGGAACAAATGGTTCAGTTGCTGAAGGCGTACAACAACCATTTGAAATCTCCGTATTTTCTTCGATTAAAGAAACCGATGGAATAACTCTGAATATCATGGCTTATCCAAATCCAACCTCGGCATGTCTAACATTGGACATAATAGATTTTGATATGAAGAATTTAAGTATTGAACTTTTTGACATAAACGGAAAACTATTAAAAACTGAAAATATTACAAATGCCAAAACAAACATTGATATCAGCAAGCTTAACTCAGCAAGCTATTTGATTAAGGTAATTCGGGATAATAAAGAAGTAAAAACATTTAAAATCATAAAGAAATAAGGAGGACTAAACAATGAGAAAGTTTTATACAGTTATAACAGGATTGTTGTTAACCACATTACTTTGGGCACAAAGTCCTGAAAAAATGAGCTACCAGGCAGTTGTTAGAAATTCAGCAAGCCAACTTTTAAGTAATTCATCCATTGGAATTCAAATTAGCATTATTCAGGGTTCAATATCTGGAACTACCGTATATATTGAAAGACATTTTCCAACTACAAATGAAAATGGTTTGGTTAGCCTTGAAATAGGAACCGGTACTGTAATAAGTGGTTCGTTCACTGATATTAACTGGTCAACAGGTCCTTATTTTATTAAATCCGAAACAGATTTAAATGGCGGGGCAAATTACACCATTGAGGGGATAAACCAGATATTAAGTGTCCCATATGCTCTATACGCAAAAACAGCCGAAACATTTAATGAGGTTGATCCTGTTTTTAATGCCTGGGATAAATCCTACAATGATTTGACCGAAAAACCGGATATTGGTGCTCAAATAGAATCCCGGGCTGTACTTTTAACAGGTAATCAGCATATAAACGGGAATAAACATTTTTATGATGAAACATATTTTAATGGTATAGGAATACCATATACTTTTGGTTTTGATTCAACCTATGTTGCTGACTCAGCAGCTTATATCGGATTTGGACACGGAGGACAAAGCGAAGATTACATAGGATACAAAAAAAACAGATTTTACTTTAAAGATTCTCCAGGCGGAGCAGATATTACTGACCCGGATGTGATTATTGGCGGTAATTTGGGAATAGGTATTAATGAACCAACTGATAAACTTGATGTGAAGGGGAATATAAATATCTCCGGAGATTATAAATACTCTGCTCCTAAAACCGGATATTATCATGTTGGATGTTCAGAATTTATCGCAAGAAACAACGATATTGGGAGCTGGTCATTACATGGTGATCAGGAATATGGCTCTTTTTCAGGAATTACAGGATCATGGAGAGCATTTGCTACCGTTCATCTACCCAATGGATCAAAAGTGAGTGAGGTCAGGGTATATTATGTAGATTGTAGTACCAATAATATGACTGTCTATTTCAGAAAAACCAGCTCAAGTGGAATTTCCCGTATTGATTTAGGATCTGTTACCTCAACGGAAACTGATTCACCAAATGCTCCGATTGCAAGACAAATGGCTATCCCGTTAAATGAAACTATTAATAACCAAAATTACAGATATACTGTAATTTTTGAAAGTGCTCAAAATAATAATAATCACCGATTGTATAATGTTAGAATTAAATATACCATTAGTGAATTATAACTAAAATTTACTGATTAACATGAAAATGTTGAATCATTAACCAGAATCAAAATTTATCAGCATGAAAAATTTTCTAAGTATCATTATTTTGCTGACATTTTCATTCCATGTCAGTAGTCAGTCAACTGCATTTTCAGATCAGTCTACAGGCGCATTGTCTGTTTATCAATCAACCTTGCTACAAAGTGTAAATGACGGATACCCTATTTCTAATTTTTCCATTTCTTTTAATCCACTGGGATTCATTCAATTTGGGCCACTGATTAACGCTGAATTTGGAATAACAGATAATCTGGTTTTTAATACACATATTAGATTATCTTCTCTGGGTGTACTTACCTATGTAATAAAAGCCCATGACGATGGATTAGATGAATTGAGTGGTTTTGGTTATGGTGCAGGTTTGATTTACTTTATAGGGGAAAACAGAAGTAAACCGTATGCCGGCATAATGCTGGATTACAATAAACTTGATTGTCTTTATGCGCGGAATGAAAGTTGGGAATGGTCAGAAACAACAAAATCAATTGTTTTTCTCTTTAACATCGGTTACCGGTTCAGATTTGAACAGGGATTTTTTATAAATACAGGTGCATTTTTCGGTGCAGCAAGTAATAAAAATGAATGGGACTATACAGATACTTCTCCCGGAAGCTGGGGAAGTTCAGATTATTCCAGCAGGAGTAGTAAGAGTATTAACCCTTTTGGCATGCTTGAACTGACTTTCGGAATTGAATTTTAGGTTTGAATAAGAAATAAATGTCAGAGGTCATTGTATCGAAAAAATACTCCTTTTTTAATTCCTTACATTTTCTGGAGTTTGGTTTTCATTAACGAACCGGAAGTAACAAATGGGAAAAAATGTCTTTAAATGAATTAGTATCGATTTAATCTGACGGTTAGATGGTCGAACCGTTTTGGAAACCGTAATACATGAACCGGAAAAAGAGATTGATGTATCGGATCTGAAAGCGGGTTTATATCTGATACGAATTCGTTCAGAAGATATGGTTGTTACAGAGAAATTAATCAAGCTTTGATGATTATGATTAGTTGGAATGGAAAGGCACTGGCTATGGTCAGTGCTTTTCTCTTGCATTTTCAATCAGTTAAAATAATATTTTTTAAGCCAGTTTCTGTATAATGGATCCAAAAATTCAATTTTTCTTCCAACAATATCAATTATTTCTTTGTCGTTTAGAATTTTCTTTATTTTGACTACATTAGCTGATGTGCCCAGATTATATTTCTTTAATACTTTTTGCGAAGAGACCTGATCTTCATTATTAACCAAAGCGTTTAAAAAATTAACCTGTTTTACACTTAATTCATCTGTTAGCTGCTGAAAAAGCATGCTAAGTTGGAGAATCAAATCTTCAAATGCATCCTTTATAATTTCAGATCCACAATGTTTAGCAGTTCTTAACCAGGCCTGCTGTGCTAACTGTTGGACATAATAAGAATGATTCTCACAATATCGGGCTATTTCAGCTGCATTTTCGGTATTTATGCTTTTCCCTGTATCTTTAAACCTTTTAGTGATAAATTCCACCCATTCTTTTTCTTTGATCTTCTCCATAAATATTAAATCTCCAAATTTATAAAAGGGCATAGAAGGAGAACTAAACACTTCCATCAACATGTGTCGTTTGCTACCATATAAACAATATGATACGTTGTGATGCAATTGCCAGTGAGCCCTGAGCTTTTTCTGGAAACTAAGGGGATCATCGAATGCCGCTATATTTTGAAACTCATCCACACAGATAACTATTGATTTCTTAATTTTTTTCGCAACATTTTCAGCCAGGTCCAAAATATCATCCGGTTCTTTCTTTACTTCATCCCAGTTTAATGACAATTTCAAATCTGCACCCGGGTCCGGGCTAAAACTTAAATTTGGAATAAATCTTCCCAGAAAATGTCCTGCATTTTCCAGAATTGTATCAAGCTTTGTGGCTGACACCTGTAAAACTTTTGTTGCCAGCAGCTTATAGAACTCCTCTTCAGTACGGATATTAAACAAATCTATCATGCAAACAACGATATCGTCTGACTGCTTCTGTACCTGTCCGGCAGCTTTATATACCAAGGATGACTTTCCCCATCTTCTTGGAGAAATCAGAATTGTGTTAATTGAAGATTTAAAATTAGAAATCAATCTTTTAGATTCAACTACCCTGTTAGTATAATCGTCTTCATCGACTAATTTTCCAAATGTAAAAGGGACCCTCATTTGTGTAATTTTTAACAAATATAGAAAAATGATAGCATCTTACCAAACAGTAAGTTACCAAAAAGTAAGTTTCTTAAAAGTAAGTTGATTAATGGGATCTAATTCTAAGACAGGATATCCGGCAATTCCTTCTTGTTTCTGATATGAGAATTTACATCTTACGGTATATACAGTATCCTTTGTTTATCGTTTATCTGATCTGTCAGCCCATTAACTTTCAACAATTTATCGAGCGACACATTGTAATCTTTAGCGGTTTCTTTCAGATCATTCCCTTTCCACACCATCGTGATGTCTTTAACCGGCAGGAAGATAATATCATCCGGAACCTCAAGAAAGGGTTTAATCATTAACTCGGCATACGTCATTGTTGAAGTGGATATACTAAACCTCTGTGCTACAATGTCGCGATCTTCAGTAGGCTGTAGCTTATACGCTGCCAGAAATTCAGGAACCTTGCGGTTTTTATACAAATAAACCACACCTACATTATTTTTTCCTTTCACACCCAGATCAGATTTTACCGACTGGATATAATCACCGGCAGCGATAACATGTACGTTCTCTTCCGGGATGCCATTGTATTCGGTAAGTTGCATCTTAAATGTATTTGCCTGAAAATAGGAACGCATCATATTCAGGTCTGACCCTCCGGGTGCAGAGGCAAATCCAATAACCATGGAACTGGAACCTTCAATATCTTTCATCAGCTGGGCAATCTTTTTAACACCAATGGCCATTACTTCGTCCGGATTGTACTGATCGGATTTGAATTCAGGATCATCCAACTCAACCGGTATAAGAAAAGAAAGATCCACAATATTTTCCCTGCTCATTACCTTATTAATGGTTCTAACAATAAGTTTATTCAGTTTAAGCGAATCATTAAAAATATCTTCCGGTTTTTCAACAATCAGACGTTCGCCATAATTCACAAAGAACATTTCCTTAGCCCTTCTCCCCAATTCCCTGTAAATTTTTATTAGATCACTGGAGGGAGGTTCCAGGAGTGAATCCGGAATTTCGCTTACAAGCACCGGCTCTTCGCCGAGATTAAAATGGACATTTTTATAGGTTATACCCTCTTTATTTTCAACAGCCATTAACGAAACCGAATCATTTCGGAATACGATAGCCAGTTCATTATCCCTGGTTTGTAGCTGTTCAGGGAAAAATAATTTCGGGGCCTCATCTGTCTTGAAATTATAATAAAACAAGTCAAAATTCCCCTGCTCAATCCGGTCTGATGAGAAAAACAAAATTGAATCGTTGTATACATACGGATACCTGTCATCTGCCGGACTGTTATATTTAAATGGATTAGCATGACCGGTTTTGGCATCCCACAAAAACAGATCAAACCCGTTTCCAACACCTTCAAAAATCATTCTGCTATATGCCTGAATATAAGCCGGTGAGTTTACATATGCACCAAACGAATTTCCTTCCCAGGGACGAATAATGCGCAGAGAGTTTCCTCTAAGATCCACATAATACAGCTGACTCTTTTTAAGCGAATAACTTAATTCAGGCATCAGGCCCGATTTTGAATTTCGCCTTAAAACAAGTCCACCATTTTGCGTTGCGGAATTTACATCACCGTCCAGCAAAATCGTTTTATGGCTCTTTTCATTTAAAAAGCCGGTTACCATTATCAGGCGACTCTCTTTAAATTTTTCACGAAGCATATCATTTTCACCTGCTTCCATATCCGACTCGTCAAGTTCCGGAAGATACTTTGCAGAATAAAAAAGTGAATCCCCATCCAGGGTCATTCCTAAAAAGATATCTGTATGCAGCCACGGACAATCGCTCACTTTCACACCTTTTACCGGACGCAATCCAAACACATCTTTCACAAGGATGGTGTCTGATGCGGAAGCATTGATGAAACCGAACAATAGCAATATGTATATCAGATGTCTTTTCATTTCTGTTCTGCGAGGTTATTATTCCTGTTTCTCTCCGGGATAGTAAAATGCAGTTGTATTTCGTGGCTTGAACCGGCAAAATTTGCCAATTCACCCACACCCATCGCATAACTGTATCCTATCCTTATAAAATCCGACAATTTTACATCAACCATAGCAATGGCTGCACTCTTCCATCGGTACGACAAACCAAGCCATGCAATATCCTTGTAAAGGAAAAAAGTTCCACCCTCATATATTGACGAATAATCTCCACGTGTTTTATAAAGCCCTGCCAGTTTCAAACGCCATGCATCATCAAGAGTGAACCAATATGATAGATTGGAATAAAGTGTCAGTTGGTTGGTAAGTTCAGAACCCGTTTCATTAGGAGCTATCTGATAGTACCCGCTTGCGCCAAAATGCAGACGCTGCACAAACAGGTTCACACCGGTTCCCACAATGGTGGAATTATAATTGTAGATATCGCTGATATGATCGACGTAAGCCGTTGTTGCATCTTCAATATTGTAATCTATCAACTGATATCCTCCCATTATTCCCAACGTAATATACGATGATGCCCCAATTCTGATATCGGCATCTACCGTAAGTCCACCGGTTCTTAAGTCACGATGTCCAAGTGATTCATTGGTTAATAATGCCCCAAATCCCAGATGTTTTGCTTTTAACGGCACATGAAAATTTACAACTGCTGTTGAAGGAGATCCTGGAAATCCGTTCCATTGGTTGGTATAAATGATGGTACTGCTGATATTTTTCTGAATGGCGTTGTATCCAGGATTAATAAATTCTATTGACTTTATCAGCTGGTTAAACTGCAACTCATATTGCCCTTTCGCAAGGGTAAAGGCACAAAAAAATATCAGGGTGATCAGTATCTTTCTCATGCGCTACTTTTTAATAACCTCCACATAATTCCTGTACTCTTTCCTCACACCCTCGTCAGTATAACTAACCGTATAATAGTAAGTGCCGGCCGGATAATTTGCAAAATCGAATTCATTCTGATAATTATCAACCTCATATATCATGTCACCCCAGCGGGTAAATATTCTGATCTTATTATCGGGGAAATACTGCAAACCACCAATAATTAACCGACTGTCGTGCATACCATCTACAACTATCAGGTCAATCAACTGGGCATCCAGTTTAAAATTCAGGTTCCCGGACGGTACGGATCTGAAACTACTACTGGTAGCAGCAAGCCGGACAAGTATCTCGCGGTCACCACCAATTTCTATGATCGTATTGTCATCTATCGGTGTCCAGTCGCCAATATCAATCTTATATTCCAGGTTATCCGAAGCCGTAGCTTTCCTGCTGTTGACATAAATTGCACCTTTATCACTAACAACATGTTGTAATTTAACAAATGGAAGTTCCGGCCTTGAAGGAATGACCACAAACTGGGATTCCGAAGCAAAATGCGTCTCGCCGTCTGATTCAATCCGGGCCTCAATCGTTACAATTGAATTATCCTGAATGATATCTGTCAGGTTGAACCAGTCTTGGTCAAGCTGATATACATCTTCTCCTACAACGACCTGCATCTCAGTTGTCAAACCTGTCAGTAATTCATTCTCATAATCAATAACCGGCCTATCCGGCTTATCCGGACGAATAGGTACCTCCAGCATATAACTCGGACTGCTGTAACTGGTATCTGTAGCTTCGTAAGCAAACCATGTATCCTTACCGGGAGACAAAGGAATAACATCATTACCAGCCTTGTTTTTCACAGTAAATCCGGCATCCAAAGACCAGATTACGGCATCTGATGCAATTTCCATTGTAGTCTCGTTATAAAAATCAATGGTAAATACAGGAGCTTCCGGACGTGCAGGAGCTATTAACGTATCTACATACGATTTAAACGACGTATCGGTTGCATATTGCAGGAACCATATTTTATCTTCCGGTTCAACCGGGATAACAACATTTTCACCCTTCAGGGAATCGGACTGATCCGGTTTGGTCCACCAGATCATTACATCCGGAATCATTCGTGATGTAACTTCATTTTCAAAATCAATTCCCATATTCAGATCCGGACGGGCGGGAATAATCAGTTCAGATATATGAGACGCTAAAGTGGTTTGCGTAGCCATCGTTCTGAAATACAGTACTGAATCGGTGTGATCCGGTTCAAGCGCCAGAACTGTAACATCATCTCCGGCAACGGCATCTCCCATATCAGATTGGGTAGCATATTCATCACTGCTACTCACCGGTTCAGCAAGCTGTTCATTATAAAAATCAATCCGATATTTGGGTCCGGAGGCCGGTGGATCAACATACAGGATCATATCCTGATTAAATTCTTTACCGATCTGCCGCATCAGGATTCCGAAATCTCCATCGGAAGAATACTCAAATTCAGTGGTTGCATCGTTACAGTTCACCCAAATCGTATCATTACTTCCTTTCGGCAAAATACTATATTGCATCAACTGTGATGTTCCGGATAAAGTGTTAGTGAGCAAATCAACGTTGACAACTTCGAAGGACAAAATGTCGGTATACGTATATGCCTGGGTTGAACTGGCGGCTTCACCATTAAACCGCTCATTATCATCATCGGCTTTTACACGCAATTTAATAACCCCGGCATCAAGGTTAATATTCCCGACTTCTACCGTAAAATCTTCAGCTACAGACCAGGTTACACCATTATCCAACGAATACTCATATGATCCGGCTTCTCCAATTCCGGTCAGTGGATCAAAAGTAAATGTATCAAACACATCATTATATGCAGTGAACGAAGGAGCTTGTGACCTTGGCTTTATCGTAACGGAATTTGGAAGTGATGCAAATGTTGAACTGGTAGATAGAATTTTAAAAACAGCAACAACTTCATTCTCATTCGAAGCCGGAATATAATCAACCAAACTCAGGCTATCTGCCACGGGTTCAAAGTTTCCGCTTATATCCCACTGGCAGCCAGTTGGAACATCGTAAATTATTTCTTTGACATAATTGATTCCAACATCCGGAGTAACCGGCCTTGCCGGAAGAATCAACAAAAGTTTATCCGATGCAAATGACGTATCTGTCGGTACTAATCTGAAATACAACGAATCAATCTTATCCTGTGGATTGAGAGCCAGTCTTGTACCTTCGCCCGCCTTTGCATTCGTCATATCACTGTTATCAGCCCATTCTATTGAATCGTTAAGAATTTCATTGGTTGCTTCATCCGGGAAGTTTATGGTGAACTGTGGCGCATCAGGTCTGGCCGGAATATATAGTTGCTGTATCTCTGAAGGAACCCGCAATGAATCGGCCACTACACGCAGATAAATGAATGAATCCTTTTTGCCCGGAATAATTCTGTAAGCATTATTCTGACCTGCTATTACGTCTTCCATATCTGATTTAGCGGATATCTGAATGGTATCAGCAACGGCTTGATCCAGATATTCCGTATAGAAATCAATGGAAAAATCAGGAGCCGGCCTTGGTGTTTCAACATCAAAAACCTCACTGAAATTCAGCGTCTTATTCTTCTGCCGTATAAACACTTTATAACCGCCATCAATTGGATAATCAACAAAAGTGGTATCGTCCAATGCAGTGATCCAGTCCCCGTTTTCACCATCTGTAGAGGTGAGACTGTATTCCATTTCAGTACTTGTTCCGGTTAATAATCCTTTTACAATATTGACATAAACCGAATCCAAGCCAATTAATGCAATGGCAGTAAATGCAACATCATTAGTCGCCGCATCGCTGGCAAAATGTTCACTACCTGCAGTATTATTTCCTTTCAGTCTGAGTTTGAAACTTCCAACAGGAATAATTATATCACCCACAAAAATTGTAGATGAATCGCATTGATTCCATGTACTACCATTATTCACAGAATATTGATATAAACCTGGGGCGGCATAGCCGGATATTGTACTCCAGGTTAAGGAATCACCTTCATCATCTATTGTCAGAATAGCAGGTGCCTGAATTCTTGGATTCAAAGTCACAGTTTTGTCAGGGGACGCAAATGAATTATCCGTAGCTTTATACCTGACCTGCAACTCATTTGCCGGTTCAACGGACGAAGGCACAAATGCTGATATATTTTCACCTTCACTTATCGGCTCATAAGAACTGTTCATATACCACTCACAGGCTTCCTCAATATTTATCAATGCCTCATTTACATAATCTATGCCCGGATCAGGTGCAGCGGGAGGATATGGAGCTGCCAGTTCAAATATAGCAGAGGCAAATTTATTGACTGATGCTTTGGTCCTGAAGAACAACGAAGTTCCCGGAGTAACAGCCACTTTTGCGCCTGTACCCTGAACAGCACTGCTCATGTCAGACATGGTACTGTATACAACAGTATCTGCTATATTTTCTGCTGTTGTTTTATTGGCAAAATCTATTGTGAATGAAGGTATCGGAGTTCTTCTTGCAGGCACAACCAGCTCATAAACTGCCGATTCAAACTGATCAATATGTGCCCTGCGTTTGAACCACATATTCTGGGATGGCGTAACCGGGATAACCGTTCCGGCACCAACATTGTAATTGGTAAACCCTGAATTCAAAGCCCATTCAACATCCGAATCAATGGTTTGATTGGTTGTTTCATTGATAAAATTAATAGTATAAGACAGAACTTCTCTGGCCGGAATAGTCAATGACTGAACTTTTGATGCTACGACATACTGAGACAATGCCGTCCTGATATATGCCGTTGTTCCGCTCGTTGTGATATTCAGTGCAGGTTCTGTAACACCATCTCCTTTTACAAAACCTGTCAAATTACTGTTCCAGGTCATCTCGTCCCCGGAATCCAATGGATCATTCAATGTTTCGTTGATATAATCTATACTGTAAGAAGGTGCATCTGCCTGCACGGCCACATTATATATCAACCGTTTATTTCCTGTGAGATCTGTCTGTCGGACGTATACTTTAAACCCTCCCAAAATATCATAGCTTATACTTGTATTGCCATTTGAACAGGTTGTCCATGTACCATTTGTTCCATTGGTTGAGTTAAGACTATACTCCATTTGATTTGTGGTGCCCGTAATTTGTGAAGCAATAAGATCCAGATCAACAGTGCTCAAATCCAAAGGAGGTGTCCCGGTAAACGTAACTGTCGATGCATAAGATTCACCTGCAAATCTTGGTTCATCATTATCGGCTGCCAATCTCAACAACAAATCACCTGCAAGAATCTGCAGATCAGAAGGAACTTCCTGCGTGATATTAGTTGTTGGCTCCCAGCTTGTATTATTAATATTGTACTCGTAATCTGAGTACTGTATATATCCAAATATAAAGCTGTAAGTAAATGAATTCGGATCGGTGGCATCATTATAAAACACAATTGTTGGTGCCTGTTTCCGTGCCGGAATAGTTAAGACCTGTGCACCTGATACAAAGGACGAAGCGGTAGCTTTAACCTTGAACACAATATTTTTAACCGGATTTCCATAACCAGGAATATAAGCTGTCAATGACGCATTGGTGAACACATCTGTAAACGGTCCTGTCACATCCCACTGACAATAGCCAGGTACATTATAAATGGTTTCATCTATGTAATTGACCTGAACCGAAGGCACATCGGGCCGTGGTGGGACAATAAGATGAAAGATCTGAGACGAGTATCTGTCCACGGATGCTTTTTTCCTGAACCAGATATCCTGTCCCGGAGTAAGTGGAAGAACAGCACCGTTTCCCTGGGTAGCACCTATCATATTTTCATTATCTGCCCAATATACATCTGTTTCCACAACTTCGTTCGTACGTTCATTAAAATAATCAATTGTAAAATTCAGATCCGGACGGGAAGGCACAGCTAATGCAGGAGATACTGCTGAAGCAAATGTAGTGCTGGTTGCCTTTGTTCTGAAATAGTAACTGGTTGACGGATCGAGAGTGATCTTTGCATCTGTTCCAGTGGTTGATCCGGTCATATCGGGTTGGGTTGACCACTCTACCGTTGTCGGAACAGGAGCAGTAGTAGTTTCATTTGTATAATCGATAGAGAATGTCGGGGAAACTGGTCTTCCACTCACATCAAGATATACCGTATTTGATTTTAAGGACACGTCAGGAACAGGAGGTTTAATAAACCACATATCCTGACCAGGTGTAATGGGAACTACCGTACCTGTTCCGGTTGTAGGATTGCTTAAATCGGATGATTTTGACCAGATAGTATTACTGTATACGATCTGATTTGTCTGTTCCTGCACATAATCTATCGTTACATTTAATGAAGGCCGCAAAGGCACATATAATTCCGGAGAAGTCTCAGATACAAAATTTGCATTTGTGGATTTTACCCGGAAGAAATAATTTGTGTCTGGCGTTAAGGGCAACTCCTGTCCGGTTCCACTCTGGGGACTGGTCATATTAGACTGATTAGACCATTCCACAGTAGTAGGCACAATTGACTTGGTTTTTTCTGTAACATAATTCGTTTCATACGAAACAGAAGCCGGTCTGTCCGGTACGTTTAATTGAAATATATTCGATTTATAGGCTACACCATCCTGTGCTTTTTTCCTGAAATAAACATCCACTCCAGGCGAAAGTGCAAGATAAGTGCCTGAACCTGATGTTGCCCCGGACATGTCTGAGTTGTATGACCATGAGTAAGCATTTGTCACAAGTTCCGAAGTATGCTCATTAGTATAATTAACCGTAAAACTGATATCCTCTCTTGCCGGGACTTCCAATGGTGCCGACACCTCCGATTCAAACTTTGTTGGTGTCGCTTTTTCCCTGAAATAATATTTTGTGGCAGGAAGAATTGAAATAACGCTTCCGGTTCCGGTATTGGGATCTGTCATTCCAGCAGAAAGAGACCACTGAACCGTTGATGGGATCAATTCATTTGTAGTTTCATTAAAATAATCAATAGTGTAAGCTGTCGGTATCGGTCTGGCAGGTACAACCAATTCATAGGGATCAGATGCATATGACGTGAACGGCAGAGCCTCCTGCATAAACCATAAATTTACACCCGGAGTTACTACAATGGACGAACCGGTTCCATGTTGAGATGAACTAAATCCACTGTTATAGGCATAAATAACCGTTGATGGTACCGCAGCATTTGTACGTTCCAGAGGATAATTAATGCCAATCGTAAATACTGGTCTGGCCGGGACAGTAAAATTAGTTGCTAAAGACGCAAATGTAGTAATTGTAGCTTTTCTCCTGAAATAATATGTTTTCTCAGGATCCAGATTAACATACGTACCGGAACCTGGTATTGAAGTTGAAAAGTCCGGTTGATTGGACCACTCAACCGTTGAAGGAACAGTAGTAGTTGTTTTTTCATTGACATAATCTATGCTATAGCTCACGGAGGAAGGTCTACCGGAAACAGTAAGAGTGAAAGGTGAAGATGCCAACGAAACATCAGCAACAGCAACCTGCTTTAAATACATATTTGTGCCTGGTGTAACCGGCACTTTAATACCAGTACCGTTTTGGGGTGAACCAAAGCTGATATTATCATCATAAATTACACCAGCAGGAACAGGCTCATTTGTTGTTTCATTGATGTAGTCAACGGAAAAATTAATGGTTGGCCTTGACGGAACAGCAACCTGATCCACCAACGATTTAAAACTGTTATCTGTGGCCTTTATTCTGAAATAATACGTTGTACCCGGGCTTAAACCCACATTACTACCGTCGCCAATTGCGGGACTGCTAAATACTGCATTATTGTCCCACTCAACCGTTGACGGAACGGTTTGTTTGGTTTTTTCATTCACATAATCCAGCGTATAATCAGTTACCACAGGACGCGTTTTTATTCGTAAACTTTGAACTGAAGACGCAACGGCAGTTGAGGTGGCGGAAGTCCTGATATACAATGTATCAGCAACTGAACCTGGATTTAATGCTACCGTTGCTCCGGTTCCCTGAACCAGACTGCTAAAATCGGCATTCCAGGAATATTCATCGGTGGCTGCTATTCCGGTTTTTGTCCTCTCGGTGTAATAATCCACTTCATACGTTGGAGCAGGCAACTGTGCAACCACAGAATAAACCAACCTGTAATTTTCCTGCAATGCAATTTGTCTGATATAAACAGGATAACCTCCTGCAGCATCAAAGCTAACAACTGTATTTCCGTTCTCAGCAGGGCTCCAGTTACCATCCGTTCCATCCGTGGAATCAAAACTGTATTCCATGGCAGTGGTAGTATTGGTAATTAGTCCTGCAGAAATATCAATACCTACACTGTTCAGATCGGTAGCAACAATACTTGAATAAGCCTTGGTTGATGCAAACTCCATTCCGGCAAACCTTAATGCTGAACTGCTTGCTTTTAAACGTACTTTTAAATCACCAATGGGAATTGCTACATCAGACTGTATTGTTGGTGAAAATGTTGTACACGGCATCCATGCAGAACTGTTGTATTTGTATTCATAATCGGATGGATTTGCAAAACCGCTCACCGGAGTAAATGTGAATGTATTGGGTTCGCTTACATCGTTGTACGAAGTAATAACAGGAGCTGCACTCCTTGGATTAAGGGTTAGTGTTTGTTGCTCAGAGCGAAACGAACCTGCTGTTGTGTCAATTTCAACGTTAATAGTTTTTACCAACTCTCCATTTGCAGGAATATAAGCTGTTAATGAAGCACCATCTGCAAGCCCCGTCATAGATCCTGAAGCATTCCATTGCGTATTGGATGCAACTCCGCTGACTGTTTCTGTCTCATAATCAATACTAACAGATGGTGTTGCAGGTCTGTCAGGTACTGCAAACGGAACTGTATCTGACGCAAACAGACTTCCATCATTTTCTTTCCAGAACCATAAATCTGTTCCCGGTGTCACACTAATAGGTACATTATTTCCCTGAACAGACGAACTCATTGCGGCATTATCTGCATACCACACATCCGTCGGAATATTTTCTTTGGTTTCTTCCAGATCATAATCAATACTATAACCTATCACTGCACGAGCCGGTGTTGTTAAGGCAGCCGAAGTATCAGATTTAAAATGTGTTACTCCGCTTTTATACCTAAAATAATAAGATGTTGAAGGATCAAGCGGTAAAGCAATATTTCCGCCAACCTGTGCACCCGACATATTACTTTGACTATCCCACTCAACTGTATCCGGAACAATTTCATTTGTAGTTTCAGCGGCATAATTTAACGTATAAGCGGGTGCCGTTGGACGGACATCGACTTCTAAATGAAAAGTATCGGAGGCAAACAAGCCGCCACCACTTTCTTTCAGGAACCATACATCTGATCCCGGCGTCACGCTAATAGGTACATTATTTCCCTGCACAGACGAACTCATTGCGGCATTATTAGCATACCACACATCCGTCGGAATATTTTCTTTGGTTTCTTCCAGATCATAATCAATACCATAACTTATCAATGCACGAGCCGGTGTTGTTAAGGCAACCGATGTTACGGATTTAAAATGATAGGCGGTGCTTTTATACCTGAAATAATACGATGTTGAAGGATCAAGCGGTAAAGCAATATTTCCGCCAACCTGTGCAGAAGCCATACTGCTTTGCGTATCCCATTCAACTGTATCCGGAACAATTTCATTTGTAGTTTCGACCGAATAATTTAACGTATAAGCGGGTGCCGTTGGACGGACATCGACCACTAACCGAAAAGTATCGGAGGCAAACAATCCGCCACCACTTTCTTTCCGGAACCATACATCTGATCCCGGCGTCACGCTAATAGGTACATTATTTCCCTGCACAGACGAACTCATTGCGGCATTATCTGCATACCACACATCCGTCGGAATATTTTCTTTGGTTTCTTCCAGATCGTAATCAGTTCCATAACTTATCACTGCACGGGCCGGCGTAGTTAATGCGGCAGATGTTTCGGATTTAAAATGATAAGCGGTGCTTTTATACCTGAAATAATACGATGTTGAAGGATCAAGCGGTAAAGCAATATTTCCGCCAACCTGTGCACCAGCCATATTACTTTGACTATCCCACTCAACTGTATCCGGGATAACCTCAACGGTCGTTTCTGCTGCATAATTTATGATATATACCGGAGCTGCCGGACGAGACGTTACAACCAAATGAAAAATCTGAGATGAGAAGTTACTACCATCTGCATCTTTTTGTAGCCAATAATCTGTTCCCGGAGTTACACTTAATGAGTCCCCAAGCCCAGGATTTGAAGCTGACATATCCGACATTTCTGAATATTTCACATCCGACGGAACAATTTCGTTAGTCTTTTCTCTGTTATAATTTACCGTATAACTTATAGTTGGTCTTGATGAAATCGGCAAGCTCTGTGATAGCGAAGCAACAGTATATTGTGTGGCCTTTATTCTGAAGTATACAGCGGTATCCTTAGTCCCAACGGCAGAAGATAAATCAAATACTGTCCCGGGACCATCGGTTTTATCGCTCCAATCCGTATGCCAGGCAAATTCTGCTGTTGCAGGAATTATTTCAGCTGTTGTTTCATTTACATAGTTAATTGTATAATCCGGAGCCGGAGCCGCAACTAGAATAGCCCTAACAAGTTGGTTGTTTGTTGTATCAGCAGCCTGACGAACGTACACATTAAATCCTCCGGCTGAATCAATAAGTAGGGTTGTTTCAGGATCACCACATATAGTCCAATTTCCATCCTTCCCATCCGTGGAATTCAGACTGTATTCCATTTCTGTTGTCGTACCCGTTAATTTGGCACTGTCAATGTGCACATCTACCCCAGAAAGGGGCAAAGCACCAACGGCTGTGAATGCAATTGTTGACGCATCGGCTTCACCGGCAAAATAATCTACACCTGATTTCAGTCGTACCAATAACTGGCCAGCTGCAAGATCTATTGCTCCTAAACTTTCAGGATTTGTACTACAAGGACCGTAGCCGGTTCCTCCATTTGTGGAATATTCATATTCTGTCGGATCAGTAAACGAACCCACATATGTCCATGAAAACTCATCGTTTACATCATCTTCAGTGATAGATGGCGCAGGATAACGTTTTGGAATTATCAACTTCTGCGTATCTGATCTGAAATGTGAATTTGCCACTGCAGAAACATAAATTAATGCAGTATCATTACCTAAAGATGAAGCCGGAATGATACCGGTTATGGATTCATTGTTTGTCAATGGCGAAAATACAGATCCCGTAGTCCATTCAACACTTCCTGTCACGTTAGTAAGCGTTTCAGAATTATAATTTATAACTACGTCAGGCGTATCCGGTCGCGAGGATATAATCAGGAAAGAGGTATCAGATTTAAAATTATAAGATGTAGAATTATAAAAAAACCATAGTGTATCTGAAGGCACCAACGTGATATAACCATAGCTATCTGACTGCATATCAGAAAACAGACTGTCATGTGCATACCTTAGCGTATCTCCATATAAGTCAGCAGTTGATTCATTGATATAATCAATATTAAGCACAGGCGCCAAAGGTCTGCCTTTTACAAGTAGAGTATCTGCTTTTGAAATCACCGTTGTATCGGTTGGCATGGTAAACAGATAAAGTGATTTAGCAACACCGACCACATCGAGACTGACTGGATTGATGTCATTTCCTGCTATAGAAGCACTTAAATCCACATTCCAGGAATAGGCATCCGTGGAAGCTAAAACTTCGTTGGTCTGCTCGAGACCATAATTAATACTATATAAAGGAGCTTCAGCTTTTGCAGGAATAAAAAATCTGGTCGTATCTGCCAGTATCGTATCACATACTATAAGTTCATAGTTACCTGTATCTGGAAATAAAAACGGGGTAGAGCCATCCTCACATACAGTCCATCCTTCGTTAATAGTATCTATACTGTATTTCATCTGAACAGTTGTCCCGCTGATCAAGCTATTCTTTATACTTATAGATACAGCAAAAGAATTTTGAATAGTTATCCAAAACAAACAAAACAGAAACAGTATTACGACAACAGACCTTTTCATAAGCGATTTACCAAGACTACCTCAATTCCTGTTAAAAACTTGTTGACAAGATACGGATATTTATCCACCTAAACCGAAAAGCCAATTTAAATTTTCAGCAAGAAAACTTTAGGGATTTGGTTACATCACCCAAGCACATGCACTTTCCAAGGTTAAAGTAATGGAATTAATAACCATTTCTTAAAACGTTCCACTTTATACAACAACTCAGAACCTTTTGTTTGTTCATTCCACACAAGCCATTTAACATTGATACAATGTAAAAATACATAAAAAGCAGGGCGCGTATAATCTTCGCCCTGCTTTAATACTACGTTATATCTCTATAATAACTACCTGTAAAATTCTTTAATACTGAAGATTTATCTTATTGACCGTAACCGAATCACCAACAGTGGTCTTCACCAGATATACGCCCTGTGGTCTTCCTGTAAGATCAAACGATTCCGCAGAATAATTAAGATTGCGGCGCTCGATAATTTTACCGGTAACATCATATATATCCACCATACAGCTTTCGTTTTGAGCAGCTTTTATATTTACAGTAAAGATACCGCTTGTTGGATTCGGGAAGGCACTTACTCCAAAGGCTGAATCTTCCGGCTTGTCATTAAGGACTACATTAAGTTTTACAAAGGAACTTTCAAGTTTTACAAACTTATCAGAGCCTTTTAAATATATCGGATTAACACTTCTGACCACCTTCTCACCTGCCTTATATATTTTGTAAGTTATATAGTCACCTTCTTCAAAACCAGGATCTTCTGCAAATGCTGATGCTGCATTAATGACAGCTGCATTTTTAGAGATATGATCCTCGGTTATTTTTACCGCACCCACACAGTTTTCGCCATCGTACACTGCGATTTCGTCATTTATCTGCAGTTCTGAGGCATCCAGTGCCAGAATATTGATGTTCATATGATCCAAACCATTACCTTCGTAGACTGTCATGAAATATGTCGGATCAGCGCTTAAGCTGTAAATTTCCTGAGACTTGTTAAACTGAGTTGAGATCGTAAGGGTTACATCAGCGTTGACATATACTTCATAACCTTCTCCAGGCCTGCAATTGCCAATATTATTGACCCAGCCACCGTAAATACCCCAGTCTTCGAGAGAATTGCCACGCTCATCCTTAACTTTCTCAAGCGTTCCATTATCAATAAGCGACTGAAATACGTTCTTAGCATCCACCTGATAATTGACCGGGAATGATATGATATTCCATCCTGCATTCAGATTGATATCCACAGGAACAGTAACCGGCAAACCCCTTAACGCCAGATTGCAGTCATTCAATACCTTTATCTTGTATCCCTCGGTACTTTTCATATTACCAATATTGTTTTTCCAGCCTCCTAAAGCCCCGAGATCTTCAAGCGTTTTACCTGATTCATCCTGAACCTTTATCAAATCACCTTCGCTAATAAGGCTGTCCAGTACATGTTTCATATCAGGATTTTCATCTAAGACGTATCCAGAAAACAGGTTCCATCCTGAAGAGAGTTCGATATTCTGATAAAAATCGGATTGAATAACGAGGTCAACAAACGATGACTCATTAAATCCATAGTGTCCATCTGTCATCCAGGTTGATACATCCTGTCGATAGTTAACCCTGGTCACAAACTTTTCGGCCTGGTCACTGATATCCCACACTTTGAAAATGATGGAATCGCCATTGACAAAACCATTCCCTGTTCCATCATCAAGTGATGCAACCAGATTGATAAGATCGTTATTCGAGGCTGCTGCCAGAGTAGTCGCACCTACACACAAATCGCCACTGAAAACAGCTATTTCATCTCCTGCCTGAAGCGGTGATTTATCCAGTGTCGCAGTCACAATATAAATATTCATATGACCAAAACCATTTTCACCATCCCAGACCGTGACAAAATGATTACCTCCTGCAGAATTTTCTGATGCCGCCATCAGATCTCCAAAACTTCCAACAAAAACCAGATTAAGAATAAATAAACTCCATGTTATCCTTCTCTTCAATAATCGTCCCATCATTTACATTTAAAACCAATATTTAACATTAATTTACCTTAACTCGTGGTCAAAGTTACAATTTATTAACAATAAATCAAATTTTGATAAATGGAATATTTGCGACACTAAATTACATATTGCTTAAAAGCCTTATTTTAAGGATATATTAGAGTATAGTTTAGATTTAATATAAATATAACATTAAAGCACAGCCAAGACTTGAAATAAATCAATCCTGACTAAGTTATATGTAAATTTTATTCGGAAGGTACTCGTAATAGTTAACCTATTTTTTACACGTTTAGAATACTATCTTTCTCCCTCATTTTCAACCACATAAACACACATCTATCCGTCAAATCAAAATCAATCAACTTGAAAACGATATTTTCAGGTTACTATTTTGTTTTAATTCTTAAAAAGTCTTAATTTTGTTCTTCTGTTGACCTACAGTATTGTTGTTGTAAGAACAATCGGAAACCTGCAACTTGCATCCATTAATAACATTTGTTCTTCTTCCCAATGAGCGATAGATTAATTAAGCTATGTTATGAATTTATTTGTACTTTTAGCCCAGCATTCTTGCTGAGAGTGAAAAGTGCCTTAACATTTTTGTTAATAAAATTCTATCCTGATGAGTAGTAAAAAGAAGATTCTGGTAATAGAAGATGATGCGGACATAGGAATGCTAATGACAACAGTACTTAACAGTAACGGGTATCATTGCGTATACACAAAAAATGGTGCCGAGGGTATTCAAAAAGCATTCGAACAAATTCCGGATCTGATATTGTGTGATATCTGCATGTCTCCAATGGATGGCTACCAGGTATTCAATATTCTTTCTGAAAGTTCATTAACCAAACATATCCCTTTTATTTTTATCAGTGGAAGAGCTGCTGCAGAAGATATCAGTCTTGGACTAAAACTTGGTGTGGATGACTATATTATCAAGCCCTTCCATAACAAAAGCCTGGTTAAAACGGTACAGACTAGACTTGAGAAACACGACAGACTGATTAGCGTGGGAAGAACACAGTTAAGAACGCTACTTGATATGATGCCTAATGCAGTCTTTTTAACTGACTGTAATTCAATCACCCAGGTTAATGAATCCTTTAAAAGGATATTTGGATATGAAGACAAGGATATTCCAAATCTGAAAATCAACTTATTATTTGACAACAGGAGCCTTAAAAACCTGCAGAATATATTACAGGACTGTAACAATAACGTACTCGATTCCTATAGTGGAGAGATAAACATTCAGTTACGGGACGGCTCAGTGCAAAAAGCTTTACTTTCACTTTCAAAAACAGACAGACATCCTACAGGAGGGAAATTTATTGGACTTATAACCCCCTTAAAAGCTAATATAAGTACCGGGTTTACCCCTAAACACATTGAGGCAATATCAAAGGTATTGAAGGATGAAAACATAGATGTAACTGACAGCCTGGTCCAGAAACTGAGCTATGTTACTACAGACAAAGAGATTAAACACAAACCGGAGCCGGATGTCATCTTTTCAAAACGGGAAAAGGAAGTTCTGAAACTATCCTGCGATGGACTGCCGATCAAACTTATTGCGGACAAACTTTGCATCTCGGATCGAACCGTAGAAAAATACAGAGCAAGTCTTATGACCAAGACCGGATCAAAAAACATTGTGGAAGTATTGGTTTACGCCATTAAGAGCAGTCTGATTGAGATTTAACTTACATCAGCAAACTACACATAATCAGTGGGTGGTGCATATTTTTTACACTATAATTCATGCATTGCATCACTGATCACTTTTTTCCTGCGATCGGAAAGTTTTAAATCATTATTTTTTTCTGTCGATTCAATATAAGTTTTAACTGCATGATCAATAAACGTATTCTGAGAATCGAATTTACGACAGGCATGACAAACCGTATGATGCATTTTCAACTGCAACTTTTCCGTGAAAGATAACTTACGAAATGACTTTTGAACTGTTAGCTTTGTTGCTTCAAGGCAGGTCAACATTATTTTATTCATCCATTCCCCCATGCCCTAACTATTAAACCAGTTTTTTTCAATACATCCACGAAGCTGCAATTTAGCCCTGTGAATTATTACCCAAAGATTAGACGATGTAATTCCCAAATCCTTACATATTTCATCCGTTGTTTTATCGTCCATATTTTTTAAAGAAAATACAGATGACCACAAATTGGGCAACCGCTCCATACAAAACGCAAGAATTTTCAAAAATTCCTCATTGCTCAGGTCCTGATCAGCATCCATACTCCAGGGCTTGGGCATCACACTTTCATCCCAGAATCCATCAGATTTGAAATAGCCTGCATAAAACTCCTGATCATCCGTACTCTCAGCAACCTTGCTTTTCACAGCCTTTTTTCTGTAGAAATCAATAATTCTGTTTTTAAGGATATTATACAGCCAGGTTTTCTCACTGCAATCCCTGCGAAAATTATTCAGGTTTTTCAGGGCTGACAAAAAAGTTTCCTGCACTAAATCTTCAGCCTCTTCCCTGTCTCCAATCCGGGCATATGCAAACCTGAACAGTTCATCACCGTACGCCTCTACCCAACACATCGGATCACAACTATATGTTTTCTGATTGCTCATTTAATGAAGGTCCACCGGTGATTTTTCGGAATGATTAATTAAATTACAAATTCAACTTCTTTGAACCAAAACGTTTTTTCACCGTCGTTTGTTGCAAGCACTAACTGACCTGACGGAAGTATTTCCTTTATCTCAGCTTCAAAAACGGCTTCACCAATTTTAAAAGGCCATTTTCCATTTTTTCGGTACAACGATTCTGTATATGCCTCATCAATCAACTCAAACTGTCTGTCCTGCAATATATTAAACCAATGAATCAGATCGAGTTGTAATTCCTTAACCAGGTTCTGAAGATTGTATGTTTCTCCGGTAATCATATTAAGACTCACAGGATTTGGCAGATTATCACCGAATACTGACTGATTGACATTTAATCCAATGCCCACTATGGTATTTGAAACTGCATTCCCGATTATACTGTTTTCAATCAGAATTCCCCCGGCTTTTTTGTCACCAATATAAATATCATTAGGCCATTTCAGCGCCACAGATGTTTCTAAAAAGCTAAGCAATTCCTTACAGGCAATAGCTGCAGCTTTTGAAATGTAAAACTGATTTGCAGGTTCCAGAAATTCAAATGAGAACCAGGTGGAACACAAAATATTCAGACCTCTCTCAGACTCCCATCTGTTTTCGGCCTGACCTCTGCCTCCCGTCTGAAAATCAGTAACCACCATAAATCCTTCAGGCAGATTATCATTGTTGGGTAAATGCGCCAGGTAATGATTCGTTGAAATTACTTCGTCAATGTAGTGAATGTGCATCCTTGAAATTGTGTTTAAAAACAAATTTATTCAGAATATTCCTTACAAAAAGGATTTTAAAGATTTAAAAAACATATTATTAGACATACTTTTAAAAAAGTTTTCACAAAAACCATTATTATGAGCATATTCTCATTAAATTTGTAATAAATATAACATATGCCAAGAAGAAGACGTTTACGAAATATAACAGCACCTCCGGGTTTCAGAGGTTATAAACCTTATGGATGTACGAGACCGAATGATTCTGTCAACTTAAACTACGAAGAATATGAAGCCATAAAACTGGCTGATTATGACCTGATGAATCATGAGGAAGCTGCTCTTAAGATGGATGTCTCCAGAGCTACATTCGCCCGGATTTACGAAAGTGCCAGAAGGAAAATAGCAGACGCCCTTGTAAATGTAAAGGAGATCAGAACCGTTTTCGGGAATGCCAACCTTAATGACAACTGGTACAGCTGCAAGGAATGCTTTACCCGCTTTACTGTTCCGGAAACCCTGGCTGAACACAACTGTCCGGTTTGCAAGTCGGATCAGGTACTTAAAATCAATAAGGAAAACTTTTCAAAATGACCTTCATGAAGACACAAGAATCAAGACAGAGGACACAAGACAATCGTTGTACGAATGTTTTTCATTATTTAAACCCGTTTCTAATATTCATTTTAATTCTGTTCGTATCGTGTAACAGAACTTATAAACCAACGGATACGGAATTGGTTTTTGCCGAACAGCCTAATATTAATATAGATGGTCAGTTTGATGACTGGAACAAAGTGGACCACGTCCGCATTTTTTCTGATGAGTTTGGAAACGTACCCAACCCAAAAGATTTAAAAGCCCAAATAAGTGCCGCATGGGCAGGAGAAGGAATTTATCTCTTCTTTGAAATTAATGATGACATAAACTATATTCATCCTGATTCCTGTTGCAAGAGCGATGCCATTGACATTTTCATATCACCTGACAAAGGGAAAGATGATATAGTGCAGTACTCCATCCCACTGACTTTTCACCCCAATGGTGATGGAATTATTTATGTGACAGATCACCGAAAGAAATGTTATCTACGATCTGTAGGACCTTCTCAAAAAGCAATGGGACACACAGAAAACGGTACAACCAAACTGGAAGTCTTTATAGCCACCGAAGCCATTGGAAAAAAGCCACAGGTTGGCTCAACGCTCTCTTTACAGATTTATGTAAATGATCCTGATAGGAAAAATGATCCCGACATGAACAGTCTTAAACTGTATGCCGGAAATTTCAGTAACGAGACTTCATTTACCCATTATCCGGTCAGGCTGGGCAAAGCAGAATCGAAACTGTATGAAACAACCAGTAAAACTACCATTACCGATGATAAGGATATTACCCTTTCAATAACAGGCTTTACAGGGAAAGGTGATCTTGCAATTTACAAAGGTGATCAGCTTGTTAAGGAGCTGCCCATAGAAAACAATGATGCCGACAAAACAGTTGAAGTCGATCCCGGAACCGGATTTGATGCTATGAACGACACATTATCCGTTGTTCTTAATGGCCAAACCATTGGTTTTCATAATCTGATAGTGTCACCACGAAAATATGTCCATATTCCGGCTCCACGGTTTTATGAATCGTTTAATATATTCCATTTAAAGGACAGGATCAGTTTCCCGGAACCTGACGGAGCTCTGTTTATCGGCAGTTCGAGTATGCGTTTATGGGGTTCGGTTCATGAAGATTTTCCTGAATTGAATGTGATTCATCGTGGATTTGGCGGATCCAACTCCAAAGATGTGCTTCTGCACATGAATGATATTGTTCTGCCCTATAATCCGGCGATGATCGTTTATTACGAAGGTGACAACGACATTGTTGACAAGTTCCCTCTGGATACCATTATCAACAATATGGAACGGTTTATCAGCGAAGCACAAGCGAACAAGGCAGATACAAAAATATACTTTTTGTCACCCAAACCATCCATAGCTCGTATGGCTTTGTGGGATCAGTACAAGGAGCTGCATCAAAAAATGAAGGACATGACAAATGCCTATAATAATGTATTTTATGTGGACGTCTCAACTCCGATGTTTAATGCTGACGGGACTTTAAAGAATGACATCTTCTGCAAGGATAACCTGCATATGGTACATAAAGGCTATATTATCTGGAAACACACCTTACGTGAAGCACTGGGGCTTTAACTACAGCATATTAACCCTTTAACGGACAGTTCCGGCATATGGATAAATACTCTCCCTCCGCTACCCTTTGCCGGAATTGTCTCATTTTATGGCCTTGCCAAATCCGATCTGTACTCCCATCCTGAATTTTCCCTGGTGAGAATGATGCGTTTTTATCCATGCAACACAGAGCTGTTTCACCCCCTGAACATACCACCATACTGGTCCACATCTTTTTACATCCCGATGCAGCACTGTTTTTAATCCTTGAGTTATCACTGCTGCGATACCGTGCATACCTGCTTTCCAGCGGCATCCAGTCTTTGGCTCTCTCTGCATCGTAAAACTGGGCGGTTTTAAGAAAGAACCGGTCTACTCCCAAATCGTATACTTTTTTTCGGGCTTCCGGAATTTCATGTTCATTGAACCGGAATACTATGAACTGAACCTCAATTAGCGGAAACACACTCTTATACTTTTTTCTGGCTTCCACCAGATTGGCAATGCCATCAAGAACATGTTGCAGTTTTCCCCGTACCCTGTACTTCGCATACGTTTCCTGGGTCAACCCGTCCATTGAAACCACAATTTTATTCAATCCATTTTCAACCAGTTGTTCTGCTTTTTCAGGTGTCAGATTCTGGGCATTGGTAGAAATAATGGAATAGATGCCGGCATCCGATGTTTCTGCAATGATCTTAAAAAGATCCGGATTCAGCAGAGGTTCACCCTGAAAATACAGATTAGCTACAATAGCATGGGCCTTTGTCTGCGCTATCACCTTTGCAGCATCCCCGGCTGACATCCAGGATGTGGCCCGTTTCAAACCGTTCATCCCGGTGACACATTCCGGACAGGACAGATTACAGCTATTTGTTGTTTCCAGGGTCAAATAGGCCGGTTTGCCACGGTGCAAATTTCGTTTCAGCAGTTTTGAAAGGCCATGTGATCCATACAAAAGAAAGAGGTTCGAAAGCCTCTTCGCAGTCAAACTGCCAAGCAAAGCCCGAACCTCTTTATGATATCCTTTCAGTAACGGCATGTATCAGGATGCGCTTTTCAGACCACTGCGCATCAACAGTGCATCGATAGAAGGTTCCTGACCACGAAAACGTTTATAAAGTACCATTGCGTTCTCGGTACCCCCTTTTTCCAGAATATTTTTTCTGAATGACGTGGCAACATCCTTATTGAATATTCCTTTTTCACGGAACAGTGAAAATGCATCGGCATCCAGCACCTCTGCCCATTTATAACCATAGTATCCGGCAGCATAACCACCTGCGAACAAATGGCCAAATTGTGTACTCATGCATACGCCGTCTATTTCAGGAAAAAGTCGTGTCGGTGCCCAGGCTTGTTCCTCGAACTCTTTCACATTGCCGTCATAAGGTTGTTCCAATGTATGCCAGGCCATATCAAGCAAACCAAAGCTTAGCTGACGTACGGATTGATAACCGGCATTAAAGTTTCGTGAATCCACGATCTTCTGAACCAGTTCTGCAGGAATGGGCTCACCAGTTTTATAATGAACTGCAAATTTATCAAGGAACTGTTTTTCAGGGCCCCAGTTCTCCATGATCTGGGAAGGTAATTCCACAAAATCCTGGAACACACTGGTTCCGGAAAGTCCCGGATAAGTTGTAGCGGCAAACATACCATGCAAAGAATGGCCAAATTCATGCAGAAAGGTCTCCACTTCGTCATACGTCAGCAGCGAAGGGGCATCTTCTGTGCTTGGCGTAAAGTTCATCACAATGGTAATATGCGGCCTGCTGTCTTTTCCGTCTTTTTTCCACTGTCCTTTAAAATTGCTCATCCAGGCACCGCCTCTCTTCCCCTTTCTGGGATGGAAATCGGCATACAACACGGCAAGAAAAGAACCATCCTGATCGTATACCTCATAGGGAATGACTTCAGGATTGTAAACCTGAATATCCCTGTTTTCTTTAAATGTTATTCCATACAGATCAGTTGCCAGGCCGAATACACCACTGATTACATTTTCAAGCTTGAAATAGGGCTTCAGCATTTCATCATCCAGATCGAACTTTTCGCTTTTCAGTTCTTCAGAATAATACGACCAGTCCCAGGGCATCAGTTCGCCCTTAAATCCAAGCACTTTAGCTTTGGCAGCAACTTCTGCTTTTTCTTTTTCAGCAGCAGGCAAGGATGCAGCAAGAAGCTTGTTCAACAATTCATAAACATTATCCGGATTTTCTGCCATGCGGCGTACCAGCACATAATCAGCATAGGTATCATAACCCAGAAGATGGGCTCGTTCAAGGCGTAACCGGGTCAGCCGTTTAACAATAGCTTCATTGTTATTTTCATTGTCCTGAAACCCTTTTTGACCGTATGCCATGTACAGCTCGTGGCGCAGATCACGGTTATCTGCATATTTCATCACGCTCACATATACCGGCATGGTAATATCCACAAGCCACCCCTCTTTGCCTTCTTTTTTAGCCTTGGAAGCCAGAATCGATTTCATACCTTCAGGTATTCCTTTCAGGTCTTCCTCGTTCGTAACCAGCTTTGTCCAGGCATTGGTTTCAGCCAGTACATGATTATTGAAATCCAGTGAAAGTTTTGACAACTCCTCGTTTATGGCTCGCAGTTTTGTTTTATCGGCTTCATCCAGATTGGCTCCGTTACGGGCAAAACCGGAGTAGGTATCTTCCAGCAATTTCGTTTGTTCCGTGGTCAGTTCCAGCTCATTTCGCTTATCATATACAGCCTTCACACGTCCGAATAATGCATCGTCCAGCGTGATATCGTTATGATACGCTGTCATTTTAGGCGACAGGATCTGAGCTATTTCCTGCAATGTGTCCGATGTTTCAGAACTCAACAGGTTATAGAACACACCCGATGTTCTTGACAACAAGCTCCCGGCATAATCCAATGCCGCAATGGTATTCTCAAACGTCGGTTCTTCTGCATTGTTTTTTATGGCATCAATTTCTTCACGCCCCTGTTTAAAAGCCTCCTCGAAGGCGGGCATAAAATCTTCATTCTTAATCTCATTAAACGGTGCGGTTTGATGAGGGGTCTTAAATTCTTTAACTAATAATGGATTCATTTCTTTTTCTTTACAAGACCATACTGCCAAAACCAGCAGTAGTAATAGTGTTTGCTTTTTCATGTTGGTGATTGTTGTGTTCAATCACAAATATACATAACAGAATGCATGCGATTTCGTTTAATCCTGTTTTTTTTGATTTTACATCCGCGAATGTTTATTCCGACCTTCCTCTGTATCGTAGTTCAACCTTTAACACGTCTATATTGTTATCAAAAATAAAATCGTATGCGGCAACACCTGATCATAGTATTACTGGCATTAAGCCTGCCCATCCTGGCCCAGGATTATCCTGACCTGTATGCTAAATCGTTGAATATAAACCAGACCGGCATGTATGTTTTGGGAGGCTGGGCATTGGCCAACATAGCCACCGGGGCCTATGGCTGGAGTAAATATGATGGCAATCAAAAATACTTTCACCAGATGAACCTCTTCTGGAATACGGTCAATCTGACCATTGCCGGCATCGGGCTTTACAGTGCCATCCATACAGATCCTTCTGTGATGAACACAAACAGCATTCTATCTGCACAACAAAAAACAGAAAATACGTTTCTGATCAATGCGGGTCTTGATGTACTCTACATGGCAGGTGGTTATTATATGATGCATCTTTCACAGAAAAAGGAAAAATACAGGGATCTGCTAAATGGTTACGGAAAGTCGGTAATGCTTCAGGGTGCATTTTTGTTTGTGTTCGACCTTGTTATGTATGGCATCCAGCACCACCACGGCAATTCATTTGGCGGTGCATTATCGCAGGTAGCTTTGTCTCCGAATGCTTTAACATTGCGGTTTGTGTTTTAACTTCTATGTTGTTTTTCAGGACCTTAATCCTTAAAAAGGGTTATAGTTACAATTTATTAGCTAAATAGTGGGGTTTAACACCCACGCCCAGTTGTTTCTTTTGAGACATCAAAAGAAACCAAAAATGTCAGCTGCAAAGAACCGCTATTATTTGCCCGTTACTATTATTTAACCAGATTTCCTTCGCTCAAAGCCGCACCCTTTGCAGCGGCCTGCACACAATCCCAATCCATTTAAAAGCAGTCAATTAACCTGTATGATTTAAATCTTTATCTCACTTTAATTATTGTTCCATTTATATTTCACAGGTACATCCGGAATGCCGTTGCCATCTACATCTTTAAATGATCCGGCATATTCTATCAGACTTTTCCACACTTTGATTTCCTGAACTCCCGGTTTTATTTTATCGCCATCAATTATGGTTGCATTAATATCCACAACAGACATACCGTCTTCCATTTTGGGAATTACTTTGAGTAATCCAAAGCTTTTCTTTTTAATCAGCGAAAGATTCCGCATCATGTAGGTATCCGCCGTTACCGCATATAATTTCTTATTCTTTTTTGAAAGATCAATTGCTTTAAATATTCCGTTTTGATCCGGCATTTTTATGGCAGCAATCTTCTTAAAGAACCCTCCATCCTCATTCCTAACGATCTTCATCCCACTTGTATGAATAAAATAGGTGGGATCATTCTTTGCCATCATCTCCAGCATTTCCAGTACCGTTTTAATTTCGTGTGCCGTAAAATACATGCGGGATAAGGCATAGCCCGGAACCTTGTCATTCCCTTCTCCCAGCGATGCCACGCTGAAAATCTGCGGCAGGGCATAGCTGCCCGGATCGAGTCCCGAACGAATCATCCCCTGGGCAATGAGCGAAATATCGGTTCCTGTCCCGTCTTTTCGATTCACATTATATTGAATAGCATCGGCAATCAGCGGCGCAATATTGCTTTTGGCTGGTTCTTCATCCATATACTGCAAAGGAAAAGCTGTTTCCAGTATTTTTTTGTTGTAATCAATACCAACGTATTTTTGCAAAGTATCTTTCAAATGCGTAAACTGTGACTCAATCTTTGTTTCCACCATACCATTTTCCCCTCTTTCACCAGTCACCGGAATCAGTTCATATTTTAGTTCAGACGGATTGTTCTTAACAAGCGTTAGCTTCCCTATACCCTTACCATAAGCTCCGGTTTGCACGATGGGTGTCCCATTATATATCAATGGCTGATCCAAACGCGTATGGGTGTGTCCGCTGATAATGGCATCAATGCCTTCGGTTTTCGTGGCCAGCTCAATATCTTCTGACATGTCCCACTCCCCTTTTTCATTTTTATAAACGCCACTGTGCGAAAGGCAGATGATAAAATCCACCTGATGCTCTTCCTTCAGAATTTTAACGATCTTTTTGGCAGTCTTAATCCGGTTCTGCAGTTTGTAGGCATATAGGTTCGGTGTATAATCGTAGGCAATATCTCCCAGAATACCAAAAAATCCGACTTTTACTCCATCCTTTTCCACAATGGTATATGGGGTTACAATGGAATCCCTGTAAAGTCCGGCCAGACCTTCATCATTTTTATTTGCTGCATAATCTATATTGGCAAGTACTAAAGACGGGCAACCTAAGGCACTGGCTTTCCTTGCATAATCTACAAAGGGTTTTACACCAAAATCAAATTCATGATTCCCGACGCTAACGGCATCATAACCCATTACTTTCATCAGGTTCAACTGAAAACCCGATTCCATCTCAATCATCTGAAACAGAGTTCCCATAAGGAAATCACCGGCATCGGCCACAAAAACCGGGTGATCTGTGTTATGCTTTTCTTTCTCTATCAATGCGGAAATCTGTGCAAAGCCACCGGTTAATGTTCCGTCTGGTGATTTTTCTTCCAGAATATGCGCATGCATATCGTTGGTATGCAAAATAGTAATGGTCTGAGAAAAAAGAGGGAAGCATATCAGACTGAACAGCACAATTATCGTGCATAGATACCTGAATTTCATAAACTATATCAATTTAAACCAAACACTAAAGTAAGTGATTTCTGTTTCTCTGGTATTTCAAATCGTTTAAATAGATTATAAAAATTATAACCATTCGATCTGAAAAAATCCCCCGTCCCGATCTAAATCGGTACACCCCCTTTTAAAAAAGGGGGACTTTCCAAACAACCAAAATGCTCTTACCTAAAACACCGGTTGCAATCCTTCCCATTTCACTTTCCAGTCTTTGGGGAATCCCGGATTATTTGTTGTATTCCCCTCATAACCGGCACACATCATGGCAACAGCTGTGAGCAGTCCGCCATTACCCGGCAGATAAATGCGCAGACGTGTACCCTGATAATTATGTCCATTGGGCAGATAGGTATTTTTCAGTACATCTTTCATCAGCAGATCAATGGCTTTATCTGGTTTTCCAAGGCGTGTAGCACTCATAGCTGCCATCGGATAATCCCAGCCCCAGGTTCTGTCCCAGTTCCAGTGCTCCTCTATATAATCAAAAGTTTTTGCCATCACAGCTGTATCCACACCAACGGTATTTGGCAGGATACCAAACGCGCCCAGTACCATCGGATGATCCGAATAGTGCTCCTCGTTGGTATAAGAATCCGGCGCACTTTCAGCCGCCAGGTATAATCCATCCTTCCGGGCGAAAGTCGGCAGGCCTTCGATCACTTTCTGCCATTCCGGATTCGGTTCCTTACCCATGCGTTCTTTCCATTGTTGTGCAATACTAAGGCCCCAGTACCAGTAGCCCAGTTCAAAAGGCGGATTCACAGTCACCTCGCGTTGTAGGCTTTCCTGAGCCGGGATCAATGGAGGCCCCAGATAATAGCGGTTATTTTCTGCATCGTAACGGGCAAAGTCAGCCATAAAATCTGCCGTGGCAAAAACGACTTTGGCATATTTATCCAGGGTGGCCTGATCAGGATGTGCACGATAGCACAACTCTGCATAATAAATGATGTGCGGCTCCTGCCAGATCAGAAATTCGCCCACACCAGACGGACTGTCATCGCCCTGATGATCAGTCATTTTGGGCCAGCGTACACCGGCATACCCCTGAATCTCTGCCTTGGTTTTGGCTTTATCATAGATGTGGTTATAATAATCCAGACTTTTTTCCAACAGATCGGTCCGGTTCCAGTAAGCCCAGTGCACACCATGCCACCAGTGCATTTCCAGATGCGGTTTGCCATACCAGCTGTTAAACGTCAGTCCCGTTTCCTGCGGTGGAAAATCCGAAGCACATTGCAGGCGTGTAAGGTATTGCGACAACACAATGCGACGTTCCAGTTCTGCAGCACGTGTATCTTTGGTTCCTGAAAAATCCACGACACCAGTGGTCGTCCAGTAATTTCCCCACATGCCAGCTGATGCCGATTCCACATCGGTGTATGCCACGGCTGTTTCAAAATTGTTGTGAGCATTAAATTCAACAGTAGCTTCAAACGTTGTATTTTCAGCATCCGGCATCAAAACAAAATAATGTGCCTTTTTCTTATTCAGGTCTGCTTTACCGGTCCATACAAGCCTTGCAAAATATACCGTAGTATCAATGGTATGTTTAAAAATCACACTGTTTTCGTCCTCAGATACGATCTCAGATTTATGTCTATCATCGTGTCCGAAGTCGCAGGCATCATCCACATGACCACCTGTCGGATAGGGGAAAATAACTTTTATACCGCTTTCTCCCTTTACAATCTTATTGGCTTCCAAACGAATTCCAATCAGGTCCTTTTCAGGGTGACAAACGGTTTGAACCATAATATTCTCACCGTTCACATCGAATGAACTGGAGATCAGACCTGACCACATATCCAGTTTCTGGTCAATATTCTTTAGCGTTTCAATCTGAACCGGTGATTTATCGTCGTTGAGTAATTCAAGGCCGACAATACCCAGATGCAGGCGGTGTGGGTTTTCGCGCAGATAATTTGCTGCGTCCCTTTTTCTTCCTGGTTCACGCCACTGTACTGCATAAGGAATCTCCCGTCCTTCCACATCGTAATATTTGTAGGTATCGCTCAGCTTGTAATCACCCGTATTCGGGAAGCTGTGCCAGCCCCACTCCGACATGGTCCCCAGGCAAACACCTTTTTCATATACCTCAGGAAAAGTCTGAAGTCCGGTAACATCTACGGTATAGGCAAAACTGCCATTCCCGACGGAAAGCGATGCCAGTGTGTCGACAGCGGTCAGTTCCACATTATGGCGAGTGACCAATGCCTTGCGGTCAATTTTAGAAGCCGTTTGTACTTTTGTGCCACACGAAGAAACCAGTACAGCCATAACCAGCAGCACCAGCATCAGGATTGAATTGGATTTTAAGGTCATATTATTGTGTTTTTAATTTTCGTTTTTCTCACACCCAAACTTTAAATGGAGCTGGTTATAAAAGAACGTCATTGCGAGGAAAGAAGCAATCTTTAGCATTTTATCAGAATCATGAGATTACTTCTACCGTCTTCAACGGTATCGTAATGACGGCGAGACAACTTTTATTTCACCCGCTGTAATGTTGCTGCCATGAGTCCGATCACCACATCGGTGGTATTGGTCATAAGGGTCAGCGATTTAAGTTCCTTATCAGGATTCAACGGCAGATCCAGAAGTGTGGCCGCACCGCCTTCAATCTTATTGGTGCCATTCTTTCTCAACACATCGTACGAATCCATGTGCCATTCGCCGCTTTTCAGATAAAGTCGTGGTGGACGTGGCGCATGCACCTCAAAGGCATAGCCATCCTCATAATAATCCTGCTCGATGGGCCACCAGTTTTCTGGACTGTTCAGCGGCAACACGGCATTTGAACCATCGGCATATTCCACCCGAACCCGGCCATTCATCATGTTCACCTGCATATGATGCATTGATCCGGCCATCAACAAATAGATATGCGATGCCTTACCGGACAAATCAACCTGTGCTGAATCCGGATAATTATCCCATTGTGATGTAAAGAGGATATTTTCACCCTCTTCTGGTGAAATGGCAAAGGGGACGCCCTGCGGTGAAGTGATTTTACCCTGTGCACCAGCTTTTTCACGAATTCCTGCATCATCAATCTCTTCTGTCTCGCGGTAGGAACACCAGTCGCCAATGCCCTGAACCGGGATGCTCAGTGTTGGATACGGTGAGCGCGGATGGTAATACTGCTCCTCAAAAATGTTGCTTACCCTGTTATTAAATGCTGTCCCCAGTGAAACAGTTTCAAATTCTGCTCCGATTGCCTTTTTTACATTCCAGTTGATGACTTCTTCCACTGTAACACTTTCTCCGGATGTCACCAATATGGTATTTGTTCCGGGAACCAGGTATTCAACAGGGACAGATTGCAACGGGGTTTCCTGACGGGGCTGTAATGTCAGTTCCTGCCTGAACGAGCCGATACTGTAAAACCCTTCAAATTCATTTTCAGAATTATTCCGGATTACAAACTCAATTTTATCTTCCGGCTGTGATTTATCATAGACAATATCAACCGGAGCCCGAAGTTCAAAGGTCAGGGGCTGCCACCAGGTCATATCGCCCTGACTGAGCCTGACAAACATAGTCCGCCAGCCTTTTTCACCACCCAGTTTTAATGCAACACCATCTTTCGATCTGTTGATTTCCCGTAATATCTTCTGCGGGTCGTTGTAATCTTTTACGGTCCACTCCTCAGAGTTTAAGCGAAGATGATCGCCAAGCGCATAAACCGGTAAAATTTCAGGTTTATTTATGGGTTTTCCGGACCATTCAACGTTAATATTAAATTCTGTAGCCTCCGGTGTTTCAATGCGTATTTCGGGTGATCCGATGGCATCCTCGTCAACCTTATAATCAAGAGGTTCTCCGTTCAACGTCACTGATTTCACCTGATCAGATGAAGCTCGTAATTTTAATAGCAGCTTCACTTTCTTCCGAAAATGAGATACAATGGTATAACTGTCTGTTTTCCCGTTACGGCTGTAATCAATTTTTATATCCGGTGTTTCCAGTTTGGCATGATCCCAGTCTTCCGGCCAACCGGGATTAACGGTAAGCTTCCCGTTCAGCATATCCGGTTCAACACCGAAAAGCCCTTCCACCAAGGCACGTGATGCCATGCCAATAGGATCAGCAAAATCGCGGTAGAGTTCACCCCGGAAGGCATCGTAATACGACAGCTGTCCGAAATTTCCAGGACTTGCTCCCATGAACATGTAATCGAGGAATGAACTTTTGGTCAGTTTGAAAGCCTTGTCCGAACGTCCTGACTGCCAGTAAGCAAGAGCAGTATGCAGCACCTCAGCCAAAGCTACGTTATTTATGGACCAGGTATACGGCATCCAGTTGGTGGTTGAAATGGTATAGTATTTTCCTGACTCCAGACCTTTTGCTTCTACAGGAATATGCGGAATATAATGGTCTATATAGTCGGTTGACTGCCAGGCCTGAAACGGATCAGCCACACCTTCATCCACCGCATGGTACACGGTCCAGACAGCGGCATCCGGATGGACCAGCTGATTACCCAGAAGATCTTTATATTCGGCAAAGCGGCCTAAATCAGACAGCCAGAGCTTTTCGTTGACAGCCCTTTTTATTTTTTCAGCCTCCGCAGCATAGGGTGCAGGATCTTTCCCAATCAGTGGTGCGAGTTGAGCTGCTATTTTGTTGGCGCGGTAGTTATATGCCGAAGAATGCGTGACATCACCACCACGGTATTGCAGGGCATCGCTGGCCCAGATACAGGCGTATGCATTGTAAAGTCCATCGTCATCCGGATCAAAACATCTTTTTTCCCATGCCAGATGACGTTCCAGTACCGGCCAGCTCTCACGCAGAAAATCCATATCGCCGGTCCAGTTAAAATGCGATAACAATTGCGATATAAACACCAGGTTCATGTCGTAGTGGTGTGGTTTATTAATACCTCCGGGTCTTCTGCTGATATACCCACTGGTAAACAAAGCGGTTCCCACCTCCTCTTTCTGGCGTGCCAGGTGTGTTTTCGGATCCGGCACACTTGGGCCGGAAAGAGGTTCTGTATACTGAGACTTAAAATAGCCGCGAAAATGCGTTTCCGCCCTGTCGTGCCAGCCCAGCCAATCTGCAGCATATGCACCACGCCAGCCGTTTAGCGGCATGCGCCAGGCTATCGCGCCATGCATGAATGATTTCCCGTCCCATACGGCATCGGCAGCTGTTGCCAGTGTGGCTCCAACAGCATTGATGTACGGATCCGGCGTTTCAATCTTTATGCGATCCTCCAGTGCCTTTCTGGCCTGATCGGCTTGAGTAAACAGTTCCGGCAGCTCATTATAATCCGGTCGGATCCTTGTATCAGGATTCACCAGGAGGAAGAAGTTTTCCTCGTCTCTGTTAAGTTTCAGTATACCTGAGATTGCAGGCAGATCTGATTTTCCGGACCTGTAAAAATCCAGTGGATTATTCTGTGACCCAGCATCACCAATCTTTATTTCCGATTGAACCGGAACAAGTCCAAAAATCCGCTTTTTCTGAAGTAGTTCAGGATGTTTCAGTTCCTCCGGGGAGGGTTTATAGTCGCTTACCTGATTATCCGAGGGTGTTCTGCCTGAGGCATAATAGAGATTGAAGCTGTTATCTTTCGTAAAGTACTCATCACCTTTACAATATTCCGGTTTCAGATAAAAACTTGATTCCGGATCAGCACCCAGATCGCCGTCCCTTGAGAACCGTTTACCGCTGGCCCCACCAAATGCCCAGAAGAGGTCCACATCACCCGGGACCTTTTCCCCAGAAACCTTCAGTATCATGCCATCAGCATCTTCCAGAGCCAGTACCTGAATATGGATCAATCCGCCTTTTAAAAGCGGATCCCCAATGATATAGGTCATTGTTCCGGCTTCATACCGGGCCTTTATGGATTCAGCCGTTATAAGCCATTTCGACGTTTCTCCTGATATCAGACCGAATTTCAGGTTTCCACCCATGCGGGGCATGTACATGGCAAATTCCGGCAGATCCCCGGCTTCAACACGAAAACCGGTATTAGATCCGTAAAGTGCCCTGTTAAACCGGTGCGTGCCATTATGGATTACAAAACCGTTCCCATCCGGCTGGTAGCGCAGCTCCCTGGTCTGATTGTGCCATTTACCTGAAGGTTTTGCTTCCTGCTCAACAGAAGCACAGGAGGCAAATAAAAAAATCAAAAAGACACTGATGGAATATTTCATCACTTTCTTAATAAAATCCTCCGATTCCGACTTATCAGTCGGAACCACCTCCTTTTGAAGGAGGACAAACGTTCTCAGAGAACGTATATAATGATACAACTTTTTCACAATATTATTTTATTTTGAACACAAAGCCACTGGATGTCTGATATTTCCCACCCTGGGATGTTGTAAAAAGATATTTTGGGAAGCCGTTTTTCATGAGCAGCTGTGGCCTTTCGAACCGTCCGTAACGACTTAAATGTTTTGGGGCCGGAGGTTGGTTGATATAATGAGCGGCTTCGTAATATGCCACTTCAGGATCGTTCCAACGAAGTCCATCGGATGATTCAAAGATCAGACCATAGTCGTGATTAAAAAAGCCCATATCCCGTGCAATCAGTTTGAAAGTATTTTTTTCGTACCACACAAATGCATCTTCCAGTTGCTCGTTGTTTCCTCTTGATGAAAAATCAATCACCGGATTACCCTCGAACTTTTTGTAGGGCCCTTCAATATTTTTAGCGATGGCCAGTCCGTACTTCCGGTTTCCCCGGATTCGTTTACCTTTGGCAGCTTCATATTCTTCGGTATTCCACGATTTATAATACAGCCAGTACTCTCCGTTCGGATGAACTAAAAGCGCAGGGTTTGTGGTACAGTGATCATCCCAGGCACCCTCCTGTCCGGCCTCCAGAAGTGGTTCATCCGTTCTTTTCCACGGACCATTCAGTGAATCTGCAACAGCCAGGCCAATGCGTTTGGTATTGGTCTTACCATTGGAGTTTCCCATATAAAACAAATAATAATTCCCGTTGACATGCTGTATGTGCGGATTATGGCAGGTTGTCGCATCAAAATAACCCGCTCTTGATGCCAAAACAGTTTCCACATGTCTGAATTCCGATTCCGGTGAATCGGCAATGGCATGTGCGATCTCACTTTTATGAATCCAGCCGCCCATTCCGTATTTGTCCGGCCAGCGGGAATAAAACACATGCACCTTTCCGTCCTCACCATAAATCGGTGTATTGCACCATACGTAGTACCCTTCTTCTTCCAGTATACGGCCGACAGGTTTCAGATGCTGACTGAAATCAGAGGCCCTGGCTTCCAATCCTGTAAAGTCATTATCCGACCAACCATATAATGCATTCCGAAAACCGGCTATCATTCCGGGAACTAAAATGGCGCCTTTTATGAAGGTTCTTCTGGTAGTCATAATTTAATGCCCTAAAAATAGCAAAAACGCAAGAGAAAGAAAACGTTTTCATGAAGACATTGGGAGGAATTTTAATTGAGAAGCTATTATTATAATATAAGGATTAAGATTATCAATGAATCATTTATTTTCATCTTGATAACTCAGGTATAATGTTATAGACTGCCCCGATAGGGCGAAGAACGTTACTTTAACTTTATAGCCCAAAGCGCCACTTTGTTTGCTTTGGGCTGAATTAAATTGGGCTTTCAGCCCGGATCAAAATGAAACATCAATAAATTTATTCCAGACCCATCAGACAAGATGATGTTATTTATCTGATTGGAAGAGTGAATACATATTTTACGGGTAACAAAAGGATACTTATTATAAATCCCTCATTATTAGCATAAAAATCCTTAAATTTACCAGAAGAAACGCCACAGAGTGGCAGATTAATTCAACCCAATGCATATTTGAGCTAGCGAAAATATCGCATTGGGCATCCATACCCTTAGATCAAACCGCCCTGATAGGGCAACTTAAACTTAAATACTATGTCACAGTCATTATCAAAACTTTATGTTCATATTGTATTTCGCATTAAAAAAGAAGGAATTAAAATACAACCAGAAATTGAGAAGGAACTATATGCTTATATAGGTTCTATTATAAAGGAGAATGAGTCTATCCCAACCATAATCAACGGAGTGCAGGATCATTTACATGTCTTTTGCATCATGTCAAAGAATATTGCACTGTCAAAACTGGTAGAAGAGATTAAACGTCATAGTAGCAGATGGATAAAAACAAAAGGTGCTAAATATAAAGCGTTTGCATGGCAAGGTGGTTATGGAGGATTTTCCGTAAGTCCTTCTCTTCACGAGAAAACAAAGAAATATATTCAAAATCAGAAATCACATCATCATAAAATGACTTTTAAAGAGGAGTATATTTTGTTTTTAAATGAATATGGAATTGAATATGATGACAGGTATGCTTGGACAGATTGAGTTAACCTGCCCTTTCAGGACGAAAAAAATTGGATCACCTGATACCCCAAAGCGCCACTTTGTTTGCTTTGGGCTTAAATTAGCTGGGCTTTCAGCCCGGAATTTAATTTCATCCATTATACAAAATACGGACTGCAAATGCAATCCGTATTTTGTAAAATAATCTACACGATTTACCTTTTTAATTCATTTAATTCTATTTTCTTTAATACCTTTCCCGACAATAACTTCTTATAATCAATATTCCACTCATTGCTATTGTCTTCTACATCCCAATACAATTCTTTAATTGAATCCAACTCTTCAACTGAATAATATTGATTAAATTCAATCCTCCATAAATAAGCCCTTTTAATTCTGTGAAAAAGAATCTCATCTGTTGTTTTAGGGAAGAAATCAATCCATTTATAAAGCAAGGCCTCATTATAGTCTATTTCTCTTTGAAATGCATTTATATCAATATCATAAGTATTAAAATCCTGAAATAATACTGAGAGTGGATGATTAATATACTTACCCTTCCGATTAATAATTACAGTATTTAAATAAGCCATTTCATCTTCAAATGATTGAAACTCCCCATTTTCTAGTTGGTAATATGAAACTGTCAATGATGAAGTATCCATTTCGGGATTTATAAATTCAATTTTTGCGTATGCAGTTCCGTTAAGGGTTTTAAAAATATACTCAGTACTATCCTGCCATTCCATGGGTTCATCTCTTCCATTAATGTAAAAACTCAATGAATCGTTTACTCCCAAATGTCTGACAAACAACTTTACAGCAATATCTTTCCCTTTTTCTCCTTCAATATTTAGTAAGGCCTTTTTATCATTCCCTGATTTGATAATTACCTCCTTACCAGGAGTATTTAGGGTAACAATTCTGGTATTATTTTCATTTATAATGTCTCTTTGAGCAACAACAAACGAAGAGCACAACGTCAAGAAATATAATAATAAAATTATTTCAGGCTTTTTCATGATAACAGGATAAAATTGTATAAATCAAATATAATACTTATTTAATTATATCACCTGTCAATATAATAAGCCTGTTGCCCTTACGGGGCGCTTTAACCGTTCCGGCTGGCAACACAGGATGGCATCCTGTGTTACAGCAGTACGTCCTTCGGACTTTTTTACATTTGATATCCCGCATTGGAAAAATTACGCCAACGGCGTAACAACACTAACCCAGGCCACTACCTTATAATTTAATAAAGATGAGAATCAAGTCGCCCTGTAAGGGCATGAGTCTAACAATAAAAAAGAAAAAACAATTCAAATATATTCTTAAATTACTCCTTCAACACATAACCCTGGTAGCTAAAATCATCTATTTTCAGCACACCGTCGCCTTTGCAGAAGACTCCGACTTTAAGATTTTTGAAACCGCGAAGTACATTATGCTGGTAACCCGAAACCTCACGGCTGGTTGGATAATAGATCCAGGATTCGCCATCTTTGCTGAAAGCCATTTGAAGGTCGTTCATTCTCCGTATCAACCTGAAAAACGTACAACCGTCTTTATTCAGGACCGGCCCCTTCCCTTTCTCTGCCCAATCCAGTGCATACATGTTTTTACCGTTTATGGCAATACCTGTATAATTCTCTTTATCGTAGTACAGAACAAAGCCATATTCCAGTGAATCATTATCTTCGTCGGCAATTAATTTTATAGTAGCATCAAAATTTACATCCGGGGTATTTGCAACCATGGCCTTAACCTTATCCTTTACCGAAGAAATATTCAGTTCACCATCAACAACAACTATTTCACCAAGATCTTTGATTCCGGCAAACTGCCACTGTGGTTTTAAAACAACGGTATTGAAAGAATCATCCTTTAGTTTAATATTTTCAAAAAACACTGTAGACGGTTCTTCTGTTGGTTTCCGTTTTAGTCTGAACCATCCATCATCCGTCCACTTTACAGGTTCAATTAAAACCTGTCGCCCTCTGTTGAGTTCATTATTTCTATAGGCATGATAGACGATATACCAATTCCCTTTAGGATCATCAAAAATGGTTCCGTGACCTTTTGACCACCACTCCTCTTTAGGAGACCAGGTTCGCAACACGGGATTATAAGCACTGTTTTCCCAGGGGCCCATCACATTTTCGGATCTGGCAGAAACAACCATATGACTTGTAGAAGGACCAGCAGTACCTCCCTGAGCGGAGGTCATAAAGTAGAGCCCGTCCTTATAAATCAGTTTTGGCGATTCCAGACAGAAACATTCAATAATCCAGTCGTTTGGGATTGGCCAACCATCATAAACTTTTGTCTTTTTTCCTACGATAGAAAGGCCATCTGGTGCCAGTTTGGCGACCCAGCCATTATTGAAATAGAGGTATCTGTCTCCTTCCGGCGTAACAATATGTCCCGGATCGATACCATTCGTCTTTAAATCTACCGGATCACTCCAGGGCCCTTCAGGATTGTCTGCTGTTACTACATAATTGGTGCCGTTTGCAGGGAAATAGATATAAAATTTCTGATCGAAGTATACCAGTTCAGGGGACCAAATATCACCAACATATTTTGTCAGGGCATACCCAATCATGGTCCAGTCCTTCAGATTTTCTGAGTGATAAATCTGTAATCCCGGAACATAATTATATGAGCAAAAGGTCATATAATAATCCTTGTCAACACGTACAATTGTTGGATCAGCATGGTCTCCACCGAAGATGTGCCAGATCTTTTGTGACCGGACCATCGGAATGATAAAAATCAACAGAAATAGTATAATACGTATCCTCTTCATAGCACCATCATTAATTGTTCCCCGCTAACAAATATAAGTTTTTAAAGGGATATTCGTAATAACCTTAACAGGATTCCATTGGAAACATTATTCTCAAACCACTTTTTTACCCAATAATTTTATGGTAAAATAAATGACAATTATCCCTGCTATCATTAACGGCAAAACAGGTATTCCTATTGCAGAAGGTATGGTTCCGAATAAAATTGCAATTAACCCAACGGTCAACGCATAAGGCATTTGTGACTTTACATGGTTAATATGATGACATCCGCTTGCAAGCGAACTCATAATGGTCGTATCAGAAATCGGGGAACAATGGTCCCCCATAACAGAACCGGCCAAAACAACAGAAACTACATTGGTAAAGATTGCCATGGTATGAACCGGATCAAGGCCGTCGTTGTGGCAGATCAGCCAGGTAGCCGGAAGGATTAACGGATACAAAATGGCCATGGTTCCCCAGGATGAACCGGTTGAAAAGGCAACCAGAGCAGCCATTATAAATGTGATGGCAGGCATCAGCCAGGGTGCCAGTTTAAAATTGATGAGTACTTTAGAAATAAAAGTTGCAGTATGCAACTGAGTTGTTATTTCGGCCAGTGACCATGCCAGAACCAAAACGGTAATAGCCGGCAACATGCTTTTGAATCCATCCAACAGGGCATCCATGGTTTTCTGAAGGGTAAGTATGCGCTGCCCAACCGAGAGAATTACAGCTACGATTACGCCCGCCAATGAAGACCACAAAAGTGCCACAAAGGAATCGGCCTCGCCGATAATTTCTGCAACCCGCTTAAAAAGAGACAGGTCGCTATGCCATATATCAGGATCAAAACCGGTTACAATCAATCCTGCTATGGTCCCAAGAATAATTACCATAACCGGAACGATACCGTTGATCCAATGGGTAGAATTTATGTGCTCCTTTTGATGACGAGATGTTTCAGTGTCCTTTCTGGCCATCTGCTCATACAGATGCATCACACCAAAATCTTTTCGCATTAAGATGATCATCAGAACAAAAATTACCGTGAACACAGGATAAAAAGAATATTTCAGTGAACTTAGAAAAATACTGTAGGCACTCTGGTCAATTCCAACCTGAATGAGCCCTTCTTTAATGTAGCTCAGTTCTGCACCTATCCAGGTAGTTACAAAGGCAATACTGGCAATTGGCGCTGCAGTAGAATCCACAATATAAGCCAGTTTTTCACGCGACACCTTTAGCCTGTCTGTAACCGGTCGCATGGTATTCCCAACCACAAGCGTGTTGGCATAATCATCAAAAAATATGAATACACCCAAAAACCAGGTTATGAGCTGACCCGAACGCGGACTTTTTGCATATTTTGCCAGCCGGTCCACCAGTCCCTGCATACCTCCATTTTTATGGATAATGCTGACCATGCCGCCGATCAGCATCGAAAAAATTATAATAGAAACATGGCCGCTATCTTTCAGAGCATCCACAAAATAAGTGTCAGCTGTAGAAAACAACCCTCTTTGCAAACCTGTCCACAAAGACATATCAGAATAATAATTGATAATAAAGGCTCCGGAAAAAATTCCGAAAAACAGCGAAATATAAACCTCCTTGAATACCAGTGCCAAAAGAATGGCGATCAACGGAGGCAGTACAGAAAGCCATAACGGCACCGGATTTACATCCACCAAAAAGCTTTGTGAGTGTGTCCGCAACCAAACTTTTTCATCTTCCTCAAAAACAATATCCCCTTTTGCTGTATTTCCTTCTACCTTCCAAGCTTCTTCAGCATCATTTATCCTGACAAGAATCGTAGTACCATCCAACGAATCATCCGAGAGTTTAAGTTTAACCGTTGCAGGAATTCCCTCAATTACCGGCCATGGTTTATGAACGTCAACAATGTTTGTCGCGACCCCGGAAAATGAAAAAACGAAAAGAAAAAAGACCGCAAAAAGGTTCCTCATAGCAAGCGTACATCAGGTTGATTATTGACTTTTTCGAGGTCTTCGGGCGTATCAATGCCCATGCTTTGATGGTGGGTTATCCCGGCTTTAATTCTAAAGCCATATTCCAGCCAGCGAAGTTGCTCCAGTGACTCAGCAATTTCAAGCGGTGTTTGTTGCAAACGTGTTATTTTTTCAAGAATATCAGTTCTATACGCATACATTCCTATGTGCATGTAATAGGTATGATTAAACAACCATTCTTTCCTGTCTAATCCACGTTGATATGGCACAACAGAACGACTGAAATAAAGGGCATTCCCATTTTCACCCCGTACCAGCTTAACTTTATTCGGATCGAATAACACCTCATATCCTTCATCTACATTAAATGGTTTGGCCAATGTCGCAATCTCGCATTCCGGATCCTTAAAAAAACCTACCAAAGTCAAAATCTGTTCTTCCTCAATAAACGGCTCATCACCCTGAATATTTATCACCACATCCACCACCTCTCCTTCGCGCTGCATGTATTTACGAACAGCTTCCTGACACCGGTCTGTACCACTTTTATGCCGTTCTGATGTCATCACCACACGTCCACCAAAATCCTCTACCGCCTCAAAAATGCGCATATCGTCTGTAGCAACCACAGCAGGAAAACCGGACTCAACAGCTTTTTCATATACCCGTTGTACCATCGGCTTACCGGCAATAAGCGCCAAAGGTTTACCCGGAAATCGGGTTGATGCGTATCTGGATGGAATAACGATAAGAATATTCATGTTTATCTGGATTATTATTTCAAAAATACGCAGATTTAGTGACTTTTCAATTTTTGCTTCAGGTATTTGTCACTTCCGCAATACACACTGATTCCTTTGGGTATAAGGGATATGGTAAAATTAGATTCCCCCAGCTGCTCGCCATCCACCTCTCCGGGTATCATACGGCGCGATTCAATGCGTACCTCTCTACCGCAAGTAGTCAGCACATGCGGATCTTTTAAAAACGATCCATTATATAATCCGCGGAGGTTTTTCAGAATGCCCCAGACTCCAATCTTCCGAATCAGTGTCATGTTAAATTCACCGTTGTCGGGAACTGCATCCGGAGCCTGCATCATTCCGCCTCCATTAAATTTACCAATGCCAATACTGACGGTAAAGATTGTTTCATTAAAACGCTGCCCGTCAACCTCGAACCGCATCATACATGTTTTATATTTGAGGTAACTGAAAGCCAGGCTCCATAAATACAACCATTTCCCCGACCAACCTTTATCCTTCATGGAATTTACCTTGTCTGCCACAACTGCATCATAACCAAATCCGGCCATGTTGGCAAAAAACCTGGTTTCTGTCGACCCGTTTTTACCCCACGTTACCATCCCTACATCCTGAAGAACAAGATTATCCTGCCGGATCACCTCAATAGATTTTTTGTAATCGTTGGGAATGTCAAATGTCCTGATCCAGTCGTTTCCTGTTCCAACCGGAATCATTGCGAGGCTAACATCATGGGCGCCTTTCACATTTACGCTCATAATACCATTTAATGCCTCATTCAATGATCCGTCGCCACCGATAATTATAAACCTTTTTTGACCCGACTTTACTGCATCACGGGCCAGTTCAATTGTATGTCCCCTATAGTTGGATTCGGCATATTCAAAATCAAAATTATACCTTTTAAGGAGGTTTAAAATCTTTTCTTTATCCTTTTCGCCACGGCGGGCGCCTGCATGAGGATTAAGAATGACAAACCACTTATGGTGTAATGGGGTTGACATAAGGCTTAAAAATATAATTTAATTATGAATTAGAAATGTCCAATGACGAATTATTTTACCACACATAATATTATCTGTTTTTTGTACTTTTGAAATATCGTGAAAACAAAAACTGAAATATTGAAATTTTTAACTGATAATGAAAGGTATTTTTCAGAGACCTTTGGCATAGTCAGAATTGGTTTATTTGGATCTTATCAAAGAGGAGATCAAACTGAAACCAGTGATATTGATTTACTTGTTGAATTTGAACATAATACCCCTGATCTGTTTGACAAAAAAATAGAACTTAAAGAGTTTATAAAACAAAGTCTGGAATTGAATGCAGACATCTGCCGCGAAAAGTATATAAAAAAAAACATTCAGACTTCAGTTTTACAAGAGACGCAATATGCATATAAAAGATCGTCATAAACTTGAAAATATTCTTGATGCCATTGAGTAAATCGAAGCTTATTCTTTAAAATTCAGAGATGCGGATGAATTTAATGCGCAAAATTTAGAATTTGATGCCACTATGATGAATTTTGTTGTTATTGGGGAAATGGTTTCAAAATTATCTGATAAGTTTATTGAAGCTCATGCCCAATTAGAGTGGCATAATATCAAAAGCTTTAGAAATATTGCAGCCCATAATTATTTTGGTATTGATGCTGAAGAAGTTTGGCAAATAATACACAATAAGATACCGGACCTTAAAAACTATATTAAAAGTACGATATAAGAAAAAAACGGACCGCAAATGCGATCCGTTCTTATATATCTGAGATATTAATTCTCTCTAATTCCTAATTGTACATTCACAACTGATTATTTGTGCCCGAAGGCAAATACTGTTTCTCTGAAAATCTCAGAAACAGTTGGATGTGGGAAAATAACTTCTTCCAGTTCTTTCAGGGTCAGTTCAGTTTCAATAGCCATACATGCGCCGTAAATCATTTCAGAACTCGGATTACCAATCATATGAACACCAAGCACTTCACCATATTTCTTTCCTACTAATACTTTGCATAAACCGTTAAAACCTTCGTTTTCCACAATAAAACGACCGGCATACGTCATCGGAAGCTTTTTCACATCATATTCAATCCCTTTCTTCTTGGCTTCGTCTTCTGTAAGACCAACAGCAGAAATTTCCGGATCGGTATAAACAACCGCAGGAATCGCGTTATAACGCATTACATCTTCCCTTCCACTCAGGTTATTTACAACCACCTCTCCTTCGCGGTAAGCGGTATGAGCCAATTGTGAAAATCCGGTTACATCGCCAGCAGCAAATACACCCGGCACGTTGGTACGCATTTTATTATCTACCTTAATACCGCCACGTTCAACTTCTACGCCAAGATTCTCCAGGCCAAATCCCTGAACATTGGCTTTACGGCCAACAGAAAGCAAAATCTTATCCGCAGATACTTTCTGCTCTTTTCCGTCTTTATCTGTAAAAATGACTTCGTTGCCCTTAACCTCCGTCACCTTGCTTTCCAGATGGAATTCAATGCCATTCTTTTCGTATTCTTTCTGCAACATGCTGCTCAGTTCTCCATCCATCGGACCCAGAATTTTGGGTAACATCTCAATGACTGTTACTTTTGTACCAATGGTATTAAAGAAACAACCGAACTCCATCCCAATAACGCCACCACCGATGATCACCAGAGATTCCGGACGTTCCTGAAGTTCAAGAATTTCGCGGTTGGTAAGGATAATATCAGATACGCCATCCACACCTTTGATTGGCGGAATAAAAGCCTCTGATCCTGTACTGATCATAATATTTTTTGCCTGATAATCCGTGCCGTCAGATTCAATATTAAAGGCATCGCCGCTTTTCCCTTTTATGTTGGCAAATGCTTTAATCACGTCAACTTTATTGGCTTTCATTTTGAACCCAACTCCGCCAACAAGTTTCTTTACAACTTTCTGCTTTCTTTTGTAAAGCGTTTCATAATTAAAGCTCACCTCACTGGTCTCAATGCCGAATTTCTTACCTTCCAGCGCTTTATGATAAAGCTTTGCACTGTAAAGCATTGTTTTGGTGGGGATACATCCTTCATTCAGACAGACACCACCTAATTCACGTTTTTCAAACAGAATAACTTTAAGGCCTTTTTCTCCGGCTCTTTCAGCGGCATCATAACCGGCCGGACCACCTCCGATAATTGCTAAATCGTACATATAAAATTTTTTATCTTAAAAACAGAACCATTAATGTATTGTTCAATGAAATATAAGCTATTGCACTTAAAAATTACCTTATCTAAAATTAGTTACCTGATAGCTACAGGAACGTAATTATTTAGAAAATTCGCCTCCTCTGAAACTAACATAAAGTTCGATGAGTGCCGTAAGCAAAACAAAAACGCTCCAACTGTTACTGCCGCGATACATTAAAACTGCCGAAAAGATGAGTGACATACCGCTAAAGATCTGAATCTGCAATAAACGACCACGTATTTTTGTCCGGTTCAGAATAAAACTGAAAACCCGGGACAACGTAAATAAACACGCACCTGCAAGGTACGCATAACTCGCGGTCTGATAATTCGAAATCTTTAGTAAGATGCCGGCTAAAACTAAAAGTGTTGAAAAATAAAAGAGGTTATTGTTGAGCTTTTGCTTGTTCATACGCCATATTAATCTTCAATTACCAGGTAAATATCCTCATTTTTCTTCTTCATCAGATATTGTTCCCTGGCAAATTTTTCCAGTGTTTCCTTATCGCCTTTCAACTCATTCAACATTCGTGTGTTCTCATCAATTTCATTAATGTAATGTTGCTTTTCCTTCTCAAGCTGATTCAGCTTTTGGTTATTTTTAACCCTGCTGACAAGATTGTATTGATCAAAAAACACAATCCAGACAATAAAAAAAGCAGTTGTAAGAACAAATTTATTCTTTACAAACGGAAATATGCGTATAAAAAAATCTTTTACACTCATGGTAATCATTTCATCACTCATGCAAATTTATTTTAATCGTTATGTAATACCATATATAACGACCGGAACTTATAAACAATTTTTCCTACTTTTGTGAAAATTTTTCAACAACACTTCAATGGATGATGTTTTTGAACATATTGTTTATTCAAAGGATGTAGTAGAGTTTGTTACAGTCGCAAACCAGTTCTGTTTGTTCGTGGAACAATCGTCTACACAATCGGCAGATGAGTTTGTGGATAAAGTCGTAAAAATACTTCCATTACTCTATCTTAAGGGCACAATGCTGCCAAAGGTTGATCGCGAATTTGAGGATCCGCTTGAACGCATTGTAACGGAAGAGGACTATATGGCTATCCGCGACTTTATTGAATATTTACTGGGAAAAAGCGATGTCTACCTCGAGGTTTTTCATCCTGAAATAAAATACAGCGATGCCCCGGTTAGGGTAAATATTTCGGAAGATATTGCCGATATTTACCAGGATATTAAAGATTTCATATCGTTGTACCAGATGGGATCAACAGAAATAATGAACGACGCACTGGCCGAAGTTGTTGATAATTTCAGAGAATACTGGGGACAGAAACTGGTAAATGTACTCCGGGCCCTCCACAACCTGAACTATAGTGAAGAACGCATTGAATCGATAGAAGAAGAGGACGACTTTTATAAACGTACTGACGTTAGCAGAAGCTTCGTCGCCAAACGACAGAACGAGTGGCGAAATGAAGAGGAGGATTTTTAACAGATGACTTATCCTGATAGTATTACAAAAGAAGAGTTAAGCAACCTGCCATTATGTGGCTTTGAAGGGAAAGTAGTTGTTGTAGATAACCAGTATCAGATTACTGAAGCACTGGAGCATCTTCAGCGGCACGATTTTATAGGTTTCGATTCTGAAACCAAACCATCGTTTAAAAAAGGTGTGATTAATGATGTCAGCCTGATCCAGTTATCAACACACAATACGTGTTATCTTTTCCGGCTCAATATGACAGGCCTCACAGACGAGCTTCGTGCGCTGATAGAAAATGATCATATCACCAAGATCGGATTATCGTTAAAAGATGATATTCGGGGATTACGCCGTCTGACGGATTTAAAGCCACGGGGATTTATCGATCTTCAGGAAAAAGTTGCAGACTATGGAATTGATGACCGCAGTCTGAAAAAAATAGCGGGTATCGTGCTTAACAAGCGTATCTCAAAAAAACAACGTCTTACCAACTGGGAAAGCGAAATACTAACAGAGGCTCAACAAAGGTATGCAGCTACCGATGCCTGGATCTGCCTCGAAATCTACAAAGAACTCATCAGCACCGAAGAATATGAGCAATTACGCTAAAGTCATTCTTAAGTCCGGCAAGGACCAATCCATAAGACGCTTTCATCCCTGGATTTTTTCCGGAGCCATCAAAAAAATTCTTGGCGAAGTGAAAGAAGGTGATGTGGTTCATGTATACGACAATAAAGATGAATTTCTTGGCATGGGTCACTACCAGCCAGGCTCCATTATGGTGCGCATTTTATCGTTCACTGAAAAAGAACCGGATGATAAATTCTGGTTCAACAAACTGCAACAGGCCTGGGAACTGCGCAAGTCTCTCGGTCTGATTTCTGAAAGCAACAATACGTACCGTTTGGTTCATGCAGAAGGCGATGGACTATCAGGTCTGATCATTGATATGTACAACGGCATTGCGGTTATGCAGTCTCATTCTCTAGGCATGTGGTTGATCCGTGAAAAACTGGCTGCCATGCTTAAAGAGCTGATGGGCGACAATCTGAAAGCCATTTACGATAAATCGGAAAACACACTCCCGTTTATGGCGGGTGCTGATCCGAACAACGCATTTCTGCTGGGTGACAGCACCGAAGATATTGCCATGGAATACGGTCTGAAATTTAAGGTTGACTGGTTAAAAGGGCAAAAAACAGGTTTTTTTGTGGATCAGCGCGAAAACCGGAAATTGCTGGAGAAATATTCTAAAGACCGAGATGTGTTGAACATGTTTTGTTACACCGGAGGCTTCTCTTTTTATGCCATGCGTGGTGGAGCCAACCTGGTGCATTCTGTTGACAGTTCGGCACGTGCCATAGATCTGACCAGGGAGAATGTGGAACTTAATTTCCCGGGTGACAAGAGGCATGATGCTTTTGCGGTGGACGCCTTTAAGTATCTGGAAGATATCAAAGATAAATATGATCTGATTATTCTGGATCCTCCGGCCTTTGCCAAACATAAAAATGTATTACACAATGCACTTCAGGGCTATAAAAAGCTGAACGCCAAAGCATTTGAACAGATCCGCAAAGGAGGTATCATCTTTACTTTTTCGTGTTCGCAGGTTGTAACCCGCGACATGTTCCGCAAAACGGTTTTCACTGCTGCGGCTCAATCAGGTCGCTTTGTACGCATTCTTCATCAACTGGAACAACCTGCTGATCACCCTGTGAATATTTACCATCCCGAAAGCGAGTACCTGAAAGGTCTCGTGCTTTATGTGGAATAAAAACAAATTATTTTGAGATTTGACGAACTGAAATTTGACGATTCTGTACTTGAAGGCATCGACGCCATGGGCTTCGAAACCATGACTCCTGTTCAGGAACAAGCCATGCCTTTTATTATGGATGGACGCGATATGATTGCCTGTGCACAAACAGGAACAGGTAAAACGGCGGCATTTATGTTGCCGGTACTGAATGCTCTGCATAAAAGTCATTCCGACACTAAAGTAAAGGCATTGGTACTGGTCCCCACGCGGGAGCTGGCCATACAGATTGATCAGCAAATCCAGGGATTTGCCTATTTTCTGAACGTATCGGCCCTTGCCATTTATGGTGGAAATGACTCCATGAACTGGGATGTACAGCGTAAAGCCATTACTTCGGGCGTGGATGTTATTGTGGCCACGCCGGGCCGTTTAATACAGCATCTGAACCTGAAATATGTGGACCTTACAGGTGTGGAACACTTTATTCTTGATGAGGCCGACCGTATGCTCGACATGGGATTTTACGACGATATCGTAAAGATCCACAAATACATGCCACAGAAAAAGCAAACGCTCATGTTTTCGGCAACTATGCCTAAAAAGATCCGTGATCTGGCCAAAACAATTTTGTATAACCCGCATGAGATAAATATTGCGATTTCGAAACCTGCTGAAAAGATCATGCAGGTGGCCTACATGCTTTACCCGAACCAAAAAATTCCGTTAGTCAGGCATTTGCTAACCAATAAGGAAATGACGAGTGTTCTGATTTTTTCATCTACCAAGTCAGCTGTAAAAGAGATGGCAATGGATCTTAAACGTCAGAAGCTTAATGCTCAGGCCATCCATTCTGATCTTGAACAAAAAGAACGGGAAGCAATACTCAGGGAATTCAGAAACCGTAAAGTACAAATTCTCGTTGCCACGGATATCCTGGCACGGGGCATTGATATTGAAAATATCGATCTGGTAATGAATTTCGATGTACCATCTGATCCGGAAGATTATGTACACCGTATTGGACGTACAGCAAGGGCTGAAAAAGAAGGCTTGGCCATAACATTTATCACCGAAAAGGACCAGGATAAATTTGCCCGGATTGAACAACTGATTGAACGGGAAATCTACAAAGCTCCGGTCCCTCCTGAATTCGGAGATACACCGGAATATAACCCCAGAAAACGCAGTGGTGGCGGGAACAGAAACTACCGTAAGAAATTTAACAAACCAGGCAACAAAGGCAAGAAACATTTTCATAAAAAGGATAATAAACCAACGCATCCTAATGCCCATCATGGTGACAAAAAACACCAGGGCAAACATCACAAGCCGGATCAGGGAAAAAAGGATTAATGCGGAAATCGGTATAATAAGTCCGGGCTGTAAGCCCAGCTTGATTAAGCCAAAGCAAAACGAGGTGGCGCTTTGGGTATCAGGTGATCCAAATTTTCATCCGCGCTGCCCCGCCTTCGCGGAGCTATGGCAGAGCAAGGAAGGGTAGGTTAACATCTAGGAAATCATGCCCCAGTTAATGCGTTTATATGAAAGTTTAGTGAGCTGTTTGGAGAAAATAATATTGGACTCCTTCTCAAGCAGAGGATCATCATCAAGCACCTTTCCTGCCTCATCACGGGCCAGTTGTAAAATCTGCCCATCCTTTGCCAGGTTGGCAATTTTCAGATCGAATGGCAGTCCGCTTTGCTGCGTTCCTTCCAGATCACCCGGTCCGCGAAGTTTCAGGTCAGCCTCCGCAATTTCAAAACCATCGGTCGTTGCCACCATTGTTTCCAGGCGCTTTCGTCCATCTTCAGAAAGTTTCGGCGATGACACCAGAATACAATAGGACTGCTCTCCCCCACGACCAACTCGACCACGCAGCTGATGCAGCTGGCTGAGGCCAAACCGTTCTGCACTTTCAATCACCATCACAGTGGCATTCGGCACGTCCACACCGACTTCAATCACCGTTGTAGCCACCATTATATGTGTTTCGCCCTTTTTAAACCGCATCATTTCCGCATCTTTTTCCGACGGTTTCATCTTTCCGTGTACCATGCTGATTTTTAAATGCGGAAAATGCTTTTTCATGTATTCATAGCCTTCTTCCAGGTTCTTGTAATCGAGCGCTTCAGACTCCTGGATCAATGGATAAACCATGTAAACCTGCTGCCCCAACGCCACCTGCTTATCAATAAATTCATTAATGGCTTTGCGTTTCTTTTCGTAAAAATGAGCCGTCTTTATGGGCTTGCGACCGGGCGGTAATTCATCAATCACCGACACATCCAGATCGCCGTAAAGAGTCATAGCCAGCGTCCGCGGAATTGGCGTAGCTGTCATCACCAGCACATGTGGCGGAACCGTATTTTTTTTCCATAAGCGTGCCCGCTGAGCCACACCAAACCGGTGCTGCTCATCAATAATTACCAGGCCCAGATTATGAAACTTCACTGTATCTTCTATCAGGGCATGTGTACCAACCAGTATCTGCATCCCGCCGTTCTGAAGTTGTTCATGCAGTATGGTCCGGTCCGATTTTTTAGTACTCCCGGTCAGCAGTCCTACTTTAACATCCATGCCATCCAACATTCCGACCAGCGTATTATAGTGTTGATTTGCCAGTATTTCGGTCGGCGCCATCATGGTGGCCTGATAACCGTTATCCAGTGCGATCAGCATCACCATAAGAGCCACCAGGGTTTTACCACTCCCCACATCACCCTGCAACAGACGGTTCATCTGTTTTCCGGATCCTGCATCCTGCCGAATTTCACGGATTACACGTTTTTGGGCATCTGTCAGTTCGAAAGGGAGACAGGTTTTATAAAAGGTGTTCAGCAGATGACCGACCGTGCTGAAAACATGCCCTTTCATACCTGCAGAGCGCCTGTTTTTTAAGCGCAGAATATTCAACTGAATATAGAACAGTTCCTCAAACTTTAAGCGTTCAGTTGCTTTTGCCAGCTTCTGATGACCCGTTGGAAAGTGAACCTCACGCAGTGCCTCGGTTAAGGTTGGGAAATGATGCTTTTGAATTAACCAGGCCGGTAACGTTTCCGTCAACCTGCTATTCATGGTTTCAAATGCGTTGATCACCAATCCGAGCATGGCTTTGGAATTCAGGAAGCTGCTTTTCATTTTTTCCGTGGTGGGATAAGCTGCCTGCAAGCCTGATGTATAAGCTTTCTTTTCTGCTTCGTCGTATTTTTCCAGTTCAGGATGAACCACATTTACCCTGCCGTTAAAAAGTGAAGGCTTCCCGAACAGAATATAATCCACATCCGTTTTCAATGATTTGGCGATATATTTTATCCCTTTGAACCAGACGAGTTCTATGGATCCGGTATCATCCGAAAAAATGGCATTTAAACGTTGTTTGTATCCTTTTCCGGTTGTATCCATTGTTTTAATCCGGCCAATCAACTGCACATAAGGCATTCCGGCTGTAATTTCCCGGACCTTAAAAAACCGGGAACGGTCAATATATTTATAGGGGAAATAATACAGCAGGTCTTCGATGGTTCCGATTCCGGCTTCCTGTTTCAGGATGATAGCCCGCTTTGGCCCAACTCCTTTTAAATAGGTTATATCTGTTTCGTGCAACTCTGCCATGGTCATGCAAAAAACAAAAATAATTAAAAGACACAAGAATCAAGTCCCGAAAAATACAAATCTATGATTTGATATTTTACGAGGATCCTCGAAAATTGAAGCAATTAAAAATTGCGAATTTTAGGGAACACAAGATTCACAAGAGTACTATCAATATGCAGAGAGTCTTCTGCGAAACTCTGCGCTTTACTCTGCAATCATCTGCGAGAAACAAAATATCTGTTACATCCTTACATCGTCAGGTTCAATAATCCTTTTCATGATGGCGTATAGGTAAACTGTATAGATCGACGGTTATTCTTTGTTCCCGAATCGGTATCGAATTCCCCAGGCCCCCTGGAGCAAACCAAATTCAGCATCCACATCATACGTGGGTTGAAGTTCAACATGCATTGAAAACCGTTTGTATTTTTCCAGTGGAATGAACTGTACGCCAACGGGAAATACTACACCTGTTAACACATTCATGTTTCCGCCAAAACCTACATATACATTATGAAACTCCTTATTAACAACATTAAAGCAGATTACCAGTTCAGGTGTAATATCGTCAAATCCGGTATTACTGTATAATCTGAGTTCAGACCAGAATCTTTCTGAGAAGTTATATGCAAGTCCTGCCTTTGACAGAGAAGAGTTGTAATATGATAAGCTTAACTGAGAATATCCTTTAGCTGAACAGAATAAAACAAAAATAAGTAAGATCAGGATTTTTTTTGAGGTTCTCATACAAACAGTATTATTCAATTGTCACCTACAAATAAAATAATACGAAACCACAAAAACATCACTGAAAACCATTAAAGTATATGTCACTGAAATCAGTGAAAAATCAGATACAAGACTTAAAATATGAATGACAGGATTATATCAATCTTTAATTAACACTTTGCGAAACTCTGCGTTTTACTCTGCGATCATCTGCGAGAAACAAAATATCCGTTACATCCTCACATCGTCAGGTTCAATAATTTTTTTCATGATGGCGTATACTGTCAATCCGGCAATGGTCTTGATGCCAAGTTTTTCGGTAATATTTTTTCGGTGGGTAATCACGGTATTGGCACTTATAAAAAGCTTTTCTGCAATTTCCTTATTGGAATAGCCCTGAGCCACGGCTCTCAACACATCAACTTCGCGGTCACTCAACACATCCGGCATCTCAGAATCTGCAGCAGATTCAGACGCATTAAAAAAGTCCTGCAATTCCTCCAGAACCTCTTTCTGATTATCTGCATTCAACACCTGATATGGTAGTGACTTATCCTTTTTAAGGTCTACACCAATCACCATAATTTTAACCTCAGAATCCAGTTTACGAAGCTTATTTACGCTTTCAGCTTTGGGTTCCGGTAAAATATCATCACTCATGATGAGATAATTCACCGGGTTTTCATGGGAAAGACTTTGAATGATACTTTTAAAATCATTCATCTCTATAATATCCGGTTCATTGCCCAGCACGCTCAGCATGGTTTTAATTCCAAACCGGCACATAAACTGTCCGGAAGCAATAATAAGCGTGTCTTTTTTGTCAGTGTGAACCATTGATCTCCAAAGCGATTTTTTCGAGTAGTTTAACTTTCGGTATCAGAACTTTATCCTCAATACGGGAATGGTCTTCCAGATCCGCTTCCAGTCGAAAGAGTTCTGTCAGCAGTTTCTGACACAGCTCCTTGCATAACAAGGGCGGAAGATACTTAATGATCAGATTCTTCAGATCGCTGAGCTTAACCTCCAGATCTTCATGATTGCGCTCATATTCCTCTATGGGCTCATGATCCAGTTCATTCTTCAGGTGAGGCGGAATCTGTGCATGTTCCACGGCTTCCTCCAGCTCGAGCACATAGGGGAATATATTCTTATCCTCCTCTTCAAGGTGTTTGACGAGTTCTGTCCTGTAGTCCCTGAAAAAATCATTTAACAGTTTAATGTTTTTATGGTTTTCCTCATTGACTGTTTCCTGCATTTTGTCAATATATCCCTGAATCTCAGGAATCTTATCTTTCAGATACCACCGGTGTGTATTGGACAAATATTTAATTATCAGCTTTGCCGGATAATTCTGCAGCTGTTCCTGCGGGAAATACTGATGGTTATGAAAAGAGTTGATGATCTCCAGAAAAAACAGCGCATTGATCCTGTTATCGTGACACACTTCAGAGATCGTTTTATTCCCAAATCCATATTCGATACCAAAGCGGCCAATGATGGGAATTAAGCGGTAATCTCTGTGGATCACATCCGCCATCTTTGTATGTTCTGTAAAAGGTAAAACCGAATTCATTATGTCAACACATTATCAGATTCATAATTAAAACGCTTTGAACTCAAATAAGTTGATCTCAAATGCAAAAGTCATATAAAAAGGATGCTGCCTGAACGAAATTTATCGGGGTGACTACAGCACATTTCCGAATTTTACGCCCACATAAACAGTTCGTGGCGTAACAGGCCCGTACATATAGGCCGGATCGCGGTCTTTTCCCTGGTCAAAATCAGACTGGTATTCATTGAACACATTCTTCACCCCACACAACCATTCCATCCGGGCATTTTTAAGCTGAATCGTATAGCTTATCTTTGCCCCAAAATCGAAAAAAGTCGGCGAAATTCTTAATTCACCAAGATCAGGATCAGTATCCGGACCGAAATACGGCACCAACATTTTCCCTGTGTAATTTCCTGTGGCTGATAAACAAATATTCTTAGCAAAGTCCCAGTCCAGGGCAAAAAATCCGTACTGGTTTGGTGTTCTGAAAAAGCGTGTTTCATTAAATTCCTGTGGTACGTCGTATTCACTTTTCTGAATTGTAAACCCGGATGTCAGTGAAATATCTTCTGCCGGTCTCAACTGGAACTCTACATTTAATCCCGCAACAACAGCGCCATCCTCTGCATTTTTACGCGTATATACCACACGACCTGTTTCATCAGGAATTCCAATTTCATTCACAAACGGATCCTGCAAACGGGTATAAAATCCTTCGAGCAGCAATCCGGTGAATACCTTGCCGACCATCCCGTTATAATCGAGCGATGCCATTACACTGTGGCTTGTTTCCTGCTTCAGATTCGGATCATTAACATTAATGACCTGACGAGAACCGGATGTTTCAATATGCAGGTCTTCATCGAATATCTGTGGCGCACGGTAGCCCTGTGAATAGCTCATGCGTGCCTGCAGATCATTTACAATTTTATACATCAGGCTCAGACGCGGACTGATGACATTGCCGCTTTTCACTTCAGAATCAGCCTTGGCATGATCCTGAATCCTGTAATGATCAAAACGGGTACCAACAGCCACCGTGGCCCTGTTAAGCTTCAATTCGTACTGTGCAAAAGCACCGGTTGTAACGGATGACTGATCCGACACAGTTGTATTTTCGGTATGAGGCACGCTCACGATTGAATCACCCGAAACAACTGCATTGGCATAATCCGGATACCCGAGTTTCTGATCTACCAGGTAACTACCGGTGTTTTCAATACCTGTTACCAAAGATGAATGATCGAAAACGGCCTTATACTGAGCACCAATATTGTACGTACGGTCTTTTGATTTACCATAATCACTTAACGAATAGTTCGCACCATAATACGAATCCCTGTTCAGAAACTGTCCGGATGCAAAGACAGATAGTATATCATACTGCCTGAAATACTGTTCGTATGTAATCGCTGCTGTTTTCAGATCGTGTGAAACTGCTTCGGCCACATCACGCTCATGCAGCGGATAATCCTGTTTGTTTCCACCTTCGCGGTTTTCATTGATGGTAAAAAAATCGAGGGCTACTTTGTTACGGAATCCCAGCTTTTGGAACAGACGTGCACCCAATGTGAGGTTTTTCATAGGAGCCAGCTCGGAATATCCGTCCCCGTTGGCATCAAACATCTGGCGATCGCGTGAAAAACCATAAATGGCCAGTCCGGTTCTCTGATCTTCTGAAACCAGTGAAGAATTGAAATTTATGGAATACTCCTGCGCTGCACCGCCGGATCCGTTTATCCCTACACCGGTCATGGTATAGTTTGAACCGACTTCATAAGCGTTACGAACCGGATCTTTCAGAATCAGGTTTATGGTTCCGGCAATGGCATTACTGCCAAACAGTGCTGAACCACCTCCACGCACCACCTCAACTTTTTCGATCATGTTCGACGGAATCAGCTCCAGACCATAAACTCCGGCCAGTCCGCTGAATATAGGACGACTATTTATCAGTATCTGTGAATACGGCCCTTCCATTCCATTCATGCGAACCTGTGTAAAACCACAGTTCTGACAGTTGTTTTCCAGACGTAATCCGGGACAGAAATTAAGGGATTCGCTCAGCGTAACAGATTGCGTGGTATTGAATAGTTTTGGCGAAAGGGTATTTACAATGACCGGTGCGTCGGTCCGTTTCATCGCGCTGCGGTCAGCCGATACCACCAGTTCATGTAAGTCCAGAACATCTTCTTCAAGATCAAACCTGATCTCAGTTTTTTCGTTGGGCCTCGTTATCACCGTTCTTTCCTGAGGCTTATAACCCACAATGCGTGTTACTATGGTCAATTCACCAACAGGCAAATCCTCCAGTTCATAAAATCCGGTTGCATCGGTAAGTGTGCCAACTGTACTCCCTTTCACAGCCACTGATGCAAAAGGTATTTCGTTTTCTCCTGAGGTTACCCGGCCTTCGATACTGGCAGATGCTTTAGTATTTTCAGCCATAGCCATATTTAATCCGACTGACAATACAGCCAGTAATACAATACGTTTCATGATTACATTTAAATCGTTAGTAATAAATTAGGATCAGCATAAATGCTGAAAAAGAGAATATGTCAGGTAAAGCTTGGAGGAGCTCTGCCCAATACGGAAGCAGAAAATGGTGTCATTACATTTCTGAACAGATCGGCTAAACGAATCAGATGCGTTTTCGCAATCTGTGCAAATGCAAAGCTTAGAAGCACAAAGAATAAAAGGTGAAGGTGATGCAGCATCATAAAATCTACCGATGTATGATGATGTGTTTTAAACGGTGTTTGTTCTGTTGTTTTATTGTATGGATGAGCATGTGTGATTACAGTTCCGTCAGGCAACTTATGTGTATGCAGGTATACCGTTTGGGTTACCACATACATGGTAAATGCTGCAAGCAAAAAACAGGAGATGGCTCTATGTAACGCTTTAACTCTCATCCTTTAAGATTTCACTACAAAGATAGAGCGCGTATTCCCGTTGGAAATACCAAGATGTTATGATTTTTTACCGAGAGCTTCACGCTTCGATTGCTTAGCGAGGGTTTCGTTACAAACGAAGCCCTCGCTTGTCGCGCAGTTCTCAAATCAACCAAATACCTGTTTAGCAGTACAAACAGCAATTCACAATCAGGGTAAGCCCATAATCAAGGTACAATAACTGTATACGTATCAAAAAAGACCGCACGCTGATATAACCTCTGCAATATCAATAGGTTAACTAATTTTAACAGTTAACTTAAAAAAACGAGACATGCGACTAAAGACCTTTTTACTCCTATTAGGAATTCTGATGTCCTTTACATTTAAAGGACAGGTAAGGACTGTTACAGGTGTTGTTACTTCTGCGGAAGACAATTCACCTATACCAGGTGTAACAGTAGTTTTGGAAGGCACCTCTTCCGGCTCCATCACTGATATTGATGGGAAATATTCCATTGAGGTACCTGCCAATGCAAAAGTCCTGGTGTTTTCATTTGTGGGAATGGAGACACAATACGTAGATGTAAGCAGTAAAACCGTTTTAAACGTGACCCTGCAACCAGCCAACATCAACATTGAAGAACTCGTAGTCACTGCTATGGGGATTAAGCGTGAAGCCAAAGCATTGGGTTACGCCACCTCCCAGGTTTCATCTGATGACATTATGAAATCAGGCGAGCAGAATGCCATTCAGGCCTTGTCCGCCAAAGCTTCAGGGGTTCAGGTGGTAAGTTCTGCCGGCGTACCGGGAGCTTCCAGTAAGATCATCATCCGCGGAAGTTCGTCGTTTACCGGCAATAACCAGCCGTTGATTGTTGTAGATGGTGTTCCTATTGACAATTCCACCATTCAGACTGTTGCCGGAGACAACCCTTACAACAAGGACCTGGAAGGTGTAGACCCGTCAAACGGTGCGCTGGACATTAACCCGGCTGATGTGGCAAGTGTAACCATACTTAAAGGTCCGGCTGCAGCAGCGCTGTATGGTGTAAGGGCAGCAAACGGCGCCATTGTTTACACGACCAAACGCGGATCCAAGGGTAAAATCAGGGCATCATACGATTATTCCCTGGAATTATCTGAGGTGAACAAACTTCCCGAATTTCAGAATGTGTATTCACAGGGCAGCAATGGAGAATTCGGTATGGATACGTATGTGAGTTGGGGTGCCAAACTATCAGACTTAGGCATTCAGCCAACAGATAATGTCGATAACTTTTTTCAGACTGGCATATCACACATTCATAACTTTTCGGTATCCGGAGGTGACGAAAAAGGTTCCGTCAGATTATCCATTGGTAATTCAAGCCTCGAAGGAATTGTACCAAATACGTATTACGACCGTACATCTGTACGTTTAACCGGCGATGCCGATGTGGCTCCAGGCTTAAAAATAAACGGAACCGCGGCATATGTTAAATCCGGAGGAAACAAAGCACAAAAAGGTAGTAACCTCGCCGGTCTTATGCTTTCATTATTCAGAACACCGGTGAGCTATAATCTGAACGATCCGGCAGAAGGCGGTTATGAAACGCCCGAAGGCGTTCAAAGAAAGTACATCGACTACTTTGACAACCCGTATTGGTCAGCTTATAACAACACGTTCAAAAACAGCCAGGACAGGTTTATGGGAAATACCGGTTTCAACTACAATTACAAATGGCTGACCCTGGATTATAAAGTAGGAATTGACTTTTATACGGATTCCAGGAAGGGAATAATCGCACTGGGTTCAAACGGTGGAGACGCAGGTGATGGCTTAGGTGAAGTAACGGAAAACATGAAACGCAACCGCGAATTCTACTCCAACTTTATCCTCTCCGCAAAACACAAATTCGGGAAAAATTTACTGGGGAATTTAAGTCTGGGTCATAACCTGAATGAACAGTTCTACCAGAACCTGTTCGGAAGAGCGAGGAATCTGTCTGCGCCTGACTTTTATAACCTGAGCAATGGCTCCGACCTTTACAGTTACGAAGAACAATATACTGTAAGAACAGCAGCATTATTTTTTATCGCAGATCTGGAATGGCAGGATATGTTATTCCTGAATGTGACCGGACGAAATGAATGGGCATCAACCCTGGGTAGTGCGAAAAAAGATTTCTTCTATCCTTCTGTTACCGGTTCATTTGTATTCTCTGAAGTATTACCGGAAAACAATATCCTCAGTTTTGGTAAAGCCAGACTTGGCTGGGCAAAAGCAGGGAACAATCCCCAGGCTTATAAATATACGTATGAAGCGTACCGAACTCAGACCTATTATACGCAACCTTCTGTAGCAGCCGGTATGACAAACGGTCTGGGCTGGCCTTACCTTGGTCAGAACGGATTTACAAGAGCGGCAACCATGGGTAACGATGAGTTGCGACCAGAGTTGACTACAGGTATTGAAGGTGGTCTCGACCTACGGTTCTTTAACGGAAGGCTTTACACTGACATTACTTATTATCATCAGACCACAACAGATATTCTGGTTCAGCGCCCGATTGCCTCAACCTCAGGCTACCAGTACATCTGGGAGAACTCCGGAGAAATGGTAAACAAAGGTATAGAGCTCACGCTAGGTATAACACCGGTTAAATCAGCTCAGTTCCGCTGGGACATTATTGGCAACTTCAGCCGAAACGTTAATGAAGTTCTTAAACTGAACGATGCCGTTGATGCTGAAGGCAATCCCGTGGTCAAAGAAATTGAGATAGAATCAGCATTTACCGGATTCGGTTCATATGCAATTGTTGGAAAACCTTACGGTGCGTTGTATTCCGATATGTGGTTACGCGATGATAATGGACTGATGGTCTGTGATGCTGAAGGGTATCCTATTATCGCTGATAACAGAGGCTATGTTGGAAACCCGTTTCCTGACTGGATGGCCAATATCCGGAATACATTTCAGTATCAGAATCTGAGTCTCAGCTTCCTGCTGGATATTCGTCAGGGTGGCGATCTGTGGGGTGGCACCATCGCCCGTTTAAACCAGATAGGACGTACAGCTATCACAGCCGACCGCGAAGGAACAATCATCGTGGAAGGTGTGAAAGAAGATGGCACTCCTAACGATGTTCCCATCACCAAGGAGGATTATTACCGCTATGTACTTGGGGATTGGGGACCCGGTGAAAATGCGCGTTACGACGGATCATGGATCCGGTTACGCGACCTTTCCCTGTCGTATAAATACCGTACAAAAGGCGCTGTTTCAAACTACATTAAAGACATCACACTCACAGCAACAGGTCGTAATTTATGGTTAAAAACCGATTATCCCGGTGTTGACCCTGAAACAAGCCTGACCGGTGCCGGATCGAATCTGAATGGTTTCGATTACTTCAATATGCCAGGTACCAAATCATATCTGTTCAGTGTAAAAGTAAACTTTTAAAAAACCGCACATATGAAAATCTTAAAATTCACAATAGGAATAGTTTGTGCTTTGGCACTCACTACAGGATGTACAGAGAGTTACATCGAAGGATACGATGTTTCGCCCAATGACCCGTCTGTGGTACCTGAGGCGAACCTGCTAACGGCTGCCGAGGTTGCCCTGTTCGGAAATGTAACAGGTGAAATGGCCCGCGAAACATCTGTTTTCATGCAAAGCCAGGCTGGCTTAAAAGACCAGTCCCTGGAGGAACATGCGCGCTACCGGATCTTTGAAGGCGACAACCAGAACGACTGGGAATCCATCTATACCGATTGGCTTGATCCGGCCTGTGACCTTATCGACAAGGCAGAAGGTGTAAATCCGTATTACAAAGGAATAGGTTTGATCCTGAAAGCCTGGGCCGGTGCTTACACCAGCGACATTTGGGGAGATATTCCGTTTTCTCAGGCCATTAAGGGACTGGAAAACCTGAATCCGGAATACGATACACAGGAAATGGTTTATCAACAGGCCCAGAACCTATTGAGTCAGGCCATTACAGAATTGAGTAAACCAGAAAGTGCTAACCTGCTTCTTCCCGGGTCGGATGACCTCATTTTCGGAGGAGATGCAGAGAAATGGATTAAACTGGCATGGACACTTAAGGCACGCTACTTCAACCGGGTCAGTAAACACTACGCCTACAGTGCAGACAGTGTACTTTATTGTCTGCAGTTTGGGATGACAGAGGAAGCTGATAATGCCATGGCTGTTTTTGGTGAAACGGCAAACAATGCCAACCAGTGGTATGCCTTTTATGTGTTACGTCCCGGATATATGGGCATGGGAGCCTACCTGGTAGACCGGCTCAAAGCGAATAGCGACCCAAGATTACCATTTTACTGTGCTGAAGATGCCAACGGGAATTACACCCCTTCTGGAATTGACACGCGTACACCTGTACTCGAAGCCAGTGAAATTGGTCCGCTGTTTAACGCTTCCGCCCAACCGGTTCCTTTGGTCACATCTTTTGAAGTCAAATTCCTGGAAGCCGAAGCTCTGTTAAGAAAAGGAAGTAACGACCTGGCAGCCCAGGCTTGTAACGATGGAATAAAAGCATCTGTTTTATGGGCTACAGGAGCTGATGCCCCGGAAGAATTTGTTACTGCCATAGCTTCTCTGACCGCTACAGACATCAATCTTGAGACGATCATCCTTAATAAATATGATGCCATGTTTACACAGCTGGAAGTATGGACAGACTGGCGCAGAACAGGTTATCCGGTTCTTACTCCTAATCCCGATCCGCTCGCCAATCAGAACGGTATACCTTTCCGATACCCGACCTGTATCAGCGAACGTAACTATAACAGCAACGCCATAGTCGTAAACAACAACTATATCAAACCCTGGTTTGCAGAGTAGGAAACACACGAAAGGGCACTTAATCGTGCCCTTTCATATTTATAACCACTTACAGGTAAAGCTTATCTACTGTAATAATCTGGTGTTGAATGTCCCTTTGAATTTATGCAAGAATTAGACAGAACCAGTAATTACTTCCCTTTCTCAAATTCGCTGGGTGAAATCCCAAACTGATCCTTAAAACATTTCGTGAAATATGATGGTGATGAAAAACCTACTTCATAGGCAATCTCAGAAATAGTTTTCCCACTTGTTTTAATCAGATTTAATGATAATTTCAATTTCACGGAGCGAACAAATTCGCTGACTGACATCCCGGTCAACTTTTTAATCTTTCTATAAACATGAACTCTTGAAAGACCCAACCTTTGACTTAATTCTTCTACAGTTAACTCTTCTTTTTCGAGATGTTCTTCAACTATTTGTGAGATTTTATTGAGAAATTTACGATCAAGTTTAGAAAGATCGCTATCGTTTTCTTCAATTAGCAACTGACCTTTATAACGTTCCTGTATTTTTTCTCGAAGTTCTAGTAACTTTTTTACCCTGATTTGCAAATGTTTACTGTTAAACGGTTTGGGGATGTATGAATCGGCACCTTCTTCCAGACCTTCAAACTTTTGCTCTTGTGAAGCCCTTGCTGTAAGGAGAATAATAGGGATATGACAGGTTTTTAAATCATTCTTCAGGGTGCGGGTTAGTTCCATTCCATCCATTTCAGGCATCATAACATCGCTAATAATAATGTCAGGTTCATCTTCACGTATCAGATCAAGAGCCTTTTTACCATTTTCAGCTTCTATAATATTGTAATAATAGTTCAAACTATCTTTTATATATTCACGTACATCTTTTTCGTCTTCAACTAAAAGAATAGTTTGCTTTTCACCAAAATCAACTTCAATATTTTTTTCTTCATTGTCCAGAACCGGATTAATATAGATTTCGTCACGTCTTTTAGGTTTGTGACCCACTGGGCGATTTCCCGATGATTTAATTTTTACCTGTTCGGTAAGATGCTTATCGCCCACCGGCAATCGAATGATAAAGATTGTTCCTTCCCCTAATTTACTTTTAACGTTAATATCTCCATGATGGAGGTCAACAAACTCTTTTGAAAGTGAAAGTCCTAATCCAGTTCCCATATTTCCAGATGAGTTTTCAGCCTGATAAAAACGATCAAAGATATGATCAATTTGATCAGTTGGAATACCGCTACCTGTATCAGAAACTTTAATTTCTATTTCCTGATTCCAAATCTTATTTATCAAGGGTTTTGAAACCTTTAAACTGATCTTTATTGTTCCATTGACTGAAGTGAATTTAATTGCATTTGAGAGCAGGTTAAAGATAACTTTATCAAGTTTGTCATAGTCAAACCATACATTTAAGCTACTTTTTTCAGAGTCAAACAGGAGCGATATCTGCTTCTTTTCGGCCAAATCAGAAAAAGATGTTATAATTTCACGCAAAAAATCAACAATGTCATAATTTGCTGCATGTAATTGCATTTTACTGTTTTCAATTTTCCTGAAATCCATCAATTGATTGATCATGTGTAACAGACGAAGTGAATTTCGGTGCATCATAGAAACCTGCATTCTAAAACGTTCTGGAATGTCTGCGGAATCGATCATATTCTCCAATGGACCTAGTATAAGAGTGAGTGGTGTTCTAAACTCATGAGAAATGTTGGTAAAGAATCGAAGTTTGGCTTGTGTTGCCTCTTCCAGTTCATCAGTTAATCTGAGGAGTTCTGTATTTTGAGAAGAAATCTCATTTTTTTGCTTTTCCAGATTAATATTTGATTGTTTGAGCTTCTTATTTGCAGAAAGATACATAACAAGTAAAACAATCATTACAATAAATAAAACCGCTAGAACAAACAGAAGTACTTGCTGAACATGGTATCTTCCGTTTAATATCTTCAGCATGTTCATTGATTTATTAATATCTGTTTGTAGCTCCGAGATATTTTGAAATTGACGACGGGTAATTTTAACATTCGATTCATCTACAATTGTTGAGGGAAGGGAATTGTATTTTTCAAATGGTTCTCCATGAAGAATTTTTGATGCTAACAGTATAGACTCTTTTCCTCCGGTTGGGTAAATTATTGTTGCAGTTAAAGTTCCGTTTTCAACCATTTCAATTCCACCATTCGGAGTTGGTAGTCCATCCACCCCAACTATAATTAAATTGGACGAATAGTTATTTTTTTTCAGCACTTCAACCGCATTAATAGCAAGATCATCGTTAAATGCAAATATTGCATCTATGTTGGGATGTTGTTTTAACCCAGATGGCAAACTGTCAGAAATAATTTTTTCATTCCAAAAAGAATGGATCTTGTAAACATTAATTAAGTCCGGATATTTATCAAGACCATCATTGAAACCTTTGCTCCTTTCTACGGCGGCGGATATTGTTTGAGCCCCCTGGATTTCCAAGGTCTTACCCGTGTAATTTAATTTTCTTGCAATATATTCGGCCGCAAATTGTCCTATTTCATAATTGTCTCCACCAACGTATGCGGTAAAGCTTTCTGAATCTATTCGACGATCAATCAGAATAACCGGTATACCTTTTTGATATACCTTTTCAATTGCCTTTTGTACAGGATTGATTTCATTGGGTGAAACAATTAAAAGATCAATGTCCATATTCATAAGTTCATCGATCTGTCTTATTTGCATTTCACTATTGTCTAACGCTTGCTTTACGATAATTGACAAATCCGGATGAAATAGCAATTCTCTCTCCATCTCAGATTCCATTTTAAGTCGCCAGTTATCTCTTTGCCCACACTGCGAAAAACCAATAGTAAATTTTTCTTTCGATGAAAGACTAAAGAATGAGAAGAAAAAGATGAAAAGAAATATGGTCGATAGTTTCTTCGTCATTTAATTTTGTTCTCTTATAATGCTTTGTGAAAATAATAATTTTAAACGATTAACAGCCCGATTGACCTGATAAAATGTAAAAAGAATTGATTTAACCAAGACGTATGTATCATATGTGATATTCATGTAACATAGGTACAAATATGCTGTTTTTCAAGCCGATAATGTTACATAATTTCAAAGATTTGTATCATGATTCAAAGTCAAATTTCTGCTTTGTCCATACTTTTGGGTCAGTGTTTTAATCCAATACATTATGAAACAACAAAGCGTTTTTTTAACTGCCATTATAATTGCCATGGGTGGTTTTCTTTTTGGTTATGATATTGCAATGATGTCCGGGACGACAGCCCAATTGGAGGAGTTGTTTAACCTCAATAACTTCTGGCTCGGGTTTACCGTAGCAGTTGCCATCATAGGAACCATAATAGGAACACTTTTAATTGGCAAACCTGCAGAGAAATTTGGCAGACGAAATTCACTTATTCTTCTTTCCGGGTTATTTACGTTTTCAGCACTTGGAAGTGCATTTTCATTCAACTGGGCCATGCTTTTATTCTTCAGGTTCGTAACAGGTATTTTGCTGGGCAGTATCTCTGTTGTAACACCGATGTTTATTGCTGAAATATCACCAGCAAAAAAACGTGGACGGCTTGTTCTCATGAACCAGTTTTTTGTAGTTACCTCCATTTTTCTGGCCTTTTTGGTCAATTATATACTTGCACAGATCATAGAAACCGGGGCATGGCGATGGATGATCGGTGTGGAAGCAATTCCTGCCGCCTCTTTTTTCCTCCTCCTCAGGATAGTTCCAGAAAGTCCGCGATGGTTGATCAATCAAAACCGCATTGATGAGGCCCTACAGGTATTTGAACGTATTAAAGCGGAAGATCCTGCAAAAGAAGTAGAAATTGTAAAAACTTCGGTTGAAACAGAGCTAAAGATGGCTCACGGCAAATTGTTTGTCAAGGAGAATAAATACCCGATTATGATAGCTATTCTAATGGCTGCCTTTAACCAACTGGCCGGCATTAATGCCATTATGATATATGCGCCGCGTGTGTTTGAAATGGCCGGGTTTGGCACTAACTCCTCCCTACTTCAGTCCATTTCTATAGGTGCAACCAATCTGTTATTCACTTTTGTGGCACTCTTTTTAATTGACCGCTATGGCAGACGTACCCTGCTGATGATTGGATCTGTTGGCATGGTTTTCTTCCTTGGCATGTTGTCAAAAGCATTTTTCACCAACAATTTCTCAGAACTGGGAGGTTATGGTGTCATGATTTATCTGATGGGATTCATTGCCTTTTTTGCATTTTCACAGGGAGCTGTATTGTGGGTGGTTATCTCCGAGATCTTCCCGAATAAAGTCCGTTCAAAAGGACAGGCGCTTGGCACATTCACACACTGGATATTTGCAGCAGCCTTAATTTGGGGATTTCCGGTATTTGCAAAAATGCCAACTATCGGTGGAGGTCCCTCTTTTGCATTTTTTGCTGTGATGATGGTCATTCATTTCTTTTTTGCATGGCGCGTATTACCAGAAACCAAAGGAAAATCACTGGAAGATATACAGGAATATTTTGAAATCAGAACTAAAAAATCAGCATGATGAAATCAGAGGGATCAAAAATATTGTGTTTTGGTGAAGTACTTTGGGACATGTTGCCAACCGGAGAAAAACCGGGTGGAGCCCCTATGAATGTAGCATTACACCTTAAAAATTTCGGACTTGATGTTGCAATGGTAAGTAAAACCGGGAATGATGAACACGGACGGATGCTTATAGAATTTATGCGGGGATCGGGACTAAACACTGATCTTATTTTCAAAGATGAAATGCTTGAGACCAGTAAAGTTTTGGTTCATATTGATGGACAACACGCCAGTTTTGAAATTTGTGAACCCGTGGCATGGGATAACATAACATTATCAGATGAACTAGTACAGATTGCAGATGGATGTAATTATATAGTATATGGCAGTCTTGCCTCGCGAAATATTAAAACACGAAAAACTTTACAGAACCTTCTAAGAAAAGACATGATAAAAATTATGGATGTCAACCTGCGCCCACCATACACAGATTCTGAAGTCATTATTCCATTATTAAAAAAAGCTGACATTCTAAAACTGAACGATGAAGAAATTATGACAATAGGATCTTGGTTTAACCAAAATGATACAATTCCACAACTAATGAAATGGATTGCAAAAGAAATGGAATTAAAAGCAGTAAGTGTAACACGTGGAGAACAAGGAGCTTTGCTTTATCAGAATGGGAGATTATACGTGCACAAAGGCTACAAAGTTAATGCCTTTGACCCGGTTGGCGCCGGTGATGCATTCCTTGCCGGGTACATTTATTCCCTGATTTCAGAGAAAGTCCCTGAGGAAAGCCTGGATTACGCCTGTGCAACCGGAGCTCTGGTAGCATCAAAAAACGGAGCTACGCCCTCATACAGTCAATTGGAAATCGAAAACATCAGACAATAAAATGCTACACCTTTTCAGAATAAAAATTATTCATACAGAAATGAGAAAAAATTTATTAACCAATAAGATAATTCTATGAGACAGAAAAACACATTAAAATTGACTTTTTTGTTAGGCATATTACTCTTATGCTCAACAAATTTGCTTGCTCAAACAATTTCAGTAACCGGAACTGTTACTGACGCAGGAGACAAAACCACAATTCCTGGGGTGAATATTGTTGTTAAGGGGACCTCCCTGGGAACAATCACGGATCTTGATGGGAAATACATCCTCAATAATATTCCTGAAAATGGAACCTTGGTATTTAAGTATGTTGGGATGCTAACTCAGGAAGTATTAATCAATGGTCAGACGACAATTGACGTACAAATGAAGCAAGATGCAATTGGACTTGAAGAGGTTGTTGCAGTTGGATATCAAAGTCAGCGTAAAGCAGACCTAACCGGTGCAGTTGAAGTTGTAAAAATGGAATCCATTAAAGATGCTAGTTTAAGTTCAGGAAACCCGATGCAAGCTCTACAGGGCAGAGTTCCGGGACTTTATATTGAAAAAACAGGAACTCCAACCGGCACAAACAGCAGAATTCTTATTCGTGGTGTCAACACCCTCGGTGATAACAATCCTTTGTATATAATTGATGGGGTGCCAACTAAAAGACCAGAGGTTTTTCAGGGATTGAGCGCAGGATCAATTGTATCAGTTCAGGTTTTAAAAGATGCATCGGCTTCATCCATTTATGGTTCACGAGCATCCAATGGCGTTGTTATCGTTACAACGAAAAATGGTTCTGACATGAAAGGGAAGGTTAATGTTCAACTAAACTCAAATTTCTCTGTCCAGACAGAAAAACCACAACGTTTTAAAATGTTAAATGCTGTTGATCGTGGACGTGCACTTTGGCAGGCATCTGTAAATGACGGCGTTGATCCTGCGGGTGGATATGGTGAGATTTATAATTTTGACTGGAACGGTGATTACAACAATCCTGTTTTAAATAGTGTAACAGTACAACCATATGTTGGAGGTGACAGAAATGTTCCGGCTGGAGATACAGACTGGCAGGACGTAACCTACGAAACAGGCTATGTAATCAATAATGAATTAACAGTTTCGGGTGGCACAGATAAATCATCAGTTTTAATGAATCTGGGGCATATTAAAAATACCGGTATGTTGAAATATACCAATTATGACAGGATTACGGCAAGAATAAATGCTCAAACCAAATTATTAAATGACAGACTTAGTTTTGGAATTAACACACAAGTTGTAACCTCAAATGAAACACTTGAAACTCCGGATCTTGGAAGTTCACCGACACCGGGATTAGCTGTCACCCTGGTTCCGACTATTCCATTGTATACCGCTACTGGAGAATTTGGCGGGCCTATCGGATCAGGATACTCAGATCGAAATAATCCGGTATTTATGCAATATCTCAACCGCTGGGATAATACAAACCGCTCCTATTTATTTGGAAGTGTTTTCGCACAGTTAGAGCCGATTAAGAACTTAATAATCCGATCAACTCTTGGAATTGACTATTCAATGGTGAAAGATAAAGATATAGAACCAAGTTTTACAAATGGTTTTATTGCCAGAAGTGTAAACTACATGCGAATATATAATAGCGATTTCACAAATGTTACCTGGTCAAATACTGCAAGATATAGTTTAAATCTGGATAAAAACAAATTTGGATTTTTAATAGGGGTTGAGGCTGTTAGTGATGATTTCCAGGATTTTACAGGTTATAAGGAAGGATTCTCTACGCAAACTGAAGACTTCTTTGTATTAAGCGCAGGAACAAGTAATGGGAACAGTTTTGGAACCGCTACCGGAAGTCGTTTATTCTCTCAGTTTGGTAAAATTGATTATAATTATGCAGAAAAATATTTAGCGTCCTTAACACTGCGCAGGGATGGATCTTCCAGGTTTGGGAAAGACAATCGTTTTGGTTTCTTCCCTGCCGCCACATTCGGATGGAGGATCAGCGAAGAAGACTTCTTAAAAAATGTAGATAAACTTTCCAATTTAAAATTTCGTGTTGGTGCCGGTAGTGTTGGCAATCAGGATGTTGGTGATTTTGCAAGTCTGGGGCTTTTTGAACCACGCTACGGAGCGACAGCCAATCAGGTTTCCTCCATCAACCATAACGACTTTTTCGATGATTACTGGAATGTAGGTTCCGCCTATTCGTTAAGTGGTGCTGATTCCGGCAACCTTCCATCCGGTTTTGTATCGGTTCAAGCTGCAAATCCGGGATTACGTTGGGAGACAACAGATGAATTAAACATAGGTATCGATTTTGGGTTATTCAATAGCGACATTATTGGCTCGTTCGATTGGTACACGCGTAAAACAAAAGACATTCTTATTCAGCCTCCTGTTGCATCCGCATTAGGTGAAGGACAACAACAGTTCTTAAATGGTGCGACCAAGATCAATAACGGTTGGGAATTCTCATTAAGTTATCGAAAAAAAGTCAACACTGATTTTTCTTATGAAATCATTGGAAGTGCAAGCCATTTTGCGGATAGAATAACAGAATTACCGGAAGAAGTACGTACTGCTTATCCAGGGAACTCGGAGCAAACTGTTTTAGGTCATTCAGAATTATCAATTTTTGGATTTGTAACGGATGGAATTTTCCAAAATCAACAAGAGGTTGATGCCCATGCAACGCAGGTTGGAGCCGCACCCGGACGCATACGATATAAAGACTTAAATAAAGACGGAAAAATTGATGCACTTGATCAGGAATTTTTAGGCACACTATTGCCAAAACTGGAATACAGTCTGCGCGTTGACTTATACTACAAAAACTTTGACTTATCATTATTCGGGTCAGGTGTTGCGGGTAAAACCGGCTATGATCCATATACTTTTTATAATGATTTTATACGAGGAAGAGACAATGTAGGTACAGGAGTATTCAGAGCCTGGACTCCACAGAATCCAACTTCAACTGTTCCCGCATTAAGTTTATCTGATAATAACAATGAAACAAGAACATCAGATTATTTATACGTAAACGCCTCTTATTTTAAAATGAGAAATTTACAGTTAGGTTACAGTTTTCCAAAAGCAACCTTGCAAAATGCACACATCGAAAACTTAAGAATATACCTGATGGCTGAAAATTTGTTCTGGCTTAAAAGCAAAGACTTTCAGGGACCTGATCCAGAACGAACAGATATAAATACCATTCCTGTTCCAACCTCCTTTTCATTTGGAGTAAACTTATCAATTAACTAATATTAAAACTCAAAGTCATGAAAATAAAATATAATAATATTTACATTATTCTCATACTCAGCATATTGCTTGGGTCATGTGAAAATTATCTCGAAACTGAGCCAAAAGGTTTTATTTCTGCTGGCAGCCCTACGGTTGAAGGCGCTGAAGGTCTTGTAACAGCTGCATATGCAGGAATAGGAAACGATGATATGATCGGGCCTATTGCAAGCATGTGGGTTTATGGAAGCGTCAGGTCAGATGATGCTTACAAAGGAGGAGGCGGAGTTGCCGATGTGGAACCGTTTAATTTTTATGAACAGTATAACTTAACTCAACCATTTCAAAGTTGGTTAGCAGGACTTCCATATACATGGGAAAATTACTACAGTGCAATTTCCAGAGCTAATTCTGCATTACGAACACTAAATCAGTTGACGGATTCCGAGTTCGAACTAAGAAAAGTTAGAATAGCAGAAGCCCGATTTTTAAGAGGACATTCTCATTTTATGCTAAAAGTACTTTTTAAATATGTTCCCTATATCACAGAAGATTTAACAAATGAGCAAATTTTAGAAACTTCAAACCGACAATATTCAAATGATGAGTTATGGAATAAAATAGCTGAAGATTTTCAATATGCTGTTGATAATCTTCCTGAGTCTCAGACGGAAATTGGAAGAGCTAACAAGTTTGCAGCTGCGGCATATCTTGCAAAGGTAAGATTATACCAGGCTTACGAACAGGATGAAAACAATCAGGTTATCAATATTAATCAAACAAGATTGCAGGAAGTTGTAAATTTAACACAAATGGTAATTGAATCTGGACAATACAGTTTACAACCAGATTTTGCGGAGAATTTCTTAAATGGTTATGACAACGGACCCGAATCCGTCTTCGCCATACAATTCAGTATTAGTGATGGAACCACTGCTGGTCGGTTAAATTTCGAAAACGGTTTGAATTATCCTCATGGTGCTCCTCAATATGGTTGTTGTGGATTTCATCAACCAAGTCAGAATCTTGTAAATGCCTTTGCTACTGATGAAAATGGTTTGCCCAAATTTGATACGTTCAACAATGTTGAACTGAGTGCCACAGATATTACTCCTGATGGTGTTACAGTTGATCCCAGGATTGATCATACTGTTGGTATGGATGGACATCCCTATAAATACAGGAATGAAGACTCATATATTTTCAGCAATAGTTGGGTTCGTGATCCCGGTGTCTATGGTCTGTTTCAAAGTATGAAAGAACAACAAGCTGCAGATTGTTCCTGCTACAAAAAGCAAGGACCTTTCATGGGTGTTTCAAAAAATATTGATATCATACGTTATGCCGATGTATTATTGATGCAGGCTGAAGCATATATAGAACTTGGACAACAGGAAAACGCAAGGCCTCTTATTAATCAAATAAGAAAACGAGCCTCAGAAAGTACTGGTCGAACCAAACTTGCAGATGGGACCGATCCATCTAATTACCTGATTTCAGAATATGACGGGGTAAATCTGGCATGGTCACAGGAAAATGCACGGATGGCATTGCGCTGGGAAAGAAGAATGGAATTCGCAATGGAAAGTCCGCGCTTTTTCGATCTTGTACGTTGGGGCATAGCCGAACCTGCTTTAAATGCTTATCTGGAAAAGGAAAAGACCAGAAAAGACTTCCTTAACAATGCCAGGTTTACGGCAGGCAGAGATGAATATTATCCAATTCCACAACGTGAAATTGATTTTACAAAAGGGTTATACAAGCAAAATGCAGGTTATTAATTTTCAAAGTTTGGAGTGACGAAAAGTCACTCCAAACTCTTTTCATTTTCAATACTTATAATGTATAATGCTATGAAACCATTTCTGACATTTGTTCTTTTTGCATTAATTGCTCTTACTAATAATTGTGACCTTAAAGAAGATGATGACAGGAGCATTGATGATATTCATTTTTGTCTTTCCGAGGGAATTTTAGATGCCCCATATGAATTACTTCTGATCAATGGAAAATATCATCTTTACTACGCATCTGCTGATAACTCCAGTGATTTTAAAGTTGGATATGCCGTGACAAATGATCTGGTGCATTGGAATCAAAACACGAATGTAATTATTGATTCTACAGTCAGGATCAATAACCTTAGTTTAGTGGTTGACTGGAATAACATGTCAGGCTTCGGGAATGATGACCAACCTGTTCTTGCATTTTATACAAATCATTTAGATTCAAAATCCAGAAAAATACAGACTAACCAGAATATTTATATATCATACAGTAATGATAATGGAATGACATGGCAGAAAGAATTGAATAACTCAATTGTTTTAAATGATTTATCCGAAGATATAGAAGACATAAAAGTTATTTGGCATGAAGAAATGCAACAATGGGTGATGCTTGTATTATCGGGATACCATATCCGGTTTTATAACTCAGCGAATCTGATAAACTGGGAATATGTTAGTTCGTTTGGAGATGCAGTGGAAGATAAATCAGGAGACTGGACCACTCTGGATTTTTCACAGGTTGGAACTGATGCGCTCAATAACAAAAAATGGGTTCTTTTTGTAAGTACGACTGCTGGTTCACCAAATAATGGTAGCGGCACACAATATTTTGTAGGTGACTTTAACGGGTTTGAATTTTCCCCGTTAACGCATAAGCCAAAGTGGGTAGATAACGGTACGGATAACTTTGCCGGTGTTGCCTTTACCAACTATTTTGAGACTGAGGAACCCAGCTACTATCTGGGATCCATCTTTAATAGCAAATATGAGGATTTTAATACAAATGAAGGAATACTGGAATCATATACTATTACACGAAAACTGAGCTTAATAAACAAATTCAACGATTATTATCTTCGTTCAGAACCGGCTAAAGCACTTGACATACCGGATAATGGAAAAATATTAATAAAAGAGCAGGACTATTCCGGAGAACTGACTTTAAATGAAAAACCGGAACTCCCGATAAAACTTAATCTGACATTTGATGTCAACAATCGAATATATTTAGACTTTGCAGAAATTTATGGGATTGAGATCACAAATAATGAAGGAACAAAAATCATAATTGGATATCACAGCTTGAGGCGGTATTTTTATATAACCTGCATTAGCCCAAAAGATGATAAACCTGAAGAAAATACAATAATTGATTATGCTTATTACGCTATCGATCAGCCTGTAATGGATATGACATTGTTTATTGATCAAAATTCAGTGGAGTTGTATGCCATTGATGGATTTATTTCAATGACTAAAAAATGTGAGGCTCTAAATAAAATTAAGCAGATAAAACTTTTCGCAACAGATGGAAAGGTAAAATTGCTAAATGGTTATCAGGTCGAACTATAAGAGAGTAAAATTTCAGACTTAAAAACAGTTATGGAAACAATAAAAAATACAAAAATAAAGAGATCATTTATTAGGATTGTAATATTGGTTTTGCTTGTATTCAGCACTTCAGTTTTTGGCCAGAATATGACTGTAATCCCTATACATACAAAAGGAACATCTTTGGTTTATTCTGTTGACAAAACCAATAGACTGGTGTTTCAGTATTACGGCTCAAGGATTGAGGATATAAAACCTTTCTACAATCAACAATCCTATCGTAAACTCGACACAAACCGCGACTTAAGTTATGAGGCTTATCCTGCTTTTGGACTGGGAAACATTAACGAGCCTGCATTTGCTGCAATCCAGTCTGATGGAAGCCTGAATACAGAACTTGAATATATAGAACACCACACTGACACATCTGTAGCAGGCATTTCTCATTCAATTATCAAATTGAGAGATAAAGTTTATGCATTAGAGATTGAACTGAACACAAAAGCCTATTATTCTGAAGATGTTATTACTCAATGGGTGAAAATTATTAATCATCAATCTGAGGCAATTATGCTTAAGCGATTTTATTCTTCTTTTCTGAAAGTGAATTCAGGAAGCTATTATCTAACTCACTTTTATGGGCCGTGGGCTGGAGAAATGCAAAAAGTAGAAGAAAAAATTGAAAATGGAATTAAAATTATTGAATCAAAGAAAGGAGTACGTACAACACAGGGAGAAAATCCTTCATTTATATTGAGCTTAGATCATCCTGCCCTTGAAAATGAGGGGATATGTTACGGTGGAGCCTTAGCCTGGTCGGGTAATTATCGTCTGTCTTTTCAAATTGATGAATGGAAAAATCTAAATGTGCTTTCAGGAATCAATCCCTTCCTTGCTGAATGGAACTTAAAACCTGGAGAAACCTTTATTACCCCGGAAATGATTTACACGTTTAGTAATAAAGGTCAGGGAAAAGTATCACGCAACTTTCACCGGTGGGGACGTAAATACGGAATGACTGGTGGATATGAACCTCACGATATTGTTCTGAACAGCTGGGAAGGAGCTTATTTTTCGTTTGATGAAAAAACACTAAACGGGATGATGGATGATGCAGCCAAAATTGGCATTGAGATGTTTGTTCTCGATGATGGCTGGTTTGGGAATAAATACCCCAGGAATAATGACAACGCAGGATTAGGCGATTGGCAAACCAATACAAAAAAGTTACCTCATGGACTCGATTATCTGATTGATCACGCGAATTCTAACGGATTAAAATTTGGCATATGGATTGAACCGGAAATGGTGAACCCAGCCAGTGAACTTGCCGAGAGACATCCTGAATGGATTGTCCAAAGCCCGGGAAGAGAAAAGATTACCTGGAGACATCAACTGTTACTGGATTTATCGAACCCGCAAGTTCAGGATTTTATATACACTATAGTAGACAGTCTTTTAACTACTCATCCTAAAATTGAATATATTAAATGGGATGCTAACCGACATGTTGAGCAGGTTGGTTCTACATATCTTCCGGATTCAAAGCAAACTCATTTTTGGGTTGCTTATACTAAGGGGCTGTATTCTGTATACGATCGAATACGAAAAAAATATCCGGATTTTGTAATTCAGGATTGTGCCTCCGGTGGTGGTCGTTTAGATTATGGCGCACTTAAATTTCATAATGAATTCTGGACTTCGGATAATACTGATCCATTATCACGGATCTTTATACAATATGGAACAAATTTGATTTATCCACCAGTAGCTACCGCGGCACATGTTTCAACCAGTCCAAATCATCAAACCGGAAGGGTTACTCCTCTCAAATTCAGGTTTGATGTGGCTATGACCGGTCGTTTGGGGATGGAACTTCAGCCCAAAGATATTAAAGGAGATGATCGTGTTTTCGCCATAGAAGCAATCAATAATTACAAAAAATACATTCGCCCACTGGTAACCGCGGGAGATCTCTACAGGTTACTGTCGCCTTATGATGAAGGAGGCTGGGCATCACTACTATATGTTGACCCAAACAAAAAAACAGCAGCGTTATTTGCCTTTAGCATTGAACCTCATTCAAGAGGATTATATCCAACCGTTAAGCTTAACGGACTTGATCCTGTAAAAGACTATACTATTAAAGAGATTAATGAAAACGGTAAGAGCCGTTTTTGGGGGAACGGTAAAACTTTTAACGGAGAATATTTAATGAATGTCGGTATTGAATTGCAAATATCCGATCAGTTTGATAGTGCTGTTTTTTTACTTAATGAAGATTAGTGGTTTTCATATTAAATAATAGTGTGCATTATAAGAAAGTCTAACAAACAAGGCTAATGACAACAAAAAAGTGCAACGGGAGAAAATAATTATCCATAGCAAGCTTACAAATAGGATATAAAATTTTTTATGTTGATATTTAAACTAAAATAGTATAAAATGAAATTATCAATAATCATATTTCTTACATTTCTTGCATTTGGCTGCAAAACGAAAACACATAAACAGGAATCAGCATACCAGGCAACTGTAACCTTCAATGAAGCTTACCGCCCACAGTTTCATTTCTCGCCCGATTCCATGTGGATGAACGATCCGAATGGCATGGTATATTACGAAGGAGAATACCATTTGTTTTACCAGTATTACCCCGACAGCACCGTTTGGGGACCCATGCACTGGGGGCATGCCGTAAGCACCGATCTGGTTCACTGGCAACATTTACCCATTGCCCTCTATCCTGATAGCCTGGGATATATCTTTTCAGGAAGTGCAGTCATCGACTGGAACAATACCACCGGTTTAGGCAATGATAATATTCCCCCCATGGTAGCTATTTATACGTATCACGATCCGGTTGGTGCTGAACAGGGCAGAATAGACTACCAGACGCAGGCCATTGCTTACAGCCTGGATAAAGGCAGAACGTGGACAAAATATGCACATAATCCGGTTTTAAAAAATCCCGGAATTATTGATTTTCGGGATCCAAAAGTGTTCTGGTATGAGCCGGATAAAAAATGGATCATGACCCTGGCGGTGAAAGACCACATCAGTTTTTATTCCTCAAAAGACATGAAATCATGGCAGCACGAAAGTGATTTCCGTTCCGATATCGCATCCTATGGCGGTGTCTGGGAATGTCCGGATTTGTTTTCATTAAAGTCAGACAACAACGAGGAGAAATGGGTACTGATTGTCAACATCAATCCGGGGGCGCCCAACGGCGGTTCAGGCACGCAGTATTTTGTGGGTGAATTTGATGGGCACACATTCACCAATGAGAACAAAGAGCTTTTCTGGATTGATTACGGAAAAGATGATTATGCCGGTGTGACCTGGTCGGATATTCCAAAGTCCGATGGCCGCAGAATATTTATGGGCTGGATGAGTAACTGGCAGTATAGTCAGATAGTCCCCACTGAAAAATGGCGCAGCGCCATGACCTTCCCCAGAACAGTGACGCTGAAAAAGGAAAACGGAAATTACAGGATACTGTCCAATCCGGTCAGGGAAATAAAGAACATTCAGGAAAAGCTCGAAATTGTATCCGATCTGAAACCAAATAAAAAAGGAAATTATTCAGGGCATCTGCCTTTCCGTTCCAGTCCTCAGGAACTTAAATTTACTATTGAAAGTAAATCTGAGAAGCTTAGTGATTTCGCATTGACCTTATCCAACGATTTTAAACAACAACTGATTTTGGGTTATAATGCAAAACAACAGCAGTTCTATATCAACCGGGACAAATCAGGCGATGTATCATTTTCAAATGAATTTACGGGCAACCATATCGCACCATTCAGTATTAACAATTCAGAAATAAAACTGCAAATATTACTCGATGTCTCCAGTATCGAAGTATTCATCAACGAGGGAGAGCTTGTGATGACTGAAATAATGTTCCCTTCACAACCATACGATCTGTATAAAATCTCCGGTTCAGATATAAAAGTTACGCAGTTTGAAGCCATCCGTCTGAAAAGTATCTGGTAAAGGCCTGAACCTGAATATTCATGAACCTGTTTTATTTTTCTTTCTGCAAACTTCACTGAAAGTGAACATTATAAGCACAGAGAGAAGAATAGACAGCTTGATTATAAATAATTGTAACAGGGATTTTTGGTTCGGGCAATCAAATTTACGTAAATTTATAATGGATGTTCCTGACTAGCTGATAGTCCTCTCCCAATGCTTTTCAGTTCAAAGAAATAACCTCAAATTAACTCACCATGTGCAGGTCTCTGCTTCGTTTTCCTTCCCTGGGAATTTTACTGTTCGGATTTGTTTTAAACATCAGTGGTCAGATCTGGAATACCCAGATTGCTGACAGTACCGGAATAGCAAAAGGATCGTACATATCCCTTGCGCTTGATAAAAATGATAACGCACATATTCTTTACCAGGATCTGGATCTACTGGACCTGAAATATGTCACCAATAAAAATGGCAGCTGGAATATTACCAACCTTGATACGTTTGGCATCAGTGGAACGGAATCTTCAATGGCAATAGACCAGGATGACAGGCTTCATATTTGTTTCCACAGAGATCCCGGATTATTAAATGTAAATAGCATTATATACGGACAGTATGCGGATAACCAATGGACCTTTGAAGAAGTAGACACTACACGCGACATCGCATTAATACAAACAGACATAAATACATATAAGGATGAAAAAGTCGGGTTGATATATGCACACCCTTCACAGGATAAACTGATATATGCAGAGAAAAACGGAACAGGATGGAACAAGGAAATAGTTGATAATAATTTTTCTTGTTTATTATCACGTCTTCTCTACAAAAAAGACGGGACGCCTGTGATTTGTTCCGGGAAGTTAGATTCTATTATAGTGTATGAACGAAATTCATCAATCTGGAAGGTTTACAGATTATATGTACCTCAAACTCCTTTATTACCACCCGTCAGAACATTTGATGCAGCCATAGACAGTGAAGACAATCTACACTTTACCCGTAATTTGATCGATACAAAATACATTACAGCCAGTAAAATAAGTTACTTTTTCTTTAACTGGGATGAAATGATTGTCCATGATCTGGGAATGAGTGGATTTGGAACGCCATTATCCATTTTTATTTCTCCTGACGATGACATCAGTATATTTACGGTGGATACTGAACCGGTAATGTACACACAGAATAACGGTCAATGGCAAAGGAACGTAATTTGCGATGATGTATCACCCTCCGGAAATGCGTCCCTTAAAATGGACAGTCATAACAACCCATACATCGCATTTTTCGGTCTCCCTGATAATGCGCCGCATAACAAGCAGTCCTATGTAATGTGCTTTCGCTATTTTTCTTCTTCGCCGGTTATTGAAACGACACCTGAATCCATCAGTTTCGGAGATGTCTGGGTCAACAGTTTTTCGGATGAATATATTACAGTTGCCAACAAAAGTAATATTCCGTTGACCGTAAAAAATATTCAACCGGAAAACACATCGGTTTTCAGCAGCATCAGTGCTTCACTCCCAAAACTAATAATGCCATGGCAATCGACGACCTTTCAACTCCGGTTCAATCCCGACCTTATTTCAGATTTTAACGACGCTATACTCATCTATTCAGATGATATCTATAACCCTGTCGATACAGTTAATGTAACAGGATCCGGGGTGGATAATGATGCTCAGGGCACCTTAAAACTTAAGGTTAACGATGTGTATTTCAGTGAAGAATATCTGGCTCTGAACTATACACAGCCAGCCGAAGATGTATCCGTTAGTTTGTATCAGAACAACATTAAAGTTGCAGGTCCGGTCACAACCGATCATAACGGTTTATCTCAACTTCCGGATCTGGCACAGGGTCATTATATCATTAAGGCATCCAAACAAATCTTTGAGCCCAATGGCAATGCCCATGAAGTTACGGTGAACCAAAACATAGAAATTGGTCCTGCGGTTAATTCAGCAAGCTTGTCTTTTCCTGATTCACTGCTCACTTTTAAATACAAATTAATGCATGACCTCAAACACATATCTCCGCAAAACTATGGACATCTTAATAACTATAGTTATGTGGGTGACTTTACCTACAAAAACAGTCTTGCCGGCATCTATGATATGATGGAAAACTGGAATCAGTACATGACGGACCAGAAAGCACAGAGTCTGGCACGACTTATTCTTGTAGAACAATTTACATACGATTTGTTTGAAGACGGAACCATTACAGGCAGTGACATGATGAATTGCTTCGGTGATCTGATTGCATACATCTACTATTCCGACGATTGGGGCATGGATCTCATAAAGTTCCTGAAGGCTATTGCAAAACTCCCGGCTGGCGGGGCGCAGGAACTTTACGACCTGCTACTTCAGATACTGATGCGGGAACTGATAAAACTGGCGGTAATTGATAATGTAGATATGACCGTAAAATTTGTTGCCGGCGAGGTTGGATATCCGGCAGCTAAACCAATTCTTGATGGATGGAAGCTTTTAAAGAAGAACTACGCCGGTTTCGGCATTCATGGTTTTTCGGAAGTAAAATGGGATAAAATTGCAGGAATGATTTTTGAGGCACTTGAAGATCCATTTATACAGCAGGCATATATTAATGCTCAAACCGGCATGTGTATTGAGAAAGCCGGACAGTTAAGCCTTAAACTGGATCAAACCGGCACGCTGGAAGATGCCATAATAAAGAAAATTGAATTCATACGTGATGAAAAAAGTGCAACGGAAACTGTCCATACTTACAGTGACGGTCTGCGAACAGCCGCTGCCTTGATGATGCAAACAGCAGCTATCCTGGACTGGATAAGCACCCTAGATCCCACCGGAATAGGAAACTACCTGGAACAGGCCGCTTTTTACATTAAAGCAAGTGCGTATGTTGAGGTAGGAACTGCACTTACCATTTCTACAGTAACCTACTTTTTAATGCCGCTGGAAATGAGAGATGCTGTCGACAAAATATATTATCCATATGGGACGAAGAACATTAATTTAAACAACACGTCATTACTGACAGCTGAGAGATCAACATCAGTGAAAACGTATACGAATCCATTATCTCTGCGGCTGAAAGAAAGTTCTATCAGCTTTAACACTGAACTTGAAACGATACGAACAAAAATAACGGACAGCCAGGAGTGGGAAGCTGTCAAGTCACTGTTTGATTTAAGAGAAGCCGAACTGGCTTATGAAAAAGAACTTAAAAATGCAATGTATCCGGTTTTATCCGGAGCTCATCTGGCACATCAAACCATACCGGGTTTTGAAACAGAATACGATACACTGGTGGCAAACTATACCAATTCTGCCATGAACCGTCTGAATGCATATCTCACCATTATTACCCTGGCAGCGGACAGCAGCAGTGCCACCAAGGAAAAAGTGCTGGCATACATCGATACGTGTATGAGCGGCGTACAGAAATTAGCAGATCAGACCAACCATGTACTTAATTTAATATCAGATCATATTCAACTGGAGGTCTGTATTGCTGCTAACAATTTATCACAAAGTGCATTTACGGTTAATGACGATGAAGAAAGTGTGGTTTCTTTTAAAGTTAAAAATTATGGTGACTCTGCAACGTCCGGTGTAAGTGCACGATTTTCTCCGGGGCCGGGACTAAGCGTACTTGGATCCGATTCGGTATATATAGGCGATCTACAGCCGGGTCAGGAGAGTGATGAACTTACCTTCACCCTCGTTTTCACTACGGATACCCTGAAACAATCCGTTTGGAATATTGACTTCACCACAACACATGGCCACTCTTTTCCGGCTGATGGCATATTGATCTATGGCAATAACACCGGCACACAGAATAAACCGCCTACACTGCCTGCAATGGTTAGCAGCTATCCCAATCCTGCAGACAACAATGTGGTATTTAAATTTGACTTAAACAGTAGAAAGCTTATTAAAATAGAGGTATTTAACCAACTCGGTCAGTTGATATCCATGCCACTCCACAAAACGGTAAGTGCCGGAGAGTACACCTTTGACTTGGGCACAGCCTTGATCTCCAACGGTACTTACCTGTGCAGGATAAGTGTTGATGATGCAGTGATTGAAACAAAACAGATTGTGGTTATCCACTAAGAAATAGTGATAATCAACAGTTATTGACGCTGCTAAGTTTTTCAGACCGACCAAATATGGTGGATCTTTCCGCCATTAACGTACAAAAAATGAAACAGCTAATGGGCAATTCCCAGAATAAAACTTAGAATGATCCGGATCTAAAGCCTTATGGAGCTTCGTTTATTGTTTTTAACTTCTGTGATAAAGTTCCACAAACAAAAAGTATTATTTTTGTTCCCTTTGAATTGAAAAACAACCAAACACACAGAGATAATGAAACATAAGTTATTCACGACAGGCATCCTGACAGCCCTTATTGTGGGTGGATGCCAAAACGGAGGTGATAAAAACATGGGTGAAAAACCACACTTTACTGCGGAGGATATGGATTTGTCCTACACTCCGGGTCAGAATTTTTACATGTACGCCAACGGCGGCTGGATGGCCAACAATCCTTTACCGGATGACAAAAGCCGCTACGGTGCATTCGACATGCTGGCCGAAGAAAACAGGGAACGGGTTAAAGGTATCATTGAAGGTGCTGCTAAAGAGCAGGCCAAAGAAGGTACCATCGCACAACAGATTGGCGACTTTTTTGCATCGGGTATGGATACTGCAGCCATTGAAGCAGCAGGATTAAAACCGGTTCAGCCTTACCTTGATATGATTCAGAACATCAGCAGCAAAGATGATCTGGTCAATGCGATCGGAAAATTGCAGGAACTTCAGATCTATCCGCTGTTTTATTTTTACGGCAGTCCGGATTCTAAAAACAGCGACATGATGATTGCCGAAATAAGTCAGCACGGACTGGGAATGCCGGATCGTGACTATTATACAGATAAAGGAGAACACGCTGATAAAATCCGCGCAGCATATAAAAACTATATCCGTGAAATCTGGATGCTGAAAGGCAGCAACGAAAAGGGTGCTGAACAAAAGGCAGATGAGATTTTCACACTGGAAAACAAACTGGCAGAGATCAGTAATACCAGGCTGCAGAACCGCGATCCGCAGGCAACCTATAACAAAGTAGATTATGCCGGATTAAAAGCCGAATATCCCGCCATGGAATGGGATAATCTTTTCACAGCAATGGGTGTGGCTGAACCAAAAGAGATCAATGTGTCGCAGCCTCACTACCTGACAGAGATGAGTAAAATGCTGGGGGCTGAACCCCTGAACACCTGGAAGGACTATCTGACATTTCATTTCCTCAGAAACATTTCCAGGTATCTGCCGAAAGCCTATGTAGATGCCAGCTTTGAATTCTACGGTAAAACATTGTCCGGTATGCCGGAACAGGAACCACGCTGGAAACGTGTTTCGGGTGCCACAAGTGGCGCGCTGGGTGAAGCTATCGGTCAGCTTTTTGTAGCACAGTATTTCCCGCCGGAAGCCAAAAAACGCATGGAAAAACTGGTTGAAAACCTGCGCATAGCCTTTGGGGAACGTATCGATCAGCTGGACTGGATGAGTGACAGCACAAAAGCTGCAGCAAAGGATAAACTGGCTGCGATCCACGTAAAAATCGGTTATCCCAATAAATGGAGAGATTACTCCGGCCTTAAGGTCACTAAAGACAGTTATGTGGAGAATGCCATCCGTTCCAATGAGCTGGATTTTAAATATACGGCTGATAAAATTGGAAAGCCGGTTGACAAAGACGAATGGCACATGACACCTCAAACGGTGAATGCGTACTATAATCCGTCGGCGAATGAGATTGTGTTTCCAGCAGCTATTCTGCAGCCACCGTTCTTCTATCTGAATGGCGACGATGCTGTAAATTACGGAGCCATCGGTGTGGTTATCGGGCACGAAATGACCCACGGCTTCGATGATCAGGGACGTCAGTTTGACAAAGCAGGTAATCTGAATGACTGGTGGCAGCCAGCCGATGCTGAAAAATTTGCAAAGCGGACAAAAGTTCTGGCAGAGCGCTACGACTCATTTATTGTTCAGGATACCATTCATGCCAATGGTGAGCTGACTATGGGTGAAAACATTGCCGACCTGGGTGGTTTGAATATTGCATTCCAGGCTTTTGAAAATACACTGAAAGGCAAAGCAGAACCGGAAGAAATTGATGGTTTCACCGCCGAACAACGGTTTTTCCTTTCCTATGCCAGAATATGGGCACAAAACATCAGGGAAGCTGAAAAACTCAGAAGGGTAAAAACAGATGTTCACTCACTTGGTGAACACCGGGTTAACGGTCCGTTGCCAAACCTTCAGGCTTTTGTAAATGCATTTAATATTCAGGAGGCAGATTCCATGTATATTCCTTTGGATATGCGGGCAAAAATCTGGTAAAACTCCATGATCCTAAAATATAAAGCCGGCTTATGCCGGCTTTTTTGTTTGACAGGTGTTCTACTGCCCCTTCAGGGCAAAGGAACTTTAGACGCATTAATAACTCCGTTGGCGTTATTTTGAAAACCGGATTTTGTTATTACGGCATGTTTCTCCAACCCATTTATTTAAAGTCCGAAGGACTTATGGCATTAACAATGGGCAATGCCCCTTGATTAAAATGTATTGGAATTCCTTTGCCCTGAATGGGCAAAAGCCCTGGCACATTTTCAGAAAACGTTTGCGGAAACGATTCCAATGGTTTTTGAGGCATTTTCATCCTTATTCCTGTGATTTCCCCTTAAAGAACCATAGTTTTGTCTTATTCAGGGTTCCTCATGTTCGGTATAATTTCATAAATTTGATAGTTTCCGAACACCCAAAAAAACAACAGTTTAACTAAAGATATCATCCGTTAAACATCTATGAACGGCAAAAGATTAACCATAACACTCATAATCTTTGTGACCTTGCTAGCTGCATGGCCGGTAAGCAGTCAGGTTGATCCTGTTCAGAAATATGGTGAGCTGTTTAAAACGGTTCAGACCCAACAGATTTTTCACGACCAGAAACGCTTTGCCGATTGCCCCGCTAAAACGGATCCTGATTCTATTCTGATCCTCTACCACAATCAAAAAGATCAACCCGGATTCAATCTGAGGCATTTTGTGGGCACGTATTTCGATACCATTCAGGCCGATACAGCAGCCATGATCCGGCACATCACCATGCTGTGGAATACGCTGACGAGACAGCCGGAAGCACAAAACCCGAATTCATCGCGTATTGCGTTACCGGAACCGTATGTGATCCCCGGAGGCCGGTTCACTGAGATGTATTACTGGGACAGTTATTTTACCATGCTGGGCCTGCAGGTCAGTGGAAGAAGCGACCTGATGGAGCACATGGTCAGTGATTTTGCATGGCTCATTGATACGTACGGACATATTCCCAACGGAAACCGGACCTACTACCTGAGCCGGTCGCAGCCGCCGTTTTTTTCACTTATGGTGGAACTGCTGGCTGAAACCAAACACGATTCGACCATTCTGATCAGGTTTCTGCCCGAAATAGAAAAAGAATATGCGTACTGGATGTCGGGAAATAAAGTTGTGAGGTATAAGCGCGGCAAGATTCTGAACCGTTATTACGATGCATTAAACACAGCACGTCCGGAATCATATCTGCATGATGTGAAAACTTTCGAAGCATCAGGTCGCGATTCATCCGTCTTCAGAGACATCCGTTCGGCTGCAGAATCAGGATGGGACTTCTCCACACGCTGGTTTAGCGACGGGGAACATCTGGAACAGATCATAACCACACAATACCTTCCTGTAGACCTTAACTGCCTGATTTATCACATGGAAATGACCTTATCAAAAGCATACCGGCTCAAAAACACTGACGGGAAATCGGAAGCATATGCAGCATTGGCAGAACAACGGAAAGCATTAATTCAGAAGGTATTCTGGAATAAGAAGAAAGCGTATTTTTTTGATTATAACTTTAAAGAGAAACAACTGTCAGAACAGGAAACCCTGGCTGGATTATTCCCTTTATTCTTTAATATTGCCACACCGGAACAGGCACAGGGTGCTGCAGACTACATCCGGAATGAGTTTCTGCAAAACGGTGGATTGGTCACTACATTAACTGAACATCGTGGACAGCAATGGGACTACCCCAACGGCTGGGCACCCTTGCAATGGATTGGCTATGTAGCCATGAAAAATTATGGCCTCAACACTCTGGCAAAAGCAATCGCAGAAAGATGGATCAGCCTGAATATGAAGGTGTACTTTGAAAGCGGGAAAATGACCGAAAAATACGATGTGGTACATCCCGATCGTCCAGGAGGTGGTGGAGAATACAACAACCAGGATGGCTTTGGCTGGACAAACGGGGTGTTTCTGAAGATGAGAGAAGAGATAAGTAGTTGGTAGTGGTTAGTTGTAAGTAATAAGTAGATAGAGTTGATTAATAACCCGGCGCTAACCCTTTAATTCTCTGAAGGGATCGCCAGCCAACGTGGGAAGGATTTTCCCCTTTAGGGGTTAGGGGTGTAGGGAGACAGATGACAACTGATTTTTGACTCAGAAATAATAAAATAAAACTGAAATTAACAATCAAATACGTATATTGAAAATGAACAAAAATCTTAACCTCCTCGGCTTACTGCTTATCATCCTGTTGACGGGAGCCTGTAACGGAGCCAAACAAAGTCAGGATCAAAGCTCATGGGAGAAACCCCGCGTTCCTGAATGGCATAAAAACGCCACCATTTACGAGGTCAATATGAGGCAATACACGCCCGAAGGAACATTTAATGCTTTTATGGATCACCTGCCACGATTGAAAGAAATGGGTGTGGACATCCTCTGGCTCATGCCAATCCATCCTGTAAGCAAAAAGAACCGGAAAGGCGAACTGGGCAGTCCGTATGCCGTTGGCGATTACTACAAAGTCAATCCGCGTTTTGGCACCATGGACGATTTCAAAACCATGCTCGACTCCATTCACGCGCTGGGCATGCACTGCATCATCGACTGGGTACCGAACCACACCGGTTGGGATAACCCGTGGATAACGGAACATCCCGACTGGTACACCAAAGATTCGTTAGGGAATATTACTGATCCCATCGACTACAACACCGGAAAATCCTGGGGATGGACCGACGTAGCCGACCTGAATTACGATAATCCGGATATGCGGATTGGCATGATCGATGCCATGAAATTCTGGATTACCGACATCGGCATTGACGGCTTCAGGGTAGATGTGGCACATGGTGTTCCGGTGGACTTCTGGGAGCAGTGTACCGATTCGTTATATGCCATTGAACCGGTATTTATGCTGGCCGAAGCTGAAAATCCCGAATTACTGAATGACGGTTCATTCGTTATGGATTATGCATGGGAAATGCATCACCTGTTGAATGACATTGCCAAATACCAGGGTGCCAACCGCAACGACGCAGCCAGGCTTGTACAGGGGAACCTGGTGGAAGGATCAGCCCAACAAGCTGATAAGAAAACAGCCATAGATATTGATTCATTGCTGGCAAAAAAAGCACGTCAGTATCACAAAGGATACCACATGCAGTTCACTTCTAACCACGATGAAAATGCGTGGGCCGGAACAGAGTTCGAACGCATGGGCAAAGGCCATCTGGCATTCGCCGTGCTGACAGCAACCTTCAACGGAATGCCGCTGGTGTATACCGGTCAGGAATCAGCCATGGACAAGCGACTGGCCTTTTTCTCCAAGGACACCGTACCATGGGATCATTATAAATATGCAGGATTTTACAAAAAACTGTTCGATCTGAAACACCGTAACCAGGCTTTATGGAACGGTAAAAACGGCGGTAAACTGGTAAAAATCCCAACAGGTAACGATGAAAACATCTATGCCTTCATCCGCGAGAAAATCGGTGATAAAGTAGTAGTTATTATCAATCTGTCATCGAAACCTCAAAAGGGAACACTTCAGGGTAACGGTTTTGAAGGAACGTACACCGATATCTTTAACAACATCAGTCTCTCGCTGTCCGAAGACATGAAACTTGACCTTAAACCATGGGATTACCTGGTTTACAGCAATAAATAAAATAATTTCTCATGAAACATACCAGCTTTTTAAAACTGTTACTTTCAGGTATGATCCTGATTACATCGAGTATTTCAGCTCAATACAGAACAGGGCTTATCAACGATGATATTGCCGTATTCTATCCTGAAAATTTCAATCCTGAAGAGAACCTGCCTTCGTTTGCACTGGTAGAAGAACCGGAAATGCAGGGAGAACTACCATCTGACTGGGATATGAATGTGGCATTCAGTGAAGCATTCGGCAAGTCCATGGCAGAAGTAGAAATTGCGCCAAACACCGACCTGTATGCCACCGGCGAGCAGACCGGAAACCTGGTGCGTAACGGAACCACACGCCGCATGTGGAATACCGATAACTTTATGTATGAACGCGACAATGGCGTACGCTTATACCAGTCACATCCGTGGGTACTTGGTGTCAATGAAGACGGTTCGGCATTTGGTGTTTTGGCAGACAATACCTGGCAAATGGAGTTATCGTTGGGAAAGGAAATCCTGTTTTCTTCTGCGGGTCCCGCCTATCGTGTATTTGTCATTAAAGGGAAATCTCCGCAGCAGGTGATGGTAAAACTGGCAAGCCTGATCGGAACCATTGAAATGCCTCCGTTATGGAGCCTGGGTTACCAACAGTGCCGCTGGTCCTACTATCCTGCCAGCAGGGTGAAGGAAATTGCTGATACATTCCGGCTCAAACAGATTCCGTGTGATGTGATCTGGATGGACATCCATTATATGGATGCCTATAAAATATTCACCTTTTCACCGGAACGATTTCCAAATCCTGAAAACACCAATGCATATCTGCATAACAAAGGCTATAAATCTGTTTGGATGATCGATCCGGGAGTAGCCAAAGAAGATGGTTACAGTGTATATGATTCCGGTACGGAGAAAGATGTTTGGGTCAAAACGAAAGACAACAAAAATTATGTAGGAAATGTATGGCCGGGCCCATGTGTATTTCCCGATTTTACACAGGAAAAGACGCAAGCCTGGTGGTCGGCGCTGTACAAGGACTACATGGCGACCGGAATTGACGGCGTATGGAACGACATGAATGAACCGGCTGTTTTTGACGGCCCCGACTTGACCATGCCCGTGGATAACATTCATAAAGGTGGTAAAAAACTACCCGAAGATGTGCATCTGCGCTATCATAACGTATATGGCATGATGATGGTAAAAGCATCACGCGAAGGTATTGAAGCGGCCAACCCTGACAAACGGCCGTTTATCCTTACCCGGTCCAATTTTATTGGCGGCCAACGCTATGCTGCCACCTGGACCGGTGATAATGCTGCACGCTGGGATCACCTGAAAATGTCGATTCCAATGAGTATTAACCTCGGATTATCAGGACAACCATTTAACGGACCCGACATAGGCGGTTTTGCCGGAAATGCCACTCCGGAACTGTGGGGACAATGGATTGCTATTGGTGCTTTTTATCCGTTTTCGCGGGCCCATACTACAGAAGACAGTAAAAACCAGGAGCCCTGGGTATTCGGTAAAGAGATAGAAGACGTGGCACGGACAGCCATTGAACGGCGCTACAGGTTATTGCCTTACTTCTACACGTTGTTTCATCAGTCGTCAGAAAATGGTATGCCAGTGATGCGCCCTGTGTTTTTTGCTGACCCGGCTGACAAAAACATCCGGAATGAACAGCAGGCATTTATGCTGGGATCCGATCTGTTGATTGTGCCCAAATGGGCCTATCGTCCGAAGCTTCCGGGAGGCATCTGGAAAACCATATCGCTGGTTGGTGAAAATTCTGAAACGGACAGTTATCAGCCTGATGTGAAACTGCGCGGCGGAACTATTCTGCCCCTGGGACAGGTGGTGCAATCCACAGCTTATTTTTCCAACGACTCTATTACATTATATGTATGCCCTGATGATAACATGACGGCTACCGGACGTCTTTACAGTGATGCCGGTGACGGATATGGTTACCGGAAAGGGGAATTTGCCTGCGATGTATTTGAAGCCAGCGCCACAGTACCGGGAACCATGACCGTAACAGTAACCCGCCAGAAAGGTGATATGAAATTTAAAAAACGGGTGTTCCGGGTTGGTGTGATCACCGGGAACGGCATGGTGTACTCTGACTGGAGTAAAAAGAAATCCATTGATGTAAAGATAAATTAAGTCTTTCTTATAAACACATACTAAAAATCCTTTACTGGTGCGGATATCCATCCGCACCAATTTATCCTTTTTTGTTACAAAGCAGAGGGCTGCCTTGAACATAACAGGCCGGAACTGTGGTCCGGGGTGAGTCAAAAAAATTTTACTGACCCTCCCTGGTTTCTTTCAAACCTGTAAGTTTTGTATTTACTGCCCTCCCTAATACTGATGCTTCGATCAGTACCATGGAGGGTGATCGGACATGTGTTTTCATTGGGGTGCGGGAAATATTTTGTCTGAAAGGCAAATCGCAATTCAACCCATGGCTACGCCATGGGTTTATAAGTCATGTAAATCCGAAGCCGCGCACAGCAGTTAAAAAATTGAAGAACGTTTTTGTCGGCTTTTTGTAGGATGTTGAAAATAGTATTTCATGACCCTCCCAATTCCCGATTTTCAATCGGTCCCGGGGAAGGTGCCTTGACAAGTGATTTTTGTTGGGACGCGATTGAATCAAATTTGCTGGTCTAATTTGTCCCTCTTTGTCACGAACTGGAACACTTTGACAGAGAGGGTTGTCTTGAACATAACAGGCCGGAACTCTGGTCCGGGGTGAGTCAAATATACTTTCATGACCCTCCCTGGTTTCTTTCAAACCTGTAAGTTTCGTATTTACTGCCCTCCCTAATACTGATGCTTCGATCAGTACCATGGAGGGTGATCGGACATGTGTTTTCATTGGGGTGCGGGAAATATTTTGTCTGAAAGGCAAATCGCAATTCAACCCATGGCACAGCCATGGGTTTATAAGTCATGTAAATCCGAAGCCGCGCACAGCAGTTAAAAAATTGATGAACGTTTTTGTCGGCTTTTGGTAGAATGTTGAAAATAGTATTTCATGACCCTCCCAATTCCCGATTTTCAATCGGTCCCGGGGAAGGTGCCTTGACAAGTGATTTTTGTTGGGACGCGATTGAATCAAATTCGCTGGTCTAATTTGTCCCTCTTTGTCACGAAATGCAGTGGAGTGATAGAGAGGGTTGTCTTGAAAATAACAGGCCGGAACTCTGGTCCGGGGTGAGTCAAATAAAATTCATGACCCTCCCAGGATTAATCAAACCTGTAAGTTTTGTATTTACTACCCTCCCTAATCCCGATCTGCAATCTGGCCCAGAAAAAGTGATCTGACATGTGTTTTCATTGGGGTGAGGAAATACTTTGCCAGAAAGGCAATTCGCAATTCAACCCATGGCACAGCCATGGGTTTATAAGTCATGTAAATCCGAAACCGCGCACAGCAGTTAAACAATTGAAGAACGTTTTTGTCGGCTTTTTGTAGGATGTTGAAAATAGTATTTCATGACCCTCCCAATTCCCGATTTTCAATCGGTCCCGGGGAAGGTGCCTTGACAAGTGATTTTTGTTGGGACGCGATTGAATCAAATTTGCTGGTCTAATTTGGCCCTCTTTGTCACGAGGTGGAACCGAGTGAGAGAGAGGGTTGTCTTGAACATAACTGAACTTGCTACATTTGAATGAACAATTGGTTACATAAATTTGCATTTAGAATTTACCTTGATTGGTGGATCTTCATTAGTTCCTGTATTATAGCAATAGTAATTACCTCGTTAACTGTCGGATCACAAGCAATAATAGCTTCAAATCCAAATCCGGTTGAAAGCTTAAGGGACGAATAGAAATTATAATTTTGAAAATTAGTAACTATGCCCGGTTGCCAACAGGGTTTAGATGTTTTATTAAAAAAACAAGGAATTTTATACATTTGTACTATCAAAAATCAAATAGTAAGCAGTGATGAGCATATAAACACTTTCATAAAATAGATAAAAAGCACAGTAACCTATTTTGCTGTGAAATTTTCATTTATATAACGAAAGAAATTATGTTATCTCTACAGAACGTTTCATATAAACATCCGAATAAAGACTTACTGTTTGAAACTATAAATCTTACCGTAAGCAATCACCAAAAAGTAGCCCTGATTGGCAATAATGGTATTGGGAAATCAACTTTGTTGAAACTAATAGCAAATCAGCTATCACCACATGAAGGGCAAATAATCGTTGATGCCAGGCCCTACTATATTCCTCAGATTTTTGGTCAGTACAACGATCAGACTGTTGCACAATCATTGCAGGTTGAAGCCAAACTCAAAGCCCTGAAAGAAATATTGAAAGGGAAAGTATCAGACAAAAATTATGCGCTCCTGAATGATGACTGGTCAATAGAGGAACGGTGCAAAGAGGCACTGGACTATTGGCAAATCAGCAATTTGGATTTATCTCAAAAAATGGGGACGCTAAGCGGCGGGCAAAAAATGAAAGTCTTACTTGCCGGAATTTTTATTCACCAGTCCGGACTGGTCTTACTGGACGAGCCCAGTAATCATCTGGATATTTCGGGCAGGACACTTTTGTACCGTTATATTGAATCTACAAAGAGCGCTTTGGTTATTGTCAGCCACGACAGAAAATTGTTAAACCTTTTAAATACAGTTTGCGAATTGGGCAAACATGGCATATCAGTTTATGGCGGGAATTATGAATTTTATGCGCTTCAAAAACAAATAGAAAACAATGCATTAGCCCAGGATATTCAAAGTAAAGAAAAAGCCTTGCGAAAAGCACGAAAAAAAGAGCAGGACACGTTGGAACGGCAGCAAAAACTAAATAATCGGGGGAAAAAGAAACATGCAAAAGCAGGAACGCCCAAAGTAATGATGAATAAGATGAAAAACGATTCAGAAAACAGCACTTCAAAAATAAAAAGTGTACACGCTGAGAAAATTGGCGGTATTTCACGGGAATTGCAGGTGCTGCGTTCATCTCAACCTGATATTGATAAAATGAAATTCGATTTTGACAATTCAGCATTACATCAGGGCAAAATAATGTTTACCGCCACAAATATTAATTTCAGTTACAGCACGGAACCACTCTGGAGTGAAAATCTAAACTTTCAAATCAGAAGTGGAGAGCGTCATGCATTGAAAGGCTTGAACGGTTCGGGAAAAACAACTTTAATAAAACTGATTTTAGGTGAGTTAGAACCACAAACAGGAACTATTTACAGGGCAAATGCAAGGTCGGTTTACATTGACCAGGACTTTTCAATGATCGACAATACACTAAATGTTTACACGCAGGCTCAACGTTTCAACGTATCATCTTTGCAGGAACACGAGATTAAAATCAGGCTCAACCGGTTTTTGTTTCCCAAAAATGACTGGGATAAACCTTGCAGTGCGTTAAGCGGTGGAGAAAGAATGCGCTTAATGATTTGCTGTTTAAATATTAAAAACCAATCTCCTGACATTATGATATTGGACGAGCCTACCAATAACCTGGATATTCAAAACATTGAAATCCTGACAACAGCCATAAATGAATACAGAGGTACCCTGATTGTCATTTCACACGATGAATACTTCCTGGAACAATTAAACGCAGAACAAACTATAGAACTTTAACATAGACCCTGAAATGAAATATTGCAGCTTAATTGTATATAAAAGATTCTGGAAGGAAAGTCCTATCTTTGAGACTGGTACATTGATAATCTGCGTCGCGGTTTGACAGAAATTCACTTAAAATGCCAAACATTTCATATACTTATCCACTAGCAACAAGCAAAAAACGACACTACATATGGGATATTTAAGAGAATATTACGAAAAAATTATAAAACTTAAAGAAGCAGAATGGGAATTCATTGCTGCTCATTTTAGCAGAAAAGTCTTTGATAAGAACGAAATAATTACCCAACAAGGTGAGACAGAAAAATTTTTATCTTTCATCGAATCAGGCATTGTGAGATTTTATATTCCGGATGATGAAACTGATTTGACTTTTAATTTCAGCTTTAACAGAGAATTTACTTGTGCTTATGATTCCTTTCTGACTCAGACTCCTTCAGAATATGAATTGCAGGCCTTAACTGAAACAATCGTCTGGCAGATTTCTTACGCCGATTTACAGAAAGTCTATACACAAACTAAAGCGGGAAATTATTTAGGACGTTTTGCCTCTGAAAGATTATTTTTAGAAAAAAGCAAGCGGGAATTATCATTACTAAAATATAATGCCAAAGAAAGATACCTGCGATTGTTTAGCGAACGACCAGATATCTTAAAATTTATACCGATGAAATACATCGCTTCGTACATTGGGATTACACCACAAGGACTGAGCCGGATTCGAAGGCAAATTAGTTAACATGGGTTCATTGAATGTTTGATAGGTTCTTTAGAATTTTACCGGATAAACTAAAGAATTATAAAACATGAGATTACCAATTTTGTCCTTAGGGCATAAAATACTAAAAGAAAAATGTGAAAATATTAATCCGGATTATCCAAATCTTAACGAACTAATTAGTGATATGTGGGAAACGATGCAAAAAGCTAACGGATGTGGGCTTGCTGCCCCCCAAATAGGGCAACCAATCAGGCTTTTTATAGTAGATAGCAAATCGACTTATGACAATATTGAAGAATCCGACAGGAAAGCATATTATGGGAACGATGATAAGGGAATAACAGAAACATTTATTAATGCTAAAATTATTAAGCATTCCGGTCACTTTTGGGAAGATGAAGAAGGTTGTTTAAGCATCCCGGACTTGTCTCAACCGGTAAAAAGGCCCTGGACAATTACGATAGAGTATGATAATCCATATTTTGAAAAACAAATACGAACATATAGTGGAACAACTGCCAGAATAGTCCAACATGAATATGACCATACCGAAGGGATTTTGTATATTGACCATCTGAAACCATTAAGAAAGAGGCTAATGGACGCAAAACTAAAAAGGATAATAAAAGGACAGGTTAAAACGAAATATCCAATAAAATTTGTAAAAAATGCCAGACACTAACACGTGTATAAGTAATGGCAGGTAAAGTATAAAATTAAGGTTCACAACCCGCTTAAAATCCGCAACAGTCCACTTAACTCACAAACAATGAAGGCATTGAAGACCATATTATTCACTGTTATTTTAATCTCTTTTAATAACTGTGCAAATCATACGAATACCTGGTATACCATTGAAAAAATTGATAAGAATACCTTCATCATTTCAGAGCCGAATAGTTCTCAGAAAAACTCCTGCTTCTTAATTGTAGGCGACAACAAAGCATTTCTTATCGATGCCGGTTCAGGAGAAAATAAAAACGAATCGATACATAAAACCGTTTCAAAACTGACAAACAAGCCGGTTACATTGATTTTATCACATTTTCATTTTGATCATATCGGATGTATAAATGAATTTGACAGCATTGCAATCCTTAGTGACCAGGTCCCAAATAAGGATCAACTTACAGATACTTCTTTATGCCTGACAAAGCGGGAAACATTATATCAGGATTCAGTTTTGATAAAAACAATTTCCCTGATTGACACACAAAAGGATTTGAATTTAGGGAATCGCGAAATTCAAATCCTGTACACTCCGGGTCATTCCCCCAATTCAATAACCGTTATTGATAAAGCTAACAGATATATCTTTGCCGGGGATCTGATTTATAACGGATTGCTTCTTATAGATGACATGGAAAATTATCTGCGTAGCATCGATCTCATTCTGTCAAACAGCAACGATAATTTTAAACTTTATGGTGCACATGGAAGACCTCAGGGAACCTATAACAAACTGATTGAGCTTAAACAGACACTCACAGATTTCAGATCGGACAGCCTTTCATATAAACCTGTTAAACAAACAGACTTTTATGGCTCAACAAAAAATATTTACAGAGTTGGGGATATCTCATTTATAAACGGATACACTGATGTTTTCTTAAATGATTAATCATAAAAACAATACGGCGATTTGTGTACTGCTGCGAGGATTACTGCAAACCAAAGCATAGACTGAATAATTGAATGTGTCGATAAAATACGTGAAGGAATATATTGTATTCTTAAAACAATTTATAATTTCTGACTTTTGAACCCATGTATTGCTTAAATTTAGAAAAATGAAAAAGTCAGTTATTATTTTATCGCACATTGGATTTTGGTTAATGATTTGGTTTCTAATCTTTACAATTACGAACTTGATTCCAATGTTATTGCCTTCCAAAGATTTTAACCCACTCACTAACTGGGAGGCATATACAAGTGCTGCACTTACTGTTGGAATACTTTCGGTTCCATTTTATATTTTTTTCTTTTACACTAAGCTGATCATAAAAAATGTAAAATTCCTAATCTATCCACTTTTGTTAATCGCACCTTTTTTCATTGGACATGTAATTTGGGGAGAAAATAATTCTTATAAGTATATGGACGCCTTGATGACTCTAGTGGTTATACTGTTATTTGGTTTTTTGGGTGGCTTATTTCAATTTTTCACAGATTGGTTCAAGAAAAACAGATTAAAAACAGAACTTGAACGTAAAAATTTTGAGAGCAATTTCGCTTTACTTCGTTCTCAAATCAATCCTCATTTCTTGTTCAATACATTGCATAATATAGACACTTTAATATATGACAATCAGGATAAGGCTTCGAAATCGTTGGTGAAGCTTTCGGACATTATGCGATACATGCTAAAAGATGCCAAATCAGATTTTGTTGAATTACAGAAAGAACTGAACCATTTAGAAAATTATCTGGCTTTGGAACAATTAAGACTTAAGACGGAAAAGTTTCTGAATTACAGGATAAATGTCAATGCTGACGGACTAAAAATAGCGCCCATGATGTTGATTCCGTTTGTTGAAAACGCCTTTAAACACTCCGTTGATTCAGGTACTGAGAATGGGATAATGATTGATATAAGTCTGGAAAACAAAACGCTGATTTTTGTTTGCGAGAACCGGTTTGACCATTCCGACACAGACAAAGATAAAGTTCACGGGATAGGCCTAGAAACCGTAAAAAAACGCTTAGATTTGATCTACAAAACCAAACATCAGTTAACAATCAATACTGACAATTCAGTTTTTAAGGTTAAGCTGGAAATAGAACTCAATGAAAATTAACTGTATTGCTATAGAAGATGAACCATTGGCTCTAAAGAAAATTAAGGAATTTATAGAGCAGGTTGACTATCTGAATTTACTGGAAGGATTTGATAATGCCGTTGATGCCATCGGATATCTGAAGCAAAATGATGTCCATCTGATTTTCCTTGATATCAGGATGAAAAAGCTTTCCGGCATACAATTTCTGGAAGCTCTCCAAAGCAAACCCAAAGTAATCATCACTTCGGCCTATGATGAGTTTGCACTAAAAGGATATGAATTAGATGTGGCAGACTATCTTTTAAAACCATTCTCATTTGAGCGCTTTTTAAAGTCAGTGGATAAGGTTTATCATCAGTTAAGTGAAACAGCAGGTAAAAATTCAAATGAATACATTTTTGTAAAAACAGAATATCGTATCGAGAAAATTGAAATTAAAGACATCCTCTATATCCGGGGTATGAAAGATTATTTGCAGATTCATACCACTGATAAAAAAATAATGACCTTGCAGACATTCCGTAATTTACTGGAGATATTACCGGATGCCGATTTTCAAAGAGTTCATTATTCCTATATCGTTTCAATTTCGAAAATTGAACATATTGAGCGGAACAGAATACGTATCGGTAAGGATTTAATTCCGATTTCTGACAGTTACAAAGACGCATTTTATGGCATCTTAAAGGAAAGAAAATTATTATTATAAATCGGTTATCAAACACAAAGCATGATGCTTCCCATTATCAATCCAAATTACTAACTTAGCCGGTATAATTTTTGATAAATAACTATGGGCAGCATTTTTTCATTGATCATCTATCTGGCTTTGGGTATTATTCTTGTTGTGGGTATTGGCCTTTCTATTCAGGTGAGCAGAAATAAGAACAAAGAAAAAGACACCTGAAGATCTGCTACTTTATTCAAAGTTGTTGGTGTGGATATCCATCTACACTTTATATGCATGCCGGAGCGAATATCCACCTACCCTATACAATTACCTCATTTCCATCTTATTCAACCAAATAAATAAACTTATTTATTTAAAGCTGCCGGATTTTTATTATTTTTAATGCTGAATCTGAAAAGCCCCTTTTGCACCAAGCAAACGCTCTGACTAAAACCCATCATTAAACCGATGAGTCTTGCAAAAAATAAATTACCAAATCAATCACACATTACCATTAAAGTACTATAAGCAAATCATTTAACAAAAATTACCTACAGGAGATATAAATACACATGTGATTTATACAACCGTTAGCTGCAACCGTAAAAAAGACAAAATGATAACGAACAGACCTAAATATCTTTCCGACAATATTGATTTTTATAACTCATTTCCACAGGGGTTTAATCTCGACATTGATTATAAAACTTTACCTCCATTATTAAACTTTGACTTTCATACATTAAATGGAATTCTTCCGTTAACAAAACCTCGATTCGAATTTATTGGAGAAAATAGTACTGTTGACGGTAAACGAGGAACAACAATTGAAGTAAATCCTAGTCCGATTGAATACGAATATTACAAAAGCATTGGAGTTACTGAATTTCAGGCGATTTCTATAATTTTTAATTTTTACGCTTTTAATAAAGTTGGAGAGAACGAAATTTTAGGAAAACCATATAGCGTTTCATTAATTCCAATGGAAAAGAATGGTAAAATTGACACTTGGAATATAGACTTGCTGAAAACCTTTGACTTAAGAGAGTTATGCCAAAGAGGCGGTCATGTCTTTACTGACTTTAATCCAATTAAAGGTTGGTATTCAGGAATGGCAATGCACTATTCACTATTTTCTAAAATGCCAAGTACAACGCATTCTGACAGTATTGGTTTTCAGTGGGGAATGTACTTCCTGTCTCCAATATTTGACAAGAAAGATGTAATTATGGCTGAAAATCATACTTATAGCAGACCAATAAATGCAAAATACAGAAAATATAAAACAAATCTTTACTATAAAACATTTCCAGATACAAGACCCAGAAGAATCTGGGGATGCGATTCTCCTATTGAATTATTTTTATTACAAGGATTTCATATTAGAGGACTCTCTCCAGAAATTCAAATGAGTATCTACAAAACTGGAGAAATCATTCCAAATTATTTTAAAATGCAAGAAGATGAAATTTGGCTAGGAGAAGAAAAGCTAATAACGGCAGCAGACTTTTTCTTTTCCGACAATAAACTTGCAATATTCTGTGATGGTTCTGAATTTCACGATGAAGCAAAAGATAAAATTATAGACTCTAAACTCGCTGATTTAGGAATCAAAAGCATGAGATTTTCGGGAAAAGAAATAACAGAACAAATTGAGAGTGTATTAGACAAAATAGAAAAAGAATTAAAAAACGGCAGCAGCTAACACGTGGTATAAGGCATGGCTGGGTTCGTGCGGATTCGACAAGTCGAATCTCGTCCCAACCTCAGTTTCGGTCGGACACTCCGACTCTCGTCTGACCGCCACGACCTCATACCACCACCGTTACCAACAAGGTGAAAAAGATGCAATTGCAAAGTATAACAAATGAAAATAACCTTAATATATCCGTATTATACAGAGAAAATTAGATCTACAAATAGAGTAGAATTTCCTCCACTAGGTTTATTATATATTGCAAGTGTAATAGAATCAATGGGACACCAAATCAATGTAATTCCGATAGAGAACATAAACATTGATTTAAATACATTTGAAACTGTAGACATTATAGGTTATGGTATAACATCCTCTGTCACTTATCCATTATTTCGCGAAATAAATGACAAATTACGAGATAAAGCTGAGTTCTTCATTTCAGGGAATTGTCATACGAACTTTTTCCCAGAAATGGTATTGAATGAACTTAATTTGGATAAAGTATTCGTTGGAGAATCAGAAAATACACTCTATAAATTCATTAAAAATCCCAACCACAAAAAAGAAAAAATAATTGGAGATAAAGTTGATTTGGACAGTATCCCAATGCCAGCAAGACACCTTTTGCCCGACTCACTTATTTACTTAAATAGCCGAGTTGGGGGAAAGTTGAATAATGTTATTAGTATGGTGTCTTCACGTGGCTGTTTAAATGATTGTACTTTCTGTGCCATCTACAATAAAAAATCCATACGTTATAGATCACCTGAGAATTTCGAGAATGAAATTATACAATTAAAAACATATTATCCCAAAGTAACAGGCATTGTTTTATTAGATGAGAATTTCACAATTAGTAATGAACATGTATTGAATATATCCAAGATTCTGAAAAAACATAATCTTCCATTCGAATGTAATTCGAGAGTAGATACTTTAAATGAAGAAAATATAAAGACATTAACAAATAACGAATGTGCAGAGGTTCGAATTGGGTTAGAATCAGGCTCTACCCAACTTTTGAAAAAAATGAATAAGAGAATGACTCTGTCACAAGTTGAACAAGTTTTAAAATTGTGTAAAACTAAAGGATTAGCGGTAAAACTTTACTTAATGCATGGTTTTCCCGGAGAAAATATGCAGACCACAAATGAAACTATAAAATTTATTGAGCAGAATAAAAAAAGTATAAATAGAATTGCGTTATATAGATTCTCTCCTCTTCCAGGTTCAAAAATTTTTAATTCATCAAAAATTAATAAAAGAAGCTGGGAAGATTATACAATTTATATGAATGATTTACATTGGTATGGATCGGAAGAAGACTACAATGAATTAAATTTATCATATTCAAAACTTAGCGAATATTTAAATCAAACTTTTTATAAATGAACCAAAACATAAATATTTTCATAGGCTCATCCGTTGAAGGTCTGGAATTGGCGCATAAAATACAAGAAAAGCTTGACTATGATGGCTACTCTGTTTGGATTTGGGAAGACGTTTATAATCTTTCAACCCAAACATTGGAAAGACTTGAAGAAATTAAAGATCAATATCATTTTGGAATATTTATTCTATCGGCAGATGATTTAGTTATGAAAAGAAATGAAATTCAATGGTCTGCCCGAGATAATGTGCTTCTTGAATTAGGTTTTTTTATGGGATTCATTGGGAGGAAAAGATGTTTTATTGTAATGCCAAGAAATATCGACATAACGATACCATCTGATATTTCTGGCTTAACTCTGGCTACTTATGATCCAAAAAAACAACTTACTAGTGCAATTGGTCCTGCAATAAATAAGATAAGGGAATCAATCAAAGAGCTTTTATTGAATTCTGACCTAAATATGCCAATTCACTATTATAATTTTCGTAATATAGATTCTTATACAGAAGAAATTTCAAAGTCAACAAATAGAATTTTTATTTTATCGCTGAGAACAAGAGGCTTTATCGAAGACCACAAGTCTGATAATGGAGAAAGGTTGCTTAATGCATTGAAGAATGGAACAAAAATTCGAATATTGCTATTTGACCCATATATTGAATTAAAAGATTCCAAATATTTACCAACAAAAACAGGAGAAATTCTATCAATTTTTTCTGGAGACGGAAAATCTCAAGAGTCTTGGCATGAATCTCTAACAAGAACGTTAGATTTTGTAAACTTCATTGAGACCAAAGGGACTGAAATGAAGTATTCTGGCTCAATTGAAGTAAAGTTTCACTGCTCTCCAATAATAACAATGCTTTTTTTCATTGATAACAATTTATATTTTGGACCATATCTATTAAACTCTGACCATATAAAATCTCCGACATTTAAAATCAATTTACAACATCAATTATTTAATAGATATTTGAATCATTTTAATGATCTTTGGAATGAATCAAGATTAACTAGAGAAATCTACTAATGCATTTAAATAGTTTACCATATTATTTTGAAGATGTTTTAAAGGTTGACGAGGTTAAAAGATTAAGCGGTATTAGATTCCACGGAACATTGTCATTTTTTAAAAAAAACAACAACTTTTCAAGTCGTTTAGAACATTCTATTAAAGTTGCTGAATTTGCATATCACATATCAGATAAGCATAATTTTAATAACGATATTACGGATGCATTCATTCTATCTGCATTGTTACACGATATTGGACATTTACCATTTTCTCACATTTTAGAACCTTTATATAGGTCTTCATCGTTGAATTATCACGAAGGAGTCACTAGTTTAATCATAAGGAGATTAATAGCCAAAAATGAACAAATAAGAAAAATATTTAACGATAAAGTATTATCAATTTGCTTATCGCTTTTTAATCATTCAAATGAATATTCAGTTCTTGAAAACTTATTATTTGGTTTTTTATCATTAGATACAATTGAAGGCATTGATAGAGCTTGCAAACCATTAGACAAGGAAGAGTTGACCTATGATCCTTTGAAAATAGTTGACAACATAATAATCGACGGTAATAACATATTAATTTCCAATGAAGCAATTTCAGAAGTTTTAAAATTTAGAGATGTAAAGAAAAATTTATACAATAATTATATTTCTTCAGAAAAAGCAATATCTCTGAGTGCCATGATTATAAAAGCTTCTCAGATAAGTTTGTCAGACAAAAAACTTATTAAAGATTTACCAAAACTTAATGACTTTCAAATTCAAGATATGATGTTAGAAAACGAATTTTCTAGAGAAATAATTGGAATGATTGTTAATAAAAACTTATTCGAAAAATTACCCCAAAATATAGATGAGCTTGAAACTAGCAACGAAAATACCCTAACAGCGTATGTTAATGAATTTGAATACAGATTTAATGAAAATAAGATAGATTCTTTACAATACTGTTTTAATTCTAAATTTTCTGAGAATTTTTTCTTGTTAAGTGACATAGTACCTTTTTTAAAATACTCTAGAATTTTTAAAGAAGAACCAACAATATATATCCCTTCAAATACAAAATCAAGTATGTCATTTGATATCGAAAAATTGAAAGCGCAGGATAGGTTTACATGGTGGTAACATCGTTATCTATTATTTATGATTAGTCTGGAAATTCATTTATCACAATACAAACAAAACACCCAGTTGCTAACACAGTACATATTGCAGGGCGGGGTTCGGTGGTACGCCAACTGCGGATTTTCGCATCGCAGTTCCACGTCCGCCGGCTGGCGGACAGGAACGCTCTTCGAAATCTGCAACGACAATTACAAGTGACCGTTGTACAAAAAATTTAAAAAAGATGGATAAAGATAAATTTCAGATACTTCAACTTCTTGTAGATATATCCGAAAAAGAAAGTGATAGAACATGGAAACGTTATTCTATAATGTTAACGATAAACAGTGCATTAATTTCATTTTTCACTTTTTCAGGAACTGAATTGGACTTGTATGTAAAAATAGCTTTTTGTCTTTTTGGAATATTTTTTTCAGTAATATGGAGATACATAATAATAATCTCAAAATATTATGAAAAAAGATGGCATCTTGACATAGAGGCATTAATAGGAGAGGACGAAATGTTAAATAAATACATAAAAGCTAGACCAGCTAAATCTGCTAGAATACCCAAACCTATAAAGCTTAGTTCTACAGGATTATCAAAACTCATACCAATAGGATTTATCATTTTATGGATTTTATTTATTGCTAATGAAATAGTAAAATTCTGTTTATAACAAAAAATATAGTGCATTTGGCAGATAGTGCTAAAAATGCAGATGGTAGAAATTAATTAATATAATAGTAAATTGAAAGTGTTGAGAATTGTAATGCCAAACGCACCATATTCAAACCGTTACTGGCCATTTTTAAAAACCAATTTGACAGGAAAATGCAACCATAAAAAGGAATATGACATCTTGATTAAAACGAAATCTTAAAACCTACAAATTATGAAACAGTTAATCAAATATTTCTGCTTAGCGAGTATGATTTTGTTTCTTATGTCTTCCTGCGAAAAAGACGATCCTGAAGTGAATCATCTCAATGACAACGATTTCATCAAATCAGAAGTATCAAATGATAATATCATTTCCAATTATAAATACAACGCTATTAGGAAAATTGCCGAAACAGAGGAGATATATTTTTACAACAAATATCTGTACGACAATGATGGCAGACTAACTAGCCGTGAAACCGCTATAGACCCATCAGTGTTATCTTCTTCGTTGCCAACTGAAAAAACAGAATTAATGACCGGGGAAAACAGTTCCATATCGAGTCGCCAAATTTTTAAATATGATGAAAATGGGAGGTTATTGGAAATTGAGAATTATTTTAAAACAGAAGAAGATAAATTTGAGTTACGGTCAAAACAGAGTTTTGAATTTATTGACGGGAAAATTGTAACAAGGAATATACACAATGAAAATGGAGAGATTACACAATTTAATGTTTATGAATATGACGAAAACTGGAACGTAAAAAACGAAAAATATTACAGTTACCTTTCTACTGAAAGCACCCAGCCAAAATTGATAAGTGAAAAATCCTTTAAGTTTGATAATAAGAAGAATCCTTTCAAAATTCTCAATGAACTGGGCAGTCCTGGACTTTTCACAAATTCAAATAATATAATTGAAACAAATCTGATCAGACATGAAGAAGTTCCGGGGTTTGAAAAATATTCAACCAGTACGACATCCTATGAATATAATCAAAATGATTATCCGATTAAGGTCATAACTGAAAACAGTGAATATGAATACAGATATTAAAAACCTCTTCGAAATCCGCTACAACATCTACCAACCGTTAGCGGTAAGATTGAAGAAAACAAAAGAATATAGAAATCAGTGGATTAATCAAGAAAACCAAAAATGAATAAAAAAGTATTATTATTTCTTGCACAAGGATTTGAAGAGTACGAGGCGGGTGTATTCACTGACGTAATTGGCTGGAGTAGAATATTAGGTAATGAGCCAGTGGACATGATTACCACCGGACTTAGACCTGAAATAAAATGCAAATGGAATTTTAATGTTCGTCCTGAAATTGAATTTGACAAAATCAACATCAATGACTATGACGCATTAGCAATACCAGGTGGATTTGAAGATGCTGGTTTTTATGAAGATGCGTTTGATGAACGGTTTTTAAATTTGATACGGGATTTCGATAAAGATGGAAAAATAATCGCAGCTGTTTGTGTAGCAGCAATTCCAATTGGGAAATCAGGAGTTTTGAAAGGTAGAAACGCAACTACTTATGATTTGTCTAACGGATTTAGAAGGAAACAACTTGCAGATTTTGGAGTAAATGTTCAAGACAAGCATGTTGTTGTTGACAAAAACATTATAACGTCGACTGGACCAGCAACCGGACTAGAAGTTTCATTTAAATTATTGGAAATGTTGACTTCTACAAAAAATGTTGATGAGATAAAAAAACATATGAGATTTACAAACAAATGACAAAAAAGCCAGTCTACAACAAATTGTCATATGGGAAGCAGCCACAACGAAATTATTGGAGACACAGAGATTGGAATAGACCAATCAGATAATAAAAACCAGAACACATTAAAAACAGGCATACATTATGAGTACCAAACAGCTATGTTACATTATTTTATTTTTTACCGTATCGTTTTCGTTGAAGGCACAAAATGAGGTGATAAAAATATGGCCAAAGCTGGCACCAGGCACTGAGGGCATGGAGAATAACGAACAATGGAGAGACAAAAGATCCGTGACAAATGTTTATCAGCCCGATCTGACTGTTTTTTTGGCTAATGGGCAAACTGAACTCACACCTGCAGTAATCATATTCCCTGGAGGAGGTTACAATCAGGTTGTTATGGCAAAAGAAGGCTATAAAATTGCAGAATGGCTCAACGAACACGGCATTACAGCTTTTGTTCTTAAATATCGATTAAATCGTGATGCAGCACTAAGGGATGCACAAAGAGCGATGAGTCTGATTCGATCAGATGCTGCAAAATATAATATTGACAGAAATAAGATCGGTGTTATTGGTTTTTCTGCCGGTGCACATCTTGCGGGTAATCTTTCCGCTAATTACCTTACCCGGGCATACTATGACCCGATTGATACAGTATCATCCAGACCTGATTTTATGATAGGAGTCTATAGCAGCTATCAGGGAATTAAATGTCATGAGAATTTCCCTCCAACATTTCTGGTTCATGCAGGAAATGATTTAAAAGCACCAGTGCAGGGATGTGTTGAACTGTATTTAGGTCTACTCGCAAATAAGGTTCCGGCAGAGATGCACATATACGAACATGGTGGACATGGTTTTGCTTTGGAAACAAATAAAGGAGAGGCGATAACAAGTACAGTAATGGATTGGTCAGATCGTTGCATAGAATGGCTTAAATTAAGAGGGATTCTAAAAATGGACTAACTCACGAATGAATTGATTTATTTCAAATTGCCAGAGCCAATGTGCAAATTCCTGCCATAGATTAATATTAACAATAACATCAGTATACAAAACTTTGTAAATTGCGGTTTCTTTAGTATGCGCAGCCCGTATTCACGCCTGATCGTCTTTCGTGCTAATCGAACGGACAATCACGCGAAATCAACTACAGCAATCCAGAATCTAATGTTGCTTCAACTTTGGAAAAAATACTTCGCAGTGTAGTTAATTTGGAATTTAATATACTAACTGATTAAACAGTTAATTTAAAAGAGAATTTCAAATGGAAAATCTAAGTACCAATGAATGGAAAATTTTTAAGGGAGCAGGCTGGTTATTAGGAATTGTGCTCTCAATTGTAAGTGCACTTGTTGTATTCACCTTATCTAAAAATTTGGCTGCTGCTGTTTCAGCGGCTTTACCAATTGGAGTTTTTGCAGGAATTAGTATAGAGCAAAAATTTCAGGGGGAAAATGAGGCAATCAATCCTGCGAAAACTAACATAATGATTGGTTCATTACTACTTGGTTTTATCATTTTCGTTGCACTTTATATTATTCTTCAACTTTTATAACTCGTTTTAACAGCGTGCAGGATCAAAGAGAAATAGAAAATGAATTTGTAGAAAAAATCCATAGGCATCAAGGGATTTTGCATAAGATTTGTTTTGTATATTCAAATTGCAATGCTGATAAAGAAGATTTATATCAGGAAATTGTTTTGCAATTATGGAAGTCATACCCATTATTCCGAAAAGAAGCAAAATTTTCAACCTGGATGTACAGGGTTGCACTAAATACAGCAATCACATTAAATAAAAAAGCTGTCCTCTTTGAAAATACCAAAGCCCTATTGCGTGATGATATGGCTATTGAAGATGTTACTGACTATTCCGAAGACATTAAAATTCTCTATATCGCCATTTCAAAACTGAGCAAGATAGAAAAGGCTGTTATTCTGCTTTGGCTTGAAGAAAAAGGATATAGTGAGATTTCTGAAATCGTTGGGATATCCGAAAAAAACGTAAGCGTAAAATTAGTACGAAGCAAAAAAAAGCTTGCAAAAATCATTAAAAAGCTGTGCTGATGCAAAATTTAGATTTAAGTAAATATCAATTAGCCTGGAAAAATGAAAAATCATTTCAAGCAGAAAAACTTTCTGCCATTGAAATTCAAACGTTTATGAAATCAGCTTCAAAAATTGTGGGTCAATACAAAAGGTCTTTAATTTTTGATATAGTATTAAAAAGCACCTTACTCATTTCATTTATTGCACTAATTTTTCTTCTGAAAAATCAATCAGTTGCCATTTTTACCAATTCATTTTTTATTTCCATAACCACCCTTGGAATAATCTGGCAGGCAAAAGTTTACAAAAAAGTTTATAAAATAAGTCTTGCAAAAGAACGTCTAATAGATCTATTAAGAGCCTATATTGACTTTTACAATGTGCACTATATTAAATCCATATTTGTGAATGCCTTATCAAGCACTTTATTTTTTCTTAGTGGCTCTCTTTTTTATCTCTACTTCAAATACGACCAAATCCCACCTTTTGAAATAGACGATTTTATTGTTTTAACCATGGGAATCATTTTAAGTTATGGTATCAGTGCTTTTGCACAAATACGACAAACCAATTTTAATATTAAGCAATTGGAAGGTTGCCTGGTTGAAATTGAAGAAAATACAAGAAATGAAGCAAGCATTAAAAAATTTAAAACGAACAGGATAAAAAATATAGCCACAATTGGAATTGCATTGATTTTAGGAGTGATATTATTACTCTTTATGTTATACACCTTTATTAACAACTGATAATCAACTGAATACACAATTGCCTTATTAGCAACCTGATGGCGAAGTGTTTCAACTACGGCACTTCACCCAGACAGGTTCAGATATCCATCTACGCTCTCATAATTACCTCCTTTCCACCTTATAAACTAAATAAAGAAACGCATTCATTTTAAGCTGCCGGATTTTTATTATTTTTAATGCTGTAACTGAAAAGCCCCATTGCACTAAGCAAACGCTCTGACTAAAACCCATCATTGAAACCGATGAGTCTTGCAAAAAATATATTACCACATCAATTACAAAAGCTATTAAAACACTACAATTGAACCAGTTAACAAAAATAATTTACAGGGAATATTAATACACATGTGATTTATACAACCGTTATGCGCAAGCATATAAAAAAACAGCATTTCAATACTATAATGACCAATAACCATAAGATTTGGTCATTATAGTATTAAAACCTACTTTTGAAATAAAAAATGTTTACACGGACAATAGAAAATACCATAAAAGAAAAATTCAAAAGTGGTAAAGCTATAATCATAGTTGGCGCAAGACAAGTTGGAAAAACAACTTTATTAAAAAAAATTCTGGCGGATAAAGATTTTTTGTTTCTTGATGCTGATGACCCATCAACAAGAAGCCTGCTTCAAAATCCTACGACAGAACAAATAAGGACATTTCTAGGAAATTACAAATATGTGTTCCTTGACGAAGCTCAACGTATTCCGGGAATTGGGCTAACATTAAAAATAATCACTGACCAATTTAAGGATGTTCAACTATTTGTCAGTGGTTCTTCTTCTTTTAATTTAGGGAATGCTCTAAATGAGCCGTTAACAGGCAGAAAATGGGAATACGAATTATTTCCTGTTTCGTGGGAGGAATACGAAGATAAAATTGGATTAATCAAAGCAGAGCAGCAAATCGAAAACAGATTATTGTATGGGTTTTATCCGGAAGTAATAAATAATCAAGGTAAAGAACGAGAAACTCTAAAAAATCTCGTTACCAGTTATTTATATAGAGATATTCTTGCTTTTTCAGATATCCGAAAACCTGAAGTTCTCGACCAACTACTGCAAGCTTTAGCTTTACAGATGGGAAGTGAGGTTAATTATAATGAATTATCTCAACTCATTGGAGTTAACAAAATTACAGTGCAAAATTACATTGACATTTTAGAAAAAGGCTACATCGTTTTTCGTCTCAATAGCTTTAGCAGAAACTTAAGAAATGAAATTAAGCAAAATCGCAAAATCTACTTTTACGATAACGGCGTTCGAAATATGATTATTGGTGACTTTAAATCGTTAAACCTAAGACTTGACAAAGGAGCTTTATGGGAAAACTTTCTTGTGTCGGAAAGACTAAAACAAAATATCTACAAAGACACATTTGCTAGAATCCATTTTTGGAGAACGCAGCAACAGCAGGAAATCGATTTTGTTGAAGAAAAGGACGGAGAAATCACTGCATTTGAGTTTAAATGGAAAGATAAAAAAACAAAATTTCCTCAAAAATTCTTAGATGCTTACAATGCAAATGGATTTGTAATTGACAGGGATAATTTTAGAGAATTTGTAAAAATAAAGAATTAAATGCCAGGGCATAACAATCGGAATATGTCATTGCCGGTTTTGCTGGTAACTGAGGGTTCATCACCCGCATCTACTTCATCCCTGCTTGACAAGAAATCATCCGCAATCAGCTGCTAATCATACAATTTCATGTTATGTGGCATAAAAAAGACGAGAAATGAGACTCATTAACATTATACTGATTCTTTTCACAATGATTTATCTAAATTAATTGAACCTAATGAAATGAAAATAATTGCCGGACATTGGGTGTCTTTAGTAGGATATTGAAAGGATGAAAAAGGTAAGGTGAATTCCGATATTTTAATTATACATGACCCGGGTAGTGGATTAAATTATACGGCTAATGATTTTGTACAATTAAAGCTGTGTGATAGCGACTTTAAGGCAGATAAAAAGAATTTCAAAAATCACTATGAATTAATGAATTTTGATTGCACAAATGGCGCCGACAATATATTTCTATCTGGAATACTTAGTTTTAAATTAAAAAAATAATTACAAATGATTCAGGTATCAACAGACAAAACAAGACTGGATATTAACAGAATACATCAGTATTTATCCACAGAATCATACTGGGCAAAGAACAGGGACATAGACATTGTTAAACGGTCCGTTGAAAATTCCCTTTGCTTTGGATTATATTCCGATGATCAACAGATTGGATTTGCAAGAGTGGTAACCGATTATGCCGTTTTTGCGTGGATAATGGATGTATTTATCCTAAAAGCTTTCCAGGGAAGAGGATATGGAAAAATGCTGATGCATGCGATAATGACGCATGAGAAACTTCAAAACCTTCAGCGTTGGGGACTCGGAACAGATGATGCACACGGGCTTTATCAACAATTCGGATTTACGTCCTTAAGTAAGCCTCAGAACATGATGGAAATTACACGAAAAATTACAACGAATACTTAAAGCGACACTCAAATCATAGTATAATTCAGCGGATGATGATAGCTAAGAAACCATTTTTAACCGTACTATTCCTCATCCTGGCAACATTTGTTCAGGCTCAGGACGAAAACCATTTTCAGGAACGATTGATAAAACTTGATACTGCATTATGCCAAAGGATCCGGGAAAGTGATGCCGGTGCATCCATCATCATAACGCATAAAAACCAAATCATTTTCGAGAAATATCTGGGCTATGCAAATTTTGAAAAAGAGGAAAAACTTAATTCAGATCATGTGTTGGGTATAGCCTCCATGTCGAAACAATTTTTGGGAATGGCAACCCTAATATTGGCCGAAGAAGGTAAAATTGATCTGGACAGGGAAATTAAGGACTATTTGCCGGATTTACCTGTTGATAACCGTCATATAAAGATCAAGCAGTTGCTATCGCACACCAGCGGCTTACCGGAGCTTACTCAGAGTGATGAATTCATGAGCAAGATCTCTGAGAAGCACACCGTTGAGGAAATAATAAGCATTGGCTTAAAGGGTAAATACAGAAGTGAACCGGGAGAAAAGTACATGTATTGCAATACCGGTTATACCATAATGACTGCCCTAATTGAACAGCAGAGCGGAATGAATTTTTCTGACTTTCTGCACGAGAAGATCTTTGTCCCCCTGGCTATGAACCATACCTACTCATGCGATTATAACCACGATGCCACCAATGCGGTTCAACGGTATTCCCTTGATTCAACCGGATATCACCATGCCAATATAATGCATTTTTCAAACCTTATCGGAGGAGGCGGTATTGTCTCCAATGTCCACGATATGGCACAATGGAATATGGCATTGGTATCAGGACGCAGTTTACCTCCAAATTATACCGACATATGGAAGCCGGTTCTCTTAAATTCCGGCGAATCTACCGGCTATGGATTAGGAATGGGAGTAAGCTCCTACAAAGGCAGAACATTTTATTACCATCCCGGTATGGGAGATGGTATGAATGCCATCAACCTGATATTTCCTTCGGAAGAAATCACCATTACGGTAATTCGAAATGTATTTCCTCCCAGGGTATCTTCCAACGAAATAGCATTACTGGCGGCTGACTTCCTGTTCGAAGATTAAGGATATTGATAATGTTTTACAGATGAACCGGAATAAAAAGAAAGAAAGCTTCCGGGTTCAGGAGAAGCTTTCTTGTTTCAATGTTTTATGAGAATACTATTCTAATCTAGTATTGTACCAAAGGTATAACATCCTGAACCTACAGAAATAAAATTTCTATAACCAGCATTAAATAATCAGCAAACGGGGGAATTTTACAGGTAAACGTGATTTATACTTAGCTTTTATTCAGTATAAGATCCACAACGGCTTTACGCACGGAATCCATACCGAAATCTTCAGGTTTTAGCAATTCCGGTTTAATAAATGCATATTCTGACACGTCATCAGCTGCTTTAATCACAGACAAATCCCTGACCTTAGCCTTAAACACAAGGTCAATGGTATGGACAAACAAACCGGAATACGGATATTTATTGGCAAGTGTAAAACAGAATTCCGGATCGTAAGCCTCCACATTCAACTCTTCTTTAACTTCACGAACCAGAGCATCTTCAGCACGCTCTCCGGGCATAATAAAGCCACCCGGCAAATCCAGTTTACCTTTGAACGGTTCATATGCCCTTTTAGTGACCAACAACTCACCATTATCATTTTGTACAATAACAATCACCGATCCGGAAGCATTAAAGAAATAGATAAACCCGCAACTTTTGCACTTTATGGCAGTATTTTCTTCATGGGGTTCTATCTCTTTCGATCCACACCTAGGACAAAAAGAAAAAAGCTCTATTGGTTCAAGAACAGTATTTTTACTCATGTTTCTGCTTTAATTTGCAACCAATTACAGAAATTTTGTTTTAAACTGCAATTTCATTATTTTTAATAATTCCAAATGTCAAAAATACTTTTAAATTAGCCTTTTTGATACTAATTTTGCAGTCAAAATAACTTCTCTATCACAAACATTTTCTGAAATGGACATTATATCAAAAATCGTTGACAAGGCAAAGGCCAATCCTCAACGGATTGTATTACCCGAAGGGACCGAAGAACGTACGTTAAAAGCAGCAGACATTTTGCTTGGTGATGCAATTGCTGACATCATACTCATCGGCAACCCGGATGAGATTAAATCGCTGGCAAAACAATTTAGCCTTAACAACATTGACAAAGCTACTATTGTTGATCCGGAGAACCATGAAAAAATGCAGGAATATGCAGATTTACTGTTCGAAATTCGTAAAAACAAAGGTGTTACACCGGAACAAGCGCTTGAACTCACAAAAAATCCGTTATATCTTTCCTGTTTAATGATTAAGAACGGGGACGCAGACGGTGAGGTTGCCGGCGCCATGAACGCAACGGGTGATGTACTTCGTCCTGCCTTTCAGCTGGTAAAAACCATGCCGGGTGTAAGTGTGGTTTCTGGTGCATTCCTCATGTTCCTACCGGATAAAAAATGGGGTGACGACGGCCTGCTTATCTTTGCAGATGGCGCTGTTCATCCTGACCCTACAGCGAAAGAACTGGCCGAAATTGCTGTAACAACCGGAAAAACCATGCGTAGTATCGTGGGACTGGAACCAAGGATTGCCATGTTGAGCTTTTCAACAAAAGGATCGGCCAAACACGATATGGTAACCAAAGTGGTAGAAGCAACAGCTATGGCCAAAGAGATGGCACCGGATATGATGATTGACGGTGAACTTCAGGCTGATGCTGCCATCATACCGGCTATTGCCAACAGCAAAGCTCCCGGATCACCCATTGAAGGAAGAGCCAACGTGCTCATCTTCCCTTCACTGAACGTAGGCAATATTGCATATAAACTGGTTCAGAGGTTAGCTAATGCTGAGGCTGTGGGTCCGGTTTTGCAGGGAATGGCAGCTCCGATCAACGACCTTTCACGCGGTTGTTCGGTGGATGATATTGTTAAACTGGTAGCCATTACAGCTAACCAGGCCATGGGAATGAAATAGTTTAAGACATAAGATAAAAGACACAGGAATCAAGCGAGACACAGGTGTCATAAAGAAGCTTTTTCTTACATCCTGATACTTGATACATGATACCTGATACTGAATATGGTAGAAATAATTTAAAATATGTCAGATATAATCATTGAACCCATAGAGAAATATGGGTTAAGCAAAAAATCATCGAAGAAAACACTGTTTTCTAAAATCGGTATTATCGGTTGCGGGCAGGAAGGGCAGAATATTGCACGAATTGCTGCCATCAGCGGGCTGGAGGTCATTTTTATTGAAGTGAACCAATCCAAAGTACAACTGGCAATCGACAATATCAGTAAGGAACTGGACAGCAGGGTTGAAAACTGGGGTTTAACACCTACGGAAAAGAAAGTTATCCTGCAACGCATTTCAGGTGCTGTAACCTACGACAAACTTATTGGTTGTGACTTCGTGATAGAAGCGGTAAGAGCCAATGACAAAACAGGGGAACGGTCAATCGAAGTTCGTAAAGAAATTTTTAAACGGGTTGAGAAGGTCGTTTCTCCCGACTGTATCATTGCTACAAATGCAACTACTGTTATTATTACAGAACTTGCTTCTGAGCTTGAGCACAAGGAACGCTGCCTGAGTATTCACTTCATGGTATCATCTCCTGAAGCACGAATTGTAGAGGTTGTTAAAGGTGTGTATACATCCGAGGCCGTTTATAACAAGGTAAGCCACTTTGTGAAGCTGGTTAACAGAAGTATTGTTCCGGTTCAGGAATCCGTAGGTTTGGTAAGCATTCGTTTGTTTATCACATTACTGAACGAAGCATGCGATACACTGATGGAAGGTGTAGCTTCGAAAGAAGACATCAACAAGCTCACCAACGTGGGGTTTGGAATCCGTCACGGTATTTTTCATCTGGCCGACATTATGGGGCTGGAAAAAATTGTTCGCTGGGGTAATAACCTCTTCGAAGAATTTGGTGAAACCAAATACAAACCATCTCCTCTTATCAAGCGTCTGGTAAGAGCCAAACACGGTGGTGTAATCGATGGCCATGGATTCTTTAAATATGATGAAAACGGTAAACGCATTCCGGAATAACAACCTGAAAAGTAAGCAAAAATGAAGATATTAGTATTAAACTGCGGTAGTTCATCCATAAAATACAAACTGATCAATATGACCGATAAGGAGGTCATGGCAACCGGTGTGGTTGAAAAAATCGGACTGAAAGGATCGTTTTTAAAGCACAAACGTTCAGATGGCACTAAAGCGCAGCTGGAAGGAGAAATTCTTGAGCATCAGGTTGGTATTGAGTACATTCTTGGTGTATTACTGAGTGAAAAATATGGTTCTATAAAAGATCTGGAAGAAATTGATGCAGTTGGACACAGGGTGGTTCATGGTGGTGAAGCCTTTAATTCAAGTGTATTTATTACCGATGAGGTCATCACAAAAATGGAGGAATGTATCGACCTTGCTCCTTTACACAATCCACCTAACCTGAAAGGTATTTATGCGATGCAGGAGCTCCTTCCCAATGTCCCACAGGTGGGTGTTTTTGATACGGCCTTTCATCAGACCATGCCGGATTACTCGTACATGTATGCCATCCCGTATTCATTATATGAAAAATATGGCATCAGGCGTTACGGTTTTCACGGAACCAGTCACCGCTATGTATCAAAACGTGCCTGCGACATACTAGGTGTGGATTATACAACTCAGAAAATCATCACTTGTCACATGGGCAACGGTGCATCTATTACAGCCATTAAAGATGGAAAATCCATGGATACTTCCATGGGATTTACGCCGTTGGAAGGTCTTATTATGGGAACCCGCTCCGGCGACCTTGATATCGGTGCTGTAAATTATATTATGGATCGCGAGAACATCGGAACGCGTTCAGCCAATACGTTGTTTAACAAACACAGTGGATTACTGGGGATTTCAGGTGTATCATCCGACTCACGTGAAATTGAAGAAGCGGCATACAAAAACAACAACAAACGTGCGCTGCTTGCCATTGAAATGTTCAACTACAGGGTAAAAAAATACATTGGATCGTACATTGCTGCCATGGGTGGAATTGACATCCTTGTCTTTACGGGCGGCATCGGTGAAAACTCGGATCAGCATCGTGAAGATATTCTGAAGGACATGGAATACCTTGGCCTTACCATTGATAAATCTAAAAACGATGGCATGCGTGGTAAAGAAATGGTGATCAGCAAACCTGAATCTAAAGTGAAAGTGATGGTTGTTCCAACCGACGAAGAACTGATGATCGCACAGGATACGCTGAATATCATCACAAAAATGAAGAAATAAGCAATAAATAAAAACACGACCCCAAAGAGGATCCCTGAAATTCGGGGATCCTCTTTTTTGCATATTAACATATCCCGGTCGGGATGAGCCAGATCAGAACATCCGGCCAAAGAACTGTTCACTGACTCATCTACCAAACAGGTATCTCACCGACAGGGCAAAGTTCGACAGAAAAACAACATCATAATAACTGTCAAAATACAAAGCATCTCTTGTATCAAAGGAGATTTGAACCGGAAAGTCAAAAGTATAGTTCAGACCAGCCTGAATGCCGCCACCGTTAAAATAGTGTTTTTCCGATGATTCATATGGTTTGGCATATGCCGAATTAAAATAGAGCCCCGACCCTATACCCGGTCCGGCATACCAACATAATCCGGGTTTATTCTTAAACGGAAATACAAAATGGTAAGCAATAAAAACATCAGTTGCAGCGCCTCTCGTACATACGAGCAATCCGGCATCAACTTCAAGCTGACTTTTTTCAAATGCATGCCGGAAGCTTCCTTCCAGCGTAATATTGTCAAAACTAAGACCTGCCCTTAAACCCAGACCATTGCTTTGAGCTGATGCAGGAAGAATTGCCGGCATGCAGATTAACAATGAAAAAACGAAGACTTTCATATGTGTTGTATTGAGGGTTAAAAAATCACATGCTCCTGTTTGGGAATTTATAAAATATTCCCGGCACAAAATACCCTACCTAACAATAAGCTTTTTGCTGATCCAAACATCACCCATCTTAATCCGGCACAGGTATATGCCACGTTCCAATGATGATATATCCAAAAACCACTCATTAAAGTCTGTATTACATTTTTGATCCAGTAGCTTTATCCCTCTCAGATCAAATATCTGAACACATCCGACATCGGATGCGGACATCAGCGTGATATAATTTTTTGCCGGATTGGGATAGATGGAGACAGTACTCTGATCGCTTTGCACAAAGGGTGTTCCTGTACCATGAATCAGACTACTGTCCCTTAATACGGAAATTTCAGAACCGTTTAAACATGCTACAAAAATGCGTTCCTGTTCAGGAATATACATCATGTTACAGGGATTTTCACCTACAGGAAAAGACTGAAGAATCTCATCTGAAGCACCGTCAATTACTGAGATATCACAGGAATACCAATTGGCACAAAAGATTTTATTATCAGCAGGATGATAACACAGGTTATAAGCAAAAGTTCCAACTTTTAACTCCGTAATTATTGAATTTGTAGCGCAGTTAATAATCACAACTTTACCAGACTCTTGAAGAGCACAATACAGTTTGTTTTCACGTGGATTAATTTCAAGATCCTTAGGCGCATCAGAAAGCTGTATTCTACTTACCATCTGATTCGTTTCACAATTAAGAACAACAATATCATCACCCATTGGCTTACCAATATAAAGAGAATTGTTCAGGGTATTATACTGTAATAATTCTGGATCTATTCCGGTGGAAAGATGCTTAACAATTTTATCTGTACTGCAATCAATAATGGTTAGATCGTTTGACCATGCATTCAAAAAGTACACGTAATTGTTGAGACTATTGTAATGTGAAGCATATGATTTTTTCCCTGTATAAACAGTACCGGTAACCTTATACGTATCCAGACTGATGACACTGATGCTAAAATTACTTTCATTAGAGCAATACAGCTTATTCATTGTGGGATTAAAACACAATGAGACAGGGTCACTTCCAACATCAATTTTATGCATGATCTGAAACGTTTTTGCATCCAGTATCCATGCCTGATCCAAACCCTTTACAGTTGTACAAAAAATATCCAATTCCTCTATATACAGTAACAATCCGATTTTTTCTTCAGGCAGAAATGTTGTTAATACCTCATTTGTATTTGCATCTATAACTGATGTAAGCCTTGTTTCAGAATCCATAACCAAAATATGGTGATTTAAACCATCGTATATTAATCCCTTCGGTCTGATCCCAACCTGTATAAGCTTCTCAACCTGATTCGTTTCTGCATTATAAATACCCATTTGGTTGGAAGACTGATTTGCTGTAACTATTTTGTTAAGCGGTTCGGCATAACATAATTTCCACGGAAACCCGTCCGATTTAATGGTATCTGTAAACACATTTGTTTCCCCATCAAGGATAAATAGTTGCCCCAGGTAGGCAGCCGCACATATAATCTTATTTTCAGTGCTGTTATACAGCAGTTCAGTAGGTATTGATGGCATAGAAAGTACGGAAAGAACGGAATGCACTGAACAGTCAATAATCGAAACACTTCTGGATGAAGCATCCATAGCGTAAATTTTATTATTAACGCTATTAAGGGCTAACATTTTTGCATCACCTCCGAGTGGGATACTGGCAGTTACAGTTTCTGATTCACAATCAATAACCTGTACTTTATCGGCTCTGACAGCACAATACAACAGATTATTAAACGCATTATACTTCACATCATCAATTCTGCCGTCAAGCTTAATAGTATTTGTTATTGAATCTGTTTTACCATCAATCACAATCACATTATCATCGTCTTGAATTCCACAATAAACCTTGTTTGCAGAAGGATTGAAATCCAGGGAATTCGGATCAACACCGGCTATAATTGAAGTAATCAATGTATCGCCACTGCCACTAATCACATGAACCCTTCCATTATACCTGTAATCAGATATATACATTTTATTTTCAGTGCTGTTAAATGCAAAAGTATACTGATTACTTTTTTCTGGGAATTCAATAGTACTCAGCACATTATTCATATTACAATCCACAATAGCAACCCGATTTCCACCCCATTCTGCACAATATAATTTATTCCCGACGTCATTAATCCCCATAAATCCGACAGGAAAACCGATCTCAACGCGGGATGTTTTTTCATTGCTTAATGCGTCAACAACAATTATATAATTCCCTTCTGTACCACCAACATAATAACAATTACTTTCCGAACTGAATTCAATACAGTTTGGCGATAATATCCCGCTTAAGTTATCCGGCAATCCAATTGTCGCCTCCACAACCTGGTTCTGAGGTATGCTTATAGTTGAAGAAAGCAACAAACCATTTATAATAAGTGACAGGAAACGTTTCATAACATACAATTAAGTTTATTCATTCTTTAATAAATTTGCAGAAGTAATTTGCTTCATTGGTAATAAGCTCAATGAGGTAGTAACCAGCCTCCAGACCGGGCAAGTCTATCCGGTTAAGTATTTCAGGGTTAAGCAATTTCACATACTGCCCATGAAGGTCCATAATTCTCACGGTTAACACATGAAAATCCTCTGGCAAAATAATCCGGATTATATCAGATGCCGGATTAGGACAGACTATAATGTCGGGCTCATTGACAGAATGTAAACCTGTACTTCCCAACTCAGAATAATAGTAGTTTAATTTGGTGTAAGGCTCAAAATTACCTTCCTCGTCTATGTAGTTGGTTTCTGTTTGCGGCGCCGATTCAAACTTACCGGAAAACTCAAACTCGGTTTCAAAAGGCAGTGCAATATTTAAAAAAGATATTCCTGCAGTGCTTTCATATTCGGATCTTAACAAAACCAACCAGGTACCGGTGCTTTTTTCATATTCTGAATAGCTATGCGACAACATGTTATAGTTACTGTCATACACATATTCATTTTTATCATAAGGCACAAACTGTTCCGATTCATGACTCCAGTGCGCACTCAACACTGAGGTCATATTCCCGTTTTCGTTAAATGCATACAGGTACTGATAACTGTTATACCATATACTGTCTTCATCATTCCATCCAAAGGAGTTGTATTGAATCCTTTGATTATTTGAATCATAACTGTTCTCGCATTTCCAGTTAAATATCCATTCGTCGTACCAGTCGTAATCTGTTTCCCTTATCCAGTTACCGTTATCGTCATATTCGTAAACCCATTTTGAATCCTTAATCCATGTCCCGTCAGAACTCTGAAAATCATACCGGATTTCTTCTGTCAGATTTCCTTTATCATCCCATGTGGATTCTGTTTTTGAATTTTCATCCCAACTACCGCTCCAATCATAATCAATCTCATATACAGGATAAATGCTTTCATTTTCATAAAAATATTCTGTCCTGCAATAGGGCTCCAGCACATCGCCATCCTCCTCGTATTCCACAATTGAAATCAACCGGTTGTCATCATCATATGTACGTTCAGTTTTTGCCGTTTCAACCCATTTCTCTTCATTTTCATCCCAGTCACGGATCAATTCCGAAAGGTTCCATCCAGCACTGTTATAAGTCATTATATATTCCAACCGGGGCTTCCATTCTTCTCCATTCCAGAAATGATGCATTTCCTTCAAAACATTACCGAACGAATCATATTCGTATATTTCACGTTCGGTAGTTGTCTCAAAAAAAGGATCATCCGTTTCATAAATTGTTTCGGTATAAACAGAATCAAGCTTATGCGTTTTTGCGTCTGTCCAACTGTTTTGTTTGGCATATTGATCCGAAAATGATCGCTGATCAACACGGTCAATCCCTGAACTTTTAACCGATTTACGAACTGGTTTCATTAAAGGGATACGTTCATTCTGAGCTGTAATCAGACCGGAGAACAAACAAAACACAAGGGGTAAAATCAGAGGCTTCATATGTTTCAATTTTTTAGTGGGATGGTATTTTCTGCCGTTGGATGACCTTCATAAGATTACTGTAAAACACATTATATGTGGAGGGCAAAAGACTTTTATTATATTCCGGCGGCCAAACTGCTTTAAGGTGATTGACCTTATCAAGCAGATAGTAAAAGTTTCCGGGGATAAGAAAATCAAATTTTCGTTTATGAATACATGAATCCCGTAACTGTTCCCTTGTGGTATAGCTCAAACCCAGTAACCGAACTGCCGTATGTTTAAATAAATCCTCAGTTACAGGCTCTTCAAGTACTGGTCTGATAAACTGAGAGCCCTCTTCTCCTGACTTTTCTTTTAAAAGATTGTCCAGCATAATTTCGGCGAGTTTATCTACAGGTATGATCCTAAATGTGAAATCTATATATGTACCGCTGACAAGAAAAATCTCCAGGATATGCCAGATGGAATAATTGGCCGGACAAATTCCCTTTTCTTCAGAGCCTAAAACCAATGGAATATCATAGATACACCCGCTCATTCCCTGCCTGAAAGCATTGCTGATAATATGGTTGGCCACCCATTTAAAACCAGCATAACCAGACTGCCAGGCATTAGAATTCAGTTTTTCAAAATCTTCATCATCGGTAAAAAACCCGGCATTATAGGATGATGGATAATGCAAACTTTTAGGATATTCCGGATCACAGCAAAAAGACAACATGTGCTCCAGCTCCGGCAGCCATATATCCCTGAAGTGTCTGTATGGATAATGGTAAACGGGATTCATTGCCAGGTGAACCACGTATCCGCATGTTTTTCGCACCTCATTATAAGCCTCATTTTGCAATCCCATGTGCGGTTTACAAACATCGCCTGTATGTATAACATACAATGCATCCTTGAATTCCCCTAGTTCGGCAAAATTAAACGCATCCTTCATACGCCGGACTGCAGCATTTTCATCTTCTGCCCTGATCAGCAAATGGACAGGACCATTCCACCTTTCTCCAAGCAGCTTCACGAGATGAATTCCAACAAAGGAATTAGCCCCTGTAATAAATATTCCTGAGCGGTACGCGGATGAATCTGCGACTTTAATGTCCCGGATTTTTGAAATCAACGGTTCCTTTCTTATATCTTCTACTGTGGGTTTCATTATGGTTTTCCTGTTATATATGATCTTTTAATAGCGTAAGTAGCTGGTCCCTGGCATCAGGTAATAAGGGGATGATATCCCCGTTTTCGAGCTTTACCGTATCGGGTTCTGTACCGGGAATCTGAGCGATATGATTAATATTGATGATATGTTTGAAATGAACCCGGATAAATCCCAGATCCTCCAGATCGCGTGAGAGTTGATCCATTTCAGCATCAATATGTTCTGTATTGCCATTTTTGAAATGAACAGAAATATCTTCGGTGTCATATTCAAAGCGGATGATATCCTCAGCTTTATAAAAATGAATATGATCTTTGGCTGCAATTTTCATTGGATGTGATTTTGCAACATAAAATTACGACCAACGCAGTGTCGGGTCAGGTTTACATTATTATTTGCAGGGGGTGATTTATTATTTGCAGCAGAAGAGCTCTACATCATTTCGAACAGCCGGAACAAATCATCCCTTTTCCGTGTGGCGACCGGAACTTCCGAATGATCGTCCATAACGAGGTAACCACCATCGTTTTTGTCATAGCGAAGAATATGTTCCATGTTCACCAGGTGTGACTGATGCGGCCTGAAGAATCCGGCATAGCTTAAAAGCTCGTCGTATTCCTTTAGTGGCTTCGATACGATGAGTTTCTGCCTGCCGCTAAGGTGAAATATGGTATAGTTTACATCGGCCTCACACCGGATGATCTGAGGCACGTTAACAATATGGATACTTTCAGCCGTTTTCAGTACAATTTTTTTCAGTTTGTCAAGGTTATGCAGCAAGGCATTAAGTTTCAGGGAATGGTCTTCCTTATTAATGGTGTCCTCAGCTTTTTTTACAGCATCGAGCAAATCTGACGCAGTAACAGGTTTAAGAATATAATCGAGCGCACTGTATTTAAACGCCTTAACGGCATATTCCTCATGTGCAGTTATAAACACAATTTTAAAATCAATGGCATCAAAATGCTTCAGAATATCAAAACCTGAGCCGTCCGGCAAATTAATATCCAGTAAAACAAGATCAGGTTTTTTCGATTCTATGAGCTGCCTGGCTGATTCTACGTCACCGGCTTCGCCAACAACCATCAGATTAGCAGTACTCAATGCCAGAATATTCCGGATTGTTTCTCTTGCTTTAGGTTCATCATCTATAATTACAATTCTCATCATATTGGTTAACCGGTTTTAAATTTACGGATTAATTACCTTTCAGAGGTAATGTAATTTCCACCATGGTGCCTGTCGCATGACCAAATTTATTGGTAAGATCTTCTATTCTGAAGTCAAACCTTTCCCGGTATTTCCCGGAAAGCACCATCAAACGGTCCCTTGTAATCTGCATGGCCAGTGAAGCATGCTTATCTCCCGGCTTAAGTTTTTCCGAAGCATCCCTGCCAATTCCATTATCCTTAACCTCAATTCTGATCCGTTCCTTTCCTGAATTTATATACCTAATCTCCATCAATCCTTTTTCAGTTAAATGTCGTAATCCGTGTTCAATGGCATTTTCAATAAACGGCTGTGCAAACATAGGAGGTATCAGATATGCATCTTTATTCAGCGATTCATCCACCTTGAGTGTGTAGTTGAATTTATGATCGAACCGGAGCAGCTGAAGATCAATGTAGGTTTGCATTGTTTTAATCTCTTTGGATAACGGTACAAACTCATGGCGGGAGTTTTCAAGTGTCAACCTTATCAGATCAGCAAATTTTGCCAGATAATCGCCTGCGAGCACCGGTTCCTTTTTATAAATATAACTCTGAATGGCGATAAGCGAATTAAAAATAAAATGCGGATTCATCTGTGATCGCAACAGTTGTTGCTCCAGCTCCATAGCCTTATGTTTCTCTTTCAGCTTATTCTGGACGTACAACAGGTAGCTGATAACAATAATCAGAATGATTACTGCCCCGAGCGCAAACAACATTCTGTTCCTTCGGCTCAGCTTCAATTCCTGCACCTGGGATTGCTCTGTTAAAAGGCTGAGTTGCTGATCCTTTTTTTCAAGATTATGCCGGATCTCCAACTCTTTAATAGCCTTGTATTTCTCGCTGTTGAATAAACTGTCTTTTAACTGCATTTCCTCCCTTGCGTAGTACAATGCATCTTTATATCTCCCGGTAGTATCAAGGTAAGCCGACAATGCATGTCCGGTTTCAATCCTCAGATCCAACGCTCCTAGTTGTTTGGCTTCCTCATAAGCTTTTTGAAAATACGTTCCTGCTGTTTTAAAGTCCCCGCTACGTAACGCTGCATTACCAAGCCTGCGTTTGGATTCCACTTTGCTTTTCCTGTCGTTCTTCTTTTCTGCAATATCCAGGGCTTTCATAAAATATTGTTTTGCCTCATCCAGATCATTTTCATGAAGGTAGGTATCCCCTAATAAAAGATAACATTCATCCATCTCATGCTGGTAACCGGTTTCCTCATACAACTTCAGTGCCTGGAACAAATATTTCCTTGCTTCCGGATAGTCTTTCTGCATTATTTTTACATAGCCAATATTCAGATTAATTACAATCTGACGAATCATATCATTAGCGGATTTCCCCAAATCAAGGGATTTGTTGTAATAATCCAGAGCCGGTTTATAATCCCGTTGTTTCTGGTAAATTTCACCTATATTCTGGTAACATGCAGCCAACCGACGGTCGTGTTTTAATCGCTCCAGGGTTGACAAGGCCTCAAAATAGTAACCTTGTGCAATGGTCAGAAATCCTTTCTCCTTGAAAACGTTGGCCATATTGATCTGACAACTGACTATCCATGAGGAGTCTGAGGTATGTTTTGCCATATCCAAAGCAAGATCGTAGTAGGTTAATGCCTTGTCATAATCTCCCTGGTTTTTATAAACAATGCCAATCTCACTGTTACATTCCGAAAGCAGATCCACATCATTAATTGCTGTAGCCACCTTTAAGGCTTCACCAAAGTTAACAAGCGCCTTGTCGTAATTATTCCGGTAGAAATATTCAATCCCCAATTCTATAAATGCCCTGAACTCAAACCGTTTGTAACGCAACAACAATTCCGGCTCGCATCGTTTCATTTCATCCGAATCCTTCAGATTATTTTTTATCAGATCCAGTGCTTTTGAATAATAATGCACCAATGAGTCAGATGGTCCGTCAATGAATTGATTCCCTTTTTCAAATAATGAAATAACGATGGATGTATCAGGAATGAATCGGGTTTCCGGTTCAATACCATAAGAATATCTGCTGTTCAGTACAGATGCGATGAACAACCATGGTATTATAACAAACAGTCGGTCTGAACGCAAAAACATGCCGGAGAGTTTATACAAATATAGGGTAATTGAACCGATTGAAAGAACTCTTTCTCAGGGTTTAAGGCATAAATGATAATAAATTTTCCATTCCTTTTCACAACCTAATATTTTAAATATAAATAGTGGAATTAAAATGCCATAGAACTTAATAATGTTTGGTTGAAGCAAATTTTCAAACTAGAATGTATTAACTCGTTATAACAGACAAATCAAACTATAAAATTGATTATAAATTTATTAAATCAAATATGGTATGTTTTTTCAAACACAAGCTCAAATGCACTGGCATTAACTAACATAAAAAAACTCTGAATCTTTAGATTTTAATTGTTAAATTTATACGTATTAAATAATTGACATACTGGCTTCGAAGAGAATCTTTGCAAAGAAGTAAAACTAACATGACTATTATTCCACCTGATGATTAACATTTTAATTATCAGTACCTTCTCAATAACTGAAGACGTTACTTCAGCATATCCTACGCTGTAAGTGAAACTTATAAGAATACCAGAATGAAATATAAACTGAGGACGCTCCTTTTACTGGGTGGGGTATCTTTCTTAAATCTTTCTTTTGGACAAATTCAATGGGAAATACACCAGCTTTCTCACGATATAGTTTTCGATGGAAAACCTGACGAAGAAGCATGGGGTGATGTAGAACCGTTTCCAATGGTTACTCAACAACCGGTTTATGGAGAATACCCATCACAAAAAACGGATATCAAACTTGCATACGACGGACAAAATATCTATCTCGGTGCATCGCTTTACGTTGATGATCAAGATAAGATTAAAGCCATTGGTAAAGTTAGGGACTTTAACAGTCGATCCTGCGACTGGATAGGACTTCAACTTGATACTTATAATGACAATCAGAATGCGTATATATTTTTTACTAATCCAAATGCTGTCAGATGGGATGCTACTATTAGTAATGATGCTGTTGCCGGAAATCAGGATCCAATTGATTTAAACTGGAATACATTTTGGGAAGTTAAAACAGTAATTGGAGACCTTGTATGGTACGTAGAAATGAAAATTCCGATTTCAAGTTTACGTTTTGAAAAAAAAGATGGAAAAACAATTATGGGATTTAATATAATAAGATACCTTCCTTCCACTAACGAAATTTATATTTTCCCTGACACACCTTATAATTGGGGTGATTATAGCCAAACAAAACCATCGACATATGCAGATGGTATATTCCCTGGAATGAAGCCCAGAAAACCTCTTTATATAAGCCCATACATATTAACAGGGATGGAATATACGAATGAAATAAATGACGATGGCACAAGGTATGTTAACAACAATAAATTTAAATTAGAGCCTGGGTTAGATATAAAATACGGTATAAATACCAATACTACGCTTGACTTAACCATAAACACAGACTTCGCACAGGTGGAGGCTGATGCACAGCAATTTAATCTTTCAAGATTCAGTTTGGTTTATCCCGAGAAAAGAAAATTCTTCCTGGAACGGGCAAGTGTTTTTGACTTTGGAATGGGTGGCCCTAATACCTTATTCTATTCCAGACGAATAGGATTATACAATGGGGACCCTGTGCGAATACTTGGAGGTGCCAGACTTATGAGCAGCAATAATGGATGGGATTTTGGCTTTCTGAATATGCAAACAGCTAAATATACGGATCTGCCCTCCGAAAATTTTGGCGTATTCAGAGTAAAGAAAAGGGTGCTGAATGAGAATTCCTACACGGGTGGCATGCTTACCTCCCGAATTGGGGTAAATGGAACATATAATATTGCTTATGGAATTGATGCAGTGCTTAGAATGTTTGGGGAAGAATACCTAACCATAAGATTCGCACAGTCATTCACTGAAAAAACTAAGTTTAACCCGATCTCTATAGATCCTGCAAGACTTTACATTGACTGGACACGACGCAAAAATAAAGGACTATCCTATTCATTGATTTATGTTAATTCAGGTATTAATTTTGATCCTGGTATAGGCCTTGAAGTTTTTAACGATTATTATGTTTATCAGGCACAGGTAAAACATACATTTATTCCAAACGCAAACTCAAAATTTCTAAACCATTACCCTTCACTCACAACTTATACCATCAACGATGTAAAAGATAATACCCTGTTGACCTATTTATTAAATGTGGGATGGTACTTTACCGGCAAAAAAGGATGGCAAGGTTCTTTATCCATGGAATACAACTACGAATATTTAAAGGAAGATTTCAAAATAACCGATCTGATTACTATTCCTACAGGTGGTTACAGATTCAAAGATATGATCATTACTCTGACTACTCCCTCCAGAAACTCCTTTAAGGCAAACAGCACACTGCAGGCAGGACAATTTTATGATGGCGTAAGGGTATCGCCACAATTAAACCCAACCTGGAACATATCCAACGGCGTGGAGCTAGGAGCGACATATGTTTTGGATTATCTGAATTTTTCATCAAGAAACACGAAATTGACCAATCATATTTTGGGCGTTCGTGGATTATACATGCTTAATACCAAATTTTCTTTTTCAGGTTTTGTACAGTACAATACTGCCATAGAACAAGTGATCTCAAATTTGAGACTCAGATATAATCCAAAAGAGGGAACTGATCTGTATCTTGTATTTAACGGAGGAAGAAACACTTATCTGGAAAGACAAAGCCCAAGGCTTCCATCATATTTTTATAAAACCTTTATGCTTAAATATACGTACACCTTTAATCTTTAGTTTACTACTGCCATAGACGGCCAGGGAATTCGGAACACAAAAAATATGTCCCCATAAGCTCCCAGGGGCGATACTTACTCGTGAATTTATTTACTGCCGAATTATTATGTTGATATAGCCTCTGTTCAATATTACCGGTGGAACCTACATAATACTTATCTGCTGATTTGGAATACAAAATATATACGTAATACATATCCTCAGGTTTTAAAAAACAAAAAAGGATGCTCTCTCGAACATCCTTTTTTTATGCTCCTCATCCCGACGGACGTCGGGATACGACCTACGGATTAATCAGTAAATTTCTTAATCAATGCATCAATACTGCCCCGGGTTACAATATCTTCAACATATTTGCGGCTTTTTTGCTTTTTAATATGCTTTTCGATTTGCAATGCAACTCTTTTGGAATCTCCTACTTCAAAGAAAGACATAAGCTCCCAGGGGCGATACTTACTCGTGAATTTATTTACAGTCGAATTATTATGTTGATATAGTCTCTGTTCAATATTACTGGTGGAACCTACATAATACTTATCTGCTGATTTAGAATACAAAATATATACGCAATACATTTTCTTAGATTTTGGGCTATAACAAAAAAGGATGCCCTTTCGAACATCCTTTTTTTATGCTCCTCAGGTAGGACTTGAACCTACGACCTACGGATTAACAGTCCGCCGCTCTAACCAACTGAGCTACTGAGGAATTTATTTATTACCTTGTGCTTTTCTTTAAAAGCGATGCAAAACTAAAAGGATTTGTTTAATTATGCAATATATTTGCAAAAATATTTCTAAAAATAATTTTCAATGAAAAAAGTACTTGGATTAGGCAATGCGCTGGTGGATATCATGCTACCGAACAGTGAAGAAAAGTTATTGGATGAGCTCGGCCTGGGCAAAGGCAGCATGACACTAATTGATAATGAAACACTGATTAAAATTGACAGCCTCACCGCTTCATTATACCAGACCAGGGCAACAGGAGGCTCGGCAGCCAATACCATAAACGGTTTATCGAAACTGGGCATTGAGACCGGTTTTATCGGGAAAGTCGGCAAAGATGAAATAGGTACTTTTTTTGAATCCGATCTTATCAACAATAAAGTCAAAAGTCACCTCCTGAAATCAGATACGCCTGCCGGCAGGGCATTCGCATTTGTTACGGCTGATTCAGAGCGCACATTTGCCACTTATCTGGGAGCTTCTATAGAGATGAAACCGGAAGATCTGAATAAAGACTGGTTTTCAGATTATGATTATTTATATGTGGAAGGCTATCTTGTTCAGGATCACAACCTGATTGAAACCGGAATGAAACTGGCCAAGGAAGCCGGACTCAAGATCGTACTGGATCTGGCCAGCTATAATGTGGTGGAAGCCAACAAGGAATTTCTGGCTAAACTGATCACTAATTATGTGGATATCGTATTTGCCAACGAAGAAGAAGCCCTGTCATTTACGAGCCTTGCTCCTGAAGCAGCGCTGAATGAGTTGGCAGAGAAAACTGAAATTGCTATAGTAAAAACAGGAGCGAAAGGTTCTTTAATTGCTCAGAATAAAACAACAACTAAGGTTGATCCTATAAAAGTTACCCCCATAGACACAACAGGAGCCGGAGATCTGTATGCAGCAGGATTCCTTTTCGGACTGATCCACGGGTATTCACCAGCCGAATGTGGCAGGGTGGCATCAGTGCTTTCAGGGAATGTAATAGAGGTTCTGGGTGCCAAAATGGACGAAAAACGTTGGGATGCCATCAAAGAAGTGTTGGCCCTTTCATAAATATTAAGGTTCAAACGAATAAAAGTGAAAAAATAATGCACCTTAACAGATTGTGTTAAATTTCATTAAGCACAGGACCCATATAAACCACATAGTATTATTTTAGTTGTCTGATAACATAGTAAAATTCGAGTAGAATGAAATTTATGAGGAAAAGAAACATTGCTATTGCTGCTGTTTTGGTAGTAGTAGTTGCATTTTTCGGATTTAACAGCGACAAACGGAATTTTGAGATTGCCAAAAATCTCGATATTTATTATTCTCTTTTCAGGGAACTTGATCTGTTTTATGTTGACTCCATAGAACCGGAAAAATTGATAAAGACCAGTATTGATGATATGCTGGAGCAACTGGATCCATATACAGTTTATATTCCCGAAAAGGATATGGCTGATTTTAAATTCATGACAACGGGTGAGTATGGAGGAATTGGATCACTTATTTCACAACGTGACGGTTACGTTATGATTTCTGATCCTTACGAAGGTATGCCGGCTGAAAAAACAGGACTTAAAGCGGGTGATCTTATCATGGAAATTAACGGACAGAAAATGAAGGACAAAAAGGTTTCTGATGTAAGTGACATGCTGAAAGGAACCCCGGGAACTTCTTTTCATATTACCGTGAAACGTCCGGGTGAAAACAAACCACTGGAATTTGACATCACACGCGAAAAGATTACGATCAATCCGGTTCCGTATTATGATATTCTCAAGGATGACATCGGTTATATCAGGCTGACAAGCTTTACAGACAAAGCATCCGATGAAACCGAAAAAGCATTACTCGACCTTAAAGCCAGAGGAGCAAAAGCTATTGTACTTGATTTAAGATCAAACCCTGGTGGCATTCTGGATGAAGCCGTTAATATTGTCAACCTCTTTGTCCCGCGTGGCGAGGAAATTGTATCAACCCGTGGTAAAGTTGATGACTGGGATAAGGTATATAAAACAACAAATGATCCGGTTGACCCGGATATACCATTGGCCGTACTGGTAAACAGTAATTCTGCTTCTGCTTCAGAAATTGTAGCGGGTTCTATTCAGGATCTGGACCGTGGTATTATTGTAGGATCGCGAACATTTGGAAAAGGTCTGGTTCAAACTACACGACCATTAAGTTATAAAGGACAGCTGAAAGTAACTACAGCCAAATATTACATCCCAAGCGGACGTTGTATCCAGGCTCTTGATTATTCACACCGCAATCCTGATGGCAGCGTGGGACGTGTTCCTGATTCATTAATATCAACGTTCAAAACCAAAAACGGACGTACCGTAAAAGATGGCGGAGGAATATTACCGGATGTAAAATCCGAGTTTGACCGTCCGGGAAATGTCACTATCGAACTGATTCGTGATTATATCATTTTCGATTATGCCACACAGTATGCCAATAATCATAAAAGCATACCATCACCGGAGAATTTTACATTCAGTGATACAGACTACAATAACTTTATCGCTTATGTGAAAAGTAAGGATTTTGATTATGAGACTAAGAGTCACGAACAACTTGAAAAGCTAAAAAGTACTGTTGAGGCAGAAGGATACAATAAAATATCCCAGGAAGAAATAGACAAACTTGATTCCCTGCTGAAGCCGGATCTGGACAAAGATCTGAATGTATTTAAGAAGGAAATTAAGGATCTGATTGCTCAGGAAATTGTAAAACGGTACTATTACCAGAAAGGAGAAGCCAAAGTAGCCCTGAAAGATGATGTTATACTGGATAAAGCAATTGAAACCATTCAGGATGGCAAAGATTACAGGAAAATACTTGCTATAGCAGAATAAACATACCAACATTATAAAATATAAAAACCCCGGCGTTTGCCGGGGTTTTGTTTTATTAAATCCTCCGTCCCGATATATCGGGACACCTCCTTTTGAAAAAGGAGGACAATTATCATTTCATTGGTAAAATTCAATGTTTCTTTTGCAAACACTTTTTATCAAAATTCCTTTTTGTGTACATTTGTTACCATCGCAAACATGGATCATAACTATATCGTTGATGTACTAATCCCGGTTCCGGTAAACGAACCTTTCAGCTATCTTATTTCAGAAAAACCTGATAATTTGACTGGCTGCAGAGTTATTGTGCCGTTTGGTAAGCGCAAACACATAACCGGTATAATAATTGGGGTCAAAGGCGAAAACGAGACAAATTATACGTTGAAAGAAGTCACGGAAATTCTGGATGAACTACCTGTCATTTCATTAAATGATCTTAAATTCTGGCAGTGGATTGCAAGCTATTACATGTGTACCATTGGCGAAGTAATGCTCGCCGCACTTCCCGGAGGTTTACTGGTTGAGAGCAACAGCATCCTCACCCTGAACCATGACTTTGAATCGGATACACGATTCGAGGGCAATGAAGCCAAAATATATGAGTGGCTGACCGCCAACAAAAAGGGAGAACTCAAAAAGATTGAAAAGTCGCTTGGCATTAAAAACACATTTCATTCAGTAAAAAAGTTACTGGATTCTTCTGCTGTAGTTCTTGAGGAAAATGTAAAAGAACGGTACAAAACGAAAACAGAAACCTTTGTCACCGTTGCTGATATGTTTAAAGATGACGACGTACTCGAAGCATTTTTCAGTTCCTTATCCAGGGCCCCGGTTCAGGAACAGCTACTGATAAGTTATTACAGCCTGAGCGAAGAAGAGAATGATCCGTTTGTTCCCAGGCAACAGCTCACAAAAGGAGGACGATATACTGCCTACAAAGCGTTGCTTAAGAAAGGCACTTTTGTAGAGCACGAAATAGAAATCAGCCGGTTGGAAGAAAAAATTCCGGTTGTTGAACCAAATCCATTAACCCTATGGCAAACAGAAGCATTTAACTCAGTAAAATCGCAATTTGAGGACAAGTCTGTCGTTTTGCTTAAGGGCGCTTCAGCCAGTGGCAAAACGGAAATCTATATTCACCTGATTAGAGAACAAATAGAACAAGGCAAACAGGTTTTAATGCTGGTCCCCGAAATCAGCCTGACGACACAGCTTAGCAAACGGTTAAAACGGGTTTTCGGATCACAGATGGCCATCTTCCATTCCAAATTCAATTTTGATAAACGTACAGAACTCTGGAAACGCATCTCAAAAGATTCGCCCGTTTCGCTCGTTCTCGGTGCCCGGAGTGCACTGTTTCTTCCTTTCGAAAACCTGGGACTAATCATTATTGATGAAGAACACGAACGAAGTCTGAAACAACAGGATCCTGCTCCACGCTACCTTGCACGCGATGCAGCCGTAATGCTTGCTGATATGCTTAAAGCCAAAGTATTGCTTGGAAGTGCAACACCATCAGTAGAAAGCATTCACAATGCTCAAACAGGCAAATATGGGTTTACAGAACTGACCCAACGTTTTGGAAATGCCACTGCTCCGGAGATTAAAATTGTAGATCTAACGCAATCTTACAAAAAGAAAAAACTCAGACATCATTTTTCGTATGAACTGATTGATGCAATGAAAGAAAGTCTTGAGGCTGGCAAACAAATTATTCTTTTTCAAAACAGACGGGGTTATGCCCCAATTATTGAATGCCGTGCCTGTGGTTGGGTTCAGAAATGCAAAAGCTGCGATGTACCTATGACCTGGCATTTCGACAAACACCTGATGGGCTGCCACTACTGCGGGTCAACACGTAACGTTATCCGCGTATGCCCCTCGTGTGGAGAAGAAGCACTCATGAATAAAGGATTCGGCACTGAAAAAGTGGAAGAAGAAATTAAGGTTATCTTTCCCGATGCCATTACCAAACGTTTCGATGCGGATACCACAGGTGGGTTAAAAAAAATGGAAAAACTTCTGAGTGAATTTGAAGATGGTGAAGTAGATATTCTGGTTGGAACCCAGATGATTTCACGTGGACTGGATTTCGATAATGTTGGCCTTGTAGGTGTATTAAATGCCGATAATCTGCTGAACTTCCCTGAGTTCAGGGCATCTGAAAGAGCGCTGCAAATGTTGATCCAGGTTTCAGGTCGTGCGGGCAGGCGTGCGGAACAAGGTAAGGTGCTGATCCAGACTCATCAACCGGATCATCCTGTGATTCGTACATTGACGAACGGTGAATTCATGGCTTTTATTGAATCTGAACTTGAAGAACGTCAACTGTTCAAATATCCACCTTTCAACCGGGTTATCGACGTTGTTCTCAGGCATTCCAACCAGGAGGTACTTCACCATGCAACCCAAACTTTTGCCCAAATCATCCGAAAAGACTTAGGCGCTCGTATTCTGGGCCCCGAAGTCCCGGCCATAAGCAAAATAAAAGGAATGTACCAGGAACGTATTCTGGTTAAATCTCAAAATCCGGGAGAACTAAAACGGATCAAAAACGTTTTATCGGAAGGAATGCATTTGACCTTAAAACAGAACAATATCCCCCAAACGATCAAATTTATTTTTGATGTTGATCCAAACTAAATCAGAACAAAAACAAAACATAATATGAATATCCTATTCGTCTGTCTTGGTAATATTTGCCGCTCACCGAGTGCCGAAGCTGTGTTTAATGGATTGATCCGAAAAGAAGGGCTGGACCATCTATTTCATGTGGACTCCGCAGGTACTATGGCTTATCACGCAGGTGAAAATGCCGATGCCCGTATGCAGAGCCATGCCATTAAACGCGGTTATAACCTTACCAGCATTTCACGTAAAATTCAACCGGAAGATTTCGAAACTTTCGATCTGATTGTTGCCATGGATAATGCCAACTTCAGAGATTTAAAACGTATGGCTCCGGACAAAGACGCGGAAAACAAAATCGTAAAAATGACTGATTTTAGTCATGAACATAACTACAGCGAAGTACCTGACCCGTATTATGGCGGTGCTACCGGCTTCGAGCTGGTACTTGATCTTCTGGAAGACTCCTGTAACGGGTTGTTACGATATGTTCAAAAGAAAAAGCTGGCGGGGGAATAATTTATTATTATGAAAATTCTGAATTCCGAAATCATAGAAGAGCGCTCTCTCGGAGGAGGATGTATTGCCAATGCCAGAAAGGTGAAACTTGCAAACGGGATGACGGTATTTGTAAAATCCGGCACCAGTCCTGAGTCGTTTCGTCTCGAAGCCAATGGACTGAAAGAACTGGCAAAAGCAAAAGCAATCAAAATACCGGAAGTTCTGCATTTTGATTCAGAGATGCTGGTTACTGAATATATTGAGCAGGGATCAAAAAAGCGGGACTTTTTCGAAACATTTGGACAACAGTTTGCACGGTTACATCAGTTTCATGCATCGGAATACGGTTTTTTTGAAGATAATTATATAGGAGCTACACCACAATTGAACCTGGCCAAAGGAGAAGAAAGAACCGACTGGCTTGCATTTTATTTCAATAAGCGGCTGAAATTCCAGTTTGAGCTGGCACTTTCCAATGGCTATGGTGACAACAGATTTCAGAAGCTATTTTCAAAACTGGCTGATAAACTTCCTGAGATTATTGGCGAAAGCGCAGAGGAACCAGCTCTGTTGCACGGCGATTTATGGGGAGGAAATTACATGGCCGATCCTGAAGGCGATCCGGTTTTGATTGATCCTGCAGTCTATTATGGTCACCGGGAAGCAGACCTTGCCATGACAAAACTCTTCGGTGGTTTTAATCCTGACTTCTACACTGCCTATAATGCTGAGTATCCCTTAAAAGAAGGATGGGAATACCGTGAAAATATCTACAAACTCTACCATATTTTAAACCACCTTAATCTATTCGGTTCCGGGTATTATACACAGGCTGTTCATCTGATGAGTTATTATGTATAACCGACATAATAAGTATCAACAAAAAAAGCCTTCCAGATTACTCTGAAAGGCTTTTCTATAAAATGGCGGCGACCTACTTTCCCACAATACGCAGTAT
>NZ_JBHJHQ010000080.1:0-515 GCF_042219825.1 Quyinboa mangrovi
CTTCAGACCTTCTTCAGGTCGTAGTCGTTTGTTATATATTCTACTTTAACGCTTGTTACTAACTAAAAAAATATTTCATTAAAATACTTTCTCAGCTCTTTCCCTCAAACATGTCAATGAACTCTTGCATTCGCTGAAGCTTTACAAAAAGCAAATTACCGTCGTAAATACTTCTTTGAAAATATTATCCTTCGCTAAAGCTTCGGATAATTAAAGTGGAGAATAAGGGAGTCGAACCCTTGACCTCTAGAATGCAAATCTAGCGCTCTAGCCAACTGAGCTAATCCCCCGTATACAGTTTAGAGTGCGAGTATTGAGCATGAGCATTCTCTTGCTCAATTCTCTATCTCTTACTGTTATGTAGTCCCGCCCAGATTTGAACTGGGGACCTCTACATTATCAGTGTAGCGCTCTAACCAGCTGAGCTACGGGACTAAATATAAAGCCTTATAATAAGGTAGAAAAAACAAAGCAAACCAATCATCCCCTTGCAAATTAAGGGGTTGCTCTCCAAA
>NZ_JBHJHQ010000009.1:0-291638 GCF_042219825.1 Quyinboa mangrovi
TCGCATAATGATTACTGAATTTCTGAAAATTAAAAATCGGAAAGAATTACTAGATATATTTAATTAGAAATACGTTGGGTCATAGTGCATGGCAGTACTTTTAAACCAAATAATTCAACGTTCGCTGCAAACACCTTTCGTCCTGACAGTTCCTTTCCCATCGGAAAGAAACTGCCACGACACCATACCGCGGGAACGTTGTAGGCCATTATACCAGGGACACAAAATAGCTTTCTTAACGTGAAGGATTGATTAAAGAATCGAAATTTTAAATGAAAAATATTATATTTTAAAAACAAATCATTACAAACTACAAAACATATTTAATAAATGACTATAACTATTAAAGCTTCATATTATGATTAAGTTAAAAACCGTATCGGTAAAGATTTTTTATATATTCATTGCGATAATACTAATATCTGCATGTTCACCAATAAAAAAAATATCGGAAATAGAGACTTCCATATCAGGAACAAAATGGAAATATATTGATAAAGATTGGACATATGAGATTACATTTAATAGCGATGGTAGTATTTCTAGTACTCATCCAAATGACAAGTCTCCAGATAATGACAAATGGATACAAAATGGATTACAAATAGAGATATATTTTAACGATGGATATTCTAAGTATTTTGGAAAAATGCAATCTTTAAATAAGATAAAAGGAACAGGGTCTAGTTCAAGTGGACAATGGAAATGGACATTAAAGAGAATAAAAAAATAGAATAATAAAAAATGAAATAACGGCCTACAACATGCGGTCATAAAACATTTGGGGTGAAGTGGTTATTCAAGCAACCTGCCACGCATCAAGGTTTGGTAACGGTGGATACGAACGCAGCCCGCTCTCCCAAACGTTTCATACCGCAAAACCGTTGGCACCAATTAAACAAGATGAAATACAGCTATTTAACACTACTAGTAATTCTATTGAGTTGTGGTTGTAAAGTTCAACAAAATTCAATAATCGAAGCTAAACCACTTAAAGGAGAATTATATTTCCCAATTAAGACCGAGAATGTAAATGGAGAAATTAACGGGAAATTAAACACCTTTAAAAATAATTGGTATTCTAAACATTTGTATTCATTGAAAGAACCTGTACTAAAAAATCTAAAGTTAAAAAATGCTGAAATATACAGATATACGAACCTTGGAACTTGGTCTAATCCTGTTTCATTAACAATAGAAAAAACTGATTCAACGATTTATATTTTCAAAAGACGAACTAATGGGAAAGGAGGATATGATGCGGGAAGACTAATTGAGAATAAAACAAAAAAAGTAGAATTAGCAGATTGGCTTGAATTTAAAGAAAAAATAAAAGTTATCGATTTCTGGAACTTGAATTCACATAATGAGATTTTTGGCATGGATGGTTCAGAATGGATTCTTGAAGGATATAAAGATGGAAAATACCATTTTGTGACTAGATGGACTCCAGACCATTATGGAGATGAAAGATATGTTGAAGTTTGTAACTTTTTAGGAAAATTGATAAAATAATAACTGGTGCTAACACACGGTATAGTGCATGGCAGTATTTTTAAATAAAAAATATCAACGTTCGCGGGAAGCGCTTTTCGTCCTGCCAGTTCCTTCCCCGGCGGAAAGAAACTGCCACGACACCATACCACGGGAACGTTAGCCACAAGCAAGGTTACCTCTTAAAACTACAGAAATATGAAAAAGACAAATTACTTTTTACTGACAATCGGGATATCAATTTCCCTATTTCTTCTAGGATGCAAAGAAACTGATGATGCTAATTTGAAACCTTCATGCGAAATTATCTCCCCCATCGAGAATGACACCATACAAGCAGGTTCCGAGTTATACATACTGGCACAGGCTGAAGATATTGATGGTGAAATTTCTGACCTAAGTTTATTGGTTGATAGTATTAGTATTGGCACTACGGCTATTTCACCTTACCAGTTTCGATGGGATACTAAGGATATGGCCCCAGGGAATCATACATTGCAAGTAATAGCTAAGGATAATAAAGGAGCAACAAGATCGAATCAGATATCTTTTTATTTACTCGCAAATCCTATACAGGCTTACGCAGGGAATGACCAACTTATAACGAAACGTGATAGCACGACAATTTTACTATCGGCTAACAAACCACAGAATCAATATAGTTTTGGACGTTGGGAAATCATAGATGGGGAAGGTGGTAGTCTGGAGAACGAAACTAACTCTTCTTCAAAATTTTACGGCCAAAATTGCACTTCATATACTTTGAGGTGGACAATCAGGAATAAATTCGAAGAATCATATGATGATGTTAATATTGTGTTCCGAGAAGCTCTAAATCTAGTTGCTTACGCTGGGGAAGACCAGATATTTGAGGATGGCACAATGGCTACCACTATTAAAGCAAACAATCCCGAAAATCTTACGGGAGAATGGAGTATTGAAAGTGGAGTTGGTGGAATCATCGATGATAAAACTAATTACAGAACTAACTTTAAAGGCAATTTACATGAGTCTTACCAACTAAGGTGGACAATTCGGACTGATTGCGGAGACTCCAGTCAAGATGTAGTTAAGATATCATTCTTTAAAAACGAAGCGGGTGACATACTATCAGACATTGAAGGCAATACTTATAAAACTGTATTTATTGGCAGTCAGTTATGGATGGCAGAAAACTTACGGACAACTAGCTACAATAATAGAGAAAAAATACCCAACGCATCTTCGCATGAAGAATGGATTAAATATATTTCCAGGGGAGCTTACTGTTGGTACGATTATGATTCAATTACAAATGCTCAAACTTATGGCGGTTTATATAATTGGTTCACGGTTAACACACATAATCTTTGTCCTGATGATTGGCACGTACCATCCGAAAAGGAATTAACGACTCTCGTAGAATATCTTGGTTCAAACGCTGGAAATAAGCTAAGAATGCAAGGAGATTCCTATTGGATTAATGACAATGGAACTAATGAATTTGGTTTTAGTGCTCTTCCTGGTGGCTATAATGCTCATGAGGTTAGTTTCGGTCAAATTAATTACGGAGGCTATTGGCAAACTTCATCAAAAGGTTATACGTTTTACATTTTACATAATGAACCCAATGTACTTGTTGGTTCAGGAGGGAATGGAACTTCAGGCATGTCTGTAAGATGCATACATGATAAATAATTTTTGTTTTTATCTCAATTAATTACAAAGTTAAATGCCAGTTACGAACATACGGTATACGGCATGACAGTAATTTTAAATAAAATAATTCAACATTCACCGGTTATATCTTTCACCAGGACAGCATACCACCAGATCGTAGGTGTAAGAAGCGGTGCAAAATTTGAACTGTTATAAAGAAATATGATTTATGGTAAATTTAAAAAAAATCATAATTACGACTTTTATTTATTCACTTCTCTTTTCCGGATGTACATATGTCATTAAGCCCGAAAACATTCATTCTTCAGCTTCACATTCCAGTGGGGAAATTTTTATCTACGGGGAATTTCATGGAATCAAAAAAATTAAAGACAAAGAACTTGAATTATGGGGAGATTATTATACAAATCATGGATTACGACATCTTTTTCTGGAACTCCCCTACTATACAGCAGAATTTTTAAATATTTGGATGCAATCCGAAGATGATGATATACTGAATAAAATATATGAGGATTGGAACGGGGTGAAACACCGTAATCCATCTATGAAGGAATTCTATGTTGAAATAAAAAAACTGTATCCGGAAACGATCTTCCATGGAACAGATGTTGGACATCAATATCGATCTACAGGCAAACGATACTTAAACTATCTTTCTCAACATAACATGAAGAATTCATTACAATATAAATGTACAAAAGAAGCCATAAAACAAGGAAAGTATTACAATAGAAAGGATGATGATGTTTATCGTGAAATTATGATGGTGGCTAATTTTATCCGTGAATTTAATATGCTCGAAAATGAGAGTATTATGGGAATTTATGGTTCCGCTCATATCGGAATTAATTCAATGAATCACAGCAATTCAGTCCCGTCTATGGCAAATCAACTTCACAAAATATACGCTAATCATTTGTTAACGAACGATCTAAGCTATTTAAAAGATATCCCAATTCGAACAGATAGTATTCAAATCAATGGATATAATTATGAGGCATCCTATTTTGGCAGCAAAAACATGAAGGGATTTAAAGACTTTGCATATAGAGAATTCTGGCGATTGGAGGGCGTATATAACAAATTTAAAAAGTCTCCTAAAACTGGTAACGTTTTACCTTATAATAAATACCCTATGAAAATCGTAACAGGTCAGGTTTTTGTCATTGACTACGTGAAAACGGATAGCACGGTGGCTCGAGAATTTCATAGGTCTGATGGCAGATCCCGGAATAATCGTCCGGTTACAAATGAATTTATTATAAAGTAGCAAACATGTAATGGATAGATCTAAAATGGAAATCTCCTATACTTCACACCTTCATAGTATATGCGGATTTATTTTAACATCTAAATCCATATCTCGTATAACTAAATTTATACGTTATAAATATCTGTTAGTTTTATATTTTAGGGAATAATCAAAGGAGTTACAGGAGCAAAAATGGATTATCTTTCAAAAATATTAACTGATCTGAAAACCATTGAACTGAAATAAAACTGTGCCTTAGATTATAAAACTGTAATGGCAGGTAATGTAGTAATTTCAATTAGGGTCAAATTTCTATATTAATGCTGATTTTTTACTCAAAATTTTCTTTCAATGAACTTAAATATTAATTTTGAAATATTACACTATTAAATAATTAAAAATCAACGTTTATGAAAAAAACTTTACTTCTTAGTACGCTATTGATTTTTTCTGCAGTTTTAACAACAAACGCGCAAAAAATCTGGAATTTCACCCAATGGAGTCAGGCAACAATAGACAATTGTGCTGCTGATCCAACAACCTGGGAAAATGTAAGTGAAACACGTTTTCAAAATGCCATTGTTATCGATGCTGAGACACCTTTAACTGCAAATGGTGTTGAAATTGAAGAACTGCAAGGATTAACTTTTGGGAATCTGAATGCCGGCAAGTTTAGAATTGATCATCCGGTTGATGGTGTAAGTATAGGTCGTTTTATATTAAATGGATCCAGTCTTTCTATTAATGTACCCGATTGTAAAGCAGGTGATGTGATCAGGTTGCTTGCGATTTCGGCCAATTCATCTGATGAACGTGGTTTTACAGCAACTAATGCAACACGAACCGGTGGATTGGAAATTACAACTGAATTAAATGAAAATGTTTTTTCAGTTGACGCTGATGGAACCGTTGTTTTTACAACTACAGGAGGTATGCAGGTTCGGTATTTAACTATTAACGCAGAAATTCCTACTTCTATTAAAACAATTACTCCTGCAAATTTAGAAGTTGTTCGAAACGCTTTTTATAATTTGAACGGACAGTACGTTGCAGATGATTTTGAATCACTTCCAGGAGGGATTTTTATCAAGAAAACTTTCTTTGATAACGGAACATCACAAGTAACAAAAATCGCAAAAGTTCAAACCCATCAGTGAGTTTGATTCCCCTTGTTTTAGTGCGATAAAAATAATTATGTACTATACAGGTGAAAAAAATAAACATAATATGATCTAGGGACATTGCTGAAACATAACAGTATCTAGCACTATGTCATAAGCAATGGCTCACTGTAGCATAATGTTTGAGGTGTCGGCTCTCGTTAGATTCCCTTGTTTTTCGGAAACTGACTCTAACGAAACCCGGCACTTCTCATTCACAAACCGTTGGTATTCATTTTACTAAAATGAACACCTGGTAATATGAAAATTTTTAGAATTATCCTCTTTCATATAGTAACCAACTGAAATGAGTAAATTCAGGCCGGAAGGTAGAAGATATTATAAAACAGGTGTATCGGGATACATTGGCGCAGGCAACAATCCCCTGGTCTATACCAAAAGTTCTGTTCCTTCCTTTGCAAAACTAAAACAACTGTATGGCGATCATCTTGAAAATTATCATCATGAGAAACTAACACCAAACGATGAAAAAAAAATCTCAGGAGAACTTAAAGAAAAAATCAGAAGCCAGATAAAAAAAGAAATCAGAGCAACTTATCGGAAACGGATTGTTTCCTTGACGATAAGCTTAATTTTTGTGTTGTTAGTCATTTTTATTCTTTATAAAGTTGTAATACATTTCTTTCCATCCCTGTTATGATATGCAGGCATCCTGGTAATTATTAATATATACTTTCAAAATAATTTTACTTCTACTTCCTTACCAGGTAATAAGGTTGGAAGCATAATACCCCTAAATTAATTTTATCCATAACCCGGAGAAAAAAGTACTGACGAATTTAATTGAAACACCTACATTTGTTAAATGAATTACATGTTTCTTGTTATATGGAGCCTTTGGTTATTATCCGAGATTTTGCTGAACCGTATGATGGGTTCAAAGCAAAAGCAATTAGGGTCAAAAAATCATGATCAAAACTCTTTGCGTTTCATCTGGATTACTATTTTTATTTCCATTACCGCAGGAATAATGTGTAATATATATTTCTATTTCCCTCTTATAGAGTCATCATGGGTTAATTATACCGGATTATTTCTAATTATCGCCGGTATGATCTTCAGGTTTATAGCCATTTACACGCTAGGAAGTTTTTTTACTGTTGATGTTGCTTTTAAAGATTCCCAAAAGTTGATTAATAAAGGATTATACAAATACATTCGGCATCCGTCCTATACCGGGTCCTTACTATCTTTTTTTGGATTTGGCATATCCTTAAACAATTGGCTGAGTGTAATTGTAATATTCATTCCAGTGCTGGTTGTCTTTATGTATAGAATAAAAATAGAGGAAAAACTGTTATCAGAGAAACTTGGTTCAAGTTATACTGAATATATTAATCATACTAAACGGCTCATCCCCTTTGTCTATTGATAACTGTTCCACCCATTTATGGATCAGCCTAAATACCGAAAACATATAAACTTTACATCAGATTCTGTCCATTTTCGAAAGGATGATAAAAAAAGCTGACCCGTACCTGGTCAGCTTTTCAATTTTAAGTAGAAAACTAATATTACCTAACATTCATTTTTTGTAACAAAGGAGTTGTTACGACGTGATTTAAGGATGTAGATACCCTTATTAAAATCACTACATCTATATGGTCGTTCAGATTTCTCACAAATTGTTCTTATTTTATCAAAGAACTATAAAAGACAAAACATACTTCAACAGAAATATTTGGTATCGTTTACACCCCTAAAATTAAGAATAAATCATTATATCAGAGTACTTCAGATAATTGGCGCATGTACCAAAATGCGGGATTTATTTCCCATTTCTTTGCTAATCCGTCTTAGTTGCCTTTGTATTGAAATGTGTCGTTTAAAAAACTAATTACTTTGGGGTATACCTCTTCAAACCATGGATGGAATAACCAAAAGGTATGTGGCGTATCCGGAATAGTAAATATCCGGTATTCAATACCGTTTTCTTTCAATATTTCAATATATTGATCCCTTCCGGCATGAAACCGGGGCTGTGTACTATTAATAAAAATTGTTGGTGGTGTTTTCTGACCTGCATAGTACAGGGCTGAAGCCTGCTTCCATAAATCCGGACGTTGCTTATAAGTGGCACCGAACCATCGCGCTCCTGCAGATGGTTTTGCAGGATCTTCATCTTTAGCGCTTTCACCTGGCGCAGTAAAATCCACCACTCCGTCAATATTAACAATAGCCTGAACTTTGTCCGACACCTTTTTCCCAAAATCATAAGATTTAAAAACCGGATTCTGACCTGTTGCACCCAGTAAAGAGGCAAGAGTAGCACCTGCAGAGGCTCCGAGAGTTGCTATTCTTGTCGTGTCAATTCCAAATTCATCACTGTGAATTTTTAACCATTTAACAAAAGACTTCAGATCATACACACCTGCCGGATAAATGGCTTCAGGTGATAGTCTGTATTCAACCGCGGCAGCAAAATAGCCATTCTCTGCCAATTTCTGAGCCAGAGGTACCATGTGCGCTTTTGTTCCTGAAGCCCATCCTCCACCGTGTATCAGAATAACTGCCGGAATCTTTTTATGCGACTTTTTCTTAGGATAAAAAAGGTCTGCATGCAGATCCCGTGTTCCTGTATTGTAATACACAACATTTCTTTCCTCCTGAACCGAAGGATAAGACGTTTCCTTTACCAGCGTTACATCGGGATAGTATTTTTTTATTTTTATAAAAGCACTATTCAGATTATAGGACGTATCTCTTGGAAAGTCAACCTGTTGTCCGTTTGCCGTCAACACGATAGCAAACAGCATCATTATTCCCAAAGCCAGTCTACTTTTGATCATAACTGCTGCTTAATTCAATGGCACTTAAAATAACGGGAGCGACACCTTTCTGATCGTTATCCACTTGTCTTTCGGAGATATAATACTCATAGTCAGCCATACGGTAAGGATTTCCTCCCAATCCGCAACCTCCAACAGTTTGTATCAGAACAGGAAGTCCCTGTTCATCTGTTTTAACCAGGTTTTTACGAATACTTTCCAATGATGCTTTAGCTATATCAAAATATTTTTTATCCAAATATCCCTTTTTAGCACCTTTTGCATACGCATAAGTAATCATTGCACTTCCCGATGCTTCAATATAATTTCCTTCACGCCCCCCCATATCCATTACCTGGTACCACAAACCGGTCTGTTCATCACGCACTTTTAATAATGCATCGCTTAATTCACTTATAATGGCAATCAGTTTCTCCCGTCCCGGGTGATCCTGCGGCAAATAATCCAGTACATCTACAATGGCCATAACATACCATCCTGTTCCCCGACTCCAGAAATGCTTCGACTGACCGGTTTCAGGATTACACCATTTTTGCTGTTTACTTTCATCCCAGGCATGGTAAACCAGTCCTGTTTTTTCATCCTTCACATGCCTGTATATTTCAGTAATTTGGAAAACAACCTCATCGTACCATTCGGGTTTATCAAAATCGTGTGCATAGCGTGCTAAAAATGGTGATGCCATATATATTCCATCAAGCCACATCTGATATGGATATCTTTTTTTATGCCAAAAACCTCCGGAATTTGTCCGTGGTTGTCCCTTCATCTGTTCTACCAGGGTTTTTATGGCAATCTGATATTTTTTATCCCCGGTTTTACTGTAGAGTTCCAGCATATTTAATCCGGGTCTTACCCTGTCTATATTATAATCCGACATTTTATATCCGTCAATATGACCATCGTCGTGTACAAAATAGTCGATGTAATCCTTCATGTATTTCGAATACTTCTCATCATACTTGCCGAGTTTATTCATGGCTGACCCTAAAAAAGCGTAATCGTACTCATACTTCGGTCTGTTTCCGTTGTAATGAATCAGACTATCGTTACGCGCCATAATGGCATCAGCAAATTCAAGTGCAAAGTTTATGGTATCATCACTTTTAGCAGTCGCGTTGGGTTTACTTTTGCAACTCACAGCGATTAATAAGATTGTAAATAGATAGAAGATTTTCATGTTAGCATATTTTGTAATGTAACAAAAATACAATGTAAAGCCGATTTTTATCGGGTCATATTTACCAGTTTGCGGGTAAGTTTTTCTTTTTGGGGATATTCCGATAAACTTTTATCACAAAGCGTACGTTTACACAAACTATTCGGTAAAGGTTCAATCCCGACAGCAATAGTTTTTACATGGAGATAATCTTCAATTCTGTCCTTCTGTTTACACCATTGTACGGATCATCGGCGTCCAGTGGTTGGGTGAATCCGTACCCTTTGGTTTCCATTCTATCCGGGTCAATTCCATTTTCAACAAGATAGTTTTTAACGGATTCAGCCCTGTTTTGCGAAAGTTCCTTATTATATTCATTGGTTCCCTTGCCATCTGTGTGACCGCCAATCTCAACCCTGATCGTCGGATTGTTTTTTAACAGGGCCACAAGCTTATTCAGTTCAATATAAGATTCCTTTTTTAACGCATAGGAGTCAAACTCAAAATAGATATTTTTCAGTTCAATTGTTGTTCCTGCCTTCATGGGTTGTAATGGAATATTCTTGATAACCGGCCGGGTTATATCGTCCTGTTCGCGTAAGGTGAACCGGTCAGAATAAAACATGTAACCATCCTTACTGACATTCAGGGCATAGTCACGTCCGGCAGGTAAACACAAAAGAAATGTACCGTTTTCTGCTGAATGTGCTTTTGAAACCTGTTTTGCTTCTTCGAGATCTGTCAGTTCAAAGTCAGCAACCAAAGGGTTTTGGTTCTCAGCATTAAAAATGTTTCCCTTTAGATATGTTACCGGTATGGGTTGAATTTCATGCGGTAAGGGAATGGCAAAAATATCTTTGTCCTTACGATCTCCGGCAAATGCTTCTGAGGCATAATATGCTTTTGCACCAAGGGCATTCACAGTAAACCCAATCTCATCACGATGCGTATTTATCGGATAACCGATATTTTCCGGTTCCTGCCACTCTCCTGCACTATCTTTCCGGCTCATAAATATATCATGTCTTCCAAGTCCCATATGGCCATCGGAAGAAAAATACAATGTCTGATCATCAAAATGAATATAGGGTGAAACTTCATCCTCTTCCGTATTTATCACTGGCCCTGCATTTTTTACTTCCAGAATCTTTAACGACCCATTTGGTGTAATTTCGAGTTCCGCAATCCATATATCCCTTTTACCGTAACCTCCGGGACGGTTACTGCAAAAATAAAGGGTATGACCATTGGACGACATCGACGGGTGTGCTTCCCAATATGCCGTATTCAAAGGACTTCCCGGATTTATTGGGTCACTCCAACCCTTTGATGTATGGAATGAGATGAAAATATCACATTTCCCGGAACCTTCAGCCCGGTTACATGCAGAGAAAAACAATATTTCACCATCCGGAGAAAGCGATTGTGCACCTTCGTTATTTGGCGAATTTAAAGGCGGTGCCAGTGGTTCGGATTTGCTCCAACCGGAATCAGTTCTGTAGCTTTCGTAAAAATCTTCCTGGTACTCTGTCGCGCCACCTTTCTTTGTTTCTACCAGTACCGTGGTAATCAACCGGTTTTCATCGGCACTGATAACCGGCCAGTAATCATCATAAGGAGTATTCAGGTTTTTCCCAAGATTTTCGGGCTGAAATGGTACAGGATGCGCCACGAGGTTCAAAGCAAAATCACACTGCTTTTGTTTATACTTTGCAAAATGAACAAGATTAGCATTTCGCTTGCCGTATTGTTCCAGCTTAGCATAAACACCCTTCGCTTCACTGTATTTCCCTTCGTTAAACAACGCTTCACCCAGTTTTATCAGGGTCTGATCATAAAAATAATAATCAGGATCATCTGCAGCCTTAAGCGCATTTATTTGTTGATCGTACTGCCGGTTTATCTCGTAGATTGTTGCCTTGAACCAATAGGCTTCACTAAACGCTTTATCCTTCTGTATTGCCTTATCGAGTAAATCAATGGCCTCGTCATACTGATGCGTAAAATATTTATCGCGGGCTTCAGCATAAGCTTTCCGTGCTGATTTTTTCGATGTCGACAATAACTGAGCAGAACTGTCAAAACCGGACAAAACACATATCACAATAATAATATAAACTCCCAGCCTATTCATTTAGTGGCTCAGCAATTATTTCTTTTGTATGATCAATAAGTATTTTCATTTCATTCCTGTCGTGGCTGTCAATTTTTACCGGATCATGAATGAATATTTCTATTTTCCCTTTTGAACCCAGTAATTTCCCGGGTGTTTTAACCTTATAAGCACCTTTAATCGTAATGGGTACTAAATCCAAACGCATATCAAAGGCAAAATGGTATGCACCTTTCTTAAAAACTTTTAACTCACCGTCGCGGCTCCTTGTACCTTCAGGGAAAAACATAATACTGACACCCGGCTTCAGTGTTTCCCGGGCTTCATTAATTGAATCAATGGCAGCCTGTGAATTGGATCTATCCACTGCAATCTGGCCCGATGCACGGGTTGCCCATCCAAACAACGGGATTTTTGTCAGTTCCTTTTTCATCACCCAGCGAATATTACGTCCAATCCAGCCAAAAATGGCATAAATATCAAACGAACTGGCATGATTAGCGATCAGTATGTATGATTTGTCAGGATCCAGTTTTTCTCTTCCATGGACCTTTACCGGCGTCAGGGAAGAATATACGATACTTCGGCCCCAGAATAAACCAATATGATGACTGACTTTATCCGGTCCTATGAGTGGAAATAAAACAATGCACAGTAATGCGCTGATGATGGTAAATACAATCTGCAGCGGAACGAAAATTATAATGAAATATATTTTGTATAAAAAATCACCTAATGCCTTCATAATCCTTTCTGTAGTTTATGTCCATCCCCATATTCAACACCTATGATACTGCAAACATACTTTATATTCAGAACAGAATAAAGAAACACGACTAAAAACGCAGAACAGCTTAATCATTTTCTAAAACCAAATTACCAACTATCGGTATCCTCCAGGATGGATGCAGGAAAGTTTATTAGATATAATTTTTCTGTTGCCCGGGTTACGGCTGTATACAACCACCTTAAAAACTCCAGATCTACCATTTCGTCGGTCACATAACCCAGATCCAGATATACATGTTTCCATTGTCCACCCTGCGATTTATGGCAGGTAACCGCATACCCGTATTTAACCTGCAGTGCATTATAATAGGGATCGTTGCGCATAGTTTTAACCGTGTCCTTTTTGCTTTTGACCTCCGGATAATCCTCAAGAATTTTAAAATATAAATCCTGCATCTCAGAAGACGATAATGAAGGCCCGTCATGCATTATGCTTGCTGTATTTATCGTAACATCCAGTTCAAAATCGTTATAATCCGGAAACCGCAAGGTGACATCGGCAAACTTATGATCATACAAATCACTAAAACTACGTATTGTGACAATTTCAGCCATATCACCATTGGCAATAAAATCGAGTTCCTTAATTTTCTCCGTCCAGTGATAGCTGTTTTTTACAATCATCAGATAATCTCCTGTCACAATTTCTTCATCGCGGTACAATACAGTGCTCCTTATACCCTGATTAAACTGGTTAGCACGTTTATTCGAACGTGTAATCACAATTACATTCTCTACTCCCACCGCATCATACGAAGCACTGATCTGATCACTCAGATATTCACCTTGCAGTGCAATAACATCTTTACTGTTGACCTGAAATTTTGGAATAGAAGTGAAATTTCTGTCCGCCAATTGTTTTCTTATCCGGTTTGCCATGCTCAGAATACCGGAATCTGAGGTTTGTCTCAGAACTTCGCGTAATGTGAACTCAAGAACATCCAGTCCATAACCTTTTAATACATTCGGATCCAGTGCGGGACTTACTACAGTGCCCACCGGAGGTAACTGTGCCAGGTCGCCGATAAAAATTATACGGCATCTTGCACCTTCGTACACATACCTAATTAATTCATCCAGTACATCCCCGGATCCAAACAGGTTTAATTCATCGCTTCGGCTGGTGATCATCGAAGCCTCGTCGACAATAAATACGGTATCCTTATTTTTATTAAAATCCAGGCTGAAAGAACCCGCACCCAATGACTCCGGATCTACTCCGGGATTTTTTTGCCTGTATATTTGTTTGTGAATTGTATACGCAGGGAAACCACTCATCTGCGATAACACTTTAGCAGCCCTGCCTGTAGGAGCCAACAGTACAAAAGACTGCTGCATCTGTGAAAGCGTCTTTATAAAAGCACTGATTACAGTTGTTTTACCGGTTCCTGCATAACCTTTCAATAAAAACAAAGAAAATACGTTATCAGATAAGTAAAAGTCGGTTAACATACTTATGAGCTCATGCTGCTCTACGGTGGCTTCAAAGCGTAATGTACTTGTAAATATGTCTTTAAAGTGGTTCTCTAACATTTTTTAGTTTAAATTTCCAAAAACCAAAGTAAGAAACATTTTTTTTTTAAATTTGCACGGTAAGATGAAAATCTCTTCTAAATTAACATAAAACGAAATAAAAAAGATGAAACAAGCATTACAGGTTATCCTTCTCATTCTCATCGTTGTTATGGCATATCTTGTTATTGCCAGCCCGATGAAAAAAATAAATTTCGACAAGGAAAAAGCGAAAAGGGAAGAAGCTGTTAAACTCCGTTTAATGGATATCAGAACCGCACAGATTGCTTATAAGGAAAAGTATAAACACCACACTGCAAGTTTTGATACCTTGATTAATTTCATTGAAAAAGACTCACTTCCGATTGTACTTAAAGAGGGAATTCTTACAGACTCAATGGTTAATGCAGGTATGACTGAAGCTAAAGCCATTAAACTCGGGCTTATTGTTCGTGATACATCTTACATTCCTGTTGCACAGGACCTTTTTGGTAAAGATTATGCCGCAGATTCCCTGCGATTTGTACCTTATGGTGATACCACTCAGTTCATTATGGGTGCCGGCAGTGTGACTACTGCCTCCAATGTGACACTTCAGGTATTTGAAGCTAAGACACCTTATGAAGTTTATCTCCATGGATTAGAACCACAGGAAATAACAAACCTGAAGCTTGAAGCCGAAAAGTATGAACGTTATCCGGGGATGAAAGTGGGGGACCTGGAAGAGGCTAATAACTATGCGGGTAACTGGGAATAATTTATGTTATTTCCATGCATGATATCTTAGTTTTATCACCGGTTTTTAATCAGGAAAGTTCTAAACAATATATATTATCCATCCAGCTGTGTCTGGATGGATTTTCTTTTTTAATATGTGACTCCATAAGCAATAAGTTCATTTATCTAAAACACAAACCTTATGGATCAGATTCAGAAATAACAGATCAGACGCTTAAATACCTAAAAACAGAAGAGCTTCTTAATTTAAATTATAAAAAGGTCATTGTCCTTTACGACCTTTCTCCTGCTACCTGCATACCCCAGGTACTTTTTGAGGATGAAGAGAAAGAAGTGTTTTACACCAAAAACTATCGAAAAGGGAAAAGCAGCATCGTCCGTTCAGATAAACAGGATCCTCTGAATTATGTTTCTGTATATGCCATTAACGAAACGATTCTGAATGCTATGAATCAGCAGTTTGGCACTCCTGTGATAATCCATAACAATACGATAAAGAACTGCCATCTGCTTAGCACGTCTGAAAGTTTTGTTAAGCTCACAATCAGGCAGAACAGGTTTTCAATCAGTGCATATAAAAACAACACATTGATTCTGGCAAACAGCTATTCTTATCAGAACGATGATGAATTCCTGTATTTCTTTCTGTACTGCTTCAATCAGTTGAAACTGGATCAGATGAAAACAGTGGTTGAAATTGACGGGATAATACCAAAACATGCCAGTCTGGTTAAACAACTGGAGCGCTTTATTAAAAACGTAACTTTTGCCGGATGGCCCGAGGCATATAATTTTGCCAACGACTTTTACGATCTGCCGGCACATTATTTTACAAATCTTTATTCCAGCCTGTTGTGCGAATAATATCCGGAAAATATAAAATCAGAACCTTACCGGGACCAAAAGGTTTTACAGCACGGCCAACAACAGATTTTGCCAAGGAAAACCTTTTTAACGTACTTAAAAACAATTATGTGCTGGATGGAACTGATGCGTTGGATTTATTTTCAGGAACTGGCAGCATAAGCCTTGAACTGGCGTCCAATGGTTGCCGGAATGTTTTATCCCTGGAAAAGAATCCAAAACATCTGACATACATAAAGTCAATAATTGATCGCCTTAAGATTACGGAAATTGAAATAATGCGGGGTGACGCTTTTAAATATATCGAGCGTACCCTTCAAAAATTTGATTTAATTTTTGCAGATCCACCTTATCAGCTGAAAGATATTGCTAAAATTCCGGATATTATTTTTGAGCGGAATCTATTGAATCCTGATGGATTATTGATCCTGGAACACTCAAGGGATTATAACTTTTCGGATCACCCGAATTTTAAACAGAAAAAGGTTTACGGCAGCGTCAACTTTTCGTTTTTCCAGCCAGTTTAGTCCCTTTTCTGTCTACTCTTGAAATAAGCACAAGCGCAACAGCTGTCAGCGACATACCTGAAAGTGTAATTACATCCGGCTTTTCTGATGATATAATGATCCAGCTTAAGATGACACCAGAAACCGGTACAAGAAATTTCCACATGTTCAAACTTGAAACTTTAATTCCCGGCCTCCTCAACAGACTGAACCAAATGCTTATGGCCACTGCACTCAACATACTCAGCCACGACAGGGACAACCAATACTCCAGAGGAAACGGACCGGTCTGAAGACCTTCAATCGGCAAAGAAAGTACGAACAACCCAATCCCACCAATCACAAGCGTAGTGGAACTAAGTACCAGCGCCGGAACCTTACCATTTGATTTTGCAATCACAATATTTGCAAATCCGCCTAGCGTATTACTGATCAATAAAAACAATACACCAATCAGTTGAAAGTCTGCTGACCCGGTGGCCTTTTTGCCAAGACTTACCAACACAATTCCTGAAAAACCCAGCAACATAACCAGCGCCTTTTTAAGCCCCATTTTATCATTGTCCATCATAAAATGCGACATGAATGCGATGAACAGCGGACCACTTCCTACAATGATCGCTCCAATAGCTCCCGGAACACGGCTCATACCATTATAGAAAAAGGCATATAACCCAAATACATGCAAAAAGCTTACTAATAAAATAAAAGGCAGATTCTTAAAAATAATGTTCCAGTAACCTTTGTTTCGCATAGCCAGTGGAACCAGCATAAGTCCGGAAAGGGTAAATCTTATTCCTGCAAATTGTAGCGGTTGCGTGTATTGCAACCCTACTTTAATAACTGCAAATGCAGATGACCAAAGCAGACAGGCAATAATGGCCAGTACTATTTTATTTGTTTCGCGTTTCATTCAGGCCACAAAAGTAGACCATTTTAAGTTTTCAAACTATATTCGATTAAGAAATATCATTAGCTTTAACATATCTGCTTGCAATTCAGGAAAATATAACTTAATTTGGCACCTTTATCAAAACAAACCTCACATGAAACCACTAATCTTTCTTAGCTTAATAATGCTTTTTGCATGCACGTCAAAAGCAAACTGGACCAAATGGCGGGGGCCGGAAGCCAACGGCAAAATCGCAAGTCAAAAAACCTGGACTACTCAATTGGATTCGACCCTGATTATCTGGCAGAAAAACATAGGCAAAGGACATTCCTCCATCACAGTACAGGATAATCGCGCTTATGTCAATGGCTGGTCGCAAAACATTGAAGGTACCGATACTGTAAACATGTCCTCTGTGCTTTGTCTTGATACCGAATCAGGAAATGAAATCTGGAAATTCCCTTATCCCTCGGATGAGCGCAGTTATCCCGGACCACGTGCAACTCCGGTTCTGGATGGAAAAAATTTGTATGTATTAAGCTGGGAAGGCACCCTATTCTGTTTAAATGCAGAGGATGGAAGCGAAGTGTGGAAGAGAGATATTTACAGCGATTCACTGATAGTAAGAGATCGTTGGGGTGTTTGTTCCTCACCGGTTATTTATAAAAATCTGTTACTGCTAAATCTGAATCATCATGGTATTGCATTTGACAAAACCAACGGACAACTTATATGGAATAGTCCTAAAGGAAGTGGGGCCTTTTCATCTACAACTCTGTTCGATTACAATGGCACTCCTACAGGAACGTTCATGAGCGATTCTTCACTTTATATCGTTGATATTTCAAATGGCACTATACTAAACAACTATGTGTCAAATGACAATTTCAGAAAGGATAATGATGTAATACTTACATCTGATCCAAACATGTTGTTTTTGTCCAATGAACTGATAGAACTAAAAGACTCCATTTACAAGTCAGTATGGAGAAATGATACTATCGCATCATTCTTCAGGACAGGAGTTATTGTTGATGGTTACGTTTACCAGTTCAATAATTTCAGAAACAAAATGCATTTGTACTGCATTGAACTGGCTTCCGGTAAAGAAATGTGGAAGCATAAATATGATATCTTCGGTGCGGTATCCGCAGTAGATAATAAGTTGGTAGTATTAACCGGATTAGGCAAAGTTGTTATCGTTGAGGCTAATCCCGATGCTTACACTGAACTTTCAGAATTGCAGGTTCTTCCGTCGGTTAACAAAAATACGCATTGGTGCTGGACTGCTCCCACTTTCGCCAACGGAAATATTTATGTCAGAAATTCCAACGGAGATATGGCTTGCATCAGGGTCGAAATATAGTCTTTGAATGCCCCTACAGAATGTCGAGAGCATTATATTATTTCAGTAAAATATAACATCTAACTGTTAAAAAGTATTAAGCTATAATTAGCTGTAATATTGGAACTTACCGCCCAATACCATTAGTAGTGCCCACCCTCTCTATTTTTATTCAATCTAAAATTAAACAACAACCGGTTTAGTATTGTTAATTGAGTACATTCCCGGAAGGGAGTGATAAAACAGGGAATAAAACAAAGAAATATTAATAATTAAAACTGAAATATTATGGCTTACAAATTACCGGAACTTGGGTATGATTATGCAGCCCTTGAACCACACATCGACGCACGGACAATGGAAATCCATCACACAAAACACCATGCTGGTTATACAAATAATTTAAATGCGGCAGTTGAAAATACAGATCTTGCAAATAAATCAATTGAAGAAATTTTTGCCGGTGTTTCTAAATTATCTCCTGCGGTAAGAAATAATGGTGGCGGATTTTACAATCACAAATTATTCTGGGAATGGATTGCTCCCGGATCAGGAAAAGAGATGGATGCCAATCTTAAAGCAGCTATCGAAAAGGCTTTTGGATCATTGGATAAATTTAAGGATGAATTCTCAAAAGCTGCAGCTACGCGCTTCGGATCAGGTTGGGCATGGCTTGTAAAGCTTGACAATGGTGACCTGGTTGTTACATCAACACCTAATCAGGATAACCCGTTAATGGATGTTGCTGACGTTAAAGGTAAACCAATTCTGGGAATTGATGTATGGGAACATGCATATTACCTGAATTATCAGAACAGACGTCCTGACTACATCAGTGCATTCTGGAATGTGGTTAACTGGGATAAGGTTGCTGAGCTTTATAACGAATAAAGAAACGAAATATACCTAAATTAAAACTGTGTTACACAAGTTGTAATGCAGTTTTTTTATGCCCTAAAACGGGTATCCTAAAGCAAGATTGAAAACCAGATTATTTTTATACCAGTTCCAGAATGAAAGATTTGATGAACGTGTCAACCAACGTTCACCTGAAGGCAAAGACGGATTTCTGAGCGGCATACCAATATCAAGCCGGAGAATTATAATTGATGCATCCAGACGGAGACCGAGACCTGCATCTACGGCGAGTTGAGATGGCACATTCCCTGCTTTAAACAGTCCACCGGGTTTATTGGTATTTTCGTGCAACAGCCACACATTACCTGCATCCATAAATACAGCACCTTTAAAAAAGCCTGCAATCGGGAAACGGTATTCCAGGCTGGTTTCAAGCTTCAAATCTCCGGATTGATCCGACAAAATATTGTTTACGGTAGTATCCCTGTATGATCCCGGACCAATCGAATGGTAGCGAAATCCTCTGAGGCTATTGGCGCCTCCTGCGAAAAACTGTCTGCTGTAAGGCAAAACACCGGAATTATTATAGGCATACCCCATACCACCATAAAGTCTGTAAACCAGTGATCCGTAACGTTTTAAATCGTAATAAAACCGTGTATCCAGTGTGGTTCTTGCAAACTGGGCATAATATACACCAAAAAATGTGTTGCCGGTTGTACTTTTTCCATCCAGCAGATTTAAGAGATTACCTGCAGTTTCCACATGTCCGCTGAAATATGTTGCAATTCTGCGTTTCGTAAACTGCTGATTATTATACGTGAACGTATACTGCCAGCTCAGGATGAATTGCTCAGCATAACTTTGCGTTACCAGCGGATCAGTTTCATATAACTTAATAAATGCATCTGATCGTTGGTAAATATTGGCATAATCCAGTGACAAAATTTTCAGACTGTGATGTTTTTCTGCAGTCTCCTGCCAGTTGTATGCCCAACCGGCATCAAGTGAATACATGGTAAAAACCTGTTCACGCCTCAAAAAGGAGTTATCGAGACTAAATGTTGTAGAGGAGGTATATTTATCAGCCAGGAACCTGTTGAGATCTACAAAAGGGAATACAAGTTTAGGGATCTCAAGCGATGATTCCAGTGAAAGATTAAGTGAATTAACTCCTTTCTGCTTACTAAACAACTGTGTTTCAAATCCCGCATTCAAACCAATCCCAAGCTTTTGTGCCCGGTGCAGAAAATTCTTATCCTTATAATCCAGACTTAATCCGGGGCCGCTCAGATCATTGGATTTTGTAGCAGCTTCCAGCGTAAGATCAAATGTTCTCGGCACATCCGTTGTCAATCTGATTTCAGGAATCAGAACCGGTGTTTTTGATATAGTATCTTCCCTGTAATTAATATTTATGTAACGGTAAACGTCTAATCCAACAAGTTTCCCGATTGTAGCATTATGCCTGTCCAAGCGAAACTGTTCTCCCGGACGTAATAATATACTTCGTTTCAGTACAGCAGGTTTTAATGCCGGCTCCTTTGCAATATAATGAATCCCTTCAAAATTCAGTGTATCTGAATCAGCTTGAGCGTTTTCATCTTCAACCGCATAAATATCACCAAGCGTAAAAATCCGGGTGGCTTTATCCGGCATAGAAGGCTTCAGATACAATATCAGATCAATGGTATGGTTCACCCTGCTGCTGTCCAGCTTATATCCAATATAATCCGGAATAAAGGCGTAATATCCTCTATTATTCAGATATAAACCAATCCGTGCCCGCTCCTCCTTTAGTAGATCCAGATCGTAATATTCTCCCTTCTTCAGCACCGTGTTAAAACGTGAATTCCGGATTTGGTTTGTGATCATATTGGTAGTATCCGGAAAGGTGACCGTATTGATCCGGTATCTAAAACCAGGATGTACTTCATATTCGACAGTGGTTTGCTGCTTAACCGTGACTGGATCGAATGAAGTCCTTGCATCAAAATATCCCTGACGCTTAAGTTCGTACTGCAGATTGTTTCTGGAACGCTCAGCCATATATGTTTTATAGACCACAGGTTCCTCTCCAATTTTATATTTGAGCCAATGTCTTATCCCCTTCGCCGGGACCGAATCACCTGCCACATGATAAAACCACATCCTTAAAGGAAATAATCCAGGTAATTTTCTGTTGGGCTCAGGAATGATCACTTCATCAAGATCATTCTTCAGGGAAAGATCCTCATAAAATTTGTCGTCCATCTTAAGTTTGGCACCGGTATACAGTGTTTCATCTTTACTGATATAGCGTGTCGGTTTACATCCCACCAATAAAACAAGTGTGAATGAAATCATAAATAGCCTGTGCACTATGTCTCTATTCCTGTTCATCACTTTTTTTCTGCACCATTTTCTTATTATCCCGTTTAAATAATTCCCTAAAATGGGAAAATGCCTTGCTTAACTTCAGGGCAACTCCGGTTTTGGTAACATCGCCAACCAGAACGTCTTCGTATTCTGATGATCGAAATGCCTGAACACTTACACTTCCATCTTTGGATATTTTATAATCTATTTTAAAATCACCTGCCAAACCACCCGATCCCGGAGGTCTGTTATTTTCATTCTCAACATTGATACTGCTTCCAACTTCAATGGTCAGTCTGTCGCTGAACAGGGACTTTGATGCACCGAATATCAGATCTGTGTTTCCGGAACCGGAACCGTTTAGGCCTGCACGGGATTCCACATCCAAAGTAAGATTTATACCTTTAATATAGTTCTGTGCAAACTGGTTGAAACTGTTGCTCAAAATATTACTCAAACCGTTTCTGGCAGTATTGTTTAACTGATACGCCACATCCGGACCGCCTACATTCTGATTCATGAACGATTTAAAGATCAGTAAAGATAAAACCTGCTTATTCACAGCAGATTCGTCATTATTGAGCCTGCTGAGTTTTTCTGAAACCAGCGCATCGGCTTTCCCGGGTGGTGTTTCAATATCGAAATTTATATCAGGAGATAATAAATCGCCCTTAAGGTTCATGACAACACTAAAAGGTATGGGGTTTCTGTACTGCGACAAACTCTGACTTCCGGCATTCAGTTCTGTTGCAACCAGACCGATCGGACTTGTATTCACATCGTAGGATGCAACCATGTTTACCGTTGGTTTATATACATTTCCAGTCCATAATAAATAACTCCCCTGCCGGATATTAAATGTTCTTTTGAAAACGCTGTACAGCAAAAGTGTATATTTCCCACTATTAATAGTGTATCTGCCACTTAACGATGGTTCCAGGTTGTCTCTAAGCCGCAATGAAAAATCTCCTTTCCCACTTACCTGCAACTGCTCTTTTGATACCGGATCAATAACAATGGTCAACGGAATATTATCCTGAAACGAAATATTGGCTGTTACATCAGGCATGATACCGGAATAATTCAGGCTCTGATCCGATACTTTTGTTACCATAGACGTATCTCTGTTGATAAACTCTGCAATATCCTGGTCTTCCTCCGGGTTAACCGACGATTCAGGGACTGTAAAATGAAGGTCCGAGCCGTTTTTTATGATTGTATTCAATTTCAATACCGGATGATCCAGATTACCGATAAGGTCAGCATCCATATCCGTGATAAGTGTACCGTGATACAAATCCTGTCCATTTTCTGCCACATTTACAAACATAAAATCAGATGCCTTAAACTTAAGATTAAAGGTTGTTTGATTATCAGGACGATATGCAACCGTTCCATTCAGCACAGCCTTGTGATTATTTTTGTCCCGCAGAGTTGTTTCTTTAAACTGTAATGTATTGTTCTGAACCGAAACCGCAGCATTATTCATGGTTAACGGAGAATTTAACATCACAGGATTAACCAGCAGGCTGTCAAATGTAAGCTTGCCGTTCAGCAAGGGTTCATCTGTTGATCCGGATAATTTCAGCTGACCTGACAGTTCTCCTTTTAACGTGTGAAACTTATTTTTGAGTAAAGGAGCAAAAGGAGACAATGTAAACCTGTTCAGATCTATGTCCATATCAAGATTAGTCTGTTCGCCAACATTATACTGCCCTTTTAATGTTGAGGTTAATCCGTTATTCTGCAAATCAATTTTAAAACTATACAGGTTCTCAGATTTCTGCTCAGCCTTTAAATCGAGTAGGCTGAAAACAGTATTCCCGAATAATGTAAGATCAGAAATGAGCAAATCTGAAGTAAAGGTGTTTTTATCGTCTTTCCTGCCGAATGTTGCATCACCGTTTATCAATGCTGAAGGAGCCGTTCCATCGTATTCAGCAAGAGACGCCAGTGTTTTGAGATTAAAGTTGGAAAAATGGATATTGGTGCTTTCTCTGCTTTCATCGGCATAACTGGCTATTTCAAGCGTATCTGAGCCGTGTGAAAGATTAAAATTCCGAAAATCTATCCTGTTATTACTGAAAAGAATTGCATTATCCGGCCTAATTCCCCATGCATTCCGGTTCAAAATAAGGCTGTCACTTAAAATGCTCAGGCGCATACCATCATCCTGTTCCGGTTTTGACATGACAGCCTGAACATAATAGTTAGAACCTTTCTTATCCCAAGGCAGGTCAAATGTGTTAAATAGCTGCATCCCTTTTCTAGAACCGGATAGTCTGGTTGTAGGTAAAGTAACAGCTTCAGAATGTATTTCCCTGAATCCGGTTCTGTAGTCAAAATTATCGTCATCAGCGCTTAAAGACAGATAAAATGAATCAACCGCAACTGATCCGTATTCCATATATGGCATCAAAAGTTTCGCATCCAAACCATCTTCCTGATTGTAAGACGCAAGAAAGGATGAGGGATTCAGCTGTTTTAAATCAGGGACCAGAAGCTGTGTATATACAGGATCTTCTTTTAGTGTCAGTTTAAAGTTAAATGTTTTTGCGTATGTTTTCTGAATCGTAGAAGTATCACCTGAAGCGAATAAAAATGGAACAACATTTTTAAATAATTCCGGTAAATCCAGAGGATTTAATGTTCCGTTATATTCAGCTTCGGCAAATGGAGAAATCAACACGATTTGGTTCGTATCCCCAACCAGGGCATTCAGCGAAAGTGAATCGGGATAATAAACTGTATTATTGCGGTTTACAATTAACTTATTCACGGACAAAGAACCAGTGAAATCATCCGGCAATTTTCCTGAAATATCTGCACTGAATTGACCGCTCAACCTCATATCTTCATCATATATTTTTAAAGCCTGAAGATCAACGTAATCTACATTCAGGGCAACTTTGATACTCGTCATACTGTCCTTTGCAAAGTACGACGCATTTGAACTGAGTCTTAATTCAGGATCATCCGAATTCAGGACTGCAAAAATGGTATCATTTTTTTGTTCGGCATTAATGGTAATATCTCTGTAAGAGTATCCGGAATAAGCCAATGAGTTGATCCGGACATGCCCGTTCAGTTGATTAACTCCGACCTGCGAAAATACGGTTTGCAAATCCGCGTTAGCTGATAATGCTCCAATTGTATCAGGATTATTTAATAGTTCTCCCAGCTGATAGCCTGGAATATCAAGCTTTACATCAACAGTGGCGGTATTTTTCAATGTGTCGCCTTTATACAACGTTTTCGCCAAAATCTCTCCCTGAACAGACTTAACTGATAAATCAGCCTTTAAATCTTGCAATGTCCCTTTTGCCTTTCCTGAAATCAAAATTGTATCCGGTAAAACGAGGTTTTCAGGTAACTCCATGCCTGCCAGATAGGATTTAAGGGCAGGATAATTCATCCACAATTTTTTTATATCTATATCCGCTTCTATTTTATCCGCATCCGGTAATCCTTTAACAAATCCTTTTAGTTTTAAGTCCGCCTTGTCTTTTACAAACAAATCGAACTGACTAATATCCAATGCTCCTGGGTTTCCCTGAACTACAGTATGCAAATTCAGCACGGTGTTACCATCTGTTAGTTTTGGGAAGGAATCTGAAAGTTCGGGCATGAAATAAGCTACATCATTCAGATTAATTCCGGCATTCTGATTAAAGCTTTCAATTTTTATGCTTTGCGGTTGATCCAATAATTCCTGAAGCGAATTATAGTTAAGCGCCAGTTTCCCTGAATATGAACTTGCAGGAGTACTTATTTCCAGCGGATCAATCTTCAGTGACGTTTCCTGAACCGAAAGTCCTGCAGTAAGGTTCTTTAATTGAAACCGTTTGTCTGAATGTAACGAAAGTTTGTTTAGATTTCCCTGTATACCTTTTTTATCCAGCTTAAAATTTTCAAGCGAGCCGGTGAAATCTGAAATGTGAATATGATTCGGATCAAAGCCTGAGGTAGTTATATCCGGGTTCGAATCCAGTGAAAAGACGTTATTTTCAAAATTCAGTTCATCAACCGTAATATTCCAGTCAGGAAAACTGAATATATTTTGCGAATCAGGTTCTGATCCCTCAACAATTACACTATCTCCCGGTGAGCCTGAATAAATCAACAATATACTGTTGGCTAATTCCAATGATTTTAATGCAATGATCTGACGACCTAAATCGAAGGTATTGTCCTTTGTTTCCAAATTTATCTTTTGCGCATCAATAACGGAACCTAAAGCATCTTCGTATTTAAAGGCGCAGTTTTTCAGCACACCTTTCCTCCGTAAATTCACGATCAGGCTCATTGGCCCGCTACTTTCGTCAGTCTCTGAACCTGAAATCCAGGTCTGAATTAATGCAGTTGTGTTAGTTAACTCAAAATCTTTAATGGTGTAAGCATTCTGTTGCAGATCAATTTCGTCCATATCTACCTCAAAGTGCCCAAGATTTACCTGCATTTTATTCTTCGAGACCGCGTCATCCATTAAAAAATGAATGTGATCCAAATCAACCGTTCCCACCGAAATCTTCATCGGTTTTGTTGTTGAACTTCCCTTTTGAGCAACAGTAGCGCTATTAAATGCAAAATTAAACAGCGAATCCTTTTCGTCCCGGATCAACCGTAAGCCTGAATTTTGAAGTTCTGCATTTTCAATAACGAGATGTTTTTTCAATAACGGCAACAACTTTACCGACACCGAAAGATAGTCCCCATAAGCCAGCGTGTCCTTATCGGTTCCCTGTACATAAAAATTCCTGACGGCTATTTGGGCGGGCGGCGTATAACGTATGGACCCAATGGAAATATCGGTCCCCAACTCTTTTTCTGCCTTGGCAACAACTTTTTGCTTAATGTAATTTCCAGTTGGAGGAATAATAAGAAGAGTGGTTATCAATAACAATAAAAACACCACCGTACTGATCAAAACGAGCAAGGTTTTGAACACAATTTTTAAAATACGGTGTCTCTTTTTTGCCATAGGATAAACTTAAACTACCAATTAACACACAAAAACGGTGCTGATTGGCAGTTTATCAAAGGTAGATAAATTAAAGAAAATCGGAGTGTCTATTCTTCGGTTTCTGATTCTTCCTTTCTGCTGTTCCTTACTTTATTAAATATCGTTATCAAAGCCATTTGTATAAGCTTCTTTCCATATTCCATCACGCTCTGTCGTGCAGATTCCACCAGGGTATATCTGATTCCTTTCAGAGAAGTTACAAACGCTTTCTCCTTCATTGTCACATCGTATTCCAGCATATACTTTACATACGACAGTTCCTGAAGTGAACGTATTCTGTGCAGCTTATGTTTCTCTAAGGTTTTCATTTCTCATCGTGGTCTTTAGGATTAAAAATTATGGAAGATAAATGCTTTACCAATGGATTGGAAAAAATCTGTCTGCGGAATACATAACCCAGAATAATAATCAGCAAATAAACACCACCGGAAATAAGGAAACCCACAGAGATGCTTCCGTGTACTTCGCCGTACCAGAACGAGAAGGCAAACGAAATCAGCATAAAAAACATTAACAGGGAGACCAGAACCAGGATGGTGGTAATGAAGTAAGTTCCGATACGGGTAAACTTTTCAAGCATTTCCACCTTCCACAAATTAATGCGGGCCTGAAGGTATCCCTGAATAATATCATTTAACTCCGAAATATTCTCTTTGAATGATTCCTTTTGCATGACTATTTCTTTTGAGCCGATGTTGCCTTTGCCTCAACTTCTTCTACTTTCTCCTCCGCTTTCTTTTTTACGTTTTTCTCAAGGTCGTTAAACCTGGTTTTGACCTCATCCACAAATTCAGAGACGTATGACTTTAAATCATCCATACTGTCACTCATGGTATCTTTCAGATCTTCGGAAGCTTTTTTCGCTTTTTTAGAAATTTTCTTCCGGGTTTTTTTCCCTTTGTCCGGAGCGAATAATATTCCGGCCAATGCACCGGATGCAGCTCCGGCTAAGAATCCTAATACTGCATTTGATGTTTTTGACATAACTTTATTTTTTTAATGGTTAAACATATTTTTACTCATTAATACTACCAAAAGCCTGCCATAATTATGTTTCCCGCATTTTCAGTCATTTTCACATATTGCTTTGGGGTTTTATTACCCAAACATCTGTAAAATCTGTGGAATTATGTCACATCAGTTCCAACCTCTTGTCGTTACAGTAAAGGGTTAAGGCATTAAGGCTCAGTTTTTGATTCTGAATTTTACAAACTAGATTTTATGAATATAAGTTCCGGTCAGGTATCAAATACCGCAAACATACTGATTGTATTTCTGGCGTCTGTTGCCATAATGCACTTAGGAAGAACCATACTTATTCCCCTTTTTCTGGGATTAATACTTGCTTTGCTGCTCTTACCAATCAATGATTTCTTCGAAAAAAAGCTACCACGATTAATATCCATCATTCTCACATTTGTTTCAATAGCTATAGTTCTGACCGGAATAATGTATTTTTTCGGATCCCAGTTTGTAAAACTTTATGATAATGTAAAGGATTTCGGTGCCAGCATAGACAAACTGCTGACCAGTTTCTTTCATCTGATTAACGACAATCTGTTCAGTGGTGAAATTAAGATAGAAGATTTGCTAAGTCAGGAAAATGGCAGCGTATTGCCAACATCCACCATAATACAAAAGACCATTAGTGTATCAAGTGGTTTTTTATCTGCAATTGCGTTAACGGTCGTCTTTTCCTTTCTTTATCTTCTGTATCGTTCTTCATTCAGGATTTTTCTGGTCGAAAAAACCGGATTCAGTGATAAAAAAGAAATTGCAAACATTATAATCAGGATCAAAAAAGTGATCCAGAAATACTTTTACGGAGTCTTCTTTGTTATGCTTATACTGGGTATTCTTAATGGTTTCGGTTTATGGATCATTGGACTGGATTACCCGTTCCTGTTCGGATTCTTCGCAGCTTTTCTGGCAATCATTCCTTATATAGGATCATTTATTGGTGGAGCACTGCCTTTCTTGTATGCTGTCCTCAATTTTGATTCTATCTGGCCTGCGGTGTGGGTCGTTGCATGGTACACGCTGGTTCAGGCATTCGAAGGCAACTTCCTTACGCCTAAGGTTGTTGGATCACAGGTTAGCCTGAATCCTCTTTTTGCCCTGATAGCTCTTATTCTGGGCGGAATTATCTGGGGAATAGCCGGAATGATTTTATTCATCCCCTTATTTGCCATTCTTAAAATAGTATTGGAGAACATTGAAGAATTAAAACCCTATAGTTTTATGCTGGGTAAAAAGTTTGGACATAACCAAAGTTAATATCTGTCACAAATTCTCATTTAACAAAATATCCTTCTCCTTTTCTACTACAGATGAAACACCCATTGCATTATTGGAGCTTACTTTTGTCAACAGCAATTCTAAAATTGGCAACATCCGTTTTAAACCACCGGTGTTGATGATAAATGTCCACAATCCTTCGAACTTCTTCCAACCGCCTGTATAAAAAAGATGCTTTAATTGATGTACTAATTCATCATGCGAAAAAGAGGCTTTGAAAATACTGTTCCATTTATAGAACTCTTTATATGCCCATCTGTAGCCCTGTTCCAATTCTTCGGCAGATAATGACTTTGATTGATATACTACATGGCGTGTATCATAAAGATCCCAGTCTTTGGTTATTATTCTGCCGGAATTCAGCATCGATTCATATAGTCTGGTCCCGGGATAAGGCGTAAGAATATGATATGTTGATGTGGTTATAGCATGTTCAACACCCCAATCCACCGTTCGCCTGAATACATCTTTATCATCACCGTCCAGACCAAAAACAAAACTCCCATTGATCATAATCCCCAGTTCATGTAATCTTGCCACAGCTCTTTCATAATCCATTTTCAGGTTATGACTTTTATTGCTTTGTTTTAAGTTCTCGGGTGAAAAAGTCTCAAATCCAACAAACAAACTTCGGAGCCCCGCTTCTGCAGCTTTTTCAATCAGATTGCCTTCCAGAATTGATTTGACGGTGGCTGCTCCCTGGAACACCCTGTTCATACCGCGTATTCCCTCAAAGAGCTCAGAGGCCAGCCTGGGGTTTCCAAATAAATGATCGTCGAGAAAGTATAAATGACGCCCTTTTAGACGAGATATTTCTGTAAGTATTTCATCTACCCTTTGGGTATAAAATGATTTACCGCCTTTAAAAAATGCATCTTTATAACAAAAATCACAATGGTGTGGACAACCTCTCGAAATAACCAACGAGTTGGGCACCAGGTATTTTCCCCGTTTTATCAGGTCTCTTCTTACCGGCGGCTGATTTTGAATGGTTCTTCCCTCTGTGGATGTATATCTTTTCCGGGCTTGTTTAAGTCTGAAATCGCGCAAAAATTCAGGAAAGGTTTGTTCTGCAGGGCCAAGAAAAATAGTATCGGCAAATTGTGAGGCTTCATCAGGCAAAGATGTTACATGTAAACCACCTAAAGCAACATATACACCTTTTGTTCTGTAATGTTGGGCAATCGCATATGCCCGTTTTGCATTGGTAATATAAACCTGTATCAAAACCAGATCCGGCAAATCATCCAGATACAGTTCTTCCACATGCTGATCCTGAAGTTCAATATCATCACTTTCATCAAAATAAGCGGCTAAAGTTGCTAATCCTAAAGGGGGAAATAACGAATACTTAATGGGTCTCCAAAACGCACTTCCGGCTTCTGTAAGAGAAGGTAAAATAAGTTTAACTTTCATATTAAAAGAAAATTCAGGCCAGAATGCTTACGCGTGTTTAAGTAACCTGCAAATTATCAATTTAGTATAAATCGGGTCAAACAATTAACATTTATTACTTTTTTTACATATGTATTTGTATGTGCATAGAGTGTAAAATATTTCACACACTAACAGGCGAATGTCCTTAAGTGTGCAATCAAGAAAATAGGCGAAATGTTTTTCAAAATTTGTTAATCTTTTCGATCCGTTTTTTCCATTTCGTTCAGGATCTCATCCACATCTGCTTCACCTGTGTAAAGCACAAGGGAATATTTCAACACCAAAGGTTTTCTTTTTTGCAATAACACAGGTTTTCTTCCCGGAAATACTGCATTCTGCATGCTCATTTTATCACGCAGGATCCATGTTTGAGGTCCGGGTTGATTTTCAGGGTTAGCATAAATAAAAATACCGCCCGGTGCTGTTCCGTCTTTTGCAAATGAACCTGTTATATTCATATAATATCCGGCTTCTATGGCTTCATTTTCCGGTTCAACTTTACCATTTGAAGAATAAAACTGCACATCGTCAGGCAATACAATCTGTGTTGAAAATCCACCATAACCTTTTACATCGTCGGAACCTCCAAGTTGTAAACTATCGACCAGTGGTGTCAGATGAATGATAAAATCAATTATCCTGTAATTCTCTTTTTGTGGATGAAATACGTAGCTTACCTTTTCTCTCAGGTATGGCCTTTTAGAATTTTTATAGTTAGGAGAGAGCCAGAATGCTTTCGTTCTCAGCCGTCCGTCACCATCCTTTAACGACCTGAATTTCACACGTTTTATATCCGTCTTAAAATCCTTAAGATCCCACGAATCGCTTACAGATTCTGAACCAATTAATATCTGATGCCATGCCCAGAATATTCCCCGGTGGTGCAAATGATCTTCAGGTGCGTTTTCAGTCATAACTGTTCCATCGGGTAAATAAACCGGATGAAGAAAGTCATTCCGCATAAGGGTTGGTGTTGGTCCTGTCAGGTCAAACTGGAAATACGCTACATTTTTACCCTCGTCCTTTACCAGGTATCCGCCATCTACCTTTTGCATTGCCATTTGCGAGAAAACTGGATTGAACACGAAAAACAGGAGTACTGTTACCGTAACGATATATTTTTGAATCATGATTATCAGTATTTAATGTTATCCAAAATGAAAATATCTCTTCAAATAATGTATTTATTACAGATGTTATCCGGCTGGGGTTCTGCCTACGCATTAAAAAGAAACAGGGTTAACAAAACGAGCGTTTTATCAACCCTGTAAGCATCATCAAATGTTTATATGAAGGATTAGATGTTATCCAATTTATCTCCGAACTCTTTCAGTTTGGTTTTCACATCAGCCATGAAATCCTTGAGTTCATCACCTGTTTTATCGCCAAACTCTGAAATTTCAGATCGGATATCTTTACTTTCTTTCTGAAGATCTTCGAGCGCTTCTTCAGTTTTTTCATTTATTTCTTCACCTGACTCTTCAGCCTTATCCCTGAATTTATCGACTTTATCATCGAAGTTATCCAGCGCCTCATTAACAGTCCGCTTCATATCATCCGGTTTATCATTTATCGCTTCTGCAATTTCTTCCTTTACGTCTTTTAATTCATCACGTAAATTAGCTATTGCATCCTGAGCTTCATCCTGCATCTGAGTCTGCTCTTTCTCCGAATCCTTTTTCTTGTTTTGCATATTACACCCGGCTATAAAAAACAGTGCCAGGGTTGAAAATAATATTACTCGTAAATTTTTCATAATTATAATTTTGTGATTAATACTTGTCATAATTCTCACTCTGAACTTTTATTACTATAAATTATTGATTTCTTCAATCAGTTCTTCTTTCGATTTACCAATACGTTTTTGTAAACGACCAAGAAGCTGATCTTCCTTACCTTCAACATAGGCAAGATCGTCGTTAGTTAAGTCTCCATACTTTTCTTTCAAATAACCTTTTACCTGGTTCCAGTTTCCTTTTATTTCAAACTTATTCATAACTATCTTTTTATGTGTTTTGTATTTTATAATGAAAATCCTGTGCCACAAAATTCATTACAGACTTCAAGCCTTTATTTATACGTACACGCACACGTTCGGACTAAATATAAATCTTTATTATCACGTATTATTCGGGCATAAATTCCACAAAAAAGTGTGGAACATAGTTACAAAATCAGATACTCAAAACCGGATCTGTGAAACTGACTTTGTTTAATTGAACCAAAACATTTAGTTAATTCACTCATTCAAAACTTCCGTATTCAAAAATATATCAGCTTGTTACCATCAAAACCTTCCCTTTAATAATTGTAATGCCCTGAAACATATACAGGAAATTAAACAATGGTATGCACCTTGTTGTATAAGTATTAAATCAATTTTCATGGTGAAAAATAGTTAAGATGAAAATTCCACTTGATGATGTAATACTGGAGAAGTTATTGACGACTGAGTCGCACAACGAGGAATATAAGAATATTGCAAATTTGCTGAATTTAATTCCTTCTGTCATTCTTATTGTTGATCCTGAAGGTAAAATCGTTTTTGTCAATGATGCTGCATGTAAGGTTCTTGGATCAGACTGCAAAGTCCTTGCCGGTAAGAGTTTTGAAAAATTTATTGTACCAGGTGACAAGAACACTTATAACCAGCTACTTAAAACCATAGAGAATTCGGGTACCATTCCTGAAACATTTATCCTGAAAATTTATTCTTCCGAAGAGGACATCGTTACTCTTAGCTGTAATAACACCTTAATAAAATCAGAAAATGACGATTATGGATTGCTGATTTCAGCCACCGATATTTCCCAGCTGATGCATCATTATCAGGTGCTTGAACTCAAGCTTCGAAAAACAATTGATGAAGCTGAAAATGCCAATAAAATAAAAAGTGAATTTCTGGCCAATATCAGCCATGAGATAAGAACACCATTAAATGCAATAATTGGCTTCTCTGAACAATTGAGCCAGACCGAATTACAGGATCAGCAGGAAGAATTTGTCAAGGTCATATCCAAATCATCAGAACATTTGCTCTACCTGGTAAACGACATACTTATCTTATCAAAGATTGAGGCTAATGCTATAAAATTCGACGTATCTCCATTTAAAGTTGAATCGGTAATAACATACATTTACAACACTCTTAAAATAAAAGCAGAACAAAAGGATCTGATCTTCACTTACGACATTGACCCCCGACTGAATATGGTTATAAAAGGCGATCCCTTCCGCTTGCGGCAAATCATTATTAACCTGGTAAATAATGCTATAAAATTTACGCACAATGGTTATGTGGAAATGAAATGCTTTATGATTTCGGATCAGGATGATGAAGTAAAAATCAGGTTCGATGTTATGGATACAGGTATTGGTATCAGCACCGATAAAATGGCTACAATTTTTGATCAGTTTCGTCAGGCTGACTCACGGATCACCAAACGTTACGGAGGGACAGGACTTGGGCTTACTATTTGCAAAAACCTGATCGAAAAACAAAACGGAAGCCTGACCGTAAAAAGTGAAGAAGGAATGGGAACCCGGTTCAGCTTTGTATTACCTTTCAAAAAGGGTAAGGAACATGAATTATCGGACGACACCATAGAGAATTTTGATTTTATGGAATTGTCTGACAAACATATTTTATTGGTGGATGATGACAGTGTCAACAGGTTACTGGGGAAAACGATTCTTGAAAAATTAAAATGCAGCTACGAACTGGCGGGCAATGGAGAAGAAGCCATAAAAATGCTAAACGAAAATAGCTTTGATGTGGTGTTGCTCGACATCCATATGCCGGATATCAGTGGCCTGGATGTGGCAAAATATGTACGTAAAGAACTTAATAATAAGAACATTAAACTCATTGCGGTTACTGCTGATGTATTTAATGAGGACATTAAAAATTATTATTCTGCCGGTATTGACGGTTACTTAATAAAACCTTACCGTGAACTTGAGTTGTACAATGTGCTACGTAAAGTATTAAAACTTAAACCGGTTAAGAATTCTAAAAGTGCTGAAAAAGTAATCGTTACATCTGCAAAGACCCAATTGTATAACCTAAGGCAACTGAAAGATATTGCCGAAGGTAATAACGAATTTATTGTAAATATGATCCTAACCTTTATCACGAATTCAGAGACTGCCATTAAGGAGTTCCGGGAATATCTGGAACGTGATAAATGGAATTCCATCAAAGAAACGGCCCATCGGCTGCTTCCTTCCTACCGCCATCTTGAAGCATATGCTATAATTGACATGCTGACTGACATTAAAAACCTCACATCCAGTCAGTTTGGAAAAGACAAATCCTCTGAACTTGTTGAAAGTGTGACTTCAAAAATGAGAGAAGTTATCGAGAAATTAAGAAAAGAAGCAGACTCAATAAAATAAAAGCATATTATGGTATTTGCTTCTGTTGATGCTATATCAGAAATATCTCTTTTAAAACTGTAAACCAACATATACCTGAATTACACGGTTTTTTGAATCTTTTAATAACGTTTCAGCCAAATCGTCGTCCTGCTTTGCCACAGGATTAATACCGATTTTGTAATCTACACCGGCAAATACCGGAGCAAAGTTCAATTCCAGTCCGGCAACAACACCGTAATCCACTTTGTTAAAATACTTCTCATCCAGATCGTCACTACTGGTGACATTAATCGAATTAAGAATTTCGGCTGTTGTTTCCGATTTGGCATTCAGTAAAATTGCAGCATAGGGGCCCAAATTAAAATGCAGGTTATCGGTAACAGCATAAGACAGTAATACCGGAATATCAATATAATCAAGTCTGAAGTCGGTCTGTCCATTCGAAAGTTCCAAATTCGCAAACGTATTTTTGAATTCAGCCTTAGAACCAAAGGTTGAAAACAAGACTTCCGGCTGAACCGAAAAGTTACTGACAAGAGGAATTAAGTAAGAAAAACCTGCCATATATCCGGCTTTATAACTGTTATCCGAATTATCAGTATTTAATGTGGATAAATTCAGACCTCCCTTTATTCTGAATGCTTCATTTTGTGCGCTAACAATAGAGCTGGTTAATGGTAACAACACTACAAGTGTTAAAAGTTTGAAATATTTTCGCATAATTCTATCGTTTAAAATTTACTTTTAACTTACCTGCCAATAGTGTACCATAACACAGGATCTTCGGCAAATGTCTCTCAACGTCCTTATATATAGCACTTCAGAAATTTTCAATATAATTTCACCTGTTTATTAAATCCACAATAAGTAGGAAATATCTACAGCATTAACCACCATTAACACATTGAACCAATGCATTTCGTGCATGTTTTATAAGTAAGTTAAGAACATCATCGTTCCCTCAATACATGAAATGTTTTATATGAAAAACCCGATACTAATCATAGACGACGACACATATATCAGTGATCTTCTGGTAAGGTATTTAAATCAGAAAGGTTATGCCGCCACAGGAACATATTCAGGTGAGCAGGGGAAAAAACTGATTCTTCAAAACACGTATGATGTTATTTTATGCGATTATCGTCTTCCTGATACGAACGGAGAGGAAATGCTTGCTTTCGTCAAACAGAACAAAGCAGGCACTCCTATTATTATAATGACGGCATATCAGGAAATTAAAACCGCCGTAAAACTTATTAAGAACGGCGCATATGATTATGTGACCAAGCCGGTCCTTCCTGATCAGATACTCCATTTGGTTTCAGGTGCCTGTGCTACAGTTAAACATGATCCTTCTGTGGAATTTTCATCAGGATTTATAACCGGACAAAGCAATAAAATAAAAAAAGTTTTATCCTATTGCGAGATCGTTGCTCCAACAGATGTGATGGTTATACTACAGGGCGAAACCGGTTCCGGAAAAGAATACATTGCAAGAGCCATACATAATTTAAGTGAACGAAAGAATAAACCGTTTGTAGCGGTAGACTGTGGGGCACTTCCTAAAGAGCTTGCAAACAGTGAACTTTTTGGTCATGTAAAAGGATCATTTACCGGAGCAATTAATGACAAAAAGGGGTACTTTGAACAGGCTAAAGGTGGAACCTTATTTCTGGACGAGGTAGGAAACCTGACCTATGAAAATCAGGTGAAATTATTGAGAGCCCTTCAGGAAAAAGTTATATACCGCGTAGGAGGAAATAAACCCATAAAAACAGATGTTCGTATAATTACAGCCACAAATGAGGACCTGGCTGAAATGGTAAAACGCAATGAATTCCGCGAAGATCTTTATCATCGGTTAAATGGCTTTAAAATCAAGATTCCACCATTGCGCAAACGCATCGAAGACATTCCCGAATTTGTTAATTATTTTATCCTTAAAGCCAATAAATCTTTCAACAAATCTGTAAAGAAGCTAAGTGATGAAGTAAATGACATTTTTATGAATTACAGGTGGGACGGAAACATCAGGGAGTTACGCAATGTGATTAACCGGTCCGTTTTACTAACCAGTGGCGACGAGATTACAACGGATGTATTACCTGAAGAGTTTACTGTAAAAGAAGAAAATAAAGGCCTTGATATTCAATCCGCAATACTTACTCAGGATGGCATACCAGACCTTCGCGAAGTAACTTCTCTAACCGAAAAAGAATTAATATTAAATGCTCTGGATGAGGCTAAATATAATAAATCAAAGGCCGCTAAAATGCTGAATATTGACCGTAAAACGCTGTACAATAAATTAAAAACCTACAACATTGATGTAGCACGGCAATAAACTTATTTCAGCGTAAGATCTTTGATACAGATATTCTCATCTGAAAGAATAAATTTTTCCTCCGCATTCAGGATGGTTTGTCTGAGCTTTTTATAAGCTGACTGTCTTAGCGGTAGAAAATTAGTGCTCCCCAGATTATCCATCTTAAACCGAACATACTGAATAGTTATTATATCGATATCAACCGCCGGCTGGTACGCAGTATCATCAATTGTATTTACTTCAGAAATGATCCCTGCCCTTTGCAGGTCACTCATAATTTTACGCACCAGTCTTACCGGAATATTTTCGGCATCGGCAATTTCACTGGCTTTCAGAGGTTGTTCTCCCTCTTTAAACCGCTCTATGATAAGATAGAGAATATAAAACAGGATCGTATTTCTGTATGCTATACTAATATCCTTAATATCACTGTCGTATAAGAAGTTTTTATTATTCTGGATCGCAAAAGAAAATTCCGCACCGTATAATACCAGAACCCAACCCAACTGCAGAAACATCAGGAATAGCGGTAGTGCGGCAAACGTTCCGTAAACCGCATTGATTCGCGAGAGATAAACCTGCCCGTTAATATAACCATACTGCAGAAACTGGAATAAAATACCAACAAGAATTCCTGCGATCAAAGCCGGAACTACTTTAACCTTGGTATTTGGGATCACGATATAAAAAAGGAAAAATACCAGGCTGTAAAGCACATAAGGTGCAACGGTTGCAAAGACTAAAGTTACCGGTCCAATTGCAAAATCAAGTCCCAAAATACTGAACAGCTCCTCTATTCTGGTTGTAACAAACACATTGGCTCCTGCCGAAAATATAATGATCACCGGCGCCAGAATCATAAAGCCAAAATAGTCTGTGTATTTTCGCAAAATCGATCGCGGCTTTCGAATCTGCCAGATATCATTAAAGGTATTTTCAATATGGCTCAGCATATTTATAACTGACCAAAACAGTATAATCAGCCCAATTCCAAGAATAAAGCCTTCCTGTGTTTTATCGAGATATTTATACGCAAATCCAAGTATTTTTTCGGCCACATTAGTCTTTCGGGTTTGCTGAACAGAATCCGGGTACATGGCTGTATCAGCTGCATTCTGAACAACCGACAGAGAATCGGATGTGATAACAATGGTCTGATCACTAAAATTTTTAATGATTTGTTCCTCAATATAATTCTGAAAGCCAAACCCTCTGGCAATTCCAAGCAATAACGCCAGAATAGGCACTACAGCCCATAACGAATAATAGGTAAGTGCAGATGCACGAAGTTGTACCTTGTCTTCAAGAAACCCTCGTATGGACAAGGCCAAAACTCTGAACGGTTTCATCAGATATCGTTTCCATGTGGAAAGTTCCTTTTCAGGTATCCTCCAGATGTCCTGAGTGACAAACCTTATCAGGTCATTTAATTTACTCATAACAGATAGATTAAAAAGCAGCAGGCCTGTAAGCCGGGTTCTGTATCCCGAAATACATCGGGATGCCTGTCATTTATCTGAGCGACCTACCCCTCCCGTCTTCCGAAGAATAAAGCGGGCAGCTTTACGCGGGATATACATGGTCTTGCAACCCGTAAGATGTACAGCTATCTGTGTCGCCACAAATACTGGTGGGCTCTTACCCCACCTTTTCACCCTTATCCCGATATACATCGGGACGGTTATTTTCTGTTACATTACTATGCCTTCACAAACATCTTCGCTTTCCGAAGTACGGCGCCCTGTGTTGCCCGGACTTTCCTCCCCGCCAAAGGTGGAGCGACAGACCGGCCTGCTGGTGCTGCAAAGGTACAAAAATATATATTCGAAGAGTTTACCGGTTAAAATGAATTAAATTAAACACTTATATGCTATTTTATGCTGATCCAAAACAAAAAACCGCCCATGGTTTGGCGTTGCATCCAGGCTCGTCATAATTAATCAAAGCTTTAATTTTTTCGACATAGCGAAAAACGCTATATTGAACACTTTCATGATAAATAATGACCCCGTAATGGGCAAATTAAATGAACCAAGGGTCAATGAGCCAAGCGAATGCCACCCTGGGACAAAAAAACCGTCCAGCTTAACTGAACGGTTTTCCGAATAAATAAAAAACGGGTATTAAAGATTGCTTAACGCCTCCTTAAATCGTTTGGTGACTTCTGCCGCTACTTTGTCCAGTTCAGGATTATTAATATTTTTCATTACTTCTGAAGGATTGATCATAACCACCTCAACTTTTGAATCATCAACCAGTTTTACCACGACTTTACAGGGAAGAAACAAACCAATATTCGGTTCTGCCTGTAAGGTCTTATACGCAAAACCCGGATTGCAGACACCCAGAATCAGGTAGGGCTTCATATCTACATTATCAAGTTTTTCTTTTAAAACTTTATCCATTTGCGTTTCTGTGGTTACTCCAAATCCCTGTTCTTTCAGTACATCTTTGGTTTTCTGTACCACTTCTTTATAATTTCCATTTATGGTTTTACTCAGGTAATAATCCTGAGCATCTGCCGCAAATACAGCTATAAAACTCAGTAAAACCATAGCATACAAACTCTTTCTCATAATATTTCAATTAATGTTTCATATTAAACATATAGAATATTATATATGTTTTCGGCAAAAAACATTTGTTAGGAATTTTTAGGAAATATGTAATTTACTTCTGAGAGTGATTTAGAATTACCATACTTCCAATGAGCTAAGGGTTTTGTAATTCCCGAGCTTCTCATTAATTATTCGAATTCCAAGTGAGAGTCCGACAAAGTAGTTGATAATGTACATTCAATATATGGGGAACCAACAATAAAATTTCCATCTCTCTTCATAAACACTATTTTTATAATGTATTCTCCATTTTTATTAGGGTTGAATGCAAAAACATATGGATAAGTATAAACACTTTTTGTATCCTGATTTGCTAGGCTATAAAAGTCTTCATCTCTGGCATCATAAAATCTAGGATAGACTTTAGGCATATTAACTCTGAACTTATATACTTGATGTGGTATTAACTGATCAGGATCACCCTCGATTTCTATACCTTGAAAACAGTCCTTACACTGATTCCATTGCCACTTATGTCTGTCTTGGATTACATTATTAATAATTTCACCTTCCCATAATAGCTTTTTATCAGCATAATATAATTTATAATGACCATCCATTACTGTATCATTCCTGATTGTTCCCTCTTGTTTTATATTTCCGTTTTTAAAATACTCCCTAAAATATATTATGCTATCATTACCTCCTTTTAGAAATTTCTCTACCTTCAATTCTCCAGTATCATAATAAGTCTTCAATACCTTCTGTTGACAAGAACAAAAGATGATACAAACCATAATAAACTGAAGTGTATTTACTAATTTACTCAAATATTTCATTTAAGCCTCTTTAGTTTTGTTCCCACACAAGATCACATTTAAACAAATTGCACAGTATTGTCCAGTATGAATTAAGTTTTCTGAACAGAGCTTTGATTTTTTTTACAACATGGCTAAATGTAATTCCGAACTAAGTTATTATTATCAACCCCTCATTGGGTGCGTTCTGAGACCTCCCCAACTTGATGTCGCAAATTGCGATCTCAAGTTATTAAATTCTTCCCAAAATGCTGCAATAAAGGTTCATTATAAGCTAATCAGTATAAATCTTATTGAAAGTATGTTATTTTAAACGACATTTCTTATATTTGTCATCACGATACTCAACCTGAATCAAAATTTCCAATCATTTTACCAGAAATTTCAGGTTGTGTTTAGTCGAATCAAAATCACCTCAACAGGCTGAGGGTTTTAAAATAGTTAAGGATCTATGAGAGCTTTCGCCCGAAAGCTCTCATTTTTTATGCTGTATGATTAAATCGAAAATTCGTGAAAAATTCGTGATGGTTTTCTCGGCATAGTAAACCAGTCCATCGTACAACGCCAGTTTTTCCGGCATATGATTGCCACGGCGGATATCTTCCTCATCGTGTGACAGCAACAAAATGATCAGGGTATCATTTTTTTCTGTTATGGTATCGTCAACATCGAGCCACTTTATTTTCAGGTTTTCTTCATCCAGTATCTCAATGTTAATCTCAAAAAAATCACGCTGAAAAACTTCCACCAATAACTTTGAGTTTGAAAATTTATTTTCAAATAGAAACCTGAAATATAAGTCGATGCTTTCACCTTTTACCCACTTGTGCCCTTTTGATTTTATATGCTCTTTGATGTCAGCAATCGTTTCTTCTATATTTTCCATAATGCTTATTTGTACATATGAAACCAAAACACAGACAAAATGTTTTAAGCCTGCTCAAAATCCGCTTCGTAGTAAATCTCCAACAGCTTTGCCTCTCCTTTGGGTATAAAGCTAATTTCTCTCAATTCGGCAGGGATGAGTACCGTTTCGCCGGCTTTCACCGTAACAGGTTCATTCTCTGATTCAATGACAGCCTCACCTTCCACACACATAATAATCTCGAATGAATCCAACAGGTAATAGTCGCGTTTTATGGATTGATCCAAATGTAACATATTAACTGTAAAATATTTATTGCGTTGCAAATTAACCGCTTTATTAAGCTCCGGCTCATAGTTTGTAACAAACGCTTCCGGTTTACTGTAATCAATTACATTCAGCGAATCTTCAATATGCAGCTCCCTCAAATTTCCATTATCATCTTTGCGGTTATAATCGTACAAGCGGTAGGTCACATCAGAGGTTTGCTGAATTTCGGCTACCACAACACCGGCACACAATGCGTGAACCCGTCCGACGGGAATCATAAACACATCACCTTTTTTCACCGGAAATTTGGTAAGGATATCTTCAAAGTTACCATCATCGATGCATTTTTGCACTTCTTCACGGGTCACTTCTTTCGAAAACCCCGGAATAATATAAGCACCCGGTTTGGCATCCATTACATACCACATCTCGTTCTTCCCCAGTTTGCCGTGGTGTTCTGCCGCATATTCATCATCAGGATGAACCTGAATACTTAAATCCGCGTTGGCATCAATAAATTTTATCAGCAAGGGAATAACGGTTCCGAATTTTTCGAATACCGCATCACCCACCAGGTCACCCATGTAGACCTCAATCAATTCATCAAGAGGATTGCCAGCCAGAAAACCGTTGGATACAACCGAAACGCTTCCTTCCACCGAACTTATTTCCAGCGATTCACCAACCTTTGAATTTTCCTTTGCGTTTTTATTCAGTTTCTCTTTCAGGTAACTTCCTCCCCAGATTTTTTCATGAAGTACCGGCTCAAATTTTATGGGATATAATAGACTCATATTTTCTGTTTTTTTGCAAATGTAGGTTTTATCATCATTTAAAGCTAAAGGAATTATAAAAAGTGGAAAATTTCTGAATCCTGAATGCGTTAGGTTAAAATGGAGTACTATTTTTGTTTAAAATACGATTATGAAGTCAAAACTAATATATTCACTTATTGCATGCTTGCTGATTTTTAGCACTGGAGTCAACAGTCAGATTCCGGTCCCGCCTGAAAAACCGAAATTAATCATCGGTATTGTCATCGATCAGATGCACCCGGATTATCTTAACCGTTACTACAACAATTTTACCGAAAAAGGGTTTCGGATCTTTATCGATAACGGATATACCTTCAGCAATGCTTCGTACAGCTATGCATTCTCACATAAGGGACCGGATCACGCCACGCTGGTTACCGGAACAACACCTCGTTATCATGGCATTACCGGCATAGAATGGTATAACCGTAAAACACTTAAAACGGAACCTATCACAGCCGACGAACGTGCCATAACCATTGGGTTAACACCCTCGCAAAGCGCGTACAATGCAGCTAACATGAATGCCTCCACCATTGGCGATGAACTGAAACTCAGTACGTACGGAAATTCAAAAGTTGTTTCGGTGGCGCTTGAACCGACGCAGGCTGTTTTGCTGGCCGGGCATGCTGCAGATGGCGCTTACTGGCTGGATGAGAAAACCGGTAAAATTATTTCCAGTGATGCATATATGGCCTGGCTTCCTGATTGGGTGGATGCCTTTAATCTGAAAAATTTTCCGGCCTTTTACATGAAAGCGAAGTGGGATCTTTTACTTCCGGAAAATAAATATCTGTACGATGCAAAAAAGCGGATTTACAAAGATTATTCGCTGCCACAATCCTTCGAATCCAATGCATCAAAGCCAAACCCGTATGCCTTTCTTAAGGCAACACCTTTCGGCAATATGATTCTGAAGGATTTTGTCATTGACGCTATTAAAGGTGAAAAACTGGGAGAAGACGATTTTACAGACCTGTTGTTTGTCAACTTTTCATCCTTGGGACAGAAAGCGTTGGAATACGGCCCCTACTCCATTGAAATGGAAGATAATTACATCCGGCTCGACCGCGAAATTGAAGACCTGATTAAAACCGTTGAAAAAGAAGTTGGTCGCAATAATGTATTGTTCTTTTTAACCGGATCGCAAAGGGCTCCGATCAACCCTGAATATCTTGAGGAATATAATATTCCGTCCGGTTATTTTAAAACGGATCGGGCCATGGCACTGCTCAACACTTATCTGATGGCCTTTTACGGGCAAGGCCGATGGGTTGAACATTATTATGGCCAGCAGATCTATCTGAACAAAGAGCTGATAGAATCTTCTAAAATTTCGTTTAAAGAAGTTCAGGATAAAACGGCAGCCTTTATGAAGGAATTTACCGGCGTTGCGTTTGCAGCGCCAACACATCTGTTCAGTGAAAATGAGTACCAGTCGGGAGTTCTGAAAAAAATGCAGGAATCCTATAACAAGGAACATTGCGGTGACGTATTCCTGATGCTGGAACCGGGTTGGATTGAAGAACCCGGGGACGATTACAACAATGAAGTTTACGGATTATCAGACACGCGTGTTCCTCTGAGTTTTTATGGATGGAAAGTGGGACGTGGCGAAAGTTCCCAACCTGTAAAGATCAGCGATATCATTCCAACAATATGCAGTATGACAGGCATTCCTATGCCAAACAGTGCCACGGGAACACCGATAAAAGCACTTAATCCCTGAAATATTTAACATAAACTCTATAAACAAATACGCTATGCAATCACACGAAATTGACTACCACATTAAAGGCCACGATGTACAACTTGTGGAAATTGAACTCGATCCGAATGAAACAGTCATTGCCGAAGCCGGCGCCATGTTATACATGGACGAAGGAATTAATTATACTGCCCGCATGGGAGACGGATCAACACCCAACGAGGGACTGTTTGGTAAACTTCTGAAAGGTGCCGGCAGGCTTATCACCGGTGAAAGCCTTTTTGTAACCCATTTTACGAATCAGGGATACGGAAAAAAGCGTGTGGCTTTTTCGGCACCATATCCGGGAACTATTATTCCGCTTCATCTGCAAAATCTGGGCTACAGGGTTACGGTTCAACGCGATGCCTTTTTATGTGCTGCCTTAGGAACCAAAATTTCGGTTACGTTCAGTAAACGCCTGGGATCAGGATTATTTGGCGGCGAAGGTTTTATTCTTCAGAAACTGGAAGGAGACGGACTGGCATTTGTTCATGCAGGCGGAACCGTAATTGAAAAGGAACTGAACGGCGAATCACTGTTTGTGGATACGGGTTGTCTGGTCGGGTTCACCGATGGCATTGATTACAACATCAGTCAGGCCGGCGGACTGCGTTCAATGGTTTTTGGCGGAGAAGGTTTGTTTCTGGCACATTTAAGAGGAACCGGAAAAGTATGGTTACAGTCTATGCCAATAAGTAAACTGATTGCAGCCATTGCTCCGGCAGGAAGAAACAGCGGCAAAGAAACCGGCGGTTTGCTGGGAAATTTACTTCAGGACTAAGCAGTATTTTTATTACTTTTGCAGCCGTTAATTTAAAGACATGGAAACAGTAGTAAGCGGAATCAGACCAACAGGAAACCTGCACCTGGGCAATTATTTTGGTGCAGTAAGGAACTTTATAAAAATGCAAAACGAGTATAACTGCTTTTTTTTCATTGCAGACTGGCACTCCCTTACTACACATCCAAAACCGGGCGATCTGAAAAAGAATGTCCGTCAGGTGCTGGCAGAATATCTTGCCTGTGGCATTGATCCTGAGAAGGCAACCATTTATGTTCAGAGCGATGTAAAGGAGATCCTTGAACTCTACCTGCTTCTGAACATGAACGCTTATCTTGGTGAACTGGAACGAACCACATCGTTTAAGGAAAAGGCACGCAAACAGCCAAATAACGTAAATGCAGGCCTGCTCACTTATCCAATCCTTATGGCCAGTGATATTATTATTCACAAAGCACATAAAGTACCGGTTGGAAAAGATCAGGAACAGAACCTGGAAATGACCCGCAAATTTGCCAAGCGCTTTAACGGTATGTATGGCGAACTTTTCCCCTTACCACAACCTTTTACGTTTTACGGAACCGATCTGATTAAAGTTCCGGGACTTGACGGAAGCGGAAAAATGGGGAAATCCGAAGGCAACGGAATATTTCTGGTTGATACTGATAAAGAGATCCGTAAAAAAGTGATGCGTGCTGTAACAGACAGCGGCCCGACTAAGGAAAACTCAGAAAAACCGGAACCGGTTCAGAACCTGTTCACCTTGCTGGACATTGTTTCCACACCGGATACTGTTGCTCATTTCGATGCTTTATATAATAAATGTGAGATTCGTTATGGTGATATGAAAAAACAACTGGCAGAAGATATCATCAGGTTTATTGCACCGATCCGGGAAAAAATTGAAGACATTTACAACGACGAAGCATTCCTTGATAAAGTCACAAAAACGGGTGCAGAAAAAGCCCGCGAAAGTGCTGCAAAAACACTGGCTGAGGTGAAAAACCTTATGGGTTTATAAATAAAAACTGATTTTACCATATATAAAAAACCGCAGACATCTGCGGTTTTTTTATTGTTATAATATTTGCATGTTATTTAATACTAAGCTCTCTTTTTTACCGATTCTTTTCTACTAAGTAAAATAGGTAATCCAACACCTAAAGCCAGCGCCAATAGTATAAACGATGCCTTTAAACCGTTATTGACTGTCTCGGCCATGATCTTGTTGTAATCACCAGCACCAACATCTTCTGTCAATTGCATTAAGCCAAGCATCATACGGTAGGTAAATACCCCCGGAACCATTGGTATTACAGCAGGTATTGCAAACACCATTGGAGGTGCATGTTTATAATGCGCCGCATAACTGCTCACAAAACCAACAGTAACGGAACCTCCAAAAGAAGCGATGGTTATGTTGACACCAAATTTTAATAACAGAAATTTAACCAGACCGCCTAATGCCCCGATAACAAAGATGACTTTCAATGTTCTTAATGGCACATTGAACAAGATGGCAAAACCAATGGCTGCAAATCCAAGCCATATCCCTTTCTCTAAAAAAGCTAACCATTCCATATGCTACAACTGACAAATTTGTATTGCAAGCAATAAGCCAAAGGCAATTGCAAATGCAATGATTAAACCATTCACACTCCTAACGATACCATTCATAATATTACCGTGGATCAAATCAGAGAAGGAATTAATCAGAGGCACTCCCGGAATAAGGTATAACACTGAAGCAGACAGGGCATATTCCTGAACAGATCCTCCGAATTTAACAAACAATCCGGCAATCAGCGAAGATACGAAGGATGCAAAAAAGATGCATAAGTAAGGATTAAATTTTCTCTTAACTGCTTCCTGACGCACATAAAGTCCGGCAAATGTTGCGATAAAAGCAACCAGCATCTCCTCCCATCCTCCTCCAAACAGTCTGCAAAATGCTGCATCTGCAATGCCAACCATTAGCAGTATAACCAACCTGGGATAATGAGGCAATTGCAACAACCTGTCAAGCTCAGTATTTATCTGGTCAATGGACCAACCATCCTGAACAACTTTCCAGCTCATAATACTTATGCCGGAAACCACACTGAAATTCACACCGTGCGGAGAAGTTCTTTTCAGGCTGCTGTGAAAATGGTCTTCATTCTCATCGCTTACCGTAAGCATCAATGCCCTGTGTGTAATCAACAACTCTGTTGTACAATTAAAAGCACCTGAAATGCGCTCCACCGTCATCCTTATTCTCCTGGTATTAGCACCACAACTCATAAGGTTGGATCCAACCCGCAAAAGCGCTTTCCCCAGTTCCTTTATATCTACCTTGTCCGCAGCATTTGCGGATATTACCTGTGCATCCATAAATCTCAAGTCTCGCCGCAAAATTACGAAATGCCTCAGATCCGAAGTAATAACATACACGGGCAATTATCGATTTAACATATTTTCACATTCCTCGTCTAACGCATTCAGCAGTCATAAAATGTGTCATAATATCAAATCCTTCATCCTGCACTTTCCCCATTTTTCCATATTTTTGCAAAAAATAAATACAATGGCATTGATAAAGAAAGTTCGCGGTTTTATTCCAAAAATAGGAGATAACTGTTACCTGGCAGAAACTGCTGTGGTAATTGGTGATGTGGTGATGGGCGACAATTGCAGCATTTGGTACAATGCTGTTCTCAGGGGCGATGTAAATTCCATCAGAATTGGGAACAACGTCAATATTCAGGATGGATCTGTACTGCATACACTTTATGAAAAATCAACAGTTGATATTGGCAACAACGTTTCAGTTGGTCACAACGTAACCATTCACGGAGCCAAAATATGCGACAATGTTTTGATCGGTATCGGCGCAACGGTTTTGGATCATGCCGAAATTGGAGAAAACTCAATTATTGCTGCCAACTCTCTTGTTTTAACAGGCACCAAAGTTGAGCCCAACAGTGTTTATGCCGGTGTTCCTGCTAAAAAAGTGAAAGACATTGAACCGGAACAAAGCAAGGAAATGATCCACAAAATTGCCAACAATTATGCCATGTATGCAAGCTGGTATAAAGAAGGGGACAGTTGGTAAGGTGAAGTTTATAAGTTACGAGTTTAGAGTTACAAGTTATAATGTGATGTGTTGGGCTTCGATGGGCTCGTTGTAAAACAGGTTTGCAAGCTCGTTAAACTTCTCAGGATTTTCTGTTGTGAAAAATTCAACATTTCCTGTTTTTCGTATTTTTTCATCCATCTCAGGATGCCGTTTCAGGTAATCCTTCAAACTTTCCGCAATAACAGGTCCCTGCGAAATAACCTGAATACCTTCGGGCATAAAAGACTTTATCTTATGTATCAGCAGTGGATAATGCGTGCACCCCAAAATAATGGTATCAACCTTCGGATCATTTTGCAAAAGATTATCAATATGTTGCTTTATAAAATAATCTGCACCGTTAGAATCTGCCTCCCCATTTTCAACGAGCGGAACCCACATGGGGCATGCTTCACCCGAAACCATTAACTCAGGATGTAATTTATTGATTTCAATAGGATACGACCCGGACTGAATGGTTCCGGTTGTTCCGAAAACACCAACATGATTTGATGTGGTTATATCACCAACAATCTCCACACTGGGGCGTATAACACCCAAAACTCTTCTGTGTGGATCAATAAAAGGAAGATGTTTTTGCTGAATAGTTCGTAAAGCTTTTGCTGAAGCCGTATTACAGGCCAGGATAATCAGGTGACAACCCATTTCAAACAGCCGGGTTACTGCTTCCAGGGTATATTCCAGAACCACATCGTACGAACGGGTTCCGTAAGGTGTCCGGGCATTATCGCCCAGGTAAATAAAATCATGCTTTGGAAGTGCGCTTACCAGATCCCGAAGGATAGTCAGACCACCGTATCCGGAATCGAACACTCCAATGGGACCTGGCAAATCAGACAATATTTTCTTATTGTGCTGTTGCATTATCTTCTGTTATACCTAGCTTTTTAAGCACAAGCGGCATAATATCAACACTCTGATCTCCCATATAAAGAACTTCGCCTTTAGACAGATCAAAAATATAGGTGAAACCGTTTTCCTTACCAACTTCTTCAACAGCTTTCCGGGCTTTATCCAGAATAGGCTGTGTTAGCGCTGTCTGCTGTTGCTGCATATCCTGCTGTGCAGACTGGTAAAAATCCTGAATATTCTGGCTCATCATCTGCAATTCCTTCTCCCGGGATTGACGAGCAATGGCATCAAGTGTCTTACTTTCGCTTACATATTTGCTGTTAAGTTTCTGTAATTCACCCTGCATCATCTTCAGCTTTTCATTGTTACTTGTCTGAAGATCTTCGAGTGTCCCCATTGCCTTATCCATTTCGGGCATCTTCTGTAAAAGAGCCTGACTATCAATATGTCCGAATTTGTACTTTGTCTGTCCCTGGATATTCATTACTGCAAATGGCAGTACTACTAGCAGAAATAAAATTGCTGTTTTTTTCATTTTTTGAAATTTTCAATTTGTTATAATATCATTCGACCCGATATTTAAACCCAAAACAATCGTATGTCTTGTGTCTGATATCTTATATCTTCTATTTATTCCCGTGATCAATCATTAAATCGTTAAAACCCAGCAGATATAAAATTCCATCCAATCCTACAGATGATATTGCATGCTGTGCATTCTCCTTTACTTTTGGTTTGGCGTGATATGCAATACCCAAACCTGCCAGATTTAACATCGGAAGATCATTTGCTCCATCGCCCACTGCAATAACCTGTTCCAGATTAAGCTTTTCAACCTGTGCTAAAAGCTTTAGCAACTCAGCCTTGCGTTTACCATCAACTATTTCACCAACATACCCGCCGGTAAGCTTGTCGTTCTCTATCTCAAATTCATTGGCGTAAACATAATCTATATCAAGCTTACGTTTCAATGATTCTCCAAAAAAAGTGAATCCACCCGACAAAATAGCAATTTTGAAGCCAAACTTCTTAAGCGTTGAAATCAACCTTGCTGCACCTTCAGTAACGGGGAGGTTTTCAGCTATCTCATTAAGAACCGATACTTCAAGCCCCCGGAGCAATGACAAACGCTTTTTAAAGCTTTCGCTAAAATCAATCTCGCCCCTCATGGCTGATTCTGTTATAGCCCTGACCTCTTCTCCCACTCCATGACGTTCGGCCATTTCATCTATCACTTCCGTCTGGATCAGTGTTGAATCCATATCGAAGCACACCAGTCTTCTATTCCTGCGGTAAATATTATCTTCCTGAAAAGCAACATCAATACCCTGCTCCTTAGATAAATCCATGAAGCTTTTCTGCATCAGTGCTTTATCGCTCAAAAATCCTCTTACCGACAACTGTACGCACGATCTGGACTGATTATTCGCTGCATCTAACGGAATTCTTCCCGTTAAGCGCGTAATATTATCAATATTCAGTCCCTGTGATGCTATGAGTCCGGTGACTGAAGAAATCTGCTTAGCACTTAACTTGCGCCCCAGAAGCGTGACAATATACCGGTTTTTACCCTGCATCCCAACCCAGTGGGAATATTCTTCATTTGAAACCGGCGTAAAGCTGGCATTTAATCCTAGTTCATAAGCTTTAAAAAGCAAATCCTTTAACACCGGCGCAGATTCATTATTGGACGGCACTTCGAACAAAATTCCCAGTGAAAGGGTGTTATGTATATCTGCCTGACCAATATCCAGAATATTACAATCATACCTGGCCAGAATACCGGTTAAAGCCGATGTGAGTCCCGGTTTATCTTCACCGGTAATCTTTAATAATAGCAGCTCGTTTTTTAATTCACTCATAAAGCCTATTTGCCGGCCTGTTTCGCCCAACTGTCCTTTAACTGAACTGTTCTGTTAAAAATTAGCGCTCCCTTTTTTGAGTCCGGGTCAACATTAAAATACCCGATGCGCTGGAACTGGAAGTTTTGTAAAGGCTCAGCATTTTCTAACGATGGTTCAACTTTGCAACCTTTAAGAATTTTCAGGGAATCTTTGTTCAGGAACTCCAGAAAATCCTTATCCTTATGCCCTAATGGTGCTTCATCAAGAAAAAGTCTGTCGTACAACCTTACTTCAGCATCCACACAGTGCTTCACACTTACCCAATGTAACGTTCCTTTCACCTTTCGGTTACTATCAGGCATGCCACTTTTTGTTAACGGATCATACGTACAATACAATTCCTCTATTTCCCCTGTATCGCTATTCTTCTTAAAACCAGTACATTTAACAATGTATGCACCTTTTAAACGCACTTCGCGGTCAGGACCCAAACGGAAGAATTTTTTTGGAGGATCTTCCATAAAATCGTTCCTCTCAATATAAATTTCTTTAGAGAAAGGAATCGTTCTGCTTCCCATGGATTCATCCTCAGGATTATTAATGATCTCCATATCCTCAACCAGATCATCGGGATAATTGGTAATCACCAGTTTCAAAGGATCAAGAACGGCATTTACACGAGGAGCACGTTTATTCAGATCATCGCGCACACTATGCTCTAAAAGTGCAAAATCGTTGAGTGCCTCAAACTTGGTGTAACCAATCCTGTCCACAAAATTACGGATGGATTCCGGTGTATATCCACGGCGTCGTAATCCGCTTAAAGTCGGCATACGCGGGTCATCCCAGCCACTCACATAACCTTCCTGGACTAACTGCAACAGTTTACGTTTACTCATCACAGTATAATTCAGGTTCAAGCGGTTAAATTCTATCTGGCGCGGACGGTAATCGCTATCCATTAGCTGATCGACAAACCAGTTGTATAAGGGTCTGTGAACCTCAAATTCCAGTGTACACAAAGAATGTGTTATCCCTTCGAAATAGTCGCTTTGCCCATGTGCAAAATCGTACATCGGGTAAACATGCCATGTATCGCCGGTACGGTGATGCGATCGGTTTAATATTCTGTACATGATAGGATCACGCATGTGCATATTAGGCGATGCCATATCAATCTTTGCACGTAATACCTTGGCACCCTCTGCAAACTCTCCTGCATTCATACGCTGGAACAAATCGAGGTTTTCCTCAACCGACCTGCTTCTGTAAGGACTTTCTTTTCCGGGCGATGTTGGCGTACCTTTTTGACCGGCTATTTCTTCCGAACTCTGATCATCCACGTAAGCCAGTCCTCTTTTTATAAGATCAACAGCAAAATCGTACAGTTTGCCGAAATAATCAGAGGCGTAAAATTCCCTGTCCTCCCAGTCGAACCCAAGCCATTTAATATCCTCTTTTATGGAATCTACATATTCCACATCTTCTTTAACCGGGTTGGTGTCGTCGAACCGAAGGTTACACTTTCCACCAAACCGTTCTGCAACTCCAAAGTCGAGACATATCGCTTTGGCATGACCAATGTGCAGATATCCGTTAGGCTCTGGCGGGAAACGGGTGTGTACCCTTTTATTGCTTTTTCCTGCTTCGATATCCTGGACCACAAATTCCTCAATAAAATTCAATGGTTTTTTCTCGATGTCCTTTTCGTTTACTTCGCCCATATATCACAAAAATTTTGACCGCAAATTTACTAATTTCAATAGAAGTATAACAGGTTTTAATGTATTTGTTGGTTTGATCCAAATTATTCGTAACCAAACTGTTTCAATTGGTTATCATTATTCCGCCAATCTTTCTGAACTTTTACAAAAATCTGCAGAAATACCTGCTTGCCCAGAAACTTCTCAATATCCTTACGCGCCTCTGTACCAACACCCTTCAAAGCCTTTCCCTGATTGCCGATGATGATTCCTTTTTGCGAATCGCGTTCAACCAGAATTACGGCATTAATATGAATAATTTTTTTATCCTCCTTGAATTGCTCTATGTTCACCTCTGTTGAGTATGGAACCTCCTCTTTATACCGCTCGAAAATTTTTTCACGGATGATCTCGGAAATAAAAAACCGCTCCGGACGATCAGTCAAGGCATCTTTTTCAAAATATGGAGGTGAATCCGGCAATAAAGACACAATACGCTTAAATAAAAGGTCGGCATTGAACTTATGCAAAGCCGATATAGGATAAATCTCTGCCTTAGGCAACTGCTGCTTCCAGTAATCAACCAATTCTTCCAGCTTTTTCTGATCCGTCAGATCGATTTTATTAATGACAACAATCTGGTGTGCATCCGTCTTGTTTACTTTCTCAATGAATTCAATATTTTTCTCCTTAGTTTCCACAACATCAGTGACGTACAACAGGATATCGGCATCTTCCAATGCAGAATTTGAGAATTTAAGCATCGACTCCTGCAATTTGTAATGCGGCTTAACAACTCCCGGTGTATCTGAAAATATAATCTGAAAATCTTCCCCGTTAATGATGCCAAGAATCCGGTGCCGTGTTGTCTGAGATTTATTGGTTATAATGGACAACCTCTCTCCCACAAACAAATTCATCAGGGTTGACTTTCCTACATTGGGGTTACCTACAATATTTACAAATCCTGCTTTATGTGCCATCAACTTTGTTTTGAATTTAACTCGCCAAAAATACTATAAATTTCAATTCATGCTTAAATTGCATAGTTATGACTGAGTTATCTTTGAATTTATTCTGATTATTTTACACAATTTCAGATATAACTACATCCAGATAGTTATTTTTAATATCCGGAAGCTTACATTCCGTTTTCACTACCTCCGGTTTTAGAAAAACAAAATTATATTGATCCTGAACCACAAACCAACTGTTTTCATCAGCCGTTTCAGCAATGTATTCCTGCTCGCTTTGTCCTGGTGTCGGTACAATAATTGCCGGTGTTTCCGAAATAATAAGGTCCATCACCGATGAATATCCCGACCGACAAACCACGTAACTGCAATCCTGTAAAAGTTTTTTAAGAACAATTGTCTCCGCAATATTATAAACCATCACATTATCAGTCAACGCCTTTCCCAAAAGTTTTTCAGTACCCCGAACCAGAATTATTTTCTCGTCGGTATGATACGCTGCAGAAACTATGATTTTCTCAAAGATCGAACGCTGAGGTTCCGGCCCGGAAAGAATGACAAGTATATGTTTGTGACTTCTGTTATGTTCAATATTATTGAACCGACTCAAAAATCCGATGTATTTCAACTTCTTGGAAAGTCCGTCATGGTTAGTTAGCCCCTTAAATAATTTATCAGGATTATCAGGGACAAGACATTCATCAAATTTACCCATCCAGTATCGGTGAACAGCTGATGGCAAAAGCCATGGGTCAAGGTTAGCAGGCTTGAGAATATTTACCTGATGTGTGAGATAAACTGACCGCACCTTTCTACACCTGCAACTGAACCTGTTATCCGAAAAAATAAACTGAACAGAGTTTTGTTGAATAAACTTCCGTATCCGTATTTTGTCGCTCACAAATACTCTCACAAAATGTGGTATTTGAAGCAGCAATCTCCTTACCTGTTTTTTACGTTTCGAATATTTGGGTTCGTACGGCATTAGTTCCAGAAACTGAACATCACGGAGTTCCTTAATTATGAAAGAATTGTATAAGTATCCGCTTGTTGCTATGGTGATTTTAAACCCTCGTTCCTGCAGATTTTGAATAAGTGGAACTGAACGTGTGGCATGGCCCAGTCCCCAATCGAGAATACAATATATTATGTGTTTCTCATCAGGCATCAGGATATTTCAAAAGCAATATTATTTTCTTTAAGCCTTTCGGCAATGGCAGTTAATTCTTCGCGACTGATTTTTTCAATGGAATTAACGGGTGTATCCCGCGAAATTGAATAGATCATGACATATTGAGGGTGTATTTCTTTAAGCGCTTCTATCCAGGCATCGACTTCTATATTTGTTGTATTATCAAAATGATTCCCATTAACTTCTCCGCGGCAGAACAAAGTTTGAATTATCAGCCTTCCGTTAAAAACCTTCAATTGTTGAATACATTCTTCAATCTTAAAATTTCCATTGGGATTATTAACCAGTTTCACTGTTTCTTCAATAATAGAATCCAGCTTTAGGATATTCATATCCACAAGATTCAACGCTTCAATCACATTCTCATTCCATATTCTTGTTGAATTTGACAGCACAGAAACTTTAGCTTCCGGGCAAAATTCATCCCGTGAAGCTATGGTATTTTTAATGATCTGAAGAAAATTGGGGTGTAATGTAGGTTCACCATTACCTGCAAAGGTTATAACATCAGGTGGTTGATTTGTATCCGAAAGCTCTTTAAGCTTTGCCCTTAATTCAACATCAATCTCATCTGCACCGGGTAACCCTCTTTTCTGTGGTATTCGTTGGTCGTTTAATCCACACTCACAGTAAATACAGTCAAAGGAACAAATTTTACCACTTGTCGGTAACAAATTTATTCCCAATGATGCACCCAGCCGCCTGCTCTTAACAGGTCCAAAGACAATAGAATCGAATAGAAAAGTTGCCATCTTACATTAAATTACTGCAAAAATAAAAAAGTAATTGATTGCAGACAGCAAATTTAAATACATTAACCGATAGGGATTTCCCTTTTAAATCTTTGCTCCAGAGAAATAAAAGTCTCTGTAGCAGAAATTCCCTTAATGGCCTGTAACTTTTCGTTCAGCACATGTTTAAGGTCTTCATTATCTTTAGCAAATACTTTAGCAAATATTCCATACTGCCCGGTAGTGTAGTGACACTCAACAATTTCAGGAATCTTGCTCAGCTCCTCAGCAACTTCTTCATACATCCAACCCTTTTCAAGAAAAATACCGATATAGGTACAGGTTCTGTAATTTAGTTTTTTTGCATCCACGTTATATCCTGAACCGGTTATAACACCCATATCTATCAGCCGCTGTACTCTTTGATGAATAGCAGCTCTTGAAACGCCACACTGAGCGGCAACATCCTTGAACGGAATTCTTGCATTTTTTGTAATAATGCTAAGTATCTTTTTATCAAGAGAATCTATTTTTCCTTCCATGATTCAAATGTAATAATAAATAAAATACCAATTTGTAAACAAAAGTAGAATTTATTATCCAAAATGACAAAACCATGCTTGTAAAATAAGAATCAATTTGATATATTTGCATCGACATTTCAAGACATTTGGAAACTAATTTGACATTTTAAAATCAAATTGTGCTATTTTATTCAAAATGTCACTATTTTTTGAAATTTTTCAACGATTCTAAGGCCATTGTCTTGCAAAATGTCAAAACTGGGAAAACAAACATTAATAATAATTAAATTTTATCATGAGCAAAATTAAACAACGTTGGCTTGTAATATTCCTATTGCTTGTTGTTTCAGCGGTTTTAGGGGTAGTTTTCAACTTTGATTTTTCGCACACAGAAGGTGCAAATCTCGACACAGGAGATATTGCCTGGATGCTTACATCCACAGCACTTGTTCTTTTAATGACTCCGGGACTGGCATTTTTTTATGGAGGTATGATACATGCCAAACACATTATTTCAACCATGCTGCAAAGTTTTATTGCCATGGGTATTGTAAGTGTCATCTGGGTCATCTTCGGATTTAGCCTGGCATTTGGCGACAGCATTGGATGGGAAGGATTCGGATTATTCGGTAACCCTGCAACTTTTTTCATGTTTCGTAATGTAGGAGGTGATCCCGACGGAGTTCTGACCACTACAATTCCTCTGGCGTTATTTGCAATGTTCCAACTCAAGTTTGCGATCATTACACCTGCCCTGATTACCGGTTCATTCGCCGGAAGGGTGAGATTTGCTGCATACATGTTGTTCCTCACCTTATTTACAATATTTATTTATGCACCACTGGCGCACTGGACGTGGCATCCAAATGGGTTTCTCCGTAACTGGGGAGTGCTTGACTTTGCAGGAGGAACAGTAGTTCATATGTCAGCGGGTTTTGCCGCCCTGGCAGGAGCAATTTTCCTTGGCAGAAGAAAAGACGCCAATAAGCCCATCCAACCCTCTAACATTCCGTTTGTTCTGCTGGGAGCCGGCATGCTTTGGTTTGGCTGGTTTGGATTCAACGCAGGTTCTGCTCTTGGAGCAAATTCCGATGCAGTACTTGCACTGGTTAATACCAACACGGCTTCTGCTGCGGCTATGTTGACGTATATTTTTTATGATGGAATTATGGGCAGAAAACCATCTGCAATGGGCGCAGCTGTTGGACTTGTTGTTGGACTTGTTGCGATAACCCCGGCTGCCGGATTCGTGAATGTAGGATCAAGTATTGCCATTGGTGTTATTGCTTCCATTGTTAGTAACTATGCTATTCACAGAAAAGAAAGAACCAACGTGGACGACACGCTGGATGTTTTCCCTGCTCATGGCATGGGTGGTATCTCAGGTATGATTCTGACAGCCGTATTTGCAAGAAATGTTGGCTTAATTTATGGCGAATTCACAACTTTCCTTTATCACCTTCTGGCACTGGTCATTGTAGGTATATTTACATTTGGGGGCTCATACCTTTTGTACTGGATCACCGATAAAATTGTACCGATGCGTGTGGATGAATACAGTGAAAAACTGGGTCTGGATATTAGCCAGCACGATGAACAATATGCATTTGAATACAAAAACTCAAACGATTAAACTTTATACGATCAATGAAAGGCCCGGCAGAAATGTCGGGCTTTTTTATACATTTGTATGTATGAACACTGAGGAAATAAGATCATTTTGCCTTTCAATTCATCCATCCGTTACGGAAGATTTTCCCTTTGATGAATCTACACTGACATTCAGAATAGGGAATAAGATATTTGCATTGCTGTCACTGGATGCTGTTCCTCCAACAATTAATCTTAAGTGTGATCCGGAAAAGGCTATCAGGTTACGCGAAGAGAATAACCTTATTATTCCGGGTTATCATATGAATAAAACACACTGGAACTCGATAACTGATACAACCGAAACAGATGCGTCTCTGTTAAAAGAAATGATTTCAGATTCCTATACTTTGATCAAAAACTCTCTCCCCAAAAAAATTAAAGATAGCCTGTAATGCTTTATACATCGAAAGCAATAGTATTAAAGAAAATCAGGTATTCTGACAATTCCTTTATCACCCATATGTTTACAGATGCACACGGGCATCAGACCTTCTTAATATCCAAAGGAAGCGGCAAAAATAAAAAGGCATCAGCACTGCTTTTCCCACTTACAATTCTTGAGATATCTGCTTATCTTAATCCTAAAAGAGAAATTCAGCGCATAAAGTCAATGCATATTGAAACTCCGTTTCAATCAATTCCTTTTGATCACAGAAAAAGTGCCATAGCACAATTTCTCTCTGAAGTATACTTTGAATGCATAAAGAAAGACATAGAAAACCACCAACTTTTTAGTTTTCTACAAACATCCATCGAAATCCTGGATATTATTGAACACAACATCAGCCTTTTTCATTTAAAAAATCTACTGGAGTTATCGCGACAGATGGGATTCTTTCCAACAAATAATTATTCAGACTTACATCCATACTTTAATATACTAAAAGGAAATTTTACAAACGTAAAAGATAACGAATCCATAGACAAAAAAATCTCATTTCAGCTTTCGCAATTGAATACATTCACGGATATAGAGAATTTCAGAACTGATATAAAATTCGATATCGGAGCCATTCTGAATTTACTGGTTACCTATTTTGAGATCCACTTAGAAGGATTCAAAAAACCCAAATCCATGGATGTTTTCAGAATGCTGATCTAGAATAAGCAAAAATGTCATCAGTTTTAATAGCGGATCTTTTTAATTTCACTTACCCAAAATGCTTTTAAAAGGGAGGTATTTGTTTTTACATTCAAATAGATTACTTTTGCCGGCAGGTTTAATAAACCTGAAATACACAGGGCCTCGTAGTTCAATGGATAGAATAGCGGTTTCCTAAACCGTAGATCCAGGTTCGATTCCTGGCGGGGCTACAAATAAATCATCAAATCTGCAAATTACTATTCCAATTTTAATACTTTGTTAACTAATTCGTGACAATCAAAGAAATAAGCAAGCTTTTTTATGGGGACGAACCAGTAAAAAGGGTTGAATTAAATGTTAAAAAACAGGTTTTGTATAATTTTTATGCACCATCATTGTTTATATAACAAATAATTTACGTAATTTTAACACCTGAAAAATAAAAATTTTTTGGCGTAAAGAATATTTTAAAACTAAAATCGTTTCATTTGTAGTCACAAAAAATAAGTAGCATAAAATATGTAATGCAATTTAAACAGGACTACTATAGTGATACAAAATTATACAGGTAAGCAAATATTAAACAAACGAGAAAATGGTATTTTATACCATATATTGAGAGGCATCACAATTACAGCATTTTTGTTCTTTTTTAACCATCAGAACACAATGGCTCAAATGGATCCTCAGTTCAGTTCAAATATGTTTAATATCTTATCTTCAAATCCTGCAGCGGCAGGTAGAAATGGTCAAATGAATGTATTTGGTCTCACAAGGCAACAGTGGGTTGGTTTTATGAATAATCCACAGACATCTGTCTTTAATTTTGACACTAATCTCAAACTTTTTAAACAGGAAAGCGGTGTGGGGCTGTCTATAATTAGTGATAATTTAGGTTTGTTTAACAATTTATCAATTAATTTTATATATTCGTACCGTAAAAGAATTTGGAATGGTGTTCTAGGAGCGGGAATTAACACTGGCTTTATAAATCTTACCTGGAGTGGTGAAATTTATATACCCGATAAGGGTACGGAAACGGATTATATGACGGCGATAGAGAGTAGCACGAACGATTTAAAGCAAAAATCGTCAGACACCAAATTTGATATGGGTTTTGGAGCGTTCTTTGATCATGAAAAATTTTATGCCGGTATATCAGTCAGTAGACTAACAAGGCCCGAGCTTAAACTTTCGAGTACTTCAAATGGAGTGTATTTCTTTTTCAACAGAGTTTATTATGCCACGGCCGGTTATAACTTTACAATAACTGATAAGCCTAAATATGAAATTAAACCATCCGTGTTTCTAAAATCAGACGGCATAATTTCTCAGGCAGACATCAACTGTAACGTTTGGTATGATAAGAAGTATTATGGAGGGTTGAGTTACAGGTTACAGGAAGGTTTTGTTGTTTTAGCCGGTATAAAACTTAAAAACGGACTTAACATTGGTTATGCATTCGACCTTACAACATCCCGTATGAAATACGGAACATATGGCTCACAGGAAGTGTATGTAAGCTATTCATTCGAGGTCGATATGAATAAACAATTAAGTAAACATAAAAGCGTTAGATTTTTATAATGATGACAAATAAGCCACATTTAGATATGAAAAGACTATTTGGTTTTACAGTTGCGGCAATTTTAATTTTACATCTCTCCGGTTGTAAAAACAACGGAAACGGCGAATTAATTGGTATTAATCAAAAATACTGGAGTGAACCGAATCCTTACGGTATGTTGTTCATTGAAAAAGGTTCCTTCGTTATGGGCCCGAATGATCAGGATGCATTTTGGGGATTCAATTCACAGAATAAAAATACCACAGTAGAATCATTCTGGATGGATGAAACTGAAATTACAAACAGTGAATACAAACAGTTTGTTTATTGGGTAAAAGATTCTGTCATCAAAAACTTCATTTTTGACAGAATTAAAGACCCTGCAACTGCATCATCCTACACCCAGTTAAAAAGTACACTGAATATAAATGGAATGTCCGGTGGTGGTGTGATGTCTAATGATGATATTAAGATCATCGAAGACATCCTTGATTTATATGGTGTGGTAAGTACAAAGAGCAGAAATGTATTTCTAAAAACCAGAGGTATCAAAAGAATTCCGGTTATTAACTGGACCAAACCATTTAGTGAAAATAGATTCCGGACATACCTTACCAAACATATTCTTGACAGTCTGGATCAGATGGCTGGAGCCGGTTCGGGAAATCCGCCATCGACAGTAATACACGAAGTAATTATCCCCTATTATAAGAAGTTTTACAGAGAAGATCCTCTAACAGGTTTAGAGATTCAACCTAATTATTTTATTGGTTCTGAATTTAAAAGTGAATTATTAACCTATAGTTACAACTGGCTTGATTACAGTCAGGCATCACTTGAAATTAATAAATTCAATCCTCTTACAGGTAAATTTAATGATCCGGCCAAAGAATTTGAGAAGAAATTCGGAAGGCCTCTTACTGATAGAGACACAGTAGATTTCCCTGAATATTTTATTCGCCAGCAGGTATCGGTAGTCGATCAGAATACCGGAGAAATAAAAAATGTTTCCAAATTTAAACGCCTCTCTGACAGAAATGATTTCCAAATGAGCAAAACTATTCAGATATATCCTGATACGCTTGCCATTATGAGTGACTTTTCTTACTATTCCTATAACGAACCAATTGCGAAAATGTATTTCTCTCATCCGGGTTATCAGAATTACCCGGTGGTTGGAGTTACCTGGGAACAGGCAAATGCGTTTTGTAATTGGAGAACAAACCTTAAAAATACTTTCCAGGCGCATACCGGAGAACCCAAGGTACAGGATTACAGGCTTCCAACAGAAGCTGAATGGGAATATGCAGCAAGAGGAGGTAAAAGAGCAGCCATGTATCCGTGGGGTGGTTACTACACCAGAAAGGCAAATGGCTGTTTCATGGCCAACTTCAAAACCGGAAGAGGAGAATATGTAGATGACAACTTCATTTATCCTGCAGAAGTAATGAGTTATCCTCCAAACGACTTTGGATTATTTGACATGGCAGGTAACGTTGCTGAGTGGACACGTTCCGCATATAAGGAAAATGCACTTTCATTTGTACATGATTTAAATCCGGATTACAATTTTAATGCGACAGCCTCTGATCCAGCCACATTAAGACGCAAGGTTGTTAAAGGTGGATCTTGGAAAGATATTGGATTCTTCCTGCAGTGCGGACAACGTACATTTGAACTACAGGATCAGGCCAGATCTTATATCGGATTTCGTTGTGTAAGACAATTTATTGGTCCTTATTAATCTTTATTATTCAGAAAAATTAATGCAGAAATATCATGGGAATATTTAGTAAAATTTATAGTGGCGTTCAGAATGCAATCTCAACCGATCAGGGTAAAGTAATTACGGGATTTGCATATGGTATTGGGGCATCTATTGTAATTATTGGTGCATTATTTAAGATTCTTCACCTTCAGGGTGCTGAAGAAATGCTAATGCTGGGCATGGGTACAGAAGCTTTTCTGTTTGCTTTGGGAGCATTTGAAGCACCGCATAAGGAACATGACTGGTCAGTCGTATATCCTGAGCTTGCATATGGTCATGGTAATGAGCATACTCCTGTTGAAAGCACAGTAGCCCAGGGTAAAAAGGGTAATGCCGGGGCACAGATGGGTTCACTGGGAGATATTAGTGGTCTTACTTCTGAGGATATCGAAAAGCTAAAAGATGGATTGAGTAAGTTAAGTAAAACAGCCTCGCAAATGAATGACATTTCAGGAGCCAGCATTGCGACAGAGAATTACATAAAAAATATTGAAAAAGCTGCAACCTCTGCTGATCATTTTGCAGATGTTCAGAACAAAGGTATTGAATCTATTTCTACGGCTTCAAATCAATTAATGACTGCCTACTCCAACTCAGCACAATCGCTGGAGAAAAGTATTTCGGATCTGGGAAAAGATTCTGCACAGATATCATCAACTTTATCAACAGTTAGCGGAAATCTTACAAAAATAAATTCAGTATATGAGCTGCAGCTTCAGACAATCAACCAACAATTAGAAGAAGCAAAAGCAGAACTTGCCGAAACTAAGAAGATCAACACGAATCTAGGTACTATAAGCAAAAACTATTCTGATTCGGTTGCAGATGTTGAAGCTTACAAAAACGAAGCTGCTAAACTAAAAAAACAAATATCAGACTTAAATGCCGTTTATGGCAATATGCTTAATGCTTTGAATATTGAATCATAAATTTTAATACCTCATAGTAAAAGAAAAGAATTAGATTATGGGTTCTAAGAATTGTGCCGAAACGCCGCGACAGAAAATGATAGGTATGATGTACCTGTTTTTGACTGCTATGCTTGCGCTTAACGTTTCAAGTGAGGTATTGAATGGTTTTACCAGAGTGGATGAAAGCCTCCGCAGTAGTGCTCAAAACATAGGAGATAGAAATACCGCTATTATGGAGGATTTCAAAAATAAGGAAAAGATGAATCCAATGAAAGTAGCTCAGTGGCGTGAAAAAGCACAACTGGTAAATACTTTAAGTGATTCTCTTTATGAACAAATTGATGAATACAAGCTTGAGATTGTAAGAGATGTTGATGGCCCTACAGGAAATCCTGACAGCATTAATGCCAAGGACAACCTTGATGCTCCTGAACGGGTGATGTTATTAGGAGGTAAAAACAGTAAAGGTGCCCAATTGAAAGAGGGCATCAATAATTATCGTGCTTCTCTGATTGATATCATGGAAGATGCTGTTACAATTAATGGTGGTAGTTTGGATACGTCTATTATTAATTCGCTTAATGCATCACTGACAACGCCTATGATGAAAGACCGGGACGGAGAAGAAAAACCATGGGAACAGGTATATTTTTCATGGATGCCCGTAGCTGCATCGGTTGCATTGCTTTCTAAATTGCAAAATGATGTAAGGGATGCTGAATCTCAGGTGATCCAGTTTCTGTTAAGACAAATAGATGCAAAAGACTTTAAAGTCAATAAAGTTGAAGCACATATAATTCCTACATCAACATCAGTGATTCGTGGTGGAACTTTCTCAGCACAGATTCTTCTTGCCGGGCGTGATACTACTAAATCACCAGTATATAAAATCAGTGAAAACGGCAATATAGTCAATGTTAAAAACGGGCTATATGAAAAAGCCTGTAATCAGTTAGGAGTATATAATATTGGCGGTTCTGTAGTTCTTAAGGATGACGACAATAATGACGTTTATTACCAGATACCTGAAATGAAGTATGAAGTAGTAGATCCTTTTGCAACAGTTTCAGCCTTAAAAATGAACGTGCTGTATGCTGGTGTGGAAAATCCTGTAGGTATTTCTGCTCCAGGTATTGCCGCAAGCGATTTGAGACCGTCAATTTCAAACGGATCCTTAAAAACAGCGGCTGACGGTCAAAGTTATATCGCTATTCCGAGCGACTATAACAGAAATGCGGTGATAAAGGTTAATGCTATAGTTGAAGGAAAAGAAACCCACATTGCAGATTACCCATTCCGTGTTAAACTTTTACCTGACCCGTTGCCTTTTATAGCATATCAGGAAGTAGCTGCTGATGCAAATGGTGATATTAAACGAATTGACAAAACAACAAATGATACAAAGATTGATTTCAGATTGCTAAAATTCTTTAAGGGAATTAAAGCGATGCTTCCCGAATCTGATTTCGAGGTCAATTACACGGTTGAAAGTTTCAGGATCGTTCTTTTAAATGAAAACGGCAACAATTTAGCTAAAACTGTAAAAGGTTCCGCTTTTGATAGTGATATAATGGATTTTTTACGTGAATTCCGTGGTACAATAACTATAACAGAAGTTGTTGCAAAAGGGCCGGACAATGTTCCAAGGAACTTACCGGCTATTGTAACTGACGTAAAATAATTAAGTTAGATTTTAAATGTATTCTTTATGACTAAGAAAATAATTATAGCTCTATTAATTTCTACATCTGGTTTATCTCTTACATTTGCCCAGGAAGACAATTCTTCTCCCCTTAAAGGAGACAAACCGATAGAATATATGTCAACAAAGGAAGGTGACATCGACCTCTATTATGAGTATAAAATTTGGCGTACACTGAATTTGGAAGAAACTCCAAATCAACCTTTGGCTTTGCCCAAAACTCCTATTAAAAGCAGGAAGAACCTGGGTACTGTAATAATTGAAAGTATAGGTAATGAAAATTTTCCTATTCCTGTGCATCAGCCTAGTGATCAGGAAATGACTCAGGAACCATTAACACCAACTGAGATCTATAATAAATTTAACCTTCAAAAGGAAATAAGGGACAGATGTATTTTATTTCAGCTGACCGGTGACAATTATACGATCATGGTTAAGGACGGGGATCCTAAGATTACGGTACCTCAAGACAGTTTATTTGCCTACCTTCCAAAGTTCTTATCCGAAGAAAGTGTCAATAACATTCTTACATCAATAAGTGGTCAAATATATAAATATGACTTATATGAAGTATGGTTCTTTAATAAAAGATATTCAACCTTTAAATCAGAGATAAGAGCAATATGTCCATATATTAAAGATCCAACCTCTGGTCAGCCTCAATCTATTGGATGGATTCCATTTGATCAGTTAAGACGTTATCTGGTACAGGTTCCGATAAAACTTTCGGATTTCAATGCGACAGTTGGAATGAACCAGTACAGTATGGATGCATATTTTACATCAAGACTATACTCTGGCGAAATCGTACAGGCAGAGAATTTACAGGGGAAAAGATTTATTGACTACAACTTAACGCCTGACCAGATTGCTAAACAACGTCAGGAGATTGAAACCAGGCTTATAAATTTAGAAGAAGATATCTGGGCTTATTAAAAAAGTACAGTCTATACAATAAAAAAGCCGGTATTAACCGGCTTTTTTATTGTATAATAACTTTTAATTTCAATCTGTCCCTAGCTCAAGTTTTACATCGTTCACAAAATGCTTTATTCTTTGTTCTTCTGACATCTTACATATAAGAAGCGTATCGTCTGATTCAACCACGATGAAATCTTCCAACCCCTGTAGTACCACAATTTTATCCTCTGGTACATTGATCAGGTTATTTTTTGAATCGTACATAAAAACCTTTTTATTTGATGCATTTGCATCATCATCCTTAGGTAACTGATCATACAAAGATCCCCAGGTACCCAAATCAGACCAGCCAAAATCTGCACACAAAACATAAACATTGTCGGCCTTTTCCATGATCCCATAATCTATAGAAATATTTTTACAGCTTGGATAGGCCTCTTCAATAAATGCCTGCTCCTTTTGGGTGTAATACAAGCTTTTCCCTTCAGCGAATTTATGTGCTACATCCGTCAGATATTTGTTAAACGCGGTAAGAATTGCATCACCTTTCCAGAGAAAGATGCCCGAATTCCAATAAAAGTCCCCACTTTCAAGAAAAACTTTCGCCAACTCCAGATCAGGCTTTTCAGTAAATGTTTTTACTTCATTAAAGATCGAGTCAGAACCTTCCTCATTTACTTTAATCTGAATATAGCCGTAACCTGTCTCCGGCCTGGAAGGTTTAATTCCCAAGGTTAAAAGATTACCACTTTCCTCAGTAAACTTCAAACCATCAGAAATATTTCTGATAAATTCCTCCTCCTTTAATATCAAGTGATCCGATGGAGCAACAACAAAATTTGCATCCGGATCCTTCGACATAATTTTATATGTTGCATATGCAATACATGGTGCCGTATTACGCATTGCAGGTTCCAAAAGTACCTGTTCCTCTGTCAACTCCGGTAACTGTTCCAGTATAATATCCTTATATATTTTATTGGAAACAACATATATATTTTCCGATGGCATTAACTTATGAAATCTGTCGAAAGTTTGCTGGATTAGAGTTCTTCCAGTTCCTAGGATATCAAGGAATTGTTTAGGTTTCTGAGTTTTACTTAGAGGCCAGAAGCGACTTCCAATACCTCCGGCCATAATCACACAATAAGCATTTTTCATGTTATATACACTTTTGATGTTTCCCAAATTAACACTTTTTTATTGGGATATCAAATGGATTATACTAAAGAAACGTTAATAAAAAAAGCCATCCGACAGATGGCGGATGGCTTTCAAATATAGCGTTCAATAATTACTTTACCCTTTTATACCCATAAACGGCGCTATCACCCAATTCTTCTTCAATACGAAGTAACTGGTTGTATTTAGCCATCCTGTCGGAACGACTCATTGAACCTGTTTTAATCTGGCCACTGTTAGTAGCAACTGCAATATCAGCAATTGTTGCATCTTCAGTTTCACCTGAACGGTGTGAAGTTACAGATGTATAACCATGTCTGTGTGCCATTTCAATTGCATCCAGTGTTTCGGTTAATGTGCCAATCTGATTTACTTTAATTAAAATAGAGTTTGCACAACCTAATTCAATTCCTTTTTTCAGGAATTCAACGTTGGTCACAAACAGGTCATCACCTACTAGCTGAACTTTATCCCCTAATTTATCTGTAAGAATTTTCCAACCATCCCAGTCACCTTCATCACAACCATCTTCTACTGAATCAATTGGATATTTTGCGATCAATTCAGCAAGATAATCAGCTTGTTCTGTAGAATTTCTTTTAGCACCATTAGGACCTTCAAATTTAGAATAATCGTAAATACCGTCCTTGAAGAATTCAGATGAAGCACAGTCAAGTGCAATTGTTACATCCTTACCAGGCTCATAACCGGCTTTTTTAATTGCTTCAATCACACTGTCCAGAGCTTCTTCGGTACCTCCTGAGAAGTTAGGAGCAAATCCTCCTTCATCACCAACTGCAGTACTTAATCCTTTACCCTTAATAATTGATTTAAGAGCATGGAATACTTCCGCACCCATCCTTAAACCTTCTTTAAAAGATGGTGCGCCTACAGGACGAATCATGAATTCCTGGAACGCAATAGGTGCATCTGAGTGTGAACCTCCATTGATGATATTCATCATCGGAACGGGAAGAACAGTTGTATTAGTTCCTCCGATATAACGGTATAAAGGCATTCCTAAAAGATCAGCAGCAGCCTTAGCCACAGCAAGAGAAACACCTAACATAGCATTTGCACCAAGATTGCTTTTGGTTTTGGTACCGTCCAGTGCAAGCATTGCTTTGTCAATACCTACCTGATCAGTTACATCCATACCAATAATTTCTTCCGCAATTTTTGAATTTACATTCTCAACGGCTTTTAAAACACCTTTTCCAAGGTAACGGCTTTTATCACCATCACGTAATTCCAGGGCTTCATTTTCACCTGTTGATGCTCCTGATGGAACAGCTGCACGACCTGTTGCACCACTGGCTGTTAATACTTCTACTTCTAGAGTCGGATTACCACGTGAGTCCAGAATTTCACGTGCATGAATACTTACAATCTCTGACATAATCTAATGATTTATATTAAAACAATTAATAATTTCAGATTCTTCGGGCTCAATTTTTGAGCACCCCAAAGTTACTTATTTAGAAATTATTACTCAACTTAAAAAATGAAAAAACATTAAAAAAGGGGTGCAAAATTTGCACCCCTTTATAGGTTCTTAACGTAGCTTTAAAACTACTCTTCTTTTTTCTCTTCTTCGTTTTCTGAAGCATCTTCGGAAGTACCATCAGCTTGTGCTTCCGGCTCCTTAACTTCCTCTTCAGATTTAACTTCCGGTTCTGCGGCAGCAACCTCTTTTTCTTCTACTACTACATCATCCTTAACCTCTTCTTTTACTTCTGCCTTTGCTTTTACATCTGCAGCAGGAGCAGCTTCAGCTTTTTTCTTGGATGAAGACCTTCTTCTTCTTGAAGATTTTTTAGTTGAAGTAGATTCCAGCATATTCTCATTGAAGTCTACCAGCTCGATAAAACACATTTCAGCATTATCACCAATACGGTTTCCTGTTTTTAGAATACGTGTGTAACCACCTGGTCTCTGAGCTACTTTTTCAGATACTTCTCTGAATAAAATTGCGACAGCCTCTTTGTCTTTCAAATAGCTGAATGCAGTTCTTCTTGAGTGAGTGGTATCATTTTTACTTTTAGTAATGATCGGCTCAATAAAAACCTTAAGTGCTTTAGCTTTTGCTAAAGTTGTGTGAATTCTTTTATGTTTTATCAAAGAAACAGCCATGTTTGATAGCATCGCCTTTCTGTGAGATGTTGTTCTTCCTAAATGATTGAACTTCTTCCTGTGTCTCATTTTAATTACTCTTTGTCAAGTTTGTACTTACTGATATCCATGCCGAATGTCAAACTTAAGGATACAAGTAATTCTTCCAATTCGGTCAATGATTTCTTACCGAAGTTTCTGAATTTCAATAAGTCGTTTTTATTGAAAACAACTAAGTCTCCAAGTGTTTCTACATCGGCAGCTTTAAGACAATTAAGTGCTCTGACAGAAAGATCCATGTCAGTCAGTTTTGTCTTCAGAAGCTGACGCATATGCAATACTTCTTCATCAAATTCTTCAGCGCCGTTTTTCTCATCCGTATCAAGCGTAATACGTTCATCAGAAAACAACATGAAATGATAAATAAGAATCTTTGCAGCTTCCTTTAAAGCTTCCTTCGGATGAATTGATCCGTCTGAAGTAATTTCAAGAACCAGCTTTTCATAGTCAGTCTTCTGCTCTACCCTGTAGTTCTCAATATAATACTTCACATTTTTGATTGGCGTATAAATAGAATCAATTGGAATTAAACCGAATTCTTCTGTAGCAGGAGTATTCTCCACAGCGGGAACATAACCACGCCCCTTGTTGATAGTGATATCAACTGAAAGATTTACTCCTTCATCCATTCTGCAAATTACCAATTCTGGATTCAGCACTTCAAAACCGGTAAGAAACTTACTGATATCACCAGCTTTAAACTCTTTAGAACCGGTTACATTTACAGTAACTTTTTCACTTTCTACTTCATCTACCAAGCGACGAAGGCGAACCTGTTTGAAGTTAAGTACTATTTCCACAACATCTTCCATTACACCAGGAATTGTTGAGAATTCGTGTTCAACACCTTCAATTTTTATAGAGGTAATAGCAAATCCTTCGAGTGATGAAAGCAAAATACGCCTTAACGCGTTACCTATGGTAATTCCATATCCTGGTTCCAATGGACGAAATTCGAATTTACCGAATCTGTCATCTGATTCCAGCATGATTACCTTATCGGGTTTTTGAAATGCTAATATAGCCATATACTAAATTTTTATTTAGAGTACAATTCAACGATCAATTGTTCCTTAATATTTTCGGGTATGTCTTCTCTTGCAGGTACATTCAAATATTTACCGCTAACAGAATTTTCATCCCACTCTAACCATGAATATTTAGAGTGATTTTCACCACTTAATGATTCAGTGACTACTAAAAGAGATTTAGATCTTTCGCGAACACCGATAATCTGACCCGGTTTTACAGAGTAAGACGGAATATTCACAATTTTACCATCCACAATAATGTGACGATGTCCAACCAGCTGCCTTGCTGCTGCTCTTGTAGGTGCAATACCTAAACGGTAAACCACATTATCAAGTCTGCTTTCGAGCAACTGAAGCAAAATTTCACCGGTAATACCTTTTTTGCGATGAGCCTTCTGAAAGGTGTTACGGAATTGTTTTTCCAGTACACCATAGGTGTATTTTGCTTTTTGTTTTTCTTTCAACTGATCTCCATATTCAGTTGTTTTCCTTCTCCTGTTGTTACCGTGCTGTCCAGGAGGATAGTTTCTTTTATTTAAAACTTTGTCTGGTCCGAAGATTGGTTCTCCAAACTTCCTTGCAATTTTAGACTTTGGTCCGATATACTTTGCCATTGTATTACTTTTTTGCTTTGATTTTAAATTTTGATTTTACGCTATGAATATGGATTGCAGCCGCGATTACAGAGAGGAAGAATCATGCAATCAATTCACTATTCAAAAGATAAAATCTAAAACAATTTATTAATTATACTCTCCTTCTTTTAGGAGGACGACATCCATTGTGTGGAATTGGTGTAACGTCAACAATTTCTGATACCTCAATACCACTGCTGTGGATAGTACGAATTGCAGATTCTCTTCCGTTACCAGGTCCTTTTACAAAAACTCTTACTTTTCTAAGACCCAGATCGTATGCTACTTTTGAACAATCCTGAGCTGCAACCTGCGCTGCATAAGGCGTGTTCTTTTTTGAACCTCTGAATCCCATTTTCCCGGCTGATGACCATGAAATAACCTGCCCATCACTGTTTGTTAAGGAAACAATGATATTGTTAAAGGAAGAATGGATGTGAGCCTGACCCGTAGCCTCAACTTTAACTTTTCTCTTTCTTTGAGTTCCTGACTTTTTTGCCATAACCTTATATAAATGTTACTGTTTACTTTTTCTTATTTGCTACAGTCTTACGTTTACCTTTACGGGTACGCGCATTATTTTTTGTTGACTGCCCACGAACAGGAAGTCCGATACGGTGACGAATGCCTCTGTAGCAACCAATATCCATTAAACGTTTAATGTTTAACTGAATTTCTGATCTCAATTCACCTTCAACCTTTGTGGTTTCAGCGATAGCTTTCCTTACGCCGGCAATCTGATCATCTGTCCAGTCTTCTACTTTAATGTTACGATCAACACCTGCTAATTCCAGAATCTGCTGAGCTTTGCTCTTTCCAATTCCGAATATGTAAGTGAGAGCAATCTCACCTCTTTTGTTTTGCGGAAGGTCAACACCAACTATACGTATAGCCATTTCTTAAAATTTTTGCAAAATTAGTTAATTATCCCTGACGTTGTTTAAACTTGGGATTCTTTTTATTAATTACATACAGACGCCCTTTTCTCCTTACGATCTTACATTCGGGTGAGCGTTTCTTAACTGATGCTCTAACTTTCATCTTCCTCTATCTTTTAAAAATTATTTATATCTGAATGTTATCCTCCCCTTGGTTAAATCATAGGGAGACATTTCAACCTTAACTTTATCTCCAGGCAGTATTCTGATATAGTGCATGCGCATTTTACCAGAAATATGGGCTGTGATCACATGACCATTCTCCAGCTCAACCCGGAACATTGCGTTAGACAATGCTTCAATTATTGTACCATCTTGCTCTATAGAAGCCTGTTTGGACATAAATTTAAATTTTTATATTTCGTTCGTTTAATACTTCTTCGATATAATCAAAGGTTGATAAGATATCGGCTTTACCTTTTCTTATGGCAATGGTATGTTCAAAATGAGCCGAAGGCTGGTGATCTTTTGTGCGAATCGTCCAGTTATCACTTTCCAGAAAAATCTCTTTCTTTCCCAAGTTGATCATCGGTTCAATTGCAATTACCATACCCGATTTAAGTAGCACCCCACGTCCCTTCTGACCATAATTTGGCACTTCAGGTTTTTCGTGAAGATTTCTACCAACACCGTGTCCTACCATTTCCCGAACTACAGAATAGCCATTTTTTTCACAATGCTTCTGTATTGTATAACCTACATCTCCAAGCCTGTTTCCTGAAACTGCCATTTCAATGCCTTTATACAAGGCTTCTTTTGTTGTTCTTAGCAGTTTTTTAACTGATTCATCAACTTCTCCTACTGTAAAGGTATAAGCTGAATCGCCATAAAAACCGTTTTTAACAACACCGCAGTCCACCGAAACAATATCTCCCTCTTTTAATCTGTATTCGGAAGGTATGCCGTGCACAACCATATCATTAACGGACATACATAAGGTATTAGGAAATCCGCCATAACCTAAAAAAGCAGGTTCAGCATGGTGATCCCTGATGAATTCTTCAGCGATCCTGTCAAGCTCAAGAGTTGAAATACCCGGTTCAATACGCTTTGCAACTTCTGCGTGTGTTCTTGAAACCAAAAGGTTACTCTCCCTCAGGAGTTCTATTTCCTCGTCCGTTTTTAAATAAATCATTAAAAGAACGTTTTAGAAGGCAGCAGCACCACCGGTACGGCCTTTAATCCTTCCTGTCTTCATCAAACCATCGTAATGCCTCATCAACAAATGACTTTCAATCTGCTGAAGAGTATCTAAAACAACACCAACCATGATGAGTAGTGAGGTTCCTCCATAAAAATATGCAAATTGCTGCGTAACACCAGCCATCATTGCAAATGCGGGAAGAATAGCAACACCCGCCAGGAAGAATGATCCGGGCAATGTAATTTTCGACATTACCGAATCCAGAAAATCTGCAGTCTTTTTACCTGGTTTTACGCCAGGAATAAAACCACCATTTCTCTTCATATCCTCAGCCATCTGGTTTGGATTAATCGTAATAGCAGTATAAAAATAGGTAAATGCAATAATCAGGATTGCCTGAGTTAAGTTATATACCCATCCTAAAGGATTTGCAAATGCAGTTGCAAAAGCAGTCATACTTTCACTCTGTGAAAAACCTGCAATTGTTACCGGAAGGAACATAATTGCCTGGGCAAAAATGATCGGCATCACACCAGCAGCATTTACCTTTAAAGGAATATACTGTCTTACACCTCCATATTGTTTATTTCCAACAATTCGTTTTGCATACTGTACAGGTACCTTTCTGGTTCCCTGAACCAAAAGAATAGAAGCACCAATTACGGCAAGCAGAACAACAAGCTCGATCAGTAACATAACCAAACCACCACCTGCTGTTTCTGTAAACCTTGAACCAACTTCACCAACAAATGCAAACGGAAGACGGGCAATGATACCAATCATAATGATCAGCGAAATACCGTTTCCAATCCCTTTATCAGTTATCTTTTCTCCCAGCCACATAATAAACATGGTTCCGGCAGTAAGAATTATGGTTGATGATACCTTAAACCATATACCGGTCATCGCAAACGCTTCAGCCGGTAACTGGCTGTACAAATTCACAAGATATGAAGGAGCCTGTACAACAAGAATAAGGACAGTTAGATATCGTGTGATCTGATTAATTTTTCTTCTTCCACTTTCTCCTTCACGCTGCAATCTCTGGAAATAAGGTACAGCAATACCTAATAACTGGATTACAATTGAAGCCGAGATATAAGGCATGATACCTAATGCAAAGACTGATGCATTGGAGAAGGCACCTCCTGAAAACATATCAAGGATACCTAACACACCGCTCGCAGTCTGACTTTTTAATGCTTCAAGATGGGCCGGATCAATACCTGGTAATACCACGAATGAACCAAACCTGTAAATGAGTAAGAAACCTAAAGTGGAAATAATTCGAGCTCTCAGATCCTCGATACTCCAGATATTCTTTAATGTCTGAATTAGCTTCTTCATGAAATTAAAGTTTTACAACAGTTCCGCCTGCAGCCTCTATAAGTTCTACAGCCTTTTTAGAAAATGCATGTGCAGTTACTTCTACCTTTAATGAAATAGCACCGTTTCCAAGAATTTTAACAAGATCATTCTTCGAAACCAGTCCGGCTTCCTGCAATGCCTGAATATCAATTTTATCCAGTTTTTTTGCCTCAGCCAAGGCCTGAAGTGTATTTACATTAATACTTTTGTATTCTACACGATTGATGTTTTTGAATCCAAATTTAGGAACACGGCGTTGCAAAGGCATCTGTCCACCTTCAAAACCGATCTTTTTAGAATAACCGGAACGTGATTTAGCTCCTTTGTGACCACGTGTTGAAGTACCTCCATGTCCGGAACCCTGTCCGCGACCGATACGCTTACGTGATTTGGTTGAGCCATTAGCCGGTTTTAAATTACTTAAATCCATTTTTATATTCTGTTAAAGGATTATCAATTACTTTACTACTTCAACCAGGTGTTTCACTTTATCTACCATCCCAAGAATTTCCGGTGTGGCATCTTTCTCAACAACCTGGTGCAATTTACGAATTCCTAAAGCCCTTAAAGTTCTGATTTGCTTTTCAGGACAATCAATTCCACTTTTGACTTGCTTGATTTTGATTTTTGCTTTTTTAGCCATCGTACCAGGTTATTATCCGTTAAACACTTTATCGAGCGAAACACTGCGCAATTTTGCAACAGTTTCAGCATCTCTTAACTCCTTTAATGCCTCAATGGTAGCTTTTACAAGGTTGTGCGGGTTTGATGAACCTTTTGACTTAGCCAAAACGTCTTTTACACCTACACTTTCAAGTACAGCACGCATCGCACCTCCTGCCTTAACACCGGTACCGTGAGACGCTGGCTTCATAAATACCGTTGCACCACCATATTTAGCAATCTGTTCGTGAGGAATGGTTCCGTTTTTAACCGGTACTTTAATCAGGTTTTTCTTTGCAGCTTCAACACCTTTTGAAATAGCTGTTGTAACCTCATTAGCTTTACCTAATCCCCATCCTACAATTCCGTTTTCATCTCCTACAACAACAATGGCAGAAAAACTAAAGGTACGTCCACCTTTTGTTACTTTGGTAACCCTGTTGATTGCTACAAGTCTGTCTTTTAAATCAAGATCGCTTGTTGTTTTAACTTTTTGTACTAATCCTGCCATAGTTATTAGAAATTAAGTCCTCCTTTACGTGCACCATCCGCCAGGCTCTTAACCCTTCCGTGATACAAATATCCGTTTCTGTCGAACACACATGAATCAATACCGGCTTTTGTTGCACGTTGAGCGATTAATTCACCCACAGCCGCTGCCTCTTCAATTTTAGTTTTAAACTCTTTACCAGCCAGCTCTTTGTCAACAGACGATGCAGCAAACAATGTTTTACCTGCCAAATCATCTATTACCTGTACATAGATCTGCTTGTTACTTCTAAAGACTGTAAGACGTGGCCTTTCAGCTGTACCGGAAACAATCTTCCTAACACGTCTTTTTATTCTTTCTCTTCTTTTAACTTTATCAAATGCCATAGTTTCCTTGTTTAACGGTTACACTTTAGCAGATTTACCAGCCTTACGACGAATATGTTCACCTTTAAACCTGATACCTTTTCCTTTATAAGGTTCCGGTTTACGGAATGAACGAATCTTGGCTGCTACCTGTCCAATAAGTTGTTTATCACAGCTTTCAAGTGTTATCAAAGGATTTTGGTTCCTTTCACTTTTAGTTTCTAACTTAACTTCTCCCGGAAGTTCGAGATAGATGTTGTGAGAATAACCTAATGATAATTCAAGAATCTGACCCTGATTTGAGGCTCTGTAACCTACACCAACCAGTTCAAGTTCTTTTTTATAACCTTCAGAAACTCCAACGATCATATTATTAATGAGAGATCTTGATAAACCATGTAATGCTTTATCCTGTTTCTCTTCAGTTGCTCTATCTAACACAACCTGGTTACCATCAACCTGTACGCTGATACTCGGCTTTAAGGTTTGCGTCAATTCTCCTTTGGGCCCTTTAACAGTAATATCGCTATCTTTAACGGTTACTGTTACGCCAGCTGGTATATCTATCGGTGCTTTTCCTATTCGTGACATTGAAAATCCTCCTTAATTAATAAACAAAGCATAAGACTTCACCACCAATGCGCTTTGCACGGGCTTCTTTGTCAGTTAATACACCCTGCGAAGTAGATAAAATCGCAATACCCAAACCATTTAAAACCCGTGGTACTTCACGGTAACTAGTATACTTACGTAAACCCGGACGGCTGACACGCTTAATTGCTTTAATTGCGTTAACCTTAGTTTCCGGATCGTACTTGAGGGCGATTTTAATTATACCCTGTAATCCATCATCTATAAACTTGTAGTTTAAGATGTAACCTTTGTCGTATAAAATCTTGGTCATCTCCCTTTTCAGGTTCGATCCCGGGATTTCTACAACCCTGTGTTTTGCCATAATTGCGTTCCTGATTCTTGTCAGGAAATCTGCTATTGAATCTGTCATACTACATTAAATTAAATTGATCCCGATTATCGGGACAATATTTAACTAACTCTCATTTCTTTTTTACCAGCTTGCTTTTTTAACACCCGGAATAAGTCCTGCAGCAGCCATTTCGCGGAACTGAATCCTTGAAATACCAAACTGACGCATATACCCTTTTGGACGGCCTGTTAATTTGCATCTGTTATGTAATCTTACGGGCGATGAATTTTTAGGTAATTTTTGTAACCCTACGAAATCGCCTTCGGCTTTAAGTCTTTCACGTTTTGCGGCGTACTTTGCATTCATTTTTGCGCGTTTCACCTCACGTGCTTTCATTGATTCCTTAGCCATTGATCTTTCTCTTTATTATTTTTTCTTAAATGGTAAACCAAACTCTTTCAGTAAAGCAAATGCTTCCTCATCTGTTGCGGCGGAAGTCACAAAAGTAATATTCATACCGAGAATTTTGCTTATACCGTCGATATTAATTTCTGGAAAGATAATTTGTTCCTCAATTCCGAGTGTATAGTTACCTTTTCCGTCAAGTTTACTTTTAATACCCTGAAAGTCGCGGATACGAGGCAAAGCCACACGAATCAGTCTTTCAAGGAATTCATACATCTTTTCGCGACGCAATGTTACCCGTACCCCAATCGGCATCTTCTTCCTTAATTTAAAGTTAGAAATGTCTTTTGTTGAATAGGTAGCTACAGCTTTCTGACCGGTAATGTTGGTTAATTCAGCTATAGCAACATCAATGAGTTTTTTGTCAGCAATCGCTGATCCCATACCCATGTTGATCACGATTTTTTCTAATTTAGGCACCTGCATCACGCTTTTGTACCCAAACTCTTTTTTCAATGCCGGAGTAATTCGTTCGGCATAATCCTTTTTAAGTGCTACAGTATAGCTCATTACTTAATTTCCTCCCCAGATTTTTTAGAATAACGCACTAGTTTACCTTTGTCATTCAGACGGCGACCGATTCTGGTTGGATTACCTGAAGGATCTACGACATTAAGCTTGGAAATATTGACCGGGGCTTCTTTCTTAATGATTCCACCCTGAGGACTTTCTGCGTTTGGTTTTGTATGCTTTGAAACCATGTTCACACCTTCAACGATGGCACGGCCTTCTTTTACGTTAACCTCAAGCACACGTCCTTTTTTCCCTTTATCTTCTCCAGAATTTACAAAAACTGTGTCGCCTTTTTTGATATGTAATTTCTTAGACATTGTCTTGCATTTAAAAATTAAAGTACTTCAGGTGCCAGAGAAACAATTTTCATGTTTTTAGCTCTCACTTCACGAGCTACAGGACCGAAAATACGGCTACCTCTCATTTCACCTACATTATTAAGCAATACACATGCATTATCATCGAAGCGAATGTATGAACCATCCTGACGGCGCACTTCCTTTTTTGTTCTTACAATAATGGCCTTACTTACTGTACCTTTTTTAAGGTCGCTTGAAGGAATAGCGCTTTTTACTGTAACAACAATTGTATCACCTACCGATGCATATCGTTTTCCGGTTCCACCGAGTACGCGGATACAAAGAGCTTCTTTTGCACCACTGTTATCGGCTACTGTAAGTCTGCTTTCTTGCTGTATCATGATTACTTAGCTCTTTCGATTATTTCTACTAATCTCCATTTTTTTGTCTTACTCAATGGCCTGGTTTCCATAATTTTTACGGTATCACCAATACCACAGGTATTCTCTTCGTCGTGTGCATGGTATTTCTTTGTCTTGTTCACAAATTTACCATAGATGGGGTGTTTTTCTTTCCATTTTACAGCTACAACAACGGTCTTATCCATCTTGTCGCTAACAACAACACCTACACGCTCTTTACGGATATTTCTTTTAACTTCTTCCATCAGTCAAACTATTTTACTTCGTTAATTTCACGCAGACGGAGCTCTGTTTTAATACGGGCTATTGTCTTGCGACTTTCTTTAATTTTTGATGGATTATCTAAAGGAGAAATGCTGTGGTTAATCTTCATCTTGGCAAGATTGTCCACTTCAGTTTCCAAACGTTCCTGTAACTCCTTTGATTCTAAATCTTTTAATTCCCTCGCTTTCATTTCTAATTAGTCATTTAATTTTGAACATAATCGCGGCGAACCACAAACTTTGTTGTAACAGGAAGCTTCTGAGCTGCAAGACGCAATGCCTCTTTAGCTACATCAAAAGGTACACCTTCAACTTCAATGATAATTCTACCTGGAGTAACAGGTGCAACAAAACCTTCCGGAGAACCTTTACCTTTACCCATCCTTACCTCTGCAGGCTTTTTAGTAATGGGCTTATCGGGAAATACACGAATCCATATCTGACCTTGTCTTTGCATGTAACGTGTAACAGCTACCCTTGCTGCTTCTATCTGACGACCAGTAAGCCATTTTGATTGTAATGATTTGATTCCGAAAGAACCAAAGGCCAGCTGGTTTCCCCGCTGTGCATTACCTTTCATTTTGCCTTTCTGCTGTCTTCTAAACTTTGTCTTTTTTGGTTGTAACATCGTTTTCTGATTTCAATAGTTAACGATTACTTTCTCTTTTTACGGAACTTACGTCCTCCGGCATTCTCTTTAGCTACAGTGAAGTTTGGAGAAAGGTCTCTCTTACCATAAACTTCACCTTTGCAAATCCATACCTTAATACCGATTAATCCCGTTTTAGTTAACGCTTCTGCCTGAGCAAAATCGACGTCAGCCCTGAAAGTATGCAAAGGTATACGGCCCTCCTTGTATGTTTCAGAGCGTGCCATCTCTGCACCATTCAAACGTCCTGAGATCTGAACCTTAATTCCTTCAGCACCCATACGCATTGCCGATGCAATAGCCATTTTAATGGCACGACGATAAGCTATCCTTCCTTCGAGCTGGCGAGCTATGTTGTTTCCAACGATAATAGCATCTAATTCAGGACGCTTAACTTCAAAAATATTTATCTGAACTTCTTTATCAGTAATCTTTTTAAGCTCTTCTTTCAGTTTGTCAACTTCCTGACCACCTTTACCAATAATAATACCCGGACGGGCAGTACATACAGTAATGGTAATGAGCTTAAGAGTTCTTTCAATTACAATCTTAGAAACACTTGCCTTTGCCAGACGAGCATTGAGGTATTTACGAAGCTTTGTATCCTCTACAATCTTATCTCCGTAGTCATTACCTCCGAACCAGTTCGAGTCCCAGCCTCTAATGATTCCTAACCTGTTACTTATCGGATTTACTTTCTGTCCCATTTGGCAATTAATTTTGTGTTTCTTCTTTACTGTCAACTACTAAGGTTACGTGGTTTGAACGCTTCCTGATACGGTAAGCTCTTCCCTGAGGAGCAGGACGGAGTCTTTTCAGTACTCTTCCTGAATCAACCATAACCTCTTTTACAAAAAGGTTACTGTCCTCAACACGCACACCTTCATTTTTTTGTTCCCAGTTTGCGATAGCTGAACGGAGTAACTTCTCCATTCTGTTGGAAGCTTCCTTAGATGAAAACCGCAGGACATCCAAAGCTTTGTTCACTTCCATGCCACGGATCATATCGGCAACCAGCCTCATTTTCCTTGGAGAAGTAGGAACATTATTAAGCTTGGCAAAACTTACCTGCTTTTTTGCTTCCTTTATTTTTTCGGCTCTTATTCTTTTTCGTGCACCCATTTTCTCTGATTTTTACTAGTTATTGCGCTTATCTTTTTTTCTTATCAGCGCCATGACCTCTAAATGTACGAGTTGGAGCAAATTCTCCAAGTTTATGACCTACCATGTTTTCTGTAACATAAACCGGAATGAACTTATTACCATTATGTACGGCAATTGTATGTCCTACAAAATCAGGAGAGATCATTGAAGCACGTGCCCATGTTTTAATCACGGATTTCTTTCCGCTTTCATTCATTGCCAGTACTTTTTTCTCCAGCTTATAGTTAATATATGGTCCTTTTTTTAACGATCGGCTCATAACAAATTAATTAACTCTTTATTTTTTCCTTCTTTCAACAATATATTTCTCAGATGCCTTTTTCTTGTCACGGGTTTTGTAACCTTTAGCAAGTACACCTTTTCTGGAGCGTGGATGTCCTCCTGATGAACGTCCTTCACCACCACCCATCGGGTGATCTACAGGGTTCATTACAACACCTCGTACTCTTGGTCTTCTTCCCAGCCAACGTGAACGACCGGCTTTACCGGATCTTTCAAGTGCATGGTCAGAGTTTCCAACGCTACCAATTGTTGCTTTACAAGTTGTAAGGATCATTCTGGATTCTCCTGACGGCAGTTTAACAATCGCATAGTCACCATCCCTGGAGGTAAGCTGAGCAAATGTTCCTGCAGAGCGAACTAATGCAGCTCCCTGGCCCGGACGCAACTCGATGTTATGAACTACGGTTCCCAAAGGAATTTTGGCAAGTGGTAATGCATTTCCGATTTCCGGAGCTGCATTTTCACCTGAGTTAAGAACCTGACCAACTTCAAGGCCATTGGGTGCAACAATATATCTTTTTTCACCATCGGCATAAAACAGCAATGCAATACGTGCAGATCTGTTCGGATCGTACTCGATTGATTTTACTGTTGCCGGAACACCGTCTTTTTCTCTTTTAAAATCGATTACACGATATTTTCTCTTGTGTCCTCCACCGATATATCGCATAGTCATTTTGCCAGTAGCATTACGACCACCCGATTTTGAAGAACCGGTTACAAGAGATTTTTCTGGAGCACTCGCTGTAATCGAATCGAATGCACCAATAATCTTATGTCTTTGCCCCGGTGTTATGGGCTTTAATTTACGTACAGCCATTTTAATTAAATATTGCTATAAAAATCAATTGTATCTCCTTCTTTCAATGTAACCACTGCCTTTTTAAATGCATTGGTCTTACCAGATATAACGCCCGACTTTGTATAACGGCTTTTAAATTTACCGTTATAGTTCATTGTATTAACGTCAGTAACGGTAACGTCATACAATTCTTCAACAGCATCTTTTATCTGTAGCTTGTTAGCTTTTTTATCTACCATGAACGCAAACCTGTTGAGTTTTTCACCAAGCTGTGTCATTTTTTCTGTAACGATAGGTTTTACTATAATTCCCATTTTTCTTTCTCCTATACGTTAAACATTTTACCAATTTCTTCTACTGCTGAAGTAGTCAACATTAAACATTTGCAATTCATAATTCTGTAAGTATTTAACCCTGAAAGAGTTGCAACTTTAGAATCCTGCAAATTGCGAGCCGACAAATATACATTTTTATTTACTTCAGGCAAAACCAGAAGTGACTTTTTATCAGCTACTTTAAGGTTTTCTTTTAATTCAATAAAGCTTTTTGTTTTAGGCGCTTCAAAAGCGAAATCTTCCAAAACAATAATTTCATTGTTTTTAGCTTTATATGACAATGCCGATTTACGGGCTAACCTTTTAAGCTTTTTGTTTAACTTGAACGAGTAATCACGCGGCTGAGGACCGAAAACTCTACCTCCACCAACAAACACAGGAGATTTAATGCTACCTGCACGCGCTGTACCGGTACCCTTCTGACGTTTGATTTTACGTGTACTTCCGCTTATTTCACCTCTCTCTTTCGATTTGTGTGTTCCCTGACGCTGGTTTGCCAAATACTGTTTAACATCCAGATAAATGGCATGATCGTTTGGTTCAACACCAAAAACCGAATCAGCAAGTTCTATCTTCTTGCCAGTATCTTCACCTTTAATATTATATACTGCGAGTTTCATTACTGATCAATTATTACAAATGAACCTTTAGCACCCGGCAAAGAACCTTTCACTACAAGTAGGTTCTTTTCAGGGATTACCTTTAACACTCTCAGGTTTTGAATGGTTACTGTTTCATTCCCATTCTGACCAGCCATGCGCATACCTTTAAAAACACGTGACGGGTAAGATGATGCACCAATTGAACCCGGGGCTCTCAGCCTGTTATGCTGACCATGAGTAGACTGACCCACACCGCCAAATCCGTGACGCTTAACAACTCCCTGGAAACCTTTTCCTTTAGAGGTTCCGGTAACATCAACCCAACTGTTTTCCTGAAATACTTCAACAGTAACTACATCACCCAGATTAATTTCACCATTGAATGTTTTAAATTCATGGTAAGCTTTTTTTGGTGATGTTTTGGCTTTTTTCACATGTCCAATCTCAGGTTTTGTAGCCGACTTTTCCTTTTTGTCGGCAAAACCCAGCTGAACAGCTTTATAGCCATCGTTCTCAACTGTCTTTACTTGTGTAACCACACAAGGGCCAGCTTCGATAACAGTGCATGGAACATTCTTTCCCTCGGCACTGAAAACGGAAGTCATTCCGATTTTTTTTCCAATAATTCCTGGCATTGTAAAAACTTTTTAATTTATCACACTTTAATTTCAACCTCAACACCACTTGGCAACTCAAGTTTCATGAGTGCGTCAATTGTTTTGGCAGTTGAGCTGTAAATATCAATAAGCCTTTTGTAAGAGCTTAATTGAAACTGTTCACGCGACTTTTTATTAACGAAAGTCGAGCGCAAAACTGTAAATACTCTTTTGTGAGTTGGAAGTGGAATTGGACCGCTCACAACCGCACCGGTTGTTTTTACAGTTTTAACGATCTTTTCAGCAGACTTGTCTACCAGATTATGATCGTAAGATTTCAGTTTGATCCTGATTTTCTGACTCATGGTTATGCTTTATTATAATAACTCTACTTTTCCTTTTGCTTCAGCAACAACTTCTTTTGCAATAGAAGCTGATACTGTTTCGTAATGTGAGAACTCCATGGTTGATGTGGCTCTACCAGATGAAATTGTACGCAGGGCTGTTACGTATCCAAACATTTCAGCTAACGGCACTTTAGCTTTAACCACCCGTGCACCTGATCTGTTGGATTCCATACCTTCAACCTGCCCCCTTCTTTTATTAAGGTCGGCAATGATGTCTCCCATATAATCTTCCGGAGTAACTACTTCTATCTTCATGATTGGCTCGAGCAGTACCGGTTTTGCTTTTGCACTGGCATGTTTGAATGCCTGAACACCACAAATTTCAAACGATAACTGATCTGAATCCACAGGGTGGAATGAACCGTCATAAAGTACAACCTTTATTCTTTCTACCGGGAAACCGGCCAGTACCCCATTTGACATGGCAGTTTTAAAGCCTTTTTCCACAGAAGGAATAAATTCTTTTGGAATGTTACCTCCTTTAATTTCATCCACAAACTGAAGCGAACCTTCAAAATCGGGATCAGCCGGACCAACTTTTACCAGAATATCGGCAAACTTACCACGACCACCTGACTGCTTTTTGAATACTTCTCTGATATCAACAGTCTGCGAAATATTTTCTTTATAGGCAACCTGAGGTTTACCCTGGTTACACTCAACTTTAAATTCTCTTCTTAAACGGTCAATAATAATTTCAAGGTGCAACTCACCCATTCCTGAAATTACTGTCTGACCTGAATCTTCATCAGTCTTAACGCGGAAAGTAGGATCCTCCTCTGCCAGTTTTGCCAAACCACCAGATAACTTATCAAGATCCTTCTGTGATTTTGGTTCAACCGCTATACCGATAACCGGTTCCGGGAATTCCATAGATTCCAGTGCGATTTTATGTTTCTCATCACACAAGGTATCACCAGTTCTGATATCCTTGAACCCTACACCTGCTCCAATATCTCCGGCTGCGATTTCTTCGCGTGCATTTTGTTTATTGGAATGCATCTGGTAAAGACGTGATATACGTTCCTTTTTACCTGAACGTGAATTGTAAATGTAAGAACCTGCTTTGATTGATCCTGAATAAACACGGAAGAAACAAAGACGTCCCACATATGGATCTGTTGCAATTTTAAATGCCAGCGCAGCAGTAGGTTCTGTCACATCCGGCTTTCTTACAATTTCCTTTTCAGGATCATCAGGATCAGTACCGGTTGCACTACCATTGTCAAGCGGACTTGGCAGATATGCGATAACAGCATCCAGCAAACGCTGAACACCTTTATTTTTAAATGCGGATCCACAAAGCATAGGAACGATGGTCATATCAATAGTTGCCTTACGAATAACCACCAACATCTCTTCTTTGGTTATAGAATCCGGATCTTCAAAGAATCTTTCCAATAATGCATCATCGTATTCAGCAACTGATTCAATCAGCTTTTCACGCCATTCAGCTGCTTCATCAACCATGTCGGCAGGAATATCCTGCAACTCATATCTTGCACCCAAAGCTTCGTCATCAAACCACACGATCGCTTTGTTTTCAATCAGGTCAATTACACCCTTAAAGTTTTCTTCAGCTCCGATAGGAATCTGCAAAGGCACAGGATTAGCTCCCAATACCTCACGCACCTGAGTTACAACTTCGTAAAAATCGGCTCCCGAACGGTCCATCTTGTTTACGAAACCAATTCTTGGAACATGGTATTTATCAGCCTGACGCCAAACGGTTTCAGACTGAGGTTCAACACCACCAACAGCACAGAATAATGCTACAGCACCATCCAATACCCTTAAAGAACGTTCAACCTCAACTGTGAAGTCAACGTGTCCGGGGGTGTCAATAATATTAATTTTATATTCTTCGTTATCGTACTTCCAGAAACAGGTAGTTGCGGCAGAAGTAATTGTAATACCTCTTTCCTGCTCCTGCTCCATCCAGTCCATGGTAGCGGCACCATCATGCACCTCTCCAATCTTATGCGTAATACCTGTATAAAAAAGGATACGTTCGGTAGTGGTTGTTTTACCAGCGTCGATATGCGCCATGATACCGATGTTCCTTCTGTATTTCAAATCTCCTTGTGCCATTTCTTTTTAATTGTTAACCGTTCTTATACTTTAAAAATTAAAATCTAAAGAATGCAAATGCACGGTTAGCTTCTGCCATTTTATGAGTATCCTCTTTCTTCTTGAATGCTCCACCCTCTTCGTTGTATGCCGCAATGATTTCTGCAGCCATTTTTTCGGCCATAGATCTCCCGCTCCTTTTTTGTGAAAAAAGGATCAGATTCTTCATTGCTATAGAAAGTTTTCTGTCTGGACGAATTTCGGTTGGAACCTGGAATGTTGCACCACCAACACGGCGGCTTTTCACCTCTACCTGAGGAGTAATGTTTTCGAGGGCTTGTTTCCAGATATCGAGAGGAGATTTCTCTTCGTTGGGAAGTTTTTCTTTTACTGTGTCAAGTGCTCCATAGAAAATTTTATAGGCTACACTTTTTTTACCATCCTTCATGAGGTTGTTAACAAAGCGGGTTACCATAACATCGCCGTATACCGGATCAGGTAACAGCACCCTTTTTTTAGGTTTTGCTTTTCTCATTTTCCTCTAAATTAATTTCAATTTGAATTGGGTTGCCTTGTGAGTTAGTCTTCAACAGTTTCGTTAAACTATTTACTCAACCAAGCTAAAATTTACTAAATCCTATTTTTTAGGTTTTTTAGTACCATATTTTGAACGTCTCTGATTACGGCCTTCTACACCAGCTGTATCAAGAGCACCCCTGATAAGATGATACCTAACACCAGGTAAGTCTTTCACCCTACCACCACGTACAAGAACAATTGAGTGTTCCTGCAGGTTGTGTCCTTCTCCCGGAATATATGCGTTAACCTCTTTTCCGTTTGTCAACCTTACCCTTGCAACTTTACGCATTGCAGAGTTTGGTTTCTTAGGAGTAGTGGTATATACCCTAACGCAAACACCCCTTCTTTGAGGACAGGAATCAAGTGCACGCGACTTGCTTTTCTCCTCAATCTGAGTACGTCCTTTTCTTACTAATTGTTGAATTGTAGGCATTTATACACTAATTTTAATATTATACGTTTATAAAACGGGCTGCAAAGATAGAGTTTTTTTAGAAAAAACAATAATCTCTTTCAGCTTTTTTACTCAATTAATATTGAGCCGCGCAAAAGTAATAATAAAACTGTGTTCTGCAAGCAATCTTTTATAAAAGATTTAAGATATAAGACACAAGATTTAAGACGCAAGATAAAAGATGTAAGATCTGAATATTAGTGACTGATAATATGAAAAAACGACCAGGAAAATGAAGTCTGTTAATAGGTTTCAAAAAATCCTCCGCCCCGATAAATCGGGACACCTCCTTTTAAAAAAAGGAGGACCTACCTTCTCTGAACTCCGGTAAAAACGTTTTAAGTCCTGATTCTTGATTCCTGATACTTGTGTCTGATGATTAAAACTTATCTTTATCGTAGTCGTATTTATGAAGAATATGCCCCATTCGGTCGCGTTTGGTTTTCATGTAAAACTCATTGTATTTATTTGGTTTTACTTCCAGCGGAATATTTTCTACAATTTCCAGTCCAAAAGCCTGCAATCCGATTCGTTTCACAGGATTATTAGTCATAAGCTGCATTTTCCTCACACCCAGATCACGTAAAATTTGTGCTCCGACCCCATAATCTCTTTCATCAGGATCGAAACCTAAATGAACATTGGCTTCAACTGTATCCAGTCCCTGCTCCTGAAGTTTGTACGCTTTAATTTTATTCATCAGCCCAATACCTCTTCCTTCCTGATTCATATAAACCAGAATACCCTTACCTGCCTTTTCGATGGTCTGCATGGCAATATGCAACTGTTCCCCACACTCGCAACGCAGAGAACCGAAAATATCACCTGTAACACATGAAGAATGCACGCGTACCAACACAGGTTCATCCTCAGTCCATTCTCCTTTTATCAGAGCAATATGTTCCTGTCCGTTCGATTTCTGCAGGAACGGGATCAGCTTAAATATTCCGTAGTTGGTCGGCATCTGAACCTCTTCTCCCCTTTCGATCAAACATTCATTCTGAAGACGAAATGCTATCAAATCCTTTATGGAAACTAATTTCAGATCAAACTTCTCAGCTACTTTTACCAGATCGGGTAAACGGGCCATAGTTCCATCATCGTTCATTATCTCAACCAGAACACCAGCCGGCTGCAGTCCTGCCATTCTGGTCAGGTCAACGGCTGCCTCGGTGTGCCCTGCTCTTCGAAGCACTCCTTTGGTTTTAGCCCTGAGCGGAAATATATGTCCGGGACGAGCCAGTTCTTCAGGTTTTGTATCGGGTGAAGCCAAAGCAGCAATTGTTTTGGCACGATCAGATGCGGAAATGCCTGTTGTACATCCATCGCCGATTTTATCCACAGAAACAGTAAAAGCCGTTTCATGTATCGCATTGCTTTTACCCACCATCATATCCAGGTTCAAATCATTACATCTTTCCTCTGGAAGAGACACACAGATCAAACCCCGTCCGTGAATGGTCATGAAATTTACAATTTCAGGGGTTATTTTATCCGCAGCACAAATAAAATCCCCTTCATTCTCCCTGTCCTCATCATCAACAACGATCACAAGTTTCCCCTGACGAATAGCATCAACAGCATCTTCGATCGGATCCAACCTGAAATTATCCTCGCTCATTTTTATTTTTTTTAAATATCTTCTTAAAGAATAAATAGTAGTTCTCCACATTCATAATTACTGAGTCGCTGGTTGCCTGCCTGGTCAGGAAAATTCCTATTGGCAGTAATACCATGGTACTCAGCCATGCACCGACATATGCCGAATGCCCTGCATTATATGTTAAATGACGCCCAAAATTATCAATGATATAATATAGTACAAAGAAAAACACAGACAAAACAACTGGTAATCCCAGCCCCCCTTTCCTTACAATAGCTCCCAAAGGAGCACCGATAAAGAACATGATCAGACTCAACAACGCTAATGCAATCCTGTTGTTCAATTCAAACAAATGCCTCCGGGTGTTATACAAAATATTTTCTTCTTCCCTGTCGCGTTCCATAATATTATTCTTAACCTTCCGGGCTGATTGCAATGCATAATTAATCGTGCTTTCCTGTTGCCTTTTATTCATCATTACAAACAGACTATCAAGATCATAATCCGTATTCCGTTGAACAGGATTGATAACATTCTTCGTTCTGGATTCAGGCAAATTTTTGTGATAGGCAAATTTTATTTTAGACAAATAAAACAATTCTGCCCGCTTATCGTCCAGTGTTACCAGTGAATCGTAGGATTCTGCGAGTTGCTTATAGTCTTTACTGAAGTATTGATTCTTAGCTGCATCATCACTACTTTTCTTGAAATTTTCATCGATCTCAAACAATACAGTTTGTTTCTGAAATGTATCCCTCCTGAATGGTTGCGCAAAATCGCTATTTTTAGAGGGCTTGTTCTTTTCCTCCCTAACCTCACCATATGTTTTCCCGTCAAACAAGGTCAGAATCAGGTGTCGTTTATCCTCCGTCGTCTCCATTAGTCCCGAATCAGCTCTCGTGACTGTCGGCTCATTATTACCGCGCTGATCATAAATCATCACGTTATGAAGCATTCCGGTTTTAATATCCTTTTTCCCTATCCTAACTGTCAAACCCGGAATATCAGTATTAAATACTTCATTTTTAAAAGACAATTCCGGTTTCGCACGTTTAATATCATATATCAAAACCCGCATCTTCCGGAATGCTTCGGGATATACATCATTATTAAAATAAAGCATCGCAACACTTACAAATGTTACCAGAATAATTACGGGGGTCATTGCTCTGAATAGCGAAACTCCGGCTGCTTTGATAGAAAGCAATTCAAGCTTCTCCCCCATATTACCGAATGTCATCAGAGAGGCCAGTAAAACAGCAAGCGGGACGCTTCGCGGAAGTAAAGTGAGAATAGCCTGAAATACAAATTCAAGCACCACCATCGTATCAAGACCTTTACCTACAAGGTCATCGACATACAACCACAGAAATTGCATGAACAATACAAAAATGGACACAAAAAATGTGGCAATAAGTGGTCCGAAGAATTTTTTAAGAATATAGACGTAAAGCCTTTTCATCATTCCAAATTTCAGAGCGCAAAATTAATAATTAAAGCGGTGTAAAAAAACAAGCAGGCTTACCAAAGATAAACCTGCCAGTTAAATATTGTGTATTAATGTATTATATTCCTAAATTGTGTTTGAGCTTGTCAACCTGAGTATCCCATAGTTCTTTTGCATCTTCCACTTCTTCCTTCTCAGCAAAATCGGTAATCACCAGTGCAACTTCATTGGTCAATTCATCGGTTGTCAGTTTAAACTCGAAATAAGCCTTAGGATCATCATCTTCAATCCACTTAAAACGAGCAAAAACGTTAGTTCGTTTTGCAATAAGCTCAGCGATTTGCTCAGCTCCGTCCCAGAAAAAAGTATATGTTTTTCCGTTAATATTCACATCGTCAGCAAACCAATCTGACAAGCCGCTTGGAGTACTTAGCATGGGGTAAATGACGCTAATTGACGCGTTTACTATGTATTCCTGCTCAAATCTTACTTTTTGTTCCATTAATTATCAATTATTCAGTGGCGGAATATAGAACTTTTTTTCCAGTAAACAAAACTCAATAAAGTTGTACAAAACGTGAAAAAACAAAATAAGACACATGTTTTATAACAATGTTTTTAAATACATCAGGCTCAAAATATAAATCCTTGGATTTGAATGAAATATTGAATAATTTGCCGGCTACTTGAAAAAGTACTATAAAATTTCTAATCTATAAATTCACTATTCCATGAAAGTTTATAAATCAGATGAAATCAAAAACTTCTCTTTGCTGGGTAATTCCGGCTCTGGGAAAACCACCCTTGCAGAAGCCATGCTGTATGAGGGTGGAGTAATTAAGCGCAGAGGCACAGTTTTAGGAAAAAACACAGTTTCGGACTATTTTCCTGTAGAACACGATTATGAGTATTCGGTGTTCTCGACCGTCCTCTACACAGAATGGCAAAACATGAAATTAAATTTCATCGACTGTCCCGGCTCCGATGATTTTATTGGTGGAGTGGTAACGTCTCTTAATGTAACTGATACTGCATTAATGGTTATTAATGCACAAAATGGAGTGGAAGTAGGTACCGAAAACCACTTCAGATATACCCAGGACGAAAAAAAACCTGTTGTTTTTGTTGTAAATCAGCTGGATCATGAAAAAGCTGATTATGATAAAACACTGGAATCTCTAAAAACCCAGTTCGGATCAAAAGTAGTTGTAGTTCAGTATCCTGTTGCAACCGGCACTGGTTTCAATGCACTTGTTGACGTACTGAAGATGAAAATGTACAAATGGGGACCCGACGGAGGTACTCCGGAAATTATTGATATCCCGGAGGACCAGAAAGAAAAAGCAGAAGAGCTGCACAATACTCTTGTGGAAGCTGCTGCCGAAAATGATGAAGCTTTGATGGAAAAATATTTCGAAGAAGGTTCGTTGAACGAAGACCAGATGCGTGAAGGAATACACAAAGGATTGATTCTACGGGATATCTTCCCTATATTTTGTGTGTCTGCAGCTAAAGACATGGGAACCCGCCGGTTAATGGAATTCCTTAGAAATGTGGTTCCCCTGGTATCCGAAATGCCAAAACCCCAAACCGATAAAGGTGATGATATTAAATGTGATGTTAACGGACCAACTTCACTGTTTGTGTTCAAAACATCAATTGAACCGCATTTGGGAGAAGTTTCCTATTTTAAAGTTTTGTCTGGTAAGGTGGCTGAAGGAGATGACCTCATAAATGTTAACCGAGGATCCAAAGAACGTTTGTCGCAATTATATTGTGTGGCTGGACAGACCCGAAACAAGGTCAGTGAGCTACAGGCCGGAGATATCGGTGCAACCGTAAAACTGAAAGAAACCAGAACAAATCATACCCTTAATACAAAAGGCACAGATTTCAAACTTGCAGCTATTCATTATCCGAATCCTAAATACAGGGTGGCAGTTAAAGCCGAAAATGAATCGGACGATGAAAAACTAGGTGAAATTCTGCAACGCATGCATGAAGAGGATCCTACAATTGTAATTGAGTATTCCAAAGAATTGAAACAGGTCATTGTCCACGGTCAGGGTGAGTTTCATTTAAAAACTGTAAAATGGAGAATTGAGAATAACGATAAACTTAATATTAAGTTTATTGATCCTAAAATTCCCTACCGCGAAACAATCACAAAGGCTGCACGAGCCGACTATCGTCATAAAAAACAGTCTGGTGGTGCTGGTCAGTTTGGAGAGGTTCACCTAGTTATTGAACCTTATGAAGAAGGTATGCCAGAACCAACCATGTATAAATTCAATGGTCAGGAATTCAAACTTAATGTAAGGGATAAAAATGAAATTCCGCTGTCATGGGGTGGTAAACTGGTATTTTATAACTGTATTGTGGGTGGTGCCATTGATGCACGTTTCCTGCCTGCCATTCTTAAAGGCATTATGGAACGTATGGAAACTGGTCCTCTAACCGGATCATACGCCCGCGATATCCGCGTTTGTGTTTACGATGGTAAAATGCACCCTGTTGACTCCAACGAAATATCATTTAAACTGGCGGGAAGAAATGCTTTCAGTATGGCATTTAAAAATGCAGGGCCTAAAATTCTTGAACCGGTTTATGATGTTACTGTCTGGGTTCCTTCAGACAGAATGGGTGATGTAATGAGTGACCTCCAGGGACGTCGCGGTATGATTATGGGAATGGAAAGCGAAAAAGGTTTTGAAAAACTCAGCGCTAAAGTTCCATTAAAAGAAATGAACTCGTATTCAACATCCTTGAGTTCAAACTCAGGTGGCCGTGCACGTTATACTATGGCATTCGCCAGCTACGAAAAAGTACCGCCGGAAATTCAGGATATTCTGCTCAAAGAATATGAAGAATCAGAAGACGAAGAGTAATCTGCTTATTTTTTTATGCCTCAAAGAGCTTCCTCAAAAGGGAAGCTCTTTGTCGTAAATAGATCATTATTTGTTTGTTAATTATTACAAAAAACCTTTAGTACAGACAATAATATATATGTATAAAAGTTGTTTTTTAAGATTAAATATTACTTTTGCAGGAGCATAAAAAACTGCAAAAAGTATTGTAAAAACAGACAAATGAACAGGCTTATTTTTGTAATAATTGTTTGGATATCTTTTTGCGGTATAGGTTACGGTCAATACAGGGTAGCTATTGGTGGTGCCTATGGTGGTAATTTTTACTTGGGTGACGGTAATCCCAGCTATCCCTTTTTACAGATTCAGGATCAGTATGGAGGAATAGTCCGTTTTCTAATAACACCCCGTTACGAAATTAAATTTAACGGGTATTATGGCACATTGAACGGATCAACAAAGTACACCTCTAATTATTTACCACATAATGCCCAGTATGAATTTTCAAAGAAATTCTGGGATATGGGATTAAATCTGGAATATAATTTTTTCCCTTTGAGTAATGCCAAAGGTGAAACAAATTATACATTCACACCATATATCTATACGGGATTCGGAATGACCCTGTTAATGGGTGGAAACAATGGAATGGTAACTGCACCAAACCTGCCCTTTGGTGGAGGTGTTAAATGGAAGGTGTTGGAAAACCTTACTTTAGGTGCAGAAATAGGCATGAGAAAAATGTTTACAGACGAATTAGATACATACAGTACTGGTGACGTATTAAACAATCCGTATAATCTTAACGGATCCTCAATTATAAATAACGATTACTACACCTGTTTTGGCATTTTTGCCACAATAAGTATTTTTAAACACAAATGGCGTTGTGGCAGTGGCTCATATAACTAAACATGAAAAAGGAAGAATCATACAAAAGCAAAATTAACCCGGACAAGCTTCCAAAGCATATTGCCATAATAATGGATGGCAATGGCCGATGGGCAAAAAGTAACGGGACTGACAGAATTTTTGGACATAAGGAGGGATTGGAAAGTGTTAAGACCATTACCGAAGCAGCTGCAGAACTAAATCTGGAATATCTTACATTATATGCATTTTCAACTGAAAACTGGGGCAGACCATCGGATGAAGTCAATGCCTTAATGGAACTTTTAGTGAACGGTATCGATTCCGAAATTGAGAATTTAGTAAAAAATAACATTAAACTTTCTACTATCGGGTGTAACGAAATGCTTCCTCAGCACGTTTATCAGAAAGTAGAAAATGCTTTGAAAGCAACATCAAAAAATACAGGATTGGTTTTAACCATAGCACTGAGCTATAGTTCAAGGTGGGAAATTGTACACGCCACACAAAAACTGGTTAAGGATGCATTGAACGGAAAATTCAGTGCAGAAGAGATAGATGATGCTCTTTTTGAAACATATCTTACAACTAAAGACATGCCGGATCCTGAATTATTAATCCGGACCAGCGGGGAATTACGGATAAGTAACTTTTTGCTCTGGCAGGTTGCTTATTCCGAATTTTATTTCACAGATACGAACTGGCCTGATTTTAAAAAAGAGGAATTATACAAAGCTATCTACGACTATCAGAAAAGAGAAAGACGATTTGGCAAAACCAGTGAACAAATAGCTCAAGGAAACACAAAGTAGATTATGATCAAACGCACTATACTGTTATCACTCGCATTTTTATGTTTATTATCAGGTGTACTGGCGCAGACGAATGTAAAACCTGAAATTTATTATTCAGCTCCCCGTAAATATACTATTGGTGCAATAACCGTCAGTGGAATCAAACACTATGAGGAGAGCTTGCTTATTGCTTATTCCGGACTTGCTGTTGGAAGCGAAGTTTCGATTCCTGGAGACGATATAACCGCAGCCATCAAAAAGTTCTGGAAACAGGGGTTGTTCTCGGATGTTACCATTACCGCAGACAGCATTGTAAATGACAAAGTATATCTTAATATTCAACTCCAGGAACGACCACGGTTATCAGTTATCAATTATCATGGCTTGAAGAAGAGTGAAATCACTGATCTGGAAGAAAAAATCAGTATGATAAAAGGGGCACAGGTAACTCCAAACCTTATTAATAATACCCAAAAAGTTATAAAGAATCATTTTATTGAAAAAGGATTTCATAATACAACGGTTACAATCCATCAAAAAGATGACCTTAATGCTGAAAACCAGGTGATTATTGATATTTTTGTGGACAAGAAAGAAAAAGTGAAGATTGCAAACTTTATAGTTGATGGCAATCAGGCAATAACTTTCAACAAGATTAACCGCACAATGAAGAAGACCAATGAAAAAAATAAACTGCGCAACTTCTTCAGATCCAAGAAATTCATTACGGAACAATATGACGAAGACAAAATAAAACTGATTGAAAAATACAATGAACTTGGCTACAGGGATGCTGTAATTGAAGTAGACAGCATTTATCCCGGCACCGAAGAAAATACGGTAAATGTTTACCTGAAGGTAGATGAAGGAGATAAGTACTATTTCAGAAATCTTTCGTGGGTAGGTAACACCAAATACACATCCGATCAGTTGTCGCAGCAATTACGTATTAAAGATGGTGATGTGTATAATCAGAAACTGTTGAATGAACGTTTGAATACAGATGACGATGCCATCAGCAATTTATACCTTGACAACGGATATTTATTCTTTAACCTCATTCCGGTTGAAGTAATGGTTGATAATGACTCCATCGACCTGGAATTCAGAATGACGGAAGGTACGCAGGCAACAGTAAACAAAGTTATTATTAATGGTAACGACAGAACTCACGAACAGGTTGCAAGACGCGAATTACGCGTAAAACCAGGGCAGCTGTTTTCAAAGGATAATATTATTCGTTCAGTAAGGGAACTTGCTCAGATTGGGCAATTTGACCCGGAACGTATTGAACCTATTCCAAAGCCAAATCCTGAAGATGGCACCGTTGATATTGTTTTTAACCTAACTGAAAAAGCAACCGACCAGGTTGAGTTAAGTGGAGGTTGGGGAGCCGGCATGTTTGTAGGTACTTTGGGATTGTCGTTTAATAACTTCTCAATACGTAATATTTTCAATAAAGAAACGTATCATCCGTTACCATCCGGAGATGGCCAGACATTAAGTTTAAGGGCTCAAACAAACGGAAGGATATATCAGTCATACAGCCTGTCTTTTAACGAACCGTGGCTGGGAGGAAAGAAACCCAATTCTTTGTCTGTTTCTATGTATCATTCAGTACAGACAGACCTGAGTGCAGCTTACAGCGCTTACAGCAATCCATATTATGGAGGATATGGTGGTTACGGAGGTTATGGCTCCTCTTATTACGGAGGCTACGGCGGATATGGCTACGGAAATACGGATTACGGAGGGTATAGCACACTAGAGGACTATTTCCGTAACTCGGAGGCATCAAAACACATGTACGTAACCGGTGCATCTGCGGGTTTGGGCAGAAGATTAAACTGGCCTGACGACTTCTTTACGTTGTACAATGAGTTGTCATACCAACGTTATGATATTAAAGACTGGTATTACAGCTATTTCGGATTCAAAAATGGAATATCGAATGTTTTAAGTTTTACAACCACATTGTCACGTAACTCTATTGATAATCCTATTTTCACCAGGAACGGATCTCAGTACTCCTTTTCAGTCCAGTTAACCCCACCCTATTCACTATTTTCTAAAACAGATTTTAAAACTGTATCTGATCTGGCCAATGGAATTACAACAGATGATGCCGCAGTGTTGGAAGCCAATGCACAGATTCTGAACAAATACGTGGAATACCATAAATGGAAGTTTAAAGGTGCAACGTTTACTCCATTAACAAAAGATGCCAAGCTTATTCTGATGGCCAAAGCAGAATTTGGTTACCTCGGGTATTACAATAAATATAAAACTTCACCGTTTGAAAAATTCAGACTTGGAGGAGATGGTATGTCAGGATACAGTTTGTATGGTTCTGAGACCATAGCTTTAAGAGGATATGAAAACGGATCGCTAACACCTATTGAGTATTATTCATCTGGAAGTGCCAAGGAAAATGGTAATATGTATGTAAAATATACTGCTGAGCTAAGATATCCTTTAGTGTTAGAAACGTCTTCAACCATTTTTGCACTGGCTTTCCTTGAAGCAGGTAACGCCTGGGGAGAATGGAAAAATTTTAATCCTTTTACTGTAAAAAGATCTGCTGGTGTGGGTGTCCGTATATTCCTGCCGATGTTCGGTTTAATGGGTATTGACTGGGGATATGGATTTGATAAGGATGCACGAGGAACATTAGGAGCAAGTCAGTTCCATTTCGTTATAGGCCAACAATTTTAGAGTTTGGCAGGGTTTTTGTTTTGAACCTCAGAAAACAAATAATATGAAAAAGATAACAGTAGCAATTTTTGCAATACTTTTAACGGCAGCCACAGCTTCTGCCCAAAAGTTTGCGTTCATAGACAGTGAATATATTCTTAAGAATATTCCGGCGTATGAATCGGCACAGGACCAGCTGGATCAGGCTTCAACGAAATGGCAACAGGAGGTCGAAACCATGATGAATGAAGTTAAAACCATGTATCAGAATTATCAGAATGAACTTGTGTTTCTGTCTGAAGAAATGAAAGTAAAACGTGAGAATGAAATCATTGAGCGGGAAAAAGAAGGACAGGAGCTGAAACGTAAATATTTTGGTCCGGAAGGTGAACTCTTCAAAAAGCGAGAAAGTCTTATTAAGCCAATTCAGGATGAGCTTTACAATGCCGTAAAAGAAGTGGCTGATGAACGCGGATATGACGCTATTTTTGATAAATCAAGCAGCAATAACCTGATCTATTCCAACTCCAAAAACGACATTAGCGATATCGTTCTGGATAAACTAGGTTATTCCAAATAATTTGTTACTTTTGCCACGTTTAATTAAAATGAATCATATGAAACGATTGACTTCAATCTTATTTGCTTTTACCATATTATTATCCACATCTGCGTTTGCACAGGATTATAAATTCGGACATATAAATTCACAGGATCTTTTGGCTCAATTGCCGGACAGGAACGCTGCCCAACAGGAAATTGAAGCTTATGCCTCGAAACTGGAAGAACAGCAGAAATCCATGGAAGATGAGTTGAATAATAAATATGAAGATTATCTTGCAAAAAGAGATACTTATACCGATTTAATTAAAGCTACCAAAGAAAAAGAGCTGCAGCAACTTCAACAGCAGATCACTACATTTAACCAGGTGGCCATGCAGGACCTTCAGCAGAAAGAGTCAGATTTGATTAAACCAATTATTGATAAAGTGCAAAAAGCGATTGATGAAGTTGGGAAAGAAAACGGATTCACTTTTATTTTTGATTTGGCAAACAGAACTGTTCTTTATCATTCAACACAAAGCGTGGACATCACACCGCTTGTAAAAAAGAAACTTGGAATAGAACAGTAAAATTTACTGAAAAAATATGCGAAGGTGCTTTTTTAAAGCACCTTTTTTATTACATTTGCATCCGCATTTAAGAAAATCTGAATCGTCGGATTAAAATTATAATGCCCAGATGGCGAAATCGGTAGACGCGCTAGTTTCAGGGACTAGTGTTCGCAAGGACGTGCAGGTTCGAGTCCTGTTCTGGGCACTGAGAAGCTCTCACATTTGTGGGGGCTATTTTTGTGTAAAGAATCTCGAATAGAATGAATAGAGCGCATAAATTAAACAGGGAAAATATCTTGCAACCCTATTAGTTCCAATTATCGTTACTTCGCCTCCGTTAAACTTTTTATTAAATCAATCTCCTGCTGACTGTACGCTGAACCGTCCTTCCGGAAAATATCATGAAACCATACCTCCGGTTCACTGCCATCGGGAACCGGTGTGTTCCATGCATATATTGTATTTGTTTTTCCGGACACTAATCCCCAGTTAACAGCACCAATATTCTGGTTTTTTAATTCAGGCATTACATCAATAAAATTGCTTCCATTGGTACGTGCCATATATTCTGTGCATATCAATGGCCTTCCATACGTGATAAGCGTATCAATCGCAGCCTGATGCTTGTCCATGGTTTCGTAATTATGGTAGGTAATGATATCACTGTGTTCAACCTGAAACTTATTCAAATCCTTTAAACTATAAAGCCATACACCGGCTGTTAAGGGCTGCGATGGATTTACTTCACGTCCCCATTCAAAAACTTTCTTCAGAAGATCCATAGATCGGTTGCCCCAACCGCTGTTACCCGGTTCGTTATACAAATCCCAGGCCAGTACCCTTTTATCATCCCTATATGTACCAAGAATGTCTTTTACGTAGGCTTCCAACGCAATTAAAATAGATGGATCGCGATGAATTATTGCACCTGGATCCTGTATCCAACCTGAATTATGTGTTCCGGTAACCGGCTCAGGTTGCTTACCTACAGAATATTCCGGATTCCACACATCGTCGAAAATTACAAACATGGTTTTTATGCCATGCTTATCGGCAATGCTGAGGTATTCATTCAGACTGCTTTTAAAACCCACCTGATCGGCTCCCCATGCAGCATGGTGCAGGTAAACACGCATCAGGTTCATGCCAATGGAGGCGGCCCAGCCTAATTCACCATCTATCGTTTCAGGATCAAATGTTTCGGCCTGAAACATCTCAAGTTGGTTGATGGCCGTACTGGGTTGAAAATTACAGCCCCTCAGCCAACCCTGCTCTGCATACCATTCCTTTGCCTTTTGTTCACTCCATCGCTCACCTTTTGCATTCGATGCAACTGTTTTATCATTTGTGCAGCTTGCCACAAACAATCCCAATACTGCAATGATAAATACATTCCTCATGATGTTATTATTAATGTTGGTTATTTAATGTATGGATTATTTTTATGCCAGAATACAGGCATAAAAGAAATGTACCATGTTTTACCATTATCGTTATTCCCCTGGTAAAAAAGATAGGTTTTACCATCCTCGTCTTCAAAAATATGCGGATGTCCTGATTCACTTGAATTCCATGAGCCGGGATCGCCGTTACAAAGAAATGGTTTATTTGAGAGTTTCTCCCATGTCATACCGTCCCTGCTACGAGCTACACCAATTTGCTGGGGTTGATTATTATATGCTCCGGCGTAAAACATGTACAGGTAGTCCCCTTTTTGTATAACAGAAGCTCCTTCGGTACAAAATCCTTCCCACGGATATTCCGGTTTTAATATTGGCTGAGCACACTGCTGTGACCAGGTTTCCCTTTTAAACCGGCCGTTTAACGGAGATGTAGCCACGCCCATAAACTGTGTTTTCATGGATGGATCGCGGGTTGCAAAATACAGGTAATATTGATCATTAAACCGGTATACTTCCGCATCAATGGCCCTGCCACAGTTCCATTCTCCTGTCGGCCGGAAAATGGGATTCGTTTCATTGCGCGTAAAATGCAGTCCATCCTTTGACCAGGCATGGCAGATTGCATCCTCTTTCCAGTTTCCATAAGTCTGATAAAAAAGATGAACGGTATCATTCACAACCAACGCACAGGGTGCGCAAATCCCTTTTTGCTCCAATGTACCAACCGGATCAATCTCCCCTATCTTAACCCAGTCGATCATATTTTTACTCTCAGCTACACCAATTCCCCATCCTTTCATATCCGACCTGGATGCGAGTCCGGGAGCACTGGTGTACATGAGGTATCGTCCCTGGAATTTTATAACATGTGGATCTTTGGAAAACGGAACGCCCAGTCTGGAATCGTCGCCATAATGCATTTCCTGTTGTGCAAAATCCGTTTGCACCATACAACTTATCAACAATATTGCTAAAAATGTTTTCATATTCCTAATACTTTCTTCTGATCTCTATGGCATTCAACACAGCCTGTCCTTTAACAGGTTCAAACCGAATAGTTACACCTTGTTTTTGAACTGTTACCGGCATTTTAAAATCAACCGCAGTGGCTGTTCCATACTGCTCTGCAATGTTCAGATTCTCAAGCACCAGCATACCGTTTACATACACATTAAAAATTCTCTGGCCTGCATTTTCATCTTTCTTATCGGCCATACCAATCTCATAAGCCATGGCTTTGCGGTCTTCTGACGATGTTAACTCTGCAAACAGCAGGGTAATTTCATATTCGCCTGAAGGAACATCGGCTTTAAACACTTCAATATTAATGATCTGCGTTTGATAAATCGGATCATTCTCTGTTCTTGAAATGGCCCAGTCGCTGCCATAACTTTTTCCGTAATCCGGCTCATACATTTTTCCACCAACGCTTCCCCAGCTACCCTCAGAGTATTCCTTAGACGCAATCCAAACAGCTTTGGTAAGATCATCCCAAAATTCACGTTTATCGCCAAGCGATACTCTTAACACCTGATCAACGTCAAAAGCATTAACCTGTCGGGGCTGGATCGTAAAGTTAACTTTCTGACAGTCTTTTATATTATCCAGCGTTAAGGCCTCAAGCTGATTATCACCCTGTATAAACGGTACATCCCAGGTGGCTTTATAATTCTTTATCTTCTTTACGCCAAGTGAAATTCCATTATGCATCAAATCCACCTCTGGCTGATTACTATACACGTCAATTTTTTGTGTGGAAACGTCACTGTTGTTTTCATCTGCAAGTCCTGACCGGCAAGGACTTATCCTGGAGCCTATGGCAATAAACGGTTCTTTTAGAAGTGCAGCCTGATAAAAATAATAGCTGTCTTTGGGACGGCGATCATAGCTGACCAAACCTTTATTGTTAATGTGCGGTACCGCGTCGATGCGAAATTCGGAACTAAAATCGGCCAGATTCCAGACATTTGATCCGGCAACATAATCACGTTTCATAATTTCCAGTAAATAGTGCTGATGATAATACTGCTGATATTCCAGGGTAAAGTCAAAACGTTCCGGTTCTGATGAACGCAGTCTCGGATCAGCTCCGGCACCGTATTCGGTAATTATCATAGGTATATCAGGCAAAACACGGTGGTGCCTTTCCAGAAAATCCTCAAATCCATGAATATTATTCCCATACCAACCCGGATATAAATTCCAGCCGGCAATCATCGGAATATCAGTAAATCCGTTGTCATGGTATTTATTAAAATCGCCGTGAAACGGAATCATGGTGTAGCGCTCTTTATCCATGGCCCTGGAAATGGAGTCCAGTTCAGATGCCAAATGGTGCAGGTTTTTAATATACACCTTTCTTCTCTCCGGCTGATCCCGGTAAAGATCGTGAATAAATACTTCGTTCATGTAGGCCCAGATGATGACAGAAGGATGGTTGTAACTCTGATGTATCATCTCTTTCATCATGGCTTTACAGTTGTTGTAAAATGCTTCTGATTCCGTTATGTAATTCACTACAGGGATTTCCACCGATGCCACAATTCCAAGTTTATCACAGGTCTCCAACACCCTGGAATCCTGAGGATAATGTGCTACACGTAAAAAATTACCTCCCATAGCCTTTAACAATTTCACATCGTTTTCATGCAGTTTATCCGGTAATGCATTGGCAAGATCTTTAAAATCCTGATGGCGGTTGACCCCAATCAGTTTACAGTGTTCGCCGTTGAGGTAAAATCCTTTTTCTGCATCAAACTTATACCAGCGCATTCCAAGCGGAGACGAAGCCTTATCTGCAACCTCATTCTTTCTGTTTTTTAAAAAGCATTCTACCCTGTAAAGGTAAGGATCATCAACAGACCATAGTCTGGGATCGTTAACCTCCGGCATATTCATCATAATACTCCTGTTTTCTCCGGCCTTTAATTTTATGCTTTGCTGAAAGCTGCTGACCACAACTCCGAGGTGATCTTTAATGAGCACATCCAGAGTGGTTTTTTGAGTTTGAGACGTTTCATTTTTCAGCAGTGCCTCCACGCTCACCTGAGCCTGTTCCTTTGTAACGGCTGGTGTTCTGACATATATTCCTGAAGTACTATTCTGAACCAGATCAAAATGAACCGCTGATGTAGCGATCAAATGCACGTCGCGATAAATCCCCCCCATAAAACTAAAATCAGCACCTAAAGTTGGAATATCTTTGTTGAACCGGTTATTCACTTTTACCGTAACACTATTAATGCTATCCACCTTTACAAGTGATGAAATGGGAACCGTAAAAGCCGTGTAACCACCTTCATGTCTGGCGGCAAATTGATTATTTATATAAACCTCTGCTTCCTGGTTAACTCCTTCAAAATGTAGGAAATAATACGAATCCCCGGAAGGTATATACAACTCTTTCCGGTACCAGGCTTCACCACGATAGTATCCTTTTTCGTCGTCGTAAATATCTTCACTGTTAAAAGAGTGAGGCAGGTTTATGGTTTCCCATTCTGTTGTTGCATTTACTTTTATTTCATCCCGTTCTCCCTTGAAAAAAAGCCAGTTGCTGTTTATAGTTCTGTCGCTTGCTGCGAAAGCAGTAACAATTGTCAAAACGAATAAGATGCCGGCTATCAATATTTTAATCTTAGTCATTATAATATTTATAGATCATATTGTTTTGATGCTTAGAACACCGGAAGACTAATAAACCCTCTAATGTCTCAATAATCGTTAGTTGTATCATCGTATTTTCACTATGCTTGAATTTAAATATGCTTCCTAACCTTTTGAAGGATCTAAATTTAACATTATATGCAGTTTCCATTACAAAATACGCTTTAAACTTTTAGCTGCAACATGAACCTGACCTTGTCCCGATCATTTAAACCTGTATTAATTGAATACTAATACCGAAAATTTCCACTCTGTAACGCTTTGTTAATCGCATACCGGAAATTCTGAAATTCGCAGCGTTGTACAACCATAAGGAATAAGAACAATATCTTCTTCCTTCTCTCCGGCCTTTCTGGCCGGGCTTGAAGGTGATGGTATTTTCCCTGCCGAAGCCCTTTCTATGGTCCACATGGGCAATCGTTTCCCTTTTGTTTTCACCATAATCGGTGCATTTTCAAGGTTCCAGGGATTGGTAGCAATCTCGTCAGACACTTCAGCTTTTAATTTCTTACCATAAATCTCATCTTTAACCAGAGCAAAGTTCCAAGGCGATTTTGGCAAAACTTCCCAGAATGTATCATCATAGCCTTCTTTCTCCAGTTCTTTCCATTCTTCACCTATCCGAAGTGCATAAACCAGTGGTCCGCGCTCAATACCCACTGAATTTTCATACCAGTTGCTAAAACGAAAGTCCATATTGAGTTTAAGTACCACTTCGTCCCCGGAAGACCATTCCCTGTTTATAATGATTATATTATGAATTGATTTGGTATCAATTAATGCTCCGTTCAGTTTCACTTCAGCCTGCTGACACCACTCAGGAATGCGCAGATGAAAAGGAAATTCAACTTTCCCTGAAGTTTTTAGGGTAAACCTGATATCCTCTTTAAACGGATAAGCTGTTGATTCGGTAATAGTCACCTCCTGCCCATCACCAACTTCAGCTGTCACTTCAGAAGGTCCGTAAACGAGGGCTGCCAGTCCGTTTCCTGCAGTTGCATACCAAAGGTTTTGAACAAACTTAGGCCATCCCTGGTGCATGTTTGTCAAACAGCAAGGAAATCCGCTGGTGGTCCCAAAAACAATCCTGCCGTTACCGTCATTAAAGAAATTCCGATCTTCATCTGTTACATAAACCTGATTAGCCTGCTGAAAATACTGCTTCCGCATGTAATCATCTGTGCTTTGAGTAGGCAACACGTTGTATGCAATTTTTTCAAGGTAATCGGCATAATGCACATCACCTGTAACAGGAAGAATATTTTCAAAACTAAACATCATCTCAACAGCAGAACAAAGCTCCGATCCCTGTGTCGGGTCATTTCCATGCAATCGTTCATCACCACCATACATTCCGTTTACAAATCCATGACTCTCCAGCAGAGCCGATAAACCGGATCTCACCGCATCGAGATATTGTTGTTTGGGATGCTGCTGGTAATACATGACCGGTTCTTTTAATCCCTGAGCCACATTAACACAATGTAAATCAGGAACAGGATTAAGACGGCGAATAGTATTATCCGAATACACTGTTGTCCAGTCAAACGTTTGCTGATGAATAATGTCAGCCAGTTCAAGCAGGAATTTATCGCCAGTGATATTATATAACCAGTGAACGACTCCCAGGTTATCTCCTCCACGTCGATTCGCCCAGAATGATATATAACCCAGTTCGTTTTCCGGAAGCATTTTCAACTGGTAACGAAAATAGTTGGTCATCAATGTGATGACGCGTTTGTCACCCGTTGCCATATAATATTGCTGGAGCACCTTAAGCATCACCATTTTAGGCCACCAGTCCTCGCGCATTCCCTGTTGTGTTCCCGGAATGTGTTCATATCCTTCAGGGAGCGGACGAGGACCGAAATAGCCATCATCCTGCTGATTCTTAATGCTCCATTCGATCCATTTCTGTGCTTTGGCTTTTAAATCATCATCATCCAGAATATACGCCAGTGGTACAAGGCCATCCAGCCAGTAAGGTCCACGCTCCCAACCATCCCCGGTTCCACCAAGCCATCCGTTATCCGGACCACAAACCACGCTGTAAATACTGTCCAGATGACCAGTCAGACCATCACGCTGAAGTTCCAGCATTTTCAAAAGCATTCCCTGTGGCCTTATTGCACCAAGGGGCAAAGATGTGTAAGGCTGTGCCACCAAAGGTGCCTGATTTGTAATATAAAGGGTGTTGCGCCTATCCTTAGCATTTGTAATTGGAAACAGGAAAACAACAACAAAAATTATCAGTATAAACTTCTTCATTTTTTTGTCTGCAAATGGTTAGTAAAAAAGATAGTCAGGAAATTTATCCGGGTCGGCAGTCACCTTTACACCAAAAATATGGCCGGTCTTCATCCCCTCAGGAGCCTTAAACTTCACAGTTACTTTATCCTTTATCCCGGTCATTTCAGGGCTAAGTTCATAAACTTCTTCATAATAGGTTAAAGGCCACCTTTCATAAAGGTTCTCCGTTTTAACAGGCTTATTGTTAACGTACAGTTCAACGGCCTGGTTCCGGGATGCACCTCCCCAGTAAGTAACAACAAGATAATTTGGGGTGAATCCGGGATTGATTTTCAGATCATAGGAGAACCAGCCATCTTCTTCAGCATAGCGGCCAATGCGATTGTTTTCCCAGAAATGACGGTCATCTTTAATTGCTGACCTCATCATTCTCTCGCCCTTAAGGTTGTGTGATTTTTCATCATTTTCCGATGACGGGTTCACCTCATCCTGAACCACCTTTTTGCGGAAAGTCATTTCATCAGAAGAATAGATTTTCCAATATACAGAATAGCGCTGATGGTGCATTTTGTAATATGGGATCAGGCTTATCTCTTTGGAACCTCCATTTAATTGACCTGCATTATGGGTTATAAATTTTAACGGATCCCTTTTATCCTGTTTAATCCAGTTCGTTAAATCAATTTTATCGGCTACAAACACCGGGATATCTGCTGTTTCTGTGATCCAGTCGTTATAATGCAATGCCCTGCTGACCAAATCGCTTCCCGGCATTTTATCTTTTCCAAGTTCACCGGCTAAAACAAGCGGGCCATAAAATATACTGCTCAGATACGGGTCATCGTTGGCATTTTCAAGATACAGATCCATGGGCATCTCAATCTTGATTACATCACCTGCTTTCCAATTGTGTGTCAGGCGGATATAGCTACCCTGCACGGCTTCAAATGCTACCGGTTCATTATTGATCCGGATTTTGGGTAAGCGTTTTGACCAGGCAGGATAACGGAGATAAACCTGGTGATGAAAAGATTGGTTCTCATCTATCTTAATTGTTATGATATCATCTTCAGGGAAAGCTGTTTCTATGGTACATTTGAACCCTTTTTCTTCCCAGTTCAGTTGAGACGGGATAAACAGGTTCACGTACAAATCCCTGTTATTATGTAAAAATATAGCCTCCCCGTATTTGGAGTGGTTTTCCATCCCCGTTCCGACACAGCACCAGATCCCTTCCAGATCGAAACCATTGCTGTACGATTTAAAAGAACCCGGCTTAAGTGCGGTGTAATACGTTACGCCACCGCTTTCAGGGTCCTGTGATGCCAGAATATGATTGTAAAGGGTCCGTTCGAAGTAATCCATGTAACGCAAATCACCCGTGGACTCAAAATAATTCAGCGATACTTTCAGCATGTTGTACGAATTGCAGGTTTCGCAGGAGGTAAATCCCAGCCGTTCTGTAATCTCTCCCGGTCGTCCAAACCTTTCGTAACAGCTGTTTCCACCGATGCTGGTGGTATGATCGCGATAGACCATATCCAGAAAATTTTCAGTAGCTTTGCGGCTAACCTCATCACCGGTTAACTGGTACTGCCTTGCTGTGCCAACAAATATCGGTATCTGTGCATTAGCATGCCGGCCATAGAGGATATCCTTCCCATTGGCAATATTCAGTACTACCTTTTGATGATTAAATTTCATGGAAACATCCATGTAACCTCTTTCTCCGGTAAGGGCGTACAGGTCGGCAAATACTTCATTCATTCCTCCATGCTCCAGATCAAGCAACCCATCAAACAAATCCGGATTGACCCTTAATACAAAATCTGCAATTTCGTCTGCCTCTTCCCTGTACAGTTTTAGCGCTTTTTCATTTCCGGTATAGAGATAAGCATCCCGGAAAGCGGCCAGTTCCTTGTGTGTGCCATACCAGAAATTCCCTGACGTTCCTCCCCATGGATAGCCCAGTTCATCCGGAGCATCCAGTGTAAGTTTTCCACTCAATACAGTATTGAAAGCCTTCTTCCTCCATGGTCGAAGATCCTTATTTTCCTCATGCATTTTTTCGTGGCAATGATCAATTACTTCAATCATATAAGTGACACGCTCTAAAAAGCGGGCATCACCCGTCTGTGCATACATGAGCGAAATGCCGGACAGATAATGCTCCCAGTAGGCTGGACGCGTTCCTTCCGGTTGATTAGATCCCGGATATGGTCCTTTCCTTTCAAGGCCTGCCTGTCTGCGCTGGCGGTTAAGCATAAGGTCAACATCTGCATCGAGCAAATACTGCTGCGAGATTTTCATTGCAGTAAAAAATGGACTTTCCGGAAGCAGGCGAACATCTGTCAATGAAAAGGTTTGCCAAAGCTTAGGCCTGGCAGGAAAAACGACAGCTTTGTCATCAAGTTCATTCGCATGCACAGCCTGAACCGTTAGCATGATGGCCATCACCAGAACACTTAGCTTAATATAGATTGTATTGATACTAAATCTTTCCATTACAAAAAACATTCATCAGGTATGTATTACCAGGATTACTTATTCAGATTAACCATGAACTTAGATACATAAATCTTGTCCTCATTTGTACATCGTACCAGATAAACACCGGAACGAATATTTAAATCTATGGTATAAAAGCTGCTTTTAACCACATCAGACAGAATCTGCCTTCCATTGACATCGATAACCTGAAACTTGTATCCCTCTGCATTTTTCATGGTCAGCTGTTGTTTTGCATACCATGTTATAATATGATTTGCAGAAGATTCAAAATTTTCATCCAAATCCGTATGAGGATCGTCTCCGGTTTTTGTTTTAACTATATCGTCAGTAGTTGTTATCTTAATGCCATAAAGTGATAAAAGTCCACCTTTAAAAGTTATCTCCACAGCCTTTTTACCGTTTGTAAGATTTTTGGGAATCGGATAATACCGCACTGCAAAATCCAGTGGAGCAAGACGGGTAATACTTCCCTGTTGCGCAAACTCAACATTATCGGCATACATACTAAAGTTTCCGTAACCGGATGGTTCCTGTCCAAAGTACGTAAGCTGAAGGTAATATTGTGTATCGGGATGTAATTCAGGATCAAGCAGGTTAAGCTTATAAGCTATAAAACCATCAGCCTGTGCATCGCGAAACCGGTGGTAGGAGTTTCCCCAGAACGGAAACACACCATAACCTGCCCCTGAAGCACTGTGACGTACATTATGATTCGCTTCACTAACTGCATTACCGGTCAGCACACGATCCGGAATAATGAGTTTTTCCATTTCCGCATCACTGCTGTCAGCTATTTTCCAGTAAAGCGTATATCGCCTGTGATGCGTATCATAAAATGGTTTTAACACATAGTTTTTTTCCAGTCCGTAAGTTTCAAATTCAAACTTACCTTCTGTTTTTCTCAGCCATGAACCTATACTGTCCCTTCTTCCGTTTAACGCCGGAAAATAATCCGGTGGATTCGGATTTGTAATATCCTGTTGAGGCGTACTGGAGCCTACGTCAGTCTGCCCCACTGCTCCCATGTCTCCTGCCAGCAGTACCGGACCATAAAAAAGTGCAGACACATTGTAATCATCCGGTAAGTCTTCCATATGAAAATTGCATGGCAATACTATCCTAATTTCATCTCCGGCTGACCAGTTTCCGGAGATTGTTATTTTTTCACCCGGTTCTGCCAATATGGTCTCCTGGTTGCCGTTGATAAAAATCTTCATGCTCTCTTTTTCTGCCCATGAAGGATAGCGGATGAAAAATGATTTGTTGAAAGAACCGGCATCATTGATCGTTATATTAATCTCATCAGACGCAGGGAAATCTGTTTTCATTTCCAGCTTTAAACCTGACTCTGAATCTGAGAGCGTTGAAGGAATAAACAGGTTAAGCAGTATGCCATCATCATTTTTAAAATAGATGGCATCAACGTATTTTACATGACTTTCCATACCAGTTCCAACGCAACACCAGAAATTATTGTAGAGGTTATCGTACATTTTGAACTGGCCCGGCAACATTCCTGTATAGTAAGTTATCCCCTCGCCTTCCACCGGAGATAAACAGGCCAGAATATGGTTGTAGAGTGTTTTTTCGTAGTAATCAAGATATTCATCTTTCCCTTCAAGTGTAAAAAGGCGTTTTGCAAGCTTCAGCATATTGTACGACGAGCAGGTTTCGCTGCTTCTTGTTCCTAGCCGGTAGGTCAGCTGGTCCGGAATACCAAATCGTTCGTTATTTCCGTTACCGCCGTCACACAAGGTATGGTGATCCAGTACCATATTAAAAAAGTTGTGCCCGGTTTTTCTACTTGTTTCATTTCCACTGTATAAATAATTTACGGTAGAACCCAGGGCCATAGGCACATGAAAATTGGAATGTCTACCGGAAAGATCATCGACGTTATTACTCATACTTGTGGCAAAATTTTGCCTGGTAAAACGCAAAGCACCATCAAGGTATTTGGTATGGCCACTTAATGCATAAGCATCCGTAAGGGTTTCAACATATCCTCCATGTTCCGCCTCAAGTATTTTCTGCATATTGGCTTGATCAAAATTCTGCATCCACATTAAGAGCCAGTCACTGAATTTTAAAAAGGTAATTCTCGCTTTTTCATTGCCTGTGTACAAATATGCATCGCGAAGTGACGCGAAAATTTTATGATGTGCATAAGGGAAAATACCAACACCGTTAATATCCCACGGGTGACCGTTCTCATCCCAACCACCAAGGGACACTTTTTTTTCTTTAGCCGTCTTATCAAAAGCCCATGTGGTACCATCGGCAAATGAAAAGAATCCATCTCCCATAACATCCTGAGCATCAGAAATGATATCAACACATTGATTAGCCCTGTTAAGTAATTCATTATCACCGGTTGCAGCATAACCCATTGATACCGAAGACAGATAATGAGCAAATGAACAGCCGTAACCGCCATCTTCCCAACCTCCGTAGTTGGAATACGTATTGATGCCTTTATTATATTTCAGGGTATTGGCAAACAGCCGGTTTACAACCAATGTTTTCAGATACCCTATTTCTTTATCCTGGGCCTGTTTAATTCTGCTGTTTGTTAACCGGACTTCCTGATAATCGTACGAATTCCATAAGGTTTCGATTGCCGGATCAACAGGAGATCCAAAATCCACATTCTGTGATATGTACAAATCAGCTTTTCGTGGCACTTTACCCGGAAAGTCATTTCCAATATTTCCCAAAGCAAAGATATCCGGCTTATTATCTCCGTTAAAATCGTCTACAATGTATTGTCCCCCGCTCAAAGGCGCCAGTGATGACATATCGGGACTGTATCCTTCCGGCGTTGATTTAATGTACTGCATGAAACCACCCTCGCCGTCACCCAGAAGAACATAGGCTTTTTTGGTAATGCTTCCGTTTGGTTCAGATAGTTTATCTTTATTGTTTTCTCCGGCATATATAATATCCTGATTGCCATCCTGATTCAGATCCGCAACTGCTACTGCGGCCTGCTCAACACCCATAAAACCATTCGCTTCCTGTTCTGTAAAATGACCAGCACCATCAGAAAAGAAAAGAGCAACAGCATAACTTCCCATGAAGGAAGAGTAATCAAAAGCGACCAGATCAATATGCTGGTCATTATTGAAATCTCCAAATTCAAATCGGGGTTTTGATTTAAAGCTGTAAACTGATTCCACTTTTGAGGCATTAAAACTCAAATCACCATTATTGATATAAACATATAATCCGTTTTGTTCATCAATTGAAACTATATCCAGCAAACCATCATTATTCAGATCCACGGTCTTTGTTTTCCCCTTTACTGTTCCTTTTAGTCCACTGACTTCTGTGGTTAAGGCAAAAACGTTATTACCATCATTCAAGTACGTGTAAACTTTTTTAGGTCCACCAAATTGTACCAGATCATTGTGCCCATCATTATTGATATCAAGAAACATGACATCACCGTCATACAATCCGTAGTCAAGATCCTGAAGTTTTACAAATTTTGTCCGGGTAGCTGTAACAAAACTTACTTCTGCAATAAAGGCCTTTGCATTTGTTGTGGTGGCAGGATATCCTGAGCCACCCTGAAATGCCATTAAAAACTTTTTATCTCCGGTTTTAAAATAAGCAATGCTCCCGTTATTCAATCCTGAAGCCGACAATACATTTCTCTCAAAACCATTGCCTTTGTTCCTAAGAATTGTGATAAAACTGGTATTGAAATCATTATAGTTTGGTCCCATAACCAGAATATCAGGCCTGTTGTCGGAATTAAAATCACCTGTAACAGCACATCCGTTTGTTGGATTAGCATACAAGCCTTCAAACGAAATACCTGAATTTGAGAATTGATAGAAAATTGTATCCGTACTTGCACTTGATATCGCTGATATCATTATCCCCAATACAGTAAAAAACAGTAATCGTTTCTTCATTTCAATAATTTACAGAATTAAAACTATTATTCTAAACCGGTTAAACAAAAAACAACAATCTTTTTTATATCATCAGTTTCATCGAAATCTATATGTTTTTTTCGACTGAATTCTAAAATTACCGCTTTATGTGGCTTAAATATCTTAATTAATTTTTTCACATTCGTTATTGCAATATAATCTTCGTTCGGTTTCAGATATATAATTTCTGACATGTTTGTTCTGATGGCTTCATTTAATTGTAATGAATTATACCTCCCGTTTGATCCGGTTCCTGATTCAAAATTTGTTATGGATGTAGTTTCTGAATAGCTACCATATGCACTTCCTTTACCTTTTGAAATCATTACCGATTTATACCTGATGTAATAATATTGATCTGCAACCTTTACTTTTTCAAAAAAAGCCTCTCCAAAACCATGAACAAAAACGGTTTTATTCACCACTATAGAATCAATGTTTTCGTAATTCGCAATCGCAAGTATTTCGTTATCTTTTAAAAACACAAACTGTTCATCCAGACTATTGTAATTCAGAGGAATATCTACCGTAGAGCCATCACTGAAAAAGATATTTCCTGTAACAAAATCATTAAAGTACATACCTTCAAAACCCTTTTCCTGAGCCTGACAATATGCTACTGATGCACTAAGCATAAGTGCTGTAATGATATGTAAAGTAGTTTTCATTTTATTCCACGGTAAGAAGGAAAAGAGAGGAGACAGGCTCCTCTCTTACCTAACTAAAAAATGGTCACCTTAACAATCCCGGTTTTATTTTCTTTTATCGTTTTTACAAGATAAATTCCCTTTTCATTTAAAGTGATACGTTCAAATTCTGATGTTATAAGAGACATCCGGATTGTTTTACCTGAGAGTGAAATGATTTCAACAGAAGCACCGTGTTCGTTTTCAACGATAACTGTATTTCCACTGGTGAAAACAGTTGGTGTATAAACCTCAGTTTTTTGAACCGGACTGATGACCATACCGTTTCCGTAAAATACTTTAGCTGAAGAATTATTGCCATAATAATCCGCACCAGCAGCAACAACATCCGTTTTTTTGTCGCCATTAAAGTCACCTGTAAGATACCGTCCAAAATTACCTCTTCGGCTCATTGGCACAACAACATCAGTAACATCAAACTGATCATATCCTCCCTCACCGTTTCCTAAATACATATAGGTTTTACACTTCCATCCGTCAAGAGCATTCTCTCCACCGAATAAAATATCCTCATTTCCGTCTCCGTCGAAATCTGCAACAGCATAATCGGAACGCTGCCCACCATACAGGGTTGTAGCTTCACCGGCTTTATTTTTATGCTCCAATTCTGTAAAGGTACCGTCACCGTTGTTTTTAAAAATCTTAAAAAAGAAATTCCAGGGTTCACCAAACATACCTGTCACTGTAACGATAATATCCTTTTGTTTATCGTTATTAAAATCAACCATCATCACCTGTGATGCATCATCACTACCTTCAACAGCTCCACCCAATGTAGCTTCATCAAATGCCATGATAAGTTTTTCCTGGAAAACACCGGATCCGTCATTAATATAGACATAAGCACCTCCTGAAGCACCCTGGATTGCCATGGCAAGATCAAGATCGCCATCGTTGTCAACATCACCTTTTACAGTAAACAAATTGGCGGCCGGAGTTATTCCTGATTCATCCTGTAGGATAAAATAGTTTTCGGTATCGTTCAGATATACATTGGCCTGTGCCACCCATGTATCAACACCATCCCAGCCATTCTGAAAGATATCCACATATCCGTCTCCATCAATATCCAAAAACAGTATTGATCCTCTGCCTGCCCCAAAATCAAGTTCCTGTAAAACTTCCATTGAGTAACCTAACGCATTTTTAGAAAGTTTAAACACCATTGCCTTAAATGGATTTGTCCAGTTTCCCAATGCACCGCCCTGAACTGCAACAAGGTATGAACCATCACTCTGTAAATAACAATCAACAGCTCCGTTACCGGCAATAGGGAATTCATCATTACTGTAAGCCAGAGTGGGTGCACCTGTACTGCTACCTTCATAAACTCTGAAATAACCGAGTTTTCCGGTTTCATTATTTTGTCCATGTAATCCGGTAAGAATAAAGTCATCGATTCCGTCTGCGTTGAAATCGCCAACTGTACCTTTTATTCCGTTTTCACCTGCCTCTGCAGTTCCGTCACCATTCAGATAGGATATATCCCAGGTGAAACCTGCATCAGTCAGTATGCCTGATAAGTCGTGTGTTGGAGGAAGAGTAACCTGCGCTTTGATGAATCCTGCAACAAAAATAAATGCAAAAAGTAAAACATTCTTTTTCATAATAAATCTATTTAAGATTAAACATTAATGATATAAATTGTAAACTTCATCCGGGATATCAACTTTAATCACATTTGAAAAAAGCAATACATCATTACTTTTATTGGTTTTTATTGATAACCTGGCAAATAAATATTTTCGATAATTTGAAGCGGTATAGGTTGAACTGTAGTATTTAGCCATATCTATTTTTAATTCAAGGGGTGAACTTATATCAACAGGCCTGTTTACACTTCCCCTTTTACTTGCGATGGGAGAACTTGGATCGTAGGTAACATTTAAGCCTATGTTCAAAGCTACCCCAAGTACCTTCGTTGCATTTTCTCCGTCAGGGATATCGGTATCGTTCACCAGTTTTTCTATTTCAACTGCAGCTATCAGGTAATTATCCTCAAAACTGAAGCTGATGGTTTTAAATTCATAATATGGAATAACCTGAACCTCAAGTGCTTTTTCTCCACTCAGGTTAAACGCAATGGTATCAGGAATACCTTCAGCAGTAGTATTTTCCCAGCCGGACCAGATCCATGGTGCATTCAAACTCTCACCACTTGGTATGATTTCATAGTAACCATCAAAAAGCAAGGCATTAAACTCGCCATCCTGATTGATATGAACATTAATCTTATTCGGATTGGTATATTGTGGTTGCCACAATTCAAACATATACCCTTCCTGGGTTTGCAAAGGTTTATCCCCAACCATAAGTTTACCCTGGAATACTGCTTTGGGAGGCGCATAATTATCGACTTCACAGTTGTAAAACAGAATACTTACGATAAAAACCAATATGTAATTTAATTTTATTTTCATGGCTGCAGTTTTAGTTCTGAAATGGATTTTTAATCAGTAATGGATTCGCATTAAGTGCACTTACCGGGAAAGCATTGTAATAATTACCTACTCTGAAATATCTGGCCCGTAAAAATTCAGGCGCAATATCTTTTCTGACAAATATGTATTTTTCATGCGTTTCATGGCCAGGTCTGATCACCTTGTAAGGCCATAATCCGCTTATAACGGCATCCGGATTATCCATTTGTCCGTTGAACAGTTCATGTGCTTTTCGCCATCTGATCAGGTCAAACAGCCGGTGCCCTTCAAAAGCAAGTTCCACTCTTCTCTCGTGCCGGATCCTGTCCAGTGATATTTCATCAAGCAAAGCTATTCCGGCTCGTTCCCTCAGCCTGTTGATGTAAATTAACGCATCATCTGTTTCACCCAGTTCAAAGGCAGCTTCTGCTGCATTTAACAGCACTTCGCCAAAGCGGTACCTTACAAATGCAACACTGCTACGGCCTAAACCGGCTTCTTCTCCTGCTTCGATAAATTTTCTGATATAAAAACCTGTCCGGCTGACCTCGGTTTCGTTGTGAGGACCGTCTTCGCCAGTTCTGATGTATGTTTCATTTGTTGATGGATCAGTATAGGTTGAATTGCTTTCACTGGCAAATGACGGACGTTCAACAAAATCATAATCAGCACCGTTCCATACCGCCAATCCGGCCTGTATGTCCAGATTGTTCCCGTTGAATGATGAACCTGGTAACATGAGTGTTCCGGACAAACGCGGATCTCTGTCATTAAAAATGTCACCTACGTTTGCATAATACACATAACTATTGCTTTCATCACCCGGAATCTCCCTGTCCTTCAGTTTTTCCGTGTTACCATCAAGGGTCTCAAAAGCCTCCACCAAATTCAATGAGGGATTAATGTATGAACCCCCACCTGAAAGATACCTTAGAGATCGTGCTATATTGTTGTATGTAAATCCATGTGTTTTTCCTGAAATATCGAAGTCCTCAACGAATATTGCTTCAGGATTCTGGTCATCTTTAGCAATAAAAAGTTCAGCGAAGTTTCCCTCCGGATCAGAACCATTCTTATACAAATCGTAACCTTCAGGTAAATCCATAATTTGTTGGCATGCATCCAGACTTAACTGAAAATAATGGTCTGCACGTGCTGCCGGTATCCCAACTTCCCCACCATCGAGACGAACGGGAGTTGACATCGTACTGTTGTATTTGGCCAGTGTTGCAGCATACAGAGCAGCTCTTGCTTTTACTGCCAGGCAGGCACCTTCTGAGGCCCTGTTCTTAAACCTATTGTTTCCCAGTTTAAAAACCGACTCTATTTCCGTCAGTTCATCAATGATAAAGGTGTAAATCTCATCCTCAGTATTTCTGGGCCTTCTGAATTCAGTCATATCTGCTCCGTTTTCATACCTGATATATTCAGTGATTAAGGGAACACCGCCCATGCGTTTAACCAGTTCAAAGTAGACATAGGCCCTTAAAAAACGTCCTTCTGCCAGGTAATAGTCCACCTTGTCACCAGATAGATTTGTTGCATCGTCCGGCAGATTCTGAATAAAATAGTTGACATCTTTCAATAGACCGTAATCATAATACGTCAGATAAGAGTAACTGTAGTTTTCCCAGTCATTGGTTCCGGCAGATTTACCGCCATTCATGGATTCATCTGTAATTGTGGAAATGGTGTTTATATCCCCATCCAAACTACCAATATCCGGTAGTCTTGAGTAAATATTCGCCAGAAAACTGTTGATCAGTGCTTCTGAAGTGAACACCATATCTTCTTTAAGCTTTGTTTTTGATTCCCTCTCAAGCCAATCTGTACATGAACCGAATAACAAAGAGAAGGTAAGTATTGAGCTTATTAATAGTATTTGCCTGGTTTTCATAGTATTAAAAAGTTATGTTTGTTCCGAACGATAATACTTTATGAATTGGATATCCCATTCCATTGCGTTCATCCATTTCCGGATCCAGTCCAAGATGATGCATATTATCAAAAGTGAGTATGTTGGTTGCGTTCACATAAATCCTGCATTTCTGAATATTAATTTTGTGGGTAATGCTCTGTGGTAAGCTATAACCTAATTCAACATTTTTTAGCCGGACATAAGAGATCCGGTGTAACCAGAAATCGGATTGCACATAGGTATTCGAATGGATGCTATGGTAACCGAAACCTCTCACCGCAGGATATCTTCCGGGTATCCAGTCAGATGTCGGATCCAGAGGATCTTCTCTGTGCCATGCATCGGTAATTAAGTATGAAGGTGTGTTTCCGTCCTTTGCCTGGAATGGCCATTTTACTTCATAATCCTGAAAATATGAAAACAGTGACCCTCCGGCAAAATCACCGGCAAAATCAAATCCTTTCCAGTTCAGTCCGAAATTAAAACCACCTGCCAGGATGGGTAACAGCTGTTGTCCGTTATTTCCTACAGCATATCCAACCGGCCGTGCATCATATCCGTTGATGATACCGTCATTATTGATATCCTCATACATAAAATCACCAGGTAAGAGGTATTTATTGGCTGTCAGTCCGGGTCCTTCAACATAAACCGGATAATTATCTATTTCTTCCTGTGACTGAAAGCGTCCGATGACATGATAAGCCCAGTTTTGTCCGGCCCACCTTTTATTTGTTGAAGTTCTGTATTCATCCCAGGAGTTTTCAAAAGCAGCTCCGTAAAGTTCGTAATCCATCTTTCTGGAGAAGGTAAAATTAATGCCAACCCAGTAATGCAGTTTCTTAATCCTGTCCTCCCATTTTGTAAATCCGTCGATCCCGATATGCCGGTCCGAGGTTAGGTTCTCCACCGGAAGATCATACCCCACTTCTTCAGGAAATAAGAGGGCAAGGTCATCTCTGAATCCCAAAAGGCCTCTTCTTTCCCTGACAAATCCATCCAGTTCAACCGATAATCTGTTTTTGAAGAACCCAAGATCAAGGCCAATATTACTCATGGATGTTCTGATCCATGTTACATTGGTTTTGGGTATGTTGTCATACACAACGCCCGGAACAGAAGTTCCGGTGATTGAATTTTCGAAGGGAGTGGAAGCCATATATGCCCCGCTGTTTACGGATGTTGAATAGGTGAAACCTGCCAGGTAATCGAAGTAATTGTAACCGTTGCTTCCCGTTGGCATATTTTCATCGCCCATTTCACCATAAGATGCTCTTAGCTTCAGGTTGCTTATTACCCGGCCAATCCCTGTGCCGGCAATAAAATTCTCTTCCGATATTCTCCATCCGCCGGATATGGAAGGGAAGAAGCCCCAGCGTTTTTCAGGTGCCCATTTGCTTGATCCGTCATACCTGCCGGCTACTTCCAGCAGATATTTCTCAGCGTAGGAATAGTTCATTTTACCAATGAAACCTGCCGTGGCACCTTCCCAGTAGTCATCTCTTATGTATGACAGACCCTCTTTATCGTTATCGCTGAAAAAATCGTCGTAATTATGTCTGATATTCGTCTTGTCATTCTGCCATGTTCTGTCCTTCCGTTCCGAGGCCTCTCCGGCAAAGACCAGCCCCAGCTCATGTTTTCCGAAAATATTATGATAATTTATGTTTGCCCTGTACATATTTTCTTCGATGTAGCGGTTTCTTTTTCTGAAGTAAACATTGGAATTATAACTTTCCACCGGAACATAACTGTCTGTAATCGTCGGATCATATAAGGTGATGTACTTCCTGAAATTGTCCATTTTATTATCCGCCAGATAATACGAGTAGGTTAATTTGGCTGTCAGCCCTTTTAAAGGTGTTTTATATTCAATATCCCAGTTTGACTGCATCACACGCCAAAGATCATTCGAATACCCCGCAATATCTCTTCGAGCGATGGCAGTGTTATAATCCGGTGCGTGTTGTATAAAAGCAGGATAGTCAGGATTATCATTTACATAGGGACGTTCTGTCGGACTCATAAACAACAATCCCCATCTCAGGTTTTTATAATCATTATCAGCGACAATTGCCGGTGCATTTCTTCGTTCAACTCTACCGTTTACGGATACAGATACTTTAAGTGATTCCGTGATCTTAGCGTCGGAGTTGATCTGCATATTCTTCCGGCTGAAATTAAAGTCCTCAAAAACGGCATCCTGATCCAGTGTGCTGAATGAGAAATAATAATTAATCTTTTCACTTCCACCGGATGTACTGACATTAAGGTATTTCTGAGGGACATTCTTTTTGACCGAAAAATCATACCAGTCAAAACTGCGGTAATCTTCACCGGTTTCCGGGTTATAATATCCGGTTTTATATTTTTCCAGATCTTCTGCAGTAATGGAAGTATAGCCCAGATCATTTAACTGTTGTTCGGCCTTTCCTCTCATTAAGGTATAAGCATCTGTTCCCCGTGGGAAGTATGTCAGGTTTTGCATCCCATAGTAGGAATTAATATTTACCGTATTCTTCTGATTCAGTTTTCCCCGCTTTGTGGTCACCAGAACAACACCATTAGATGCTTTAACACCGTAAATAGCTGCAGATCCGTCTTTCAGAATAGATATGCTTTCAATATCGTTTATATCAATATTATTAAAGGTTCCTTCATCCTTCATTACCCCGTCGATAACATACAAGGGTGTTCCCAGATTCCGGATCTGCAAAGATGTAGAAGCACCCGGTACTCCACTGGTCTGACGATTGGTAATGCCAGCTACTTTACCAACAAGCGCAGTTGCTGTGGTTGACGAATTGGTTCTGACCAGGTCCAGGTTATCCACGGTTCCAACGGCTCCAACAACAGATACCTTTTTCTGTATACCGTATCCAACAACAACAAACTCATTTAACGATACATCACTCTCTTTTAAAACCACAGACAGATTTACATTATCTGTAACTTTAATTTCCTTTCGTTCAAATCCTACAAATGAAAATATAAGCGTTCCGCCACTTTGAGGAATTCTGACACTAAACTGACCCTTTATATCAGTTATGGTGCCTGCGTTGCTTTCTTTGACCATAACGGTTACTCCGGTCAGAGGTTCCTTATTCTGATCCGTTACAATTCCACTCACCATTTTAAGTTGTGAAAATGCTGAACCGGAAAGAAATACGCATAAAAACAGAAGAAATGATTTCAAAAAATTTGGGCCATTCATAGCAGATTGATTAGTTAATGTGATAAAACTACCACATATACTTTTCCTCTACCTGAATTAAAATCCATTTAAAAGTGAATTTTGTCCAGAAATAGCATATCAGGACAATATTTACACCTAAACAGGACAAAATTGTAAGCTTTGACCCTTAAATTCTGTTCAGCAGATAGTATTATTATATTATCTTGTGGCATTATATTGATCTACAGGAAGGATTGGTTTTAAGGATAGTTTATTATTCAGCGTTATTGTATAATTTGATGCATAGGGGCATAGTCAAAATATTAGTTAATCTCACTGTATTATTTTCATTTGGTATTCATATTGAAGCCAATCATTTTTATTTTAAAAACTATAAAGTAGAAGATGGCCTTTCTCAAAACACAGTATTCTGTATTCTGCAGGATAATGACGGATTTATGTGGTTTGGAACCAACGATGGCCTGAACAGGTTTGATGGTTATAATTTTAAGATATACAGAAGCAAAAGTGGAGATAACACCCTTGGCAGCAGCAAGATCATAGATCTTGTTCAAACGTCAGACAGCACCTTGTTTATAGGGACAGCAAATGGAATTTACACATATAATCCGGATAAAGAAAGATTTGCACGATTTGAAAACGAAACAGAAAACAACATAACAGTTGATTCGAGAATTAATGATTTTTTTAAAACCGAAGATGATATTATATGGATATCTACCTTAGAACAGGGGCTGTTTAAATATAATCACCGGACTGGTGGATTAATACAACTCGCTCCGAAAACAGCAAGCTTGCTGAATCATTCAGTGAGTTGCACGTATAGAGATTCAAAAGGTAATTTATGGATATCAAGTAACGGACTGCTAAAATACAATCCAAAATCACAAAGTATTGAGTCTGTTAAGGTTTTATCTGAACAGGACAGGTTGCAGGGTAATTATATTACCAAAATCATTGAAGACTCAGAAGGATATTTATGGATTGGCACTGATAATTTTGGATTGATCCGTTATGATGAATCAACACATAATGTAAAACGCTATTTTAGTTCCGGGTCAGACTATTTTCTTGCACACATCCATGATATTTTTGAATTAGGTTCCGGTAAACTTTTAATCGGATCAGATTCGGAACTCCTCCTTTTTGATACCGAAGCAGAGACGCATACACTTATACAGGCTTCCCAGGTAATAAATGGCGCACTTAGTGATAATTCTATTTACTGCTTTTATAAAGATACTGAGAACGGCCTGTGGTTGGGAAGTTATTTCGGAGGCGTGAACTATCTGGCAGATATTTCAAATACCATAGAGCTTTATCAGCCTACTACAAATGGCTTACATGGGAAAGCAGTAAGCCGGTTTTGTGAAGACGCAGACGGAAATGTATGGGTAGCCACTGAAGACGGTGGATTAAACCTATTGGATGTTTCCTCTCAAACCTTTGAACATTATATGAGTGACTATAATATTCAGGCTTTATGCATGGATAAACACATGTTATGGATTGGAACATACGGAGACGGACTATTCTTATTTGATACGAACACTAAAAGATACAAATCATATCACATAGAATTTTCAGGTGTTTCAACGCTACATATTAAATCCATCATTAAAGATTCACACGATAACATCTGGCTGGGAACCAATGCAGGGCTTTACAGGCTGGACAGATTAACGGAAGAATTCATACACTATAAATCAACTGCCAGACTATTTATCTGGGATATTACAGAAGACCCGAAAGGCGACCTCTGGTACTGTACGAGTGGTAACGGGTTATTTAAACTGAACCATGAGTCAGGAGATATTGTGAATTATCTGTATGATGAAAAAAATGAGTTCTCCCTTCCGGATAATAACATATTAACCATTTGCCTGGATGCACAGGGACAATTATGGGCCGGCAGTGAAGAAAACGGGTTTTGTAAATACGACCATGAAAATGACAGGTTCATAAGATATTCTAATATTAATGGCTTTAGTAACAGACTTATCTATTCAATTATTGCTGACCATAAAAACCAGATCTGGCTATCCACAAGTAACGGATTATTCAGGTTTTTACCTGACGAAAAGAAAGTATCAATGTTTACAACAGCGGACGGACTGCAAAGCAATCAGTTTAATTTCAACTCAGGATATGTTACACGGGATGGTAAACTATATTTTGGTGGTGTAAATGGCTTTAATGCATTTTATCCCACCGATATTACGACAAATGACTTTGAACCTCCCATACGCATTGTAAATTTTCAATTGTTTAATAAAGATCTGGAGTTGAAAAGTAACGATGGAATCCTTAAAAGTTCCATCATTAACTGCAAAGCCATTGATCTAAAATACAATCAGAACGTCATTAGCCTTGATTATGTAGCGTTGAGTTATAAAAATCCTGAGAATAACCTTTATCAGTATATCATGGAAGGATTTGATGATGAATGGATCGATGCCGGCAGAAGAAGGAGAGCTTCCTACACGAATTTACCACCGGGCGAATATACATTTAAAGTTAAAGGTTCCAATAACGACTGGGTTTGGAATAAAGAAGGAGCCCGGATCAAAATAACAATCCAGCCACCATTCTGGCTAACACCCTGGGCATATATAATCTACTTCATCGTTTTCATTCTTTTTATTTACGCCATAATGTTATTCGAAAGAAGAAAACACAGGATGCAAATGGCCAAAGACAACCTGGAGAAAGAAAAACAGATGTACAACACGCAGATTAATTTCTTCACCAACATAGCCCATGAAATCAGGACCCCGCTTACACTTATAAAAGCGCCGGTTGACGAAATTCTGAAAAACAGGAATCTCAATTCTGAAATACAACAGAATTTGAAAATAATTGATAAAAATGCAGGTAATCTGTATAAACTGGTAACTGAATTACTTGATTTCAGAAGGGTTGAAAAAGGTTTTGAGGAATTTGAATTTAGTTCCCATGATATCATTGATCTTATTCATCAGGTCATACTGAGCTTTCAGGGGAGTGCAAAATCAAGACACATTTCAATAAATGTAAGCAGTGGTTACAAAGAACTTTATGCAGAAGTCAACAGAAGCGCCATTGAAAAGGTCCTGATGAACCTTTTTTCAAATGCATTAAAATATGCGGATTCTGAAATTAAAGTGCTTGTAAGTCTTGTGAATAATGGTGATTCTATACAAATCAAAATTCAGGATAATGGTGATGGTGTGCCTGAAAGCATAAGACAGTCAATTTTTGAGCCATTTGTACATGATCGCAGTTCGTCTTTAAAAAACAAAGATGGAATCGGTTTAGGATTACCGTATGCACAATCGCTTATAAAACACCATGGAGGGTTGATCGAATTAGTTGAGAACGGCTGTAAAGGTGCATGTTTTATGATTACGCTTCCTGTTAAAAAAACTGCTGATATAAGGCTGATAACCGATTCAACCAAAAATAAAGCAGTCGATACATTAACAGATCATCCTGGGAATAATAGTTACAATTCTCATTCTTCGGGTTTCTCAAATTACAATTTGTTGATTGTTGAAGATCAGGATGAACTGCGCGAGTTTCTGGGCAGCACCTTATCAGGAGATTATAAAATTCACCTGGCAGCTGATGGACTGGAGGCACTGGAAATTTTAGATAAAACTACGATAGATCTTGTAATTACGGATATAATGATGCCGAATATGAATGGTTTTGAACTAACGGATAAAATCAAAACAACGCTTAGCTACAGCCATATTCCGGTTATTATGCTTACAGCCAAAACAACAGAAGAAGCAAAAATTGAAGGCTATGGTACCGGAGCGGATGCCTATATCGATAAACCGTTTTCAATAGATCTTCTTCGTGTACGGATTATCAATATTTTTGAGAACAGGCGAAAGTTACGGGACAGCTATCTGAAAATACCGCTTGTTAAATCAGAATCTATTGCAGGTTCTGATAAAGACACAGAATTTATTGAAAAGGTTAAAAAAACAATCGAAGCTCATCTCCTTGACTCTAATTTCGGGGTGGATCAACTGGCAGAATACCTGAATATGAGCCGTTCAGCATTTTTTGCGAAAATCAAAGGAATCTCCGACTTATCCCCACTCGATTATATTAAAGTGGAACGATTAAAAAAGGCCGTAGAATATCTTCAGGAGGATAAGTACAAGTGGGTGGATATAGCTCAAATGGTAGGCTATTCAACACCTTCATATTTCTCCAGAGAATTTAAAAAGCAATTTGGTGTTCTGCCAAGAGATTTTAAAAAGCAACTATAACTGCAGTACTCAACAAATATCCGTTTTCTATAAATCCGTATCCGTTCGTTTGTGGTTAATGATGGAATACAAATCTGATCTACGGTCTTTGAGGTTACGGACACTGCCAAACTGATTCAGTTCGCGTAGCATGTCAAGATCCACATCGGCAATTAATATCATCTCTGTATTAGGTGTTGCTTCTGCCTTTATTCCATTTGTTGGAAATGCAAAATCGCAGGGTGTAAAAACGATAGACTGCGCATATTGAATGTCCATATTATGAACCTTGGGCAGGTTCCCCACACTACCGGCAATTGCCACATAACATTCATTCTCAATGGCCCTGGCCTGAGCACAGTTTCTCACCCTGGAATATCCGTTTTGAGTATCTGTTAAAAAAGGCACAAATAAAATATCCATCCCTTCATTGGCAAGAAGTCTGCTCAATTCCGGGAATTCTATGTCATAGCAGATTAACACACCTATTTTACCACAATCCGTATCAAATGTTTTCAGTTTTTGTCCACCCTGAAGTCCCCAGACTTTGGCTTCGTCAGGTGTAACATGCAGCTTTTCGAAACGCTCAATGCCTCCATCCCTTTTACACACATAACCCACGTTGTACAGTTCACCACTCACCACTTCCGGCATGCTTCCGGTAATGATATTGATATTGTACGAAATGGCCAGATCCGAAAACCGTTTCACCACATCAGAGGTATATTCTGCTAGCCTTCGTATGGCTTCCGGCTCAGAAAGGTGATTATAAGCAGACATAAGCGGAGCATTAAAAAACTCCGGGAATAGTGCAAAATCGGATCTGTACCCTGAAACAGCATCCACAAAATATTCTGCCTGCTGCATCACTTCATCAAGATCCTTATAAAGGCGCATCTGCCACTGAACCAATCCCAGCCGTACAACTGTTTTGGTATTAACGGCTTTATCCGATGATTCCTCATAATATATGTTGTTCCATTCCAGCAGAACTGCATATTCATTTGATTCATCGTCACCTTCCAGGTATCCTTTTAATATTTTTTTGGGGTGAAAATCGTTTGAAAGCTGAAAGTCGAGTACAGTATCATGAATTTCCTTTTTATGAACCTTTTCTATGTACTCTTTAGGTGTAATCTCTTCAGCATATTTATAGTAATTAGGGATCCTTCCACCAAACACTATACTTTTCAGATTCAATCGTTCACACAGCTCCTTGCGGTAGTCGTACAAACGCCTTCCAAGGCGTAATCCTCTGAATTTGGGTCGTATAAAAATCTCGATACCATATAATACATCCCCCTTATTTCTGTGCGTACTAAACGAATAATTGCCAATAATCTGGTTATAGGTATGTTTGTTCTCAAGTCTTTGAGAATCCACTATTATTGAAAGTGCACAGCCTGCAAGCTCATCATCAACTTTTATCGCCACCTGGCCTTCCGGAAATTTTTTTATAAGTGTTTTAATGTGTTCCTCTTCCCAGTATGCCCCGGGCAAACCGGAATAGGCCTCCTCCATTGCTGTATTCAGCTCATCATAATCATCAATTGTTAAAAAAACAATTTCAATATTTTCTATAGGATCCATAAAATGAATTTTAAATTACCTGCTTTCTCTTCAACATAAAGGACATAAAGAGGTTTGATGAAATTACAATTATTTATATAAATGCCAAGTTGATTTCCGCTTCATTTCACTTACAATAATGTAGACACGTCTTCATTTCCTACATAATTGTAGGATTTGCTGATGCAATTAGTTTCATAATACATTATCTATAAGTACATTATATTTTATGGCATATTTTTTATTGAAGCCAAAACAATAACTCAGATCAGATATTACGATACAAAATACTTAAATATGAAATTAAGTGCAAGAAATAATCTGGCAGGCATCATAAAATCCATCGACGAGGGTTTGATCACTTCCAAGGTCGTAATTGACCTCGGGAATGGAAACGAGATTGTCTCCATTATCTCGAAGGATGCCATTGATGATTTGCAGCTAAAAGTTGGTGAGCCGGCGTTTGCCATTGTAAAATCAACAGAAGTAATCATTGGTGTTCCTGATTAATAAAAGCGATTTAGCATCCAGGGTCAAAACAAAAGCAAATGACTGAGATAGAATTATTGGTAAATGTTAAGAAAGATGACAACCTGTTGTTGACATCTGACCGGGCACAACTGCTGAAAATTTTATCACAGACAGGAAGTTTGCTTACGGCTTCGAAGGCTTTAAACATATCCTACAACAAAACATGGCTTATGCTTGAAGAACTGAATAAAGGTCTAAGTAAACCTCTGGTTTGTAAAAGCAGGGGTGGCAAAGGCGGAGGTGGTGCTACCATCACTGATTATGGACAGTTTATTTTGAAAGAATACGAACTAATAGAAAACCAGGTTCGGATTTTTGTCAATAAGCTGAATACAGAAATTAATCTTTAAAAATTTTTTAACCAGCGTTATCTTTTTAGGGATAACGGCAAAACAAAACATATGGAACAGATTATTATTAAACCCATCGGAATTATTCATACACCGTATACCGACATTTCGGATATGCCTATTCAGCCAATCGCAGCGGAAGGAATTACGGGTTATATTGAACTTGAACCGGAATACGTAGAAGGTCTGCGTGATCTGGATGGATTTTCACATATCACACTTCTCTATCATTTTCATAAGATTGAAGATCATCAGCTAAAAGTGATCCCTTTTATGGATACACAGGAACGCGGAATTTTTTCTACCAAGGCTCCCAAACGGCCAAACGCCATAGGCATGTCAACCGTAAAATTAACAGGAATACAAGGTAATCTGATTTATATCGAACAGGTGGATATGCTGGACGGCACACCTCTCATTGATATAAAACCTTTTTATCCCAGATATGATAACCGTGAAAACGTAACCATTGGCTGGCTGGAGAAAAACAAAGATATGCCACTGGAAAAATTAAGAGCAGACGAACGATTCAGATAAGAAATCCAGTAAAGAAATTAGAACTATAACGTCATTTACAGGACGCAATAAATTAAAAGTAATACATCAAAAATCATGTAAACGAACAATTTAAACCCAACAAAATGGTAGTAGCAAAAAACAATGTCTGCTTAACCTGTACTATGATTATTCTGATGATATCCCACTACAGAACTGTAGCTCAGAATACCGAATCCAAAAAAAACGATCCGTTTACACTAAACAGTAAGGAACAGTTGTTCAAACCTATCGTTGTCTTCGAAAACTGGACAACCTATAGTATGAACGAAAACTCAAATGCCAACAGGTTAGACAACCAGGTTCGCAGGCTGAGGTTCGGTGCTACCGGAAATCCTTACCCATGGTTGAACTATCATTTTCAACTGCACTTTGACAGGCTTGGCGAAGACAGCTACGCATCCACCAAAGGTTCTTATGCCGGTGTAGATATCTGGGATGCCTATATTTCCGCCAAATTGCTTCAACAGTCCGACCTAATTTATGTACATGCCGGATATTACTGGGCTGCCATTAGCCGCGAATACAACACGGCGGCCTGGGCTCAGGGATCATTTGACAGAACCCGCGCCAACTGGTTTATGCGCAATTTTATGACCGGCAAAGGCAACGGTATTGAGAGTGGAATAGGGCTTGGTGGACTAAAAAACTTTGAAAAGTTCGGAATCAGTTACCGCATCGGAAGTTTTGAACCGGTGGCTTACGCCAGCAGTAGATATGCCAGTCGCTTAAACACTGCCCACATAATATTTTCGTTGGGTGAACCGGAACAAACTTCTTATAAATACAGGCTTCCCGGAAACCACTGGCAAAAACGAAAAGGTATCAGCCTGGGTTTAGGTGTTTCGAACCAAACCAACGGACACCTCAACGACACCACTTATTTTGATCAGTCTCTGGCTTATGGTGCAGATCTGTTAATCAATTTTGCCGGATTACGTATAGACGGTGAATATTTCAAACTGAAACGAACAGCCGAAGGTCTTGATGATTACTCCGGCACAGAATGGCACATCCGCGCAGGCTATACCTTTAAATACAAACAAACATTTATTGAGCCTACGGTTACCTACGATAAATATGAGGGCGAAGGCAATAAACGCCTGTTCAAATACATCGGGAACGATGAAACCCTTGATATTGGTGTTAACTGGTATCTGAACAAGGACAAATTGAAACTGGCGCTACATTACCTGATACAGAGCGGATCAGTGGCATCCAACACAGGCGATTATATCGGATTCGCATTCCAGGTAAAACTTTAATAACCTTCAAAACTCAAAAATCATGAAAACACACATAAAAATCATTTTGTTTGCATTACTGGTTCTTGGTACAGGAATCACAGCCTGCAAACCAAATAAAGGTGCTGAAAAAACGGAAAAACGTATAATGGTGTTTGCCGCAGCAAGTCTCACCGATGTACTGTCTGAACTTATCGACTCGTTCGGGGTCAGTACAACATATAAGGTACAAACCAACATGGCTTCCAGCGGTACACTGGCCAGACAGATTGAACAAGGCGGCACACCGGATATCTACATCTCGGCCAGTAAACGCTGGGCGGATTACGTTGATAGCCTCGGCTTTATTGTTGCACCGTATAAAACAAATATTGCATTCAACGAGCTGGTTTTTATCGCTCCTAAAGAAAGCATTCTGACTGATGTGACTATCAACAACACACTCGATCTGAATAAATTAATCGGTTCAGGCCGTTTGTCCATGGGCGATCCGGGGCACGTGCCAGCCGGGAAATACGGTAAACAGGTGCTCGAATATTACGGTTGGAACTCACAAATAAACGGTAAAGTGCTACCTGCCAAAGATGTCCGCTCTGCGCTTATGGTTGTAGAACTGGGAGAAGCGCCTTTAGGTATTGTTTACAAAACAGATGCTCTAAAATCTGAGAAGGTGAAAATTATCGGGTCATTCCCTGAAGAGTCGCACAAACCCATTGTTTATGTGGCAGGAATCTGCAATGAAAGTGATGCATCCAAAGCCTTTTACAGCTATCTCACATCAGAAAAAACAGCTGCAATATGGGAAAAATACGGCTTTAAAAAATAAAAGGTCCAATTCTGAATTACGATGAGTGGTTTTTTACAATTTAATAGTATGGAGATTCAGGCAATATGGCTGTCGGTAAAGGTTGCCGTGTATTGCTCCCTTGTTTCTATTCCGCTGGCACTGGCAATGGGTTATGTGATGGCAAGACGTAACTTCTATGGGAAATCCGCAGTTGAAAGCCTTATCCATCTGCCCCTTGTCATGCCGCCGGTCACCACAGGATATCTTCTGCTGCTTCTGTTGGGAGTAAAAGGTTTTTTAGGAAAATGGCTTTTTACTGCATTTGGCATCAGGATATCTTTCACTTTCACGGCTGCCGTCATTGCCTCGGTCTTTGTATCGTTTCCACTCATCGTTCGGTCAGTCAGGACTGCCATTGAAATGGTTGATCCGGGGCTGGAAGACGCATCAAGAATTCTGGGAGCCGGAAAACTGAAAACATTTTTTAAGGTAACCGTCCCTCTGGCTATGCCGGGCATTGTATCGGGAACCATACTGGCCTTTGCCCGTTCACTCGGTGAATTCGGTGCCACCATCACCTTCGCAGGAAATATTGCAGGTGAAACCCAAACGTTACCACTGGCCATTTTTGCCTACATGCAGGTTCCGGGTCAGGAAAGCGCCACGTTAAGACTGGTTATGGTAAGTGTTATCATCTCATTTATTGCCATGGGATTATCAGAATTGTACGTTAAAAGAATGAAACGCATATGATAGATGTCAACATAAAACTCAAACGGAACAAATTCGATGTGATTATCAATGCAGTATTTGGTGAAGGCATTTCAGGCATTTATGGTCCAAGCGGTTCAGGAAAGACTTCATTGCTGCAATGCATTTCCGGCCTCGCAGTTCCCGAAGAAGGAGAAATCTCCATTCGGGGTAATACGGTGTTCAGCAGTTCGAAAAAAATTAATGTTCCGGTAGAAAAACGTAACATCGGATATGTGTTCCAGGAAGGCCGCCTTTTCCCCCACATGACGGTAGAAAGGAATCTTCTGTACGGGTTGAAACGCCACAACAAAACATCACCAGGTTTTGACGATGTAGTTGATATGCTGAATCTGAAACATTTATTAAAAAGCAAACCGTCCGACATATCCGGAGGAGAACGTCAGCGTACCGCACTTGGAAGGTCACTTCTCTCCTCGCCTGACATCTTATTACTGGACGAACCATTTTCAGCAGTAGATACCAGATTGCGCAACCAGATCCTTCCCTTTCTGTTGCGTATTCACCAAAAGATCAGAATTCCGGTTCTGATTGTAAGCCACGATCTGCCCGACCTGCTGAAACTGACCAACGATCTGTGCCTGATCCACAATGGCAGATGCATTGGTCATGATGATTACCATAAACTACTGGCACAAAAGGAAACACACCATATTTTTAGTTCAGGTTCGGTCATGAATGCCATCACCATGAATGTGGATCAGGTGAAACGCGATGAAGGTTTGACTATACTTTCCTCGCCAAACCGTAAGGCAAATATCCGCATCTTATGCGAACGCAGTAACGGACATTATGCACCAAAGCAGGAATTGAAAATCTTTATCAATTCCGAAGACATTGCGCTATCAAAAAATTTTCTGAAAGATGTGACCATTCAGAACCAGATCAGGGGCACCATTACAAATATCATCGAAAGAAACAGCTCCACACTCTGCATAGTTGATGCAGGTTTCCCGCTGGTAGTTGAAATAACGGCAGAATCTTTAAAACGAATGCAAATTGAAGTCGGCAGCCAGGTGTGGTGTCTGTTTAAATCGGTGGCGATAGATGTAGCGATGTAATTAAATTTACAAATTAGGAATTAGGAATTATTTATCCATTAAATAGAATATTTTGTCCCTACAGGACAAGGTATCAAACGTAAATCTACCTGCTATCAATACATGGTCCTTCCGGCACAGTCCCAGAGTGACTTAATAAATAAAAGTTTGTAGCAATAATAAGTTGTGCTCATTATAATAATTTGGCAATTACACCAAATCCCTTAAACTAAAAAACCTGAAACTATTAAACAGTTATTACAATACACTTATACATTATTCGTTATCCAAAAAATCAGTCACTGCTTGAAATATTTTCATCAATTTAAGCTGATATATGAAACCTTTTATCGAATTATTTTTCCCATTTCCGGGTTCATTACGTTTTCATTTTAGCTATTTTTATGCTTTCATTCAAAAAATTTGCTATGTTTCAAAAATTAAGCCTGTTAATCACATTATCATTGCTTTTACTCAGTTGTGCGCCGAAAGAGATTATTGAGCTCCCTATTACAGAGCACAACGGAGCCGGACCATTCCATATAGGTCTTGGCGGTATTTCACCCGATCCTGTGAATGACAACGGAAACTGGAAAAACTGCCGGCTACAGGTTAAAGGAATACCGGAGACCTGGACTGATGCACGTAAAGGTTCTATCCAGACCAACATTTACCAGATGGTTTATCAAAACTATATTGCCGGTAATATTACACTGGATTTTTACCAGCATCTTCAGGATTCATGGAACTGGGATCCTGATACTTTAAATCTTTCCAAAGCACCACTGAAATGTCAGATAGCCTTTGCAACAGGAAAAGATTCAACAGGTGAAACCATGATTATAATTGACGCCAACAATAACCTGGACTTCAGTGATGATATGGCGTTCAGACCAACAAGGCTGGACCCGCAAATCAGAACTATTGAGGATAGTCTAATTATGAAACAAGTGGTAATGGTCAGTTTTGAGCAGCTGCAGAATAATAAAATCGTCACATCAAAAGCTCCGCTTTCTGTCGTCGATTTTCAGAATATGAATATGCTGATGTCTTGTTTTCCATTGTATGCAACAGCGCAGTTTCAGGACAAGAAAATTGCAGTCAGCACAGAGAATCTCAATGATCCTTCTTTTAAGGAATCTGTAATGGTTCTATTGGATGATAGCCTGAAAGCAGGCAAAAAAGCGGACTTTGATAAACTGGTTTACCAAAATGAATATGTAAATATTAACGATAAGATATACGAGTTTCATGGGATAGACCGAAACAGGAATGTCTTAAAGCTGAAAAAGATTGCTACACCACCTGATGAATTGTATTCCACACAAATCGGTTTTAACGCCTTCCCATTTCGTGGCAGAAATCTTTTGTCCAAAGATTCATTGTCGCTTGAAAGCCTGAAAGGTAAATATGTATACCTCGATTTCTGGTCGGTATACTGTGGACCATGCATCCGTGATCTGCCACATTTAAAAGCACTGCATGACAGCATCGACACAAACAAAATTGAATATGTTGGCATTGTGTGCAGCAGTCCGGAAGATGATATTATGAAAGTACGCGAAAAATATCATATCAACTGGCCTCTTATCATATCACATCCGGAAAACAACATTGAAAAGCTCTACGGAATCAGTGGTTATCCCAGTACTTTTTTAATTGATCCGGAGGGAAAGATTATTGCCAGGGATTTAAGGAGTCAGCAGTTGAAAGACAAAGTTAAGCAGCTTTCTCTTCACTTGTAATCATCTTACAAATAATAAGCAACATGACATATCTAGGCCTGCTCATATTTTCCGGATCAAAACACAAAAGAACAGCGATTAAAACTGCAAGGTATTTCTTCAGCATGCTGACCTTTTCTCTGATTCTCTCATCAAATGCGGTATTTGCAGAACAACGACCGGTTTTTAACTATCTGATATCGATCGATAATCCCGGATCACACCGATATCATGTAACACTTGAAACATCGGGCTGGCAAACTGACACCCTGGAGTTGAAACTACCGGTCTGGATGCCGGGATACTACCAGGTGATGGATTACGCGAGGTCAGTTACAGATATGACCGCAAAAACAGCGAATGGGCAGGAACTAAAAATAATTGGTAGCGGTAAGAGTTCATGGACTTTAACCGGTGTGAAAAACAAACGTTTCAGTTTAGATTACAACATTGAAACTTATCGCAGATTCGTAGCCAACAGTTATGTTGATGAAGAACACGCTTACATTGTTCCTTCAAATACCTTTCTTTATTCCGAAAACTATCTGAGCTCACCGGTTACTGTAATATTAATGTCAGCTTACAGGGACATTGCAACAGGACTAAAAAAGATTGCAGAAGATCCAATCACATTTACAGCTTCTGATTTTGATATATTGTATGACTGTCCGATACTGGCCGGGAATCTTGATTCGTTTCCATCATTCAAAGTTAACGGTATTGAACACCGGTTCACAGCCTATAAACCAGGAACATTTAATGCACAACTTTTAATGCAAAAGTTACAAAAAGCGATCACATATGCCACTACACTTATGGGAGACATACCCTATGAAAGCTACACCTTTATTGGAATTGGACCTGGAAGAGGAGGAATAGAACATCTTAACAATACTATTGTAAGTTTTAACGGGGATGATCTGGTTTCTGAAAAAGCCCTTAATAAAACATTGAATTTTTTAGTGCATGAATATTTTCATAACTACAATGTAAAACGCATCAGACCTTATGAGCTGGGCCCCTTCGATTATGGTAGGGAAAACAGGACAAATCAACTGTGGATATCCGAAGGTCTGACTGTTTATTATGAATACCTGATTCTTAAACGGGCAGATCTGATTGATACCGGCACATTGTTTTCTAATCTTGAGAATGACATTAATGCCACAGAAAATGATCCGGGAAGACATTTTCAGTCGTTGGTACAGGCCAGTTATTACACATGGGAAGACGGACCGTTTGGAACACCTGAAGGGACAGAAGACAAGTCAATAAGTTATTATCAGAAAGGTCCGGTAATGGGACTTCTGCTCGACTTTACCATTCGCCATGCCACAGAAAACAGAAAATCGCTGGATGATGTCATGCGTTATTTGTACCGTGAATTTTACCAGGACAAGCAGCGCGGTTTCACCGAGGCAGAATTTCAGCAGGTATGTGAAGAGATTGCCGGACAATCCTTAAGTACCTTTTTTGAATATATCTGCACGACTAAGGAACCGGATTATGCCTCTTACCTGGGATATGCCGGTCTGCAGCTTAAAAAGGAGAAGGATCAAAACAATGTGCATTACAGAATTAAACGGATTGAACAACCAGACAAACTACAGCAACAGATTTTAAAGAGCTGGCTTGAATAGTTACAGGTTTCTTTCCCAAAAAAACATATTGGGATCGCACTGTTTAAAACCGGATTTTTTATACAGACCCTGTGCCTTAAAATTGTCCTCACGAACCTCAAGATTGATTCGGCAATATCCCTGCGATTCACAATAGAAAATAATTTCATCCATTAAAAAACTGCCAACACCTTTTTGCCTGTATTCCGGTGTAACAATATAATCGTGAATATTCAGCAGCTGTTTGCCCCTGAATGTGGAATAATTAATAAAGCAATTGGCCATGGCAATATACTCATTACCTGCTTTTACCAGAAAACCGCAATAATTGGATTGCTTCATTAAATCCTGCACTACCTTGGAGGATTGTTCCGGGTAGAGCTGCCGTTTGCTGCCCATTTCATCGATCATATACACGCTTAACAGCTTTTTGAACGCCGTAATGTGTGACATTCGCTTTAAGTCAATCAGTTCAAAAGTTAGTTCTTTATCCATAAGCTCAAACTTTATATCGCCAGACGTCGAGTTTATATTTTTGTATTCTTGATCCTAACATTCGTTCGGTAATCAGCAATTCCGTAGCAGCTTTTGCAATATTACCTTTGGTTGCAATCAACGCATCAATAATCAGTTGCTTTTCAATTTTTTCAACCACGTACGAAAGTCCACCTTTCGATTGCGTATCGGACGATGCCGCTGTTTGTAATGTTGGTGGCAAATTGTAACTGTGAATCACATTATCCGTAGTTAAAATACATGCCCGCTCAATCACGTTTTCCAGCTCACGCACGTTACCCGGCCACGAATATACCATCAGCATATTTATGGCAGATGTGGTTATACGCTTAATGGATGTTTTATTGACTTTATTGAACTTGGAAATAAAATGATCTACAAGAGGGGGGATGTCGTTTCGCCTGTCCCTTAATGAAGGAAGAAACAACGGAAACACGTTAATCCGGTAAAACAAGTCCTCACGGAATGTTCCTTCCAGAATGGCTTGTTCAAGGTTCTTATTGGTGGCACAAATAATTCTTACGTTCACTTTTATGGTTTCGGTTCCACCTAAACGTTCAAATTCCTTCTCCTGCAGAATCCTTAAAATTTTGACCTGCGTGGTTAAAGGGATATCGCCTATCTCATCCAAAAATATGGTACCACCGTCGGCCATCTCAAAGCGCCCTTTTCGTTGTTTTTCAGCACCGGTAAAAGCGCCTTTTTCGTGCCCGAACAATTCACTTTCAATAAGAGAATCGGGTAATGCAGAACAGTTCACTTTTATAAAAGGTTTTTCTTTTCTCTGGCTCACCCTGTGGATGGCATCGGCCACCAGTTCCTTACCACAACCGCTTTCACCACGGATAAGTACCGAAGAATTCGTTGGCGAAACCATATCAATTAAGGAATAAACATCCTGCATTTTTGAGGAATTGCCAATCATATTACTGGGTTTACTGTCTGATCCAACCCTTTCGTGCAACACCTGGTTTTCCTTTTTCAGGCGTTCGATTTCTTCCAGTCTGTCCTGACGTACCCTCACAGCCTGTGTGATAAGAGAGCCAATAATCGACAATAAGCGTTTATCTTCTTCAATGGTAATTCTCGGATTGAATTTCCGGGTCATAGATAGTGCACCTGCGACTTTGCTATCCTGCATAATCGGCACACATATAAAGGTAAGCTCCTTTCCATCAACTGTTAAATCCTGCTTTGTTTTATTTAGGAAAAGACGCGATTTGGAAATTTCCTGCACCACAACCGGGTGGGCAGTTTCAACGACCCTGCCAATTATACCTTCTCCTAAATTATATTTACCACGGGAAGTCTGGGCAGGACTCAGACCATGAGCTACCTCAATGTAAATCTTTGAACTCTCACGTTCAAGCACATTAAGGAAGGCACTTTCTCCGTGCAGGTATTCACACATTTTCTTCAAAATAAGGGGCAACTCTTCTGTTATCTCCCGGCTACGCATTAACTGCGTACTGATGTCAAACAAAAGAGTCAACTCCTTATATCCATAGCACTCATTGTGCGTCTTCACGCAACGTCTAACTTCCATAGCAATCAAGAATCTTTCACCTGATGCAAAGTTATCTATTTTTACAAATATTTTCTACATAGACATCATTTTATTTTAATATAATTTTAAATGATATCATTTTTATATTATAACTATATTTTAAATGTTATTTTGATATTTTATTCAGTATTTTTATTATTGAAACTGGCATTTTACCATTTCATCAATCTCTTCCACACATTTTACCATTCGTTTCAGGTCAGCCGGTTCTATTTTTTTAGGTTTAATGGACTCCAGTGAACACCATGTATGGAACCGGTTAATAAACCTACCTTCATCAATTAATCCAAGACGTACAGGTAAGTGAATGGAAGTCGCTCTGAGCATCGCTGAAATAGAACCATGTTCCACAACCTCGTCATATTTCATCAATACAGCGGATAACATAGCCTCTGCAGACATACAAATCATATTATACGCCACTTCGGGACCAAGTTTTGCCTTCTCAAAATCCATTTTCTGAAGCTTATGCAGGTATGCTTCCCCTTCTCTATAAACAGAAATTATATTGTCCATACAAATTATTTTAAAACATTATATCCTTATTTATAACCTCTTAAGTGAAAAGACTATGATATACATTCATGACATGATTATCGCTTAAAATTGTACGGGTGCTCATCGCTATGTCACGGATACCTCGCATAATCATCATAAGCTGAATAGAATTCAGGATAATTCCCCTGTCTTTAAAAAAACTTTCCACTGAAGCCTTTCCTGAATGTTTGCCAAATACAATACGATTTTGTTTTTTCCCAACTACCGATTCATCAAAGGGCTGATATGTAAGTTTGTTTTTTAATATGCATCTGGTATGAATGCCTGTTTCATGCGAGAATGCATTTTCTCCAACGATTGGTTTTGAAGGATGGAGCTGAATATTTGAACGTTCGGCTACCAGTTGCGATAATTCACTTATGACTGAAAAGTTATAGGGTCCTGAAGCTATTAATGCCTGATTCATCCCCATTATTACCTCTTCGATTGCTGCATTTCCGGCCCTTTCACCCAATCCGTTAACAGTTCCGCTTATGCTGTTTGCCCCACTCATCAAAGCAGTTATAGCATTAGCTGTTGCCATTCCCAGATCATTATGTGGATGAAATTCAAAATCCCCAGATGGAAATATTTCCCTCAGGCTTCCAAATAATTCACTAACCATTACGGGATTCATCACACCCACAGTATCTGCAATCCGAACCCTTTCTGCTCCAAGGTTGAACGCTTTTTCAACGAACGATTGCAGAAAGGGATACTCAGCCCTTGATGCATCCTGTGCACCAATATATACTCTGTCAAACTTATTCAAAGCATAGGGTAAAAGATAGTCCATAGAATCGAGTACCCAGGCAGGACTTTTATCCATAGCCATTAAATGCAGGTGCGACACAGGAAATGAAATATTCACTGCATCCACTCCGGATTTTTCAGCCATATCTATATCGTACTTCATGGCACGGCACCATGCTATGCTAATGAATCCCCGTTTCATTGCCACTATCGCCTGCATATCCGCAACTTCTTCTTCTCCCATTGCAGGTGTTCCGATCTCCAGCTCTTCAATGCCTAAAGCATCAAGTTTTGCTGCTATTTCCAGTTTGTCCGGTTGAAAGAAAACAACTCCGGGAGCCTGTTCACCGTCCCGTAGCGTGGTATCAACCAGGTATTTTCTCTCCTTAACCATTATTTGTGATTTATGATTGATTTTCATGTACTGTGACCTTGTAAAATCCGGTCAGCAAAAGACCAATTAATTCGTAATTCATAATTCGTAATTAAACTGGGCCCTTTTGCTTTCCGGTTCACATAAATCACAATTTTAATCGGCAATTAAATATTCTTCTACGGCTTCACCTTCTTCCAAAGCATCCAGTATTTCATCAATACGTTCTTCGGTGATTCCACCATACCAAAGGTTCATTGGTTGTATGACCATTACCGGTCCCTGAGAACAAACATTCAAACATGCGGTAGATGTAATAGCCACATCAATTCCTCTGTCAGCACATTCTTCCATAATGTACGGTATAAAATCTTTCGCACCGTTTTTGTTGCAGTATCCCTGTGCATCTCCTGCCACCCTGTAGGAGTTGCATACTAAAATCTGATATTCAGGCTTCTTCATTTTATAAGCTTTAAATCGTGTTATTTATTTTTTATTATCATTTTCAAAATCAACCACAACCGGTTCCTGTTCCGGCACATTCACTACCACAGCTAAATGCATCCCTTTTTTTAACGCATTTAAGTTCTTTCCCTTTATAAACAGAATCCAATCCTTCATCAATTAAACCACTCATTTCTATGATCTCCAATCCTGATTTACTCAGGTATTTATAGGGTGATGAACCTACTCCACCAACCAGAATAGCCCTACAATCAGAAAGCGTATCTGCTAAATCAGTCCAGCGTTGAATACCTGTGCCACGATTCGGGGTTACCCTTTGTTCAATCATGCGATATCCTGACGGTGTTTCCGAGAAAATATACAGGCTTGATGCTTCACCCAGATGCTGATTGACCAGCATACCTTCATGCGAGGCCACAGCCACATATTTGCGGTTTTCATCTTCTTTAGGTTTCATGGCGAAATCACGGATCATTTGTGTGGCTTCTGCAATATCCTTTCCAAGTAATCCGGCAGCATCGGCACGACAGCGCGCGCAATGTGTCATAGGTTTCAGATACATGCCGATCATTTTACGTACATCCCTCATCAGTTCTTTTGAAGGTTCTTCCATATCCTCAAAAGGCGTATCCTTAACAGGATAAAGAGGAATGGCATTCTGCGTATCAGCACCCATCTCAGCCATGCGTTTACTGAGTTCAGGAATGTGAAAATCATTCATTCCAGGCATAACAATAGTATTGATCTTTACTGTTATACCTTTCTCCTTTAATAACCTGACGGCCTCCAGCTGTTTTTCCAGCAAAAGTTCTGCAGCCTGTTTCCCCCTGAAAATTCTTTTTTCATGCCTGACCCAACTGTAAACCGGTTCGGTAATTTCGGTATCAATACCGTTAATGGTAATTGTTACATGACCAACTCCAAGCTCAGCCAGTTCATCAATATAAGGTGAAATATTCAACCCGTTGGATGACAGACAGGCAATCATTTCAGGCAATTCCTGCTTCATTAAACGCAGGGTTTCCATGGTGAGTTCCGGTGTGGCAAAAGGATCACCCGGACCGGCAATACCTGCCACAGTTATTTGCGGATGTTTGGATGTTAATGCCTTCAAATAATCAACAGCCTGAACCGGCGATAAAACCGATGATGTTACGCCCGGACGTGATTCATTCACACAGTCGTGGTCGCGGTTGCAATAGTTACACTGAATATTGCATTTTGGTGCCACCGGCAGATGTACCCTCCCGTACTTTCCTTTGGCCTCTTTGTTAAAACATGGATGTTTTTCGTTCATTTCTGCTCGTTTTTACCTGTTAATGAATCTAGCTTCTATACCGATTATGAATTTGTCAGAGTCATCATTTCGCTTCGTTTATTATGACTTACAAATTCTATATCGGAATAATCCCATATTTAAAATGATATTCTAATAGCTTAATCATTTTCAAAATGGCATTACATATATTTATAGCCCACCGGACTGTTATCTTGTTTGTACTCTATAATTGCGTTAGTGATCAAATCGAAAAGATTGTGCGTCCCTTTGTAACCAAGATGCAGTATACGTTGTCCACCTACCCTGTCGTGAACAGGAAAACCAATCCGCACAATAGGAATGCTGAGTTCCCGGGCGATGTAATAACCTTTGCTATGACCAATGATGATATCCGGTTTAATTTCACGCGCTCGTTCCGCCATGGTTTCAAAATCGCCACCCGTAAGTACCAGAGAGTTTTCGGTTCCCTTGTTTTCCCTTACCCTCTTTTCGAATAACTTACTCTCTCCTCCACTGGCAATGATTACAGGATCTATTCCGATCTCGGTCAGAAAAGCGGTCAGTGCAATTACAAAATCCTCTTCACCATAAATCATGGCTTTTTTGCCAAACAGATATTTATGTCCATCTACGTATGCATCAATTAAACGACCCCTTTCTTTGGCGATTTCTTCGGGAATATCATTACCCGAGATCTGCCTGAGTGTTTCAAAATAGGTATCGCTGTTTTTAATGCCTATGGGAAACGGAATTCTGAATCCCGGAATATCAAATTGTTTTTCGAGAATATCACCGGCAGATGTCACCGAATGATCGCCGGAAACCCTCCCCGATAAGCGTCCTTTATTCAGTACCTCTCCAAACTGAATGAATGTTTTGGCACTTCCGGCATCAGCGATGTCTGCTATTTTAGTTCCGCCTTCAGGGAGCAGTTTGTACTCATCCCAATGCGGGTTATCCATAGTTTCAGAATAGTCAGGCAGCAACACGTATGACATCCTGAATTCACGCATTACCTCTTTCAGATAGCGCAAATCGCCGGGAGACATAAAACCTGCCAAAAGCACCGTTTTGTCATTGGATTCACCTTTTACGGCATATCGCTTTACGGCAGCTGCCACAGCCTCATGGAAGCCATCTGCATGGCTCCCTTGATAGCTGGGCGTTTGAGCATGGATATAAGTTGTTTTATCTGATTCACCACATTCGCGGGCATAATCCTGAAGTGCACCGTCCACATCATCTCCGATAGTTTCGCTGAGGCAGGTTGTGGAAATTCCCACTACTTTTGGATGATACTGTTTTTTAATGTTATCCAAAGCACGTTTCAGGTTTTGCCCACCGCCAAATATGGTTGATTCCTCGGTAAAGTTGGACGAGGCAATGTCCATTGGTTCTTTAAAATGACTGATAAGATAGCGCCTTACATATGTGGCACATCCCTGCGAACCGTGAATGAGTGGCACACAGCCTTCTATACCTTTGAATGCAAGGCTTGCACCAAGTGGCGCACACATTTTACATGCATTTCGTGTGGCTACAAACGAATTCTTTTTCAGCAATGTTTCCATGATTATTTCCTCCCTCTTTTTGTAAACTGCCAAACCGGACTCATAGCAGTGGCATGAACCTCTTTGGCAAAATTCAACATCCCTTCGTATCCGGCCAGTGCCTCTTTGCGCTCGTGGTTATGATCGCAAAATCCTAATCCGAGTTTATGGGCAATAGGCCGTTCCTTAACACCGCCGATAAATATATCAGCCTCTTTTTCTTTCACGAATTCAGAAAGTTCCACCGGGTTGGAATCATCCACTAGAATGGTTCCTTCGTCGCATAATTCCTTCAGTAAATTGTAATCTTCCTTGTTGCCGGTTTGCGATCCTACCACCACGGTCTTAATGCCGATCAGGCGAAGCGCTTTTACCAGAGAAATAGCTTTAAAAGCACCACCGACGTAAATGGCAGCTTTCTTTCCCTGCAAATCATTTTTGTACGGTTGCAAAGCAGGCAGCAGGTCCTTAAGTTCATCCCGAACCACCTGACGTGCATTTTGCATCAGTTGTTCCGATTTGAAAAAGCCTGCAACTTCGTACAAAGCGTCCGACATATCTTCGATTCCGAAATACGAAACCTTCATAAACGGCACGCCGTATTTTTCTTTCATATGTTTTGCCAGATGGATCATGGAACCGGAACATTGTACCACATTAAGAGAGGCCTTATGCGCGTTCCTGATCTGATCGATCCGTGCATCGCCTGTAATGGTTGCGACAATATTCACACCCATTTTGCGGTAATATTCCTGCAGTATCCATAGTTCACCTGCCAGGTTAAAATCTCCAAGTATGTTAATGCTGAATTCAGGAACCTCTTCATCCATGGTTCCTACCAGTTTAGCCAGTGCATCGCAGGCTACTTTGTAACCGTCTTTTTTAGTTCCGTTAAAACCTTCGGACTGAACCGGAAGCACATCGATACCCTTTTCTCTGGAAACCCGTTTACAAATAGCTTCCACATCGTCGCCAATAACGCCGACAATACAGGTACTGTAAACAAATGCTGCATTTGGCTTATACGCGTCAATCAATTCAATAAGTGCGGAATAAAGTTTGGGTTCACCACCGAACACTACATCTTTTTCCCTTAAATCTGTAGTAAAACTTAACCGGTGTATTTCGCGCCCGGACGACAGCGCCCCGCGAATGTCCCAGGTATAGGCTGCACAGCCTACCGGACCATGGATTAAATGCAGAGCATCTGTAATTGGATAAAGCACTACCCTTGATCCGCAAAATACGCACGCCCGCTGACTAACTGAACCTTCCAGACTTTTTTTGCCGCATTCAAGGTCAACCTCTCTGGTGCGTTCAATAGTGGCAACCTGTCGCTTCCTTTCTTCTAATAGTGCCATTGTGTGTGATTTATGTGATTTATGTTTTGTTTGAAAACCAGGCAGGGTCTATAGCCCCTGAACCCTGCCCGGCAAACAAACCGCATTGCATAACTATCGTTGTTACATTACGAGTTCAAATTTTTCTTCAGCACAGGTTGCATCCTGTCTGTCCATTAATACCTGAAGTATTTTCTCCAGCAACCTGATACCTCCCATATAGCCTACTGTCGGGAAATAACTGTGACCTACACGGTCCATGATAGGGAATCCGTAACGAACGAAAGGAATATTCTCGTCCCTGGCAATATATTTCCCGTAGGTATTACCGATAATCAGATCCACACCTTCATCCTTAATCCATGAATGCATCTGGAACATATCAGCACGTTCGCCGTTCAGATATTTTGCTTCAGGTACTTTTTCAGAAAGTATATCTTCCATCCGTTTTTTGAAGCGTTTTCCCGGTGTTCCGGAAACAATGTAAACCGGTTTCATTCCAAGGTCAACAAGGAATTCAGTTAACGGGACTAGCTGATCCGGATCACCCCAGAGGGCCACTCGTTTTCCAAATAAATACTGTTGCATATCGGCAGCCATATCAACTAACCGGCCACGTTCTACTGAAACAGTATAAGGAATGGAAACCTTGGCAGCTTTCGAAAGTTCCTGGATAAAACGGTCCGTAGCTTTTATACCTATCGGCAAATCGCCAACGGTGAATTTCACCTTACATTTATTTTCAAGATGGATGGCCGCATCGCGTGTACTCCATTCCCCAAGGCCAACGGTAAACATAGAGTCGCCCATGGATGCCATTTCCGGAATTGTGGTTCCACCGGCAGGATACATAATGTGCTTACCGGTCATCGGCGCATCCAGTACATCGGATGTATCCGGCAACATTACCGATTTTACCCCCAACATACCTGTCATACGTTTTATCTCACGCATATCAGCCGGTTCACACCAGCCCGGTATAATATTTACCTGACGTTTTTTCTCCCCGGTATTATAGGCAAAATAGTCTATAAAGCCCTTTATCATATTGGCGTAACCCGTAACGTGCGATCCCACATAACTTGGCGTAGAGGCATAAACCACATGTTTTCCTTCGGGCACTTTACCATCGTCTCTGGCTTTTCCAACAATCTGGGCAAGGTCGTCACCAATTGTTTCCGACAAACATGTAGAGTGAACAGCTACAATATCCGGTTCATAAATGGTGAAGATATTATCCAGCCCCTGTAGCAGGTTTGCCTGGCCTCCAAACACTGAGGCACCTTCGGTAAATGAACTGGTAGATGCCATGACAGGCTCTTTATAATGCCTTGTGAGGGCACTACGGTGATATGAACAACATCCCTGAGAACCGTGACTGTGAGGCAGACAACCGTGCACTCCAAGTGCAGCATACATTGCCCCAACAGGCTGACAGGTCTTTGCCGGGTTAATGGTTAACCCTTTCCGCTCTATCGTTTCCGATGCTTTTTTTGTATGTCTTAATAACATGATTTCTGATTTTTAAATTATTCTACAACAACACTTCCCACAATCTCCGGCTCATGTTTCCATGGGGCATCAATCAGTTTCCACACGTCAGTAGTAATCATTCGTTCTATTTCGCGATAGAAGTTGATGGCACCTTCGAATCCGGCATAAGGTCCTCCGTAATCGTAACTATGGAGCTGCTTCATCGGGATTCCGTGTTTCTGGATCACATATTTCTCCTTAATACCGGCACAGAAGATATCCGGTTTAACCATCTCGAGCAGTTTTTCTGTTTCGTGGTGTGAGATATCATCGATAATCATGGCATTTTTATCCATTTCAGGCATCATACCATTGTAATCGCGGAATTCGTATCCTTTGGCCGCGAGCTCTTCCTTTCTTTTCTGCAGCTCTTCGCGGTACATCTTTTCATCCTTGCTGACTACCAAATCCTCGATATTTCGTGTATCGGCATCAATTTTTATGGTCGGTATTACCGAACGACCCTCGTAGTCGTCGCGGTGAGCAAACTCGTAACCGGCAGCAATTGTACGCATTCCCATTTCGGCAAACAGTTCCTGATAGTGGTGAGCCCTTGAACCACCTACAAACATCATGGCTGTTTTACCCTCCAGTTTCGGACGAACCTCATCAAGAACAGCTTTAACTTTCGCCATCTCTCGTTTGATCAAAGCTTCAGTCGCAGCAATCATATCCTTATCACCAAAATATTCAGCCAGTTTGCGCAACGATTTTGCGGATGCCTCGGCTCCAATAAAATTGACTTTGAACCAGGGAATACCATATTTTTTCTCCATCATATCGGCAATGTAGTTGATGGATCGGTGACACATCACCATGTTCAAATCTGCCAGATGCGATGTTTCATAACTTTCAATGGTTGAGTTTCCACTAAATGTTGCCATCAGAGAAACACCTATTTCTTCAAAGTAATCTTCCAGAATAAAGGCATCACCACCAATGTTATATTCACCCATCAGGTTCACCTGGAATTTACCTTTGCGTTCAGTCTTATCAGAAATACCGACAACTTCCTGGAAAATCTTGTTATTGGCAATATGGTGACCGGCACTCTGACTTACACCGCGATAACCTTCACAGGAGAACCCGAAAATATTAATGCCCAGTTCTGCTTTCATCTCACGGCATACAGCATGAATATCATCCCCTATCAAACCTACAGGACAGGTTGAAAATACACTGATAGAATGCGGATGAAACAATTCAAAAGCATCGCGAATGGCATCTCTTAGTTTTTGCTCTCCACCGAATACGATATTGGAATCCTGCATATCGGTAGAAAAAGCATATGTTATGTAGTTTGGATCATCCGGTGTTGGCGGATTGGTCTGGTTACGGCGAGTCAGCCATGCATAGAAGCTACACCCTATCGGTCCGTGAACAATATTAACCACATCGCGCGAAGGTCCAAGAATAACCCCTTTACAACCTGCATAGGTACAGCCACGCTGAGTAATGATACCCGGAACGGTACGAACGTTAGCCTGCACTTCGGGTACACTATCAGGATCGTTGGCAACAAATCCTTTGGCTCTTTTCTTGGCTACCTTTCTCGGATATTTTTTCAATATCTCTTCTTTCAACTCCTCTGGGTCTGGCAGCACTACCTTGTCTAATTTTTTTATTTCATCTTTTGACATAACTTCTGTTTTTTATGGTGAAGTGTTAATCCAGGACCGAATCGCCCCGTTCTCCTGTTCGTATCCTAATTGAATCCACTTCCGGTGTCACAAAGATTTTTCCGTCACCCGGAGATTTGGTACAATTAACTTTCATAATGGTATCGACAACCAGTTTTACCTTGTTATCGGGCACTGTCACTGTAAGCACCCTCTGGGGTCTGAGGCGTGGTTCTTTGCCGAGGTGCTCGATGGCTTCAGGAACATCTTTCCTTGCAGCGTCCATTACTTTAGCATCCCAGAATCCTTTACCTCTTCCAAAGGCATTTCCTGTAGCCGTCATTGATGTAATGCCGGCTGCAGAGAGTGCTCTCTTTGTTTTATTCATCATGTTGATGCGAATTATGGCCATTACCGATTTCATAGTTGTTCAGTTTAATGGTTATAATTCCTTGGTTCCGCGGCTGATGGTATAAGCTTCCTCTACCGGCATCACAAATATTTTACCGTCACCATAAGCGCCACCGCCATCTGAGCGGGCTGATTCCATGATGGTGTTGATCGCAAACTCCTTATCATCGTCCTTAACCACAATCATTAACATTTCTTTCGGCAACTCGTCGTATGTAACATCACCGATTTTTATACCACGCTGTTTACCACGTCCTACAACAGGAATTTTAGTCACAGCCACATAACCTGATTCAAAGAGTGCTTTCATCACTTTAGATGATTTTTCTGGTCTTACAATTGCACGTATCATTAACATATCCGGTTCCTCCAATATTTATTAGTTAGCGATTCCAAAGTCGATTAATAATTTTTCCAGTTTATCCATTGGTAATGGCGTTGGAATAACGAACATCTCGTTATCATCAATGGCTTTTGCCAACGCGCGATATTCGTCAGCCTGTGGATGCTCCGGTGCATGTTCAATCACAGTTTTACGGTTAATTTCCGCATGCTGAACCATGTTATCACGTGGCACAAAATGAATCATCTGAGTGCCTAACTGGCGGGCCAGCTCCTCAATCATTGCCGATTCATTGTCAACTTTACGTGAGTTACAAATCAAACCGCCTAAACGAACAGAACCGTTCTGTGCATATTTCTGGATACCTTTACAGATGTTATTGGCAGCATACATTGCCATCATCTCACCTGAAACAACAATGTAAATTTCCTGTGCTTTACCATCACGAATTGGCATTGCAAATCCACCACATACAACATCACCAAGTACATCATAGAATGTATAATCTGTTTCAAATTTTTCATCCCATGCTCCTAACTGCTCCAACAGGTTAATAGATGTAATAATACCACGACCGGCACATCCTACACCTGGTTCAGGACCTCCTGATTCAACACATCTTGTTCCTCCGTAACCAAGTTTGATGATGTCATCCAATTCCACATCTTCACCTTCTTCACGTAGAGTATCCAAAACTGTTTTTTGTGCTAATCCGCCCAATAACAATCGGGTAGAATCTGCTTTGGGGTCACATCCTACAACAATTACATTTTTGCCCATTTCAACTAAGCCTGCAACTGTGTTTTGAGTAGTGGTTGATTTTCCGATACCACCTTTACCGTAAATCGCAATCTTTCTCATTTTTTTCATGTCAACTCTTTTTAGAAATTTTTTATTTGCGAACCTCCATTGCGATATGCATGCCATACTTTATAAAAACATGTTTTTTAGCATGTTTTCAGGTACTCAAACGACTGATATATTGGGGAATAATTTTTATTCAACTTTTTTGGCACAGGAAATTCCACAAACAAAAAATCCTACATAATTGTAGGATACAACGGGTCGTTATACGAAAATGTAGGCTTATAAAACTAAGGATCCGATGATATAAATTTCATCGGACCGGCAATATTCAACCACGCCTTCAGCGTGGGTATTCACTACGTTCATCAACCTGACATTGCATGTCAGGTTACAGTCAGAGAGGCTTTCAGCCTCAGTTATACACATTCTGCAGGTTAACTCAAGTCCGAAGGACTGAGCGGACTTAACCCGGTACTCAGTGCCGGGTGCTAGCTGGGTGTGCCGGATCAGCCTGTAGGGCTGACTGAAAAACTTGACAACTTCACCTGAATGTATTAACTTTAAAAACACCTTAAAATTCTAAACCATGAGTCAGTCATTATCACAGATTTATGTTCATCTTACATTTGGCACTAAAGAAAGGCATCCTTATATCAAGGATCAGGTAAAACACAGATTACATCAATTTATCGGCGGAATATTACGATCACAGGAATCTCCGTCTGTCATAATTAATTCCGTGCCAGATCACATTCACATACTGTTTAAACTTTCAAAAAATTATGCCCTTACGGATGTGATTAAGGAGGTAAAAGCGCGTTCATCAAAATGGCTAAAGGACTTTGGAGGTGATTATTCTACATTTACGTGGCAAAGAGGTTATGGTGCATTCTCGGTGAATTACATGAATCTGGAAAAAGTTATTAATTACATTAAAGATCAGGAGAGCCACCACAAATACAAATCGTTTAGAGAGGAAGTTGAGGAATTCGTTAAACAGTTCAATATTATCAACTACGATCCTGAATACTTCTGGAACTGAATTCCAACCACACCTTCAGCGTGGGTATTCACTACGTTCATCAACCTGACATTGCATGTCAGGTTGCAGTCAGAGAGGCTTTCAGCCTCAGTAATACACATTCTGCAGGTCAACTCAAGTCCGAAGGACAAAGCGAACTTAACCCGGTACGAAGTGCCGGGTGCTGGCTGGCGTGCCGGATCAGCCTGTAGGGCTGACTGAAACCATGTACTAAATTATTATCCCTGATGTTGTTTATTGAGCAAATCAAGAACCGTTTTTACAGGATTAAATGTTGTGGCAGGTACTTCAACAAATGCCGTATTCCAGTCACTCATAGCTCCATTCCATAATCCGGGTAACTCCATCGCTTTCAAGACTTTTCCGCCCTGAGATTTCTCTGCAATAAAACCCGTATCTGGATCTCTGTATGTCATCAGATCGAATTTGTTTCCTTTAAAATCCCTGACCCCACAAACAAGGTCCGTAATATTGGCATATTTTGACGAGCTCAGAATATCGACCTGTGCCGGGTTATCCAGGTTAACCTGTGCTGTTTCAACCAACTGCAGGCTTTCTGAACCATCAGGATGCTTCACCCAGAACGGGCCACCACCGGTATTGCTGCTTTGGATCACCCCACAAATTCTCAAAGGCCTGTTAAGTTTAGTGTACAGAAAAGCCGCCTTTTCCTTTTCACTCAACTCATTAAATAATCCGGGTATTTTATACCCTAGTTTGGTATCCATGAAATGCAGGATTTCTTTTTCCATGTCTCCCTCAATTGACTGGGAATTATTAAGTATCCTGCAATAGTCAAATATTTTTTCCTGAATGTCAATTAATACACCACCCAGAGCTTTTTTATAATCAATGGTATCCTGAATTAGCCACTGTGCAGCAACATTGTCAATATTCTTGATAAAGATGATATCTGCATCAATAGCATCCAGATTCTGTAACAGTGCGCCATGGCCTCCCGGACGGAATAATAATTCTCCATTTTCTTTTCTGACCAGTTGATTATCAAGATCTACAGCAATAGTATCCGTAACTTTATCCTGTATGGAAAAGGTAATCTCATAATGCTTATTAAACTGTTTTTCCAGTACGGGAACCGATTTTGCCAGGTATGATTTGATGAGATCCATATGTTCCTCTGAAACCGTAAAATGTAAGGAAACCTTATTGTCTGATCCGGCACAATATAACGAACCTTCTACCAAATGTTCATCAATGGCTTTAGCCGTATTCCCATCCGTATATTTATGAAACGTCAATAAAGCTTTAGGTAAGTTTCCGTAACTGAGTCCATCATCCGATAATAAAAGTTCAACTACCTTCTTATCCTTGTTTTTAATGAGATTATCTGCATCATTTCCCAACAGAGCTTTTAATTCTTCTGAAAATGCGAAACGGCCAATTCCGCTAAAAAAAGCCTGTACATCCCTGTCATCACTGCTGACCTGTCCTTCAAGAAAGTTATAAAGATTTTTAAACATCCTGCTTGCAGCTCCTGATGCAGGAACAAACTTCACCAGTTGCCTGCCTTCACTTTCAGTTTCATATTTTGCAATGTATTGTTTCAATTCATCAGCGGATAGTTTATAAAGTCCGTTTCCCTCTGAAATAGTGCTGTATAATTTAATATCGGGAAACCCGTTAACAAAACGATCCAATTGAGAGGTTACTTCTTCCGGCTGTTTACCAAGTGCTTTTATCTGAGCCAAATCATGCTGAGCAAATTCCATGTTGTCAAAAAATTAATGAGGTAATAATTAAGAAATCGCTTTAAAAAAGCGATTCAATTCGTTATTGGTACAAAGATATATTATTCAAATGTTTGATAAAACCGGATCGCTATTTATATTAATCTTTCAACCACACTTTCAGCGTGGATATTCACTTCGTTCATCAACCTGACATTGCATGTCAGGTTGTAGTCATAGAGGCTTTCAGCCTCAAATTAAATAATATACCTGTTGAAAAAACAATCCGAAGAACTGAACTATTTTAACGGGTGTGTGTATAAAGAAATAGGACGCCGGATCAGAATGAAGAGCTGACTGATGTACAATCCGAATCTAATTTATAGTCTTAATTGTTGTTGATGCACTGTTTAAGCCTTCAGAATTGACTGTCAATGTTATATCACCGGATTTTCGCAGACTCTTAACGACTACCATTGCACGCCCATGCCATGCATTTCGTATCGTCCCAACGTATAATGTTTTATCCTTCAGGTCAGCATTATCCACGCCTATAATCTCTCCGGGACCTTTAATACTAAATACCATTTCATTTTCTGCATTGGGATCAACAAATCCTTTGTCATCCGTTAATTCAACAATAATGTAGGATAAATCCTGACCATCAGCCGAAATGGTGGCGCGATCCGGATTTAAACGAATTCCCGTAGCCTGTCCGGCCGTATTCAGTTCAACCTTTTCTATCTCTTTACCGTTTGTTACGCCAACTGCTTTAAGTGTCCCCGCCTGATACGGTACTGAAAACGTTGCTTTAAACTGCTGATCAACCGAAATTTTTTGTTCTGCAATCAAAGAATTATTCAGATACAGCCTTACTGATGGAAATTTGCTATACACTTCAACCTCAATGTCCTTTCCTTCATGTCCCGGCCAGGTCCAGCTTTCCCAGGTAGGCCATACAGCCCACATAGTTAATCGGATCTGCCCGTTATCCGGATTTGGTTCTTTTACCGCCATATACAGCTTTTCGGTATCATTGTAAAGCATGCTACGATAATGCGAAATAGGTTTACGCCAACCGGTAAGATCTATATCGCCACAATAGGCACCATGCCACGGATAAAGATTGGCCTCCCAATGTTCTCCACGTGGTTCTCCCGGATAATAATAACGTCCTATCCCGGATTCACCAAGGTAATCCATGGCAGTCCAAACAAAATCACCGATGATATAATTGTGCTTGCTGACCAGGCTCCAGATATTAAATGCATTTCGGGGATAGGACTCAGTATTTACAATAATCCTATCCGGCACACGCTTATGATCAGACTCTGCCATATGGAGTTGATAATTGTAACCACACACATCGTGAACTGCCATCAATGGATCAAAAATCTCCCATCCCTGTCCCCATGTGGTCATAGCCGAAGTTACCGGACGTGTCGGATCAATCTCTCTGACTTTATCTGCAAGCATTTTTGCTGTTTCAACAGCTTCCGGTTTGGTGCGTTCTATAATTTCATTCCCTATGCTCCACATAATAACTGATGGATGGTTCCTGTCTCTCAGCACCATAGATGAGAGATCATGCTCCCAATATTCATCAAAATAGATGGAATAATCATACGGAGCCTGTGGTGCTTTTGCAGTCCTCCAACCATCAAAAGCCTCATCAATAACAAGTAAACCTAAACGATCGCAGGCGTCCAAAAATGCCTGTGAAGGTGGATTGTGAGACGTTCTTACAGCATTGAATCCAGCCTCTTTTAATAATTCAACTTTTCTTTCTTCGGCACGGTCATATGCTTTGGCTCCCAGACAACCGTTGTCATGATGCACACAACCACCGTTGAGTAAAACTTTCTCGCCATTCAATAAAAAGCCTTCTTCAGCACTGAAACTGATTGAACGAATCCCGAAATTCTGAACTTCCCGATCCGTTATGATATCACCTTTTTTAATCTGAATCTGTGCCCTGTAAAGGTTTGGTTCATCCGTAGTCCATAATAACGGATCCTTTACATTCAATTCCTGTTCAATTTCCTTTTCCGAATTTGCAGGAAGTACTACTGTGACATCATTTGCGCCTGACTCCTTCTTGTTTTTATCTGAAATCCGTGTTGCCAATACAATTTCCTGATCCTCATTTGTTTCATTTTTTACCAATGTCCGGATATTTACTACTGCTTTCGTTTCACTAACATCAGGCGTTGTAACAGCGATCCCCCACTGACCAATGTGAACTGAGTCTGTCACCACCATCCACACATGCCGGTATATGCCCGAACCACTATACCAGCGACAGTTCTTCTGTTTTGAATTATCCACTTTAACGGCCAGCACATTATCACCTTCTTTCAGGTAGGGCGTCAGGTCCCTATAAAATGAGGTATATCCGTAGGGTTGACTCCCAAGTGCCTGTCCGTTGATAAATACCCGGGCATTCATATAAACACCACCAAAATATGCGGATACAAGTTTACCCTTCCAGTCTTCCGGCATTTGAAATGTTTTGCGATACCAGCCTGCTCCCATCGGATAAAAGCCGCCTTCCCCTTCTGAAGGGTTGTTGATATCTGATTTTCCCTCAATGCTCCAGTCGTGTGGCAAATCAAGATGGCGCCATCCGGAATCGTCAAAATCCGGTTTTGCGGCATCAGGATAATCACCCAATGCAAATTTCCAATCGAAATCGAACAATTGTTTTCTTTCAGGATTTTCATTTTGCTGCTCTGATGCATTGCTACATGCAGAAATAACTAAAACTGTGAGCAGCAGACTGAAGAATTTTTTAGCCATCGTCATTTTATTAATCTTATTTTATCCTCCCGCAAAATTTAGAGAACTGCTTTCAGTTGCTTTATACTTCCTTTAGCTATGACCTCAATCAAAACTGTACCCTTTGCACCGATTTTCTCCACATCAGAAGATGCCGTAAATTCATCCAGCTTTCGACCGTTTATATTATATACAACTACTTTATCTCCCTGATGTAAACCATTAAGATAATTCAATCCGCCCATAGATGTAATCCATAACTTCAGGGTTATTGTTTCTCCGCTAAGAGCTGTGTGATCCTTTGTTACCGTTACAGATACCGGGTTAGTTACGGAAGAACTGAACAAGGTATTCCCACCGTAGCTAGCAGTAAAGGTATAGTTACCTTCTGTCAGTAACACGGTACTATATTCGGCCACCCCTGAAGCATTCAACTCAATGTTTGCAATAAGAGAATCATTCTGATAGATCTGTACCCAGCCACTTATTGTATCTGTTGTTTCAGCTGTTTTGCTCACATCCACTGTGAGGGTCAGATTTTCATCTTCCATAATTTCTGCTGCCGATGCAGACAAATTAGCTTCAACATCAGCCGACCTGCCAATTGCAGATACACGATACAAGCCTGCACCATGAGTTGCCATGGAAGGAGCAAACTCAGAACCTGAGTAAGTTCCCAAATCTTCCTTAGCCCACATATCCCTGATACTGCATGATCCATTAAAACCCAAATCAACCAGATTCAATGGAATACTAAGGCTGTCTTTCACTGAGGGATCCTGTGTATAAACCAAAAATTCTATTGTAACACCATCAGGAGCATTCAGAACTTCATCATCAAATCCACAGAATGTTTTAAATGTTGTGTATCCGGTCGGGAGATTAAATTCTATGATTGAATACGAATTGACTCCAAACCCATTTGTGTAACTTTTGCCATTCACCCTAAGTGTATTACCATCAAGGCTCAGGTTTTTCCTGACACTAGCCCAGCCACTTGTAGCACTTACCCAGTTTAATGAGGTCAGCAGCAATGAATCTCCGTTCTCCATATAAATAGCAGGATTAATCCAGTCACCGTGGTCATAATTAAAATTATCACCGGCATCAGTCACCACCAGATAGAGCTTTTCCGCACCTGTAATATCAGCCATCAGTGTATCTCCTTCACGGCCAATTGTCCTGCTGATTCGTCCGCTGTTCGCCAGTGCTGTATGCACATTTACCTCACGAACCGTAGGATCCTGGTTGGCAATCATAAACTCAACTGTTGAACCGCAGGCCTGGCTTGTACCGCCAATATCAAGTCCGGCAAAAGCTTTAAAGCCTACAGTATTTTCAGGAATACTGTATAGCACGATGGACTGAGGATGCGTCCCCAGACCTTTTGCATATGTAGTTCCTTTCACATTTAATGTACCACCTGAAATACTTTTATTCTTCTGAACCGAATTCCAACCTGCCGAGGCGTATTCCCAGTCCATATCGGAAAGCAATGTTGAATCACCGTTATCAAAATAAATATACGGACTGATCCAGTCAGCATGATCACAATCGTAACCGTCTCCCGCATCCGTAACAATAAGGTATAATTCTTTACTCCCGGCGGGAATACTGATATCTATATTCACACCATAGCCATCCGTTAATGTGGATATCGTACCGCTGCGGTACAGCAAATCTTTTGTGCTGACAAAACCATCACCTCCACTGTTAAACAAGGCCACAAACTTATCACCTGTTACCGGATCATCAGCAGTCCAGCTCACCACTTCATTTTCCTTGTACCACTCTTTGTTATTGACTGACAATTTGTGCATTCCCAGTACCTCCTTATTGGTAATGAGCGAATCTGTAAAACTCTGGTTATCCGGCAGATTACCACCAAACATCAGTGGCGAACGAAAAATGCTCCACAAGGTCATCAGGGTATATTGTTCCGGTTCAGTAAAATTGGTATACCGGTTGGTAGCACGTTCGCCGCGAATAAATTTTCCTAATGGAAGCATATCAGCATCCGGCCATCCACCCGGGGAGATATAAGGTGCCCATTCGGCACACTTTGTAAAAGAATAATTCAGCTGACTCCAGTTATCCCAGAAATCATCCACTGTTCGCCACATATTGGCATGATTCTTTGCATGATCGTGCTCATCCAGCGGTGTTGCTCCGGGCGACATGCTTAAGACCATTGGTCTGCCACTGTTATCAATGGCATTACGAATCATCTCAATTTCATCCGAATGATATGGACGTGAAAGGTCATCTACTTTTACAAAGTCCACACCCCACGAAGCATACAATTCAAAAATAGAATTATAGTATTCCTGAGCTCCGTCTTTAGTGGCATCAACCGTATAGTTGTCCTGCAACCAGGTACACAATGTGTTTGTGTTGTAAATATCGGCTGCCGTTTTTGACTCGTACCCTTTTATCGGCAAAGAATTTGTTATAGCCTTTCTCGGTACGCCGCGCATGATGTGTATTCCGAATTTCAATCCTTTGGCATGTATATAATCTGCCAGAGGTTTAAACCCGGCTCCATTGGCTGCTGAAGGAAACCGTGTTGGAGAAGGCATATACCGACCGTATTCATCGTATATGAAAGTTGAATTATTAAAGCTATTATAAGAACCTGAAGTCTGGTTATCTACATACCAGCGAATATCCACAACAATATATTCCCAACCATAATCCTTCAGATTTTCAGCCATATAATCTGCATTAGCCTTTACTTCAGATTCTACAACCGACGGTCCAAAACAGTCCCAGCTGTTCCAACCCATTGGTGGAGTTACAGCCCACTTCTGAAACGGAAGTTCTTTCCCTGTCTGGGCAAAAGTAAAAGGAGAAATGAGAACTAAAAGAATTATAAGTTTTAACGGTTTCATAATTATATAAATTCAGTTATTTGTAGTTATGCAGATTTGATATTGAGGACAGTATTTATTTAACCGGAGTAATGCGATACAAGCCAGCACCATGTGCATTTATTACAGGTTGAACTTCAGATGCGCGAAAGGTACCAAGGTCCTTTTGTTGCCATAAATCACGAATCTTACATTTACCTTTATAGCCTAGTTTGTTTAAATCGAGAGGAATCGGTACTGCGTACGTTTCCATATCAGGCTTCGGATCAACAACAGAAACCATAAATTCCACAGTAGAGCCATCACCAACATGACCTGTTCCTCCAATATCAAGACCGCCAAAAGCTTTAAACCGCACACTGTTTTCAGGAATCAGGTATTTTATAATTGATTGCGAATGTGTACCGATGCCATTTTTATATTCTGTCCCTTTAACGTTTAAAGCTCTTGCCGTAACGCTTTTGTTTTTATGCACTTCGCCCCATCCTGCTTTTGCTGAAACCCACGAAAGATCGGCTAGCTGAACAGAATCACCATTAGACAGATATATCAACGGGTTTATCCAGTCAGCATGGTCATAATTATATCCATCACCATTATCATCCACTATCAGATATAATTCCTTGCTTCCCTCCGGCAATTTAATATCAATATATTCACCATAACCATCTGTAAGCCTTGATACTGTTCCACTGCGGTACAATAGTTTATTGGAACTTACAAACTCATTTCCACCTATATTGAATAAGCCCACAAATTTATCTTTACCCTTAGGATCGTCAGCAGTCCAGGCAACTTTATCGTTCCGGTTGAACCATTCTTTATTGTTTACTGAAGCATTATGCACATAAAGAACTTCCTCGTTAGTCAATAAAGAATTTGTAAAATCATCATTATCAGGCAAGTGACCGCCAAACATAAGCGGCGATTTAAACATAGTCCATAAGGTCATCAGTGTATACTGCTCGTCTTTAGTGAAATTGGTGTACCTGTCTGCTCCCCTTTCACCGCGAATTGATAAATGTCCCAAAGGCAACATATCTGCATCGGGCCAGGCGCCGGGTGATATGTAAGGGGCCCATTCGGCACATTTACCAAAGGAATAGTTCAGCTGCGTCCAGTTATCCCAAAAATCGTCAATGGTACGCCACATATTGGCATGGTTTTTTGCATGTTCATGCTGATCCAGTGGTGTGGCACCCGGTGACATACTAAACACAATTGGTCTGCCGGTCTGATCAATAGCATTGCGAATCATTTCTATTTCATCGGCATGATAGGGTCTGGATAAATCATCAACCTTAATAAAATCAACTCCCCACGATGCGTATAGGTCAAGAATAGAATTATAATACTCCTGTGCCCCTGCTTTCCCTTTTACAACCGTAAAATTATCCTTTAACCAGGTACATTCCAATTTATTGGAATATATCTGATCCGCCGTTATATCAGTACCCAAAACCGGCATTTTATTATAAACAGCTTCCTTTGGAACCCCGCGCATGATATGTATACCGAATTTTAATCCTAATCCGTGCACATAATCAGCCAGTGGTTTAAATCCGGCTCCGTTAGCTGCAGAAGGGAAACGTTTAGGTGATGGCATATATCGTCCGTATTTATCCAAAACAAAGTCAGAGTTTCTGTAGGCATTGTAATGCCCCGTGGTTTGATTTTCAACATACCAGCGAATATCAACCACTATATACTGCCAACCAAATTTTTTCAGATTATCAGCCATATAATCGGCATTGGCTTTGACTTCAGATTCCACAACAGAAGGACCAAAGCAATCCCAGCTGTTCCAACCCATGGGAGGTATCAGTGCCCATTCATGAAAATCGCTACCCGTCTGTGCGTTTACAGAACCAAACAGAACTATCGCTAAAAGTACAAGTCTAAAGGTTTTCATAGAAAAATAGTTAGTTATATGTTTATCCTTTATGTATCCAAATTATTTGTAATACAATATTCAATTCTGTAAAAATAAGAATATTGTAATGATAATTAACTTTTTAATCGATGCCTTCACTCTCCAACACTTCCACCGGAACAAATTCAAGAAAATCGAACATAAATTCACCTGTACGTGCCGCTTTTACACTGAATGTATGTGTTCCAGCTTCGTCAAAGGTATAAATCCCCAGAATTCTCCGAAGGTATCCGTCATTAATTCGTGCATTACCTGCAAACCATGTATTAAGTGCTGGCTGAAAACTTGCCGGTCCTTTCATATATCCACGGTTCCGCATCATCTTATCATTTTCATATCCATAAGGATCCGAAGGATCCTCACCGGGTCGCACGTATCCGATATTGGGATTGTTTGCAAATATGGTTAAATCCAAAGGGATTCCACAGGGTATTCCATCCCAGTAGAGTTGAGCTGCTCCTCTTTTAGTCTCAACTTTCCATCCAAAACGGACCTCATATGTTCCTGCCGGGATTGCCGGAGTGGTGATCGAGAAATCATATAAGCCTTTTAAATAAACCTCATCCCCCTGAAAGTCAAGAAATCTCTGATCAAAATCATAATACGCAAATTCAGTGCCTTCCGAAGTTGTCACCCTGTCAATATAGCCCTGAGGGAGTATCCATAAAACCGAAGGGTAGCCTTCCTTATTCAGATTACCTCTTAAGTTATTATTGGTAAGCTCAGGGAAAAAGCTGGCTGCATCCATTCGCAGTCGCTTACCCGAAATATGGCTTGCACAAGCAAAATCGTAAGCCATAATTTTATCAATCTCGTGGTAAACCCCGTTTAAAGCATCATTATCATAATTTGTTGGCACAATCCTGATCGCATCATTTGCCGATTCAACCATATTGAATATGTTATACTCACTGGTTGCACGATTTGTTCTTACTTCCATTAACGTATTCGGACACATTGTTTCGATGTACTCAAACATATCGTATGTTTTTATCGAGTGTCCGGTATTATCAAGATCAATGATAAATTTTGAATAGTTAATCTGCTTGTTTATTAAGTGATATGCAATGAACCGGTTTAAACTGTTTTTGCGATCAGTCACATCTGAAATTCCGGCATCCTCAGGATACACCTGATCATAAATCTGAGCTGAATAGGCTTTTAAATCATCCAGGGAAACAATATCGTAAAGGGCATACGTTGAATCGCTCTCTACCAAAGCTGTATAACCATATTTTCTGGATTGCGGAATTTTGATTATTGATCCTACATCGGTAAAATCCTCATTCGTTGAATATCTGGAAGGATCATAGGATTTATCTTCAATCTTATTCAGGCTTTTGTCTAAACCGGTTGCCAGCAGAGCGCTGAAAAACAACGAAAACTTTTTATCTTCAGAGAGTGCCTCCACCAAAGTCTTTTCACTTGGATGTAATACTTCTCCAATTTTATGTATCATTCCATTATGAACTTCTATATTGGGTTTAATAATTGGAGAGGTTTTATTTATTCTAATGGTTAAGTCCCCTTCTGAAAAACTTTGATAGGACACAGCAATAAACCTGTCACTCATTGTTTTCTGACTAAGCCTGCCCTCTATAAAATCATTGGTCCCAAGTGAAAAACCCTGAATAATATGATCATATACGATTTTTTTCAATGTATCCATCGAAAAATCAGCCATGGATTTTTTTCCCTTATCTGCATAAAAATCCAACATAGCATCATTATCCGGGGCAAAACAGGTATATATACCGTACGCATTTAAGAGTCCCATAACCCGAGTTGTATCCAACAGTTTAACAAATTCGGAAAATTCATCCTGGTGAGAACTTAAATAGCCTCCGACTAAATCTCCGGTAAATGTGTAATAGCTCTCCTTTCCAATTTTATCACTGTCACATGAGTATAAAAGCACAAGGGAAAAAACTGTAAGAATAAATAATCCACGTGTAACGATGTGATAAGACCTCATTTTCATACCTAAAAAAATAAATAAATTCACGAACGACATTTTATAATTTATGATCGGCTAATTTAAAATACGCCCTAACTACATTCTCCCATATATGTTCAAATAATTGTCAATTTTTATTATGAATCGTACAAAACGCTTTTTAAAACAACAAATAAATACTATTTGAACCATTTTTGATTTTAGTATTCCGTCAAATCAGATAATAATATCGTCATCCAAATCTTAATTCGACCAATATATTCATAAAGACATCTTACTTTTTCAAACCAGTCAATTACAAAAGAGAATTAAAAATCTGGGGCTGTTCATACTTATAACGGGTTGATGAAAAATTTTAGTTTTTAACAGGACTGTTTACATTAGTTGATACGCTATAATGATCGTACATTTTACTCTTAATGACGAGAAAGTTATATTATCTGCCAGATTTATTATGAAAAAGAATCCCAGAATACCTTAATTTTGGTTGTTACAGAATCTAGTTTTTCAAAATATATTCTAATACTAATTAAAATATGATTATGATGAAATTTTTACAATCCCAAATCAAAACGTTAGCAGGTTCTTTCTTTTTTCTGGCATTGTTATTAACCAGTTTAAATCTCAGTGCTCAGAATCTGGATGAGGGTCTGATTTTACATTATACTTTTGAATCTGCACCGGATGGAGTGGTCCCTGATGTATCCGGTAATGGAAACGATGGTACACTAATGGAAACTGCATCAGTGGGTGTGGCAGACGATGGCAGAAATGCCTTAATGCTGGACGGGAATTCCGGCTATGTAAGTATAATACCTGAATTTGCAAATCAGTTCCTGGGGGCTGAAGGTTTCAGTATCTCATTCTGGATTTACACGGAAGTAGATCAATTAAATGAACATGTAATTGACTTTGCCAACACAACCGATCACATCATATTCTTATCTCCCCGTGACCATGCTTCCAGCGGTGGTCCAAGGTTTACGGTACACAGCGGTGATGACGGATGGCCGGCAGTAGGGAGAACGGAAGTAATGAATACCTATCAGTGGTATCATCTCACTGTTACTATCGATGGAAATGTTGGCAAATTGTACCTGAACGGACAAATTGGCAATACCAATAATAATATGGCCACAACACCGGCTACGATGAATCAGACACCAACAGAATTATGGATAGCACGGTCGCACTGGGGCGGTGATCCATACCTACAGGGCATGCTTTCTGATTTCCGTATCTACAACCGCGCTCTTACTGAGGATGAAGTTCTGGCTTTGGGTAGTGACCCTGAACTGGTAACGCAACAGTCCGCATTAGATCTCGGCGACCTCTCCAATGTAAGTTCTGATATAACCCTCCCTGAAATGATGGGAACAGATGTAACTGTTTCCTGGACCAGTTCTGATACATCCTATATTGATACGACTGGTCATGTGCTCCGTTATCCTGAAATGTATCCTATCCCTGTAATCCTAACCGCCTCACTGGAAAGGGATGTTAATGGCTTAACTTATCAAATGGAGAAAAAATTTACGGCTTATTTAGGTGCCACTAACCCGGGTCAGGATCTGGTTGCTGAGTGGGACTTCAGCCGGGATAACCTTGGTGATGATGGTGTAAGTATAGATGATATTTCCGGCAACGGGTTTGTAGGCTCCCTGGAAAATGAAGCATGGGTCCGTACCATCGGGGAAACTACACAATACGATGTGCTGGATATGGGTGAAGGAACTGGTTATTTTGATATGAGTGCTGCATTGGGCGAACACATTCATCAACTGGGCGAATATACCATCAGCTTATTCTTCAGGGTGAGTGAAGATTATACCGGAATAGGAAATAACGGAAACTTCTTCTGGTCTTTCTGTAATACCGAAGATATTTACAATGGCGGCGGTGCGATGTACTGGATGGGACGGAACATGGAATTTGCCATTATGAAAACTGACTACAATACACAACAAAGCACCGGGGGAAAAGGCACCGCACCACAAGGGGAATGGCATCATATTGCCTATGTTCAGGAAGGTGGAAACGGAACATTATACCTTGATGGAGATGTATTATCGGATGTTTCGATCACATACTTTCCCTACTCTGTAATTGCAAGAGACAGCGCTGATGGTGTGGCGATAAACGGAACACCATATAACTGGCTTGGACGTTCTCCATACCCTTCGGATGCATATTTGCAAAATACAGCCATGTATGATTTCAGGTTATACTCTATTCCGCTTTCACAGGATGAAATTAAACTCAGTAATCCGTTTGGAATCGGATTGGATGTATTAACCGTGATTGATGATCTGAACACTGCGTGGGATGAAAATAACAATGCCGGATATCCAGTGGAGCTCAATACAGAAAAAGATGCGTTGACATTAGGTGATTTAAGTGCAGTAACTTCCAATATTTCATTACCTTCTACAGGTAGTATTGACAACTCCATTACCATTACATGGTCTATCTCACCAGCCTTAATTACAACCACAGGGGTAGTAACAAGGCCTGATTATCTGGATACAGATGTAAAATTAACAGCTACCTTATCCAAGAACGGATATCGTACCGACACCACTTTTATTGCAACAGTTCTGGCTAATGAAGCTACAAAATATACCTCTGACCTTTTAGTTCATTTTAACTTTAGTCCTGAAAATGTCGAGGGCAATTTTGTGACAGATTTATCTGAGAAACATTTTAAAGGTGAGTTATTACGCGGCGCATGTATTGATACTGTACGTGGGGTAATGGATAATTATGGATTATTAAAATTATCAGGTGATTCATCCTATTTTGATATGGGAGATGATATTGGAAAAGTAATATATGGTCTGAAAGACGGCTTTTCAATCAGTGTATATTACTATATAAATGCAAGTAAAACCAATATTACCAGCAATGGAAACTTCCTGTATGCATTCTCTAACAGCGATTCATCAGCCTCATACAGGAATGGTTATATATTTGGACGAGCCAGTTATGATACCTATGCCATTTCACCCAAGCGCTGGGATGACGGGCAGGTGGGAACAGCCGGAACTGCGAATGCCACTACGTTAGGTGAATGGCATCATTATGCTTATGTTCAGGATGATACGTTAGGTTATGTTTACCTGGATGGAGTTGCGATAGATACTGCAACCATTAAGCTACTTCCAAATGCTACTTTACCTAAATCCGGAATGATTGGTACTTCTTATAACTTCCTTGGCAGATCCAATTTTGAAGGGGATGTTTACCTTGCCGGGGCAAAGATGTATGATTTCCAGATCTTCAATAAAAAACTTTCACCAAGTGATGTTGAAAACATGGCAGCGCTTTCTGCACAGGATGGAGATTTAACTGTTGGGTACCTGCTCGCCGATGCTGATGGTTATATTAATCGTTATTCACCTGTTCCTACCGGGGATGCAGTACAGTATGTTTATAAAGGCAGTACACTTGACTCATTAGTTGTTAAAGGAGATTCGGTAGCGCTTCTTACAGAAAATGTAAGGTTTAAATGGTACAGTTCTTCTAATGGTGTTGACTCATTAGATATGAATGAGGAAATTGTGCCGAATACTGTATATTATGCAAGTCAGGTTATCAACAATTATGAAGGAACGGAACGATTGCCGGTGTTGGTAAAAACAAAATGGTACACAGCTATTGACCGGAAAGTTACAGCTGGTGACGACCTTAGAATAGATACTTCTAAACCAGGTCTGATCAGAATCCTGGATCTGAAGGGGGACGAAAATGTTCATGTATACAACCTGGTTGGACGTCAGATCTCCGTTAAAAATACTGAAAGCATTTCGGTTGATCGTGGCATTTACATTGTTAAAGTTAATTCTCAGATTAAGAAAGTTTTTGTAAAATAACTATAACAAAATATCAATGTAAGTAAGGCTGCTATAAATGGCAGCCTTACTTTTTTATCAGAGTTATACATAACATTTAGTACATAAGCATAATAAAAATGTAAATTATGCAAAAACTATAAAACCTATTCACCATTCTAAGTGTTATACTATCTAATAATTTCTTACCCCGGAATAAAAACCGGAAATTTAGGTTTTCTGGAGTCAATATTGAACCGCCCCACAGTTAATGACTGCGATATAAATTAAAACCTTATGTAAATATCTTAATTTAATTAATTATGAGAAACATCAGAAACTTTTCAATTCCCGTGTTATTGATCGCTGTATTCGGATTCATGTTAATGGGATCAAACATGCCTGAAAATGAAGATAAAAAGTCCGACATGCCTGAAAACATTAAAGCAATTGTTGATAAATCATGCATGGGATGCCATAATTCAGACTCAAGAAGTGAAAAAGCCAAAGCAAAACTGAATTTTACAACATTTAGTGAACTGGAGGATGTAAAAAAGATTAAGACCCTGCGGGATATTGTGGAAGTACTTGATGAAAAGAAAATGCCCCCGGAAAAATTTCTTAAAATGCACCCGGAAAAAGGACTGACGGAAAAAGAAGAGTTAGAACTTAAAGAATGGGCACAAAAAGAAGCAAAAGCAGTTTTAAATAAATAAGTTTATCTTTTCTCACTTAAATAATATTATATGAAACGTTACGTAAAAAGCGTACTTATAGCTCTTTTTGTAATTTTTATAGTCATTCAGTTTATTCAACCCAAAAAGAATGCAGGTGAAATTACCAGTGATCATTTTATCAATCAGAAAGATATCCCTTCTGACATTAAAACCATTCTGAAGACTTCATGTTTTGATTGCCACTCTAATCAAACCACATACTTGTGGTTTGATAAAATAGCTCCGGCGTCCTGGCTGGTCAGTAGCCATATCAAAGAAGGCAAACACCATTTGAATTTTTCAAATTGGGGTAAAACCGATACACTTGATCTCATCAGTGATCTGGGAGATATTTCTGATGTCATGAAAGATAAGTCCATGCCATTAACTTCATTTACCATGATGCATGGGAAAGCCAGACTTACCCAGGATCAGCGAAACACTATAATTGCATGGAGCGATTCCTACGCGAATAATCTATTAAAGGAAATGAAAAAATAATTTTTAAGACATAAGATACAAGACAGTTCTGCAATAAAGGATCTATTAAAACCTAAACATTTAATTTTCCTGCCATTATTCTATGCTAAATAGACATTCTTAAATTTGTATGACGAATTTATGATTCCAATTTGCCTGATTACTGACACATTGGTTCGATAACAATTATTAATTTTGCAGTTGATTAATAAGTTCCGTGAATTTAATTCCCGAAGCAACTACATTAAATTAAATACGATCCAATGGGAAAAGCAAAACTAACCTCACTCTTCATCCTTCTTTCAATCATTGGTTTGAACCATATTTGCGCTCAGCCTGTAAGCAGTGCCAGCGATAATCTGGTGACACAACCGGTAACCGACCGAATAGTCTTATATAATCTTTCGGATGAAGGAGTTTCACTACCCATTACGTGGGGATTGGATCTTGCATGGTTAAGTGTAGATAATATCCGGCGCGGTGTTGCCTTTATGGGGTCTGACCGGGTGGATGTAGTAAGATCTTCCTTTATGCCGACCAGTCCATTACTGAATGGGGAACTACAGGGAGAAGCACTCACAAATACAAATCTGCGCATGAATATCATTGATACTTATCTGGGGACAAATACGCAGGTAGTGCTTAATTGCGATCATCCCAGCGTTGACTCATGGTATCTGGGGAATGCCATTAACTGGGCATCACTAATTGATGTTACCACAAGAATGCATCAGGAAAGAGGCAGAACAGTAATTTCTGTTTCACCTTTCAATGAACCGGATTATGGCTGGGGCCAATATACAGGATCAAACGGAATGTCAGATTTTTATAATATCGTTACTGAACTTAAAAAGAATTCACGGTTCACTAATATCCGTATTTCCGGTGGTAATACACTGAATTGTGATGAAGCTCTGAGCTGGTATAATTATATAAATCCTGCCGGATTAACAGAGGGAAACACCCATCAGCTTGCAGGTAGTTTCGATAAGTATGCCAGTTTTTTTCAGGCAGTAAGAACTAACGGAGATCACGCTACTGCTGATGAGTTACATAATGTAATGGAGGCCATGGTTGGCGTTGAATATGGTATGCAAACCGGCATCTGGTGGGGAACTGCTGAATACGCACGTAGTGAATTTGTAAAAGCCAGCGACGGCACAAGATTAGGTTATGCTGAACACAGACCCAACTGGACGGCAGCTTCAGTATACAGGGGACCGGATGGAAAGGTACAGGCCTTCGGAGGGACTTCTGAACGCCAGGCTGTAACAACCTCATATCGCTTTGTTTCAAAGGACAGAGATGTGTATTATAATGGCCATGGTCCGCAACGTGAATATACGATGGAATTACCCGGAGGAACCGGGTATCAGCAAGGCCAGACCAATGCAGAAAACGTGGTGAATATTACCTGGGGAACCGATATTCAACCGATAATTGACGGGCGTTATGTTATCGTGAACCGAAATAGCAAAAAGGTCATGGAAGTAGCTGGTGGATCAACCAGCAATGGGGCAAATATTCAGCAGGGAACAAGCACTGGTGCCACTTACCAGCAGTGGAATGTAATACCTGTTGATACACGCATTGGAGGTGATTTCAGTTATTTCACCTTTACTGTTGTTAACAGCGGAAAATCTGCAGATGTTTACAACTGGTCGCTTGATAATAATGGCAATATAGCTTTGTGGGACGATACCAAAGGCGCTAACCAGCAATGGTACCTGGAATACGCTGAGGATGGTTGGTTTTATATCCGTAGCCGACACAGTGCCAAATGCCTGCATGTAGCAAACGCCAGTTCTTCTGCCGGAGCCAATATTATGCAGTGGGAAAAGAACGGACAACCTGCCCAGCAATGGCGTTTCATTCCGGTTGGTGTACCGGTGGAATTTACCGCTCCCGATATTCCTCAGAATCTGGTCGCTACGCCACAGTCTGAATCGGTTCGGCTAGACTGGTCGGCAAGCACCGCTACTGACCTATCAGGTTATGCTGTATTACGTGCACAAACATCGGATGGTGAATATAACACCATTGCCAGAAATGTGACCACCACGTCGTTTGTGGATAACACAGCAACAATAAGCGGACAATATTTTTATAAGATTAAAGCGGTTGATAATTCACTGAACAGCTCAGGATATTCCAATGTCGCCTCAGCAACAGTTTCAGATCAGAAAGCTCTGGTGGCAAAATATGAATTTGAAGGAAATATCAATGATGCATCTGAAAACATGAACAACCTTGCAGCTAACAGTGATGTCTCATATATAGATGGAAAAGTGGGAACACAGGCCCTGGTGTTAAACGGGGATGATAACTTTATACAGCTGCCGGCAACAATAGCCAACCAACAGGAAATAACCGTTACCACATGGGTGTACTGGGAAAATATAGGCCTCTGGCAACGCATTTTCGACTTTGGAAATGGCGAGGATGCATATATGTTTTTAACACCGTTTACAAACACCAGAAAGATGCGTTTTGCCATCAAAAATGGTGGGGCAGAACAAATAGTTGAGGGACCTCCAATAAATTATCGTCAGTGGACCCATATTGCGGTAACAATTGGATCTAACAGCACACGCTTATATATTGATGGTGTTCAGGTGGCTGAATCAACTTCAGTTACTATTAGTCCCATGGATTTTAAACCGGTACTGAATTACATTGGTCGCAGTCAGTTTGCAGCTGATCCTATGTTTGGTGGTTATATTGATGATTTCAGAATTTACAATTATGCACTATCTGCTGATGAGGTTGCTGCCGTTGAAGGCGGTTATGATGCGGTTAAAAAAGTAGATTACAATTCTGATGCCCTGATCATCTTCCCAACACCGGCTGATGATCTTGTATATCTAAGCTATAAGTCAGGTTCAGAAAATGCTACAGTTTCCATATACCAATTGAACGGAAAACTTGTGAAGACTGAAATACTAAAGGACGATGAACTGAATGTGTCCGATATGCCATCAGGGATTTACATGCTTAAATACAGGAATAAAGAAGCAACACTGGTGAAAAAGCTGGTGGTAAGGCATTAAGCAATAGCAGCAACAAATATTCCAATGTCCCGGTTAAGTGATCGGGACTTTTTTTCCTTTAAACCAACTTACTGTTATCGCCCGATATACAAATCCGTTATAATTTTATACTGTTAAATCCGGAGTTATATAATAATAACTTTCGAGTTGATTATCCCGTCGTCAACCACTACTCTGACAATATATGCACCGGAATGCATTCCAACATATGTTGATCTGTTGTGCAGATCATGCTCAGTTATCAGGTTTCCGGTTAACGAATAAATCTTCATAGATCCGGCATTGAATTTGCCATCAATCGTCACCCTCACCTTTTCTCTCATTCCAATTATCTGAATCAATGGATTTACCACCACCTTTGTTACAGGTGTATTTGTATTACCTCCTACAAGTTCCAAACGAAAGTCGTCGACTTTAAAACCACCATAAACCCTCGATGAACTTGCTCCTGTACCGGCAGTCCCATCGCTTTTTAAGTTGCCGGATCGAATCCCGAGCTTTAAAGAATCACCTTCATTCAGCGTTACCTTTACAGCCATCTCGCTTAAAAGTGCTTTCGACATACCGGAAACCGGTGTATTGCCAGCAAACGTATTGGTTTCACCTTCCGTCAGGTTCGACACGTAATCGGCCTCATTTCCATAATACTGCACATTATTGTTGGCAAATAACCGGACATTTGTAATGTATCCCGACATTACAGCCAACTTACATCGAACAATATAAGTTCCTGCCGGTAATTCATCTACAACCTGATAAAGCTCAAACTTTGAAGGCATGGCATATGGCGATTGATTCACATTGTACCAACACATATTCGCCCCTTCAAAATTTGTTGCATCGTTGTTGATGCCAAAAGAATTACCCGGCACATAGCCAGTCTGACTCCACGCATACGGTGTTCCTCTTACAACGCTTCCATCATTTAACACACCTGCGGATTTATACTCGAAACCCGGATTTTTCAGATAGGCTGTATAGGGACTCTCACTGATTGTAACCACTGATAACGAACTGATCACCAATCCCGGATCAGAAAAATAAATCCGAACTTTTATAGTCTGATCAGCATTACTCTGGTATTCGCTCGTTCCCACAGCATATTGGTTAATGATGTTTTGGGACCACTGACCCGATGTAGCAGCTGTTGCAATATCTACAAACGCAGGTGTCTTCCCCGCAACAGATATGGCATAGCGCAACTGCATTCCGGGATATAACGGGAATGAGGGAAGACATTTAACGCTGATGTTATTACTGCCTTTTACTACAGGAACATCATACTCCACATAGGGCGCTGAACTGATATTAGATGCTGTATAAGTTGTCATATTCATTGGCCAAACGGTAACGGCACAGCCGTTTTCACCCAGTCCGTTAATGGTATCAATATCTGTTCCCGATTTGGCAACGAAATTCTGGGCTGGAATGATGATGGTGCTGTCTTCAACCAGCGACACGCCGTTAGTGTTGATGTTATCCGCTGTAGCTACCGTAGGTTGGTAAAACTGTGGCCGCTTACGTGGCGCATAGTCCATCATTCCGTTCCATTTACCGCCGGAAATTCCCGTATTGTATTTATTGGTCAATGAAATGATATTCTGATAAGCTACCCTGGATTTATCTGAATAAATCAGTGCATCTGTATTACCTTCAGATGCCAGTTGAAGACTTTTTCTGGCATACAGAATCTTCTCGTTCATGCTGGCTGCTCCTTCAACAGGATAAGCAATCAACTGAAAATATGCATCTTTCAGCCTTTCGGGAATGGAAGCCTCCACATTCTTTGACATTTCAACGAGTTTTGAATAATCAGCCAAACGTTTTTCCATTTCCTGGTTAGAATACGAAATTAACGCAATATGCTCAGGTTTTCCCGATGATGCCAAACGATAGTATTCCTCTTTAATTCCGGCTATCTTATCAGCAAATTCATTTCCAAATGTCTCGGCTGCCCATTGTTTAGAATAAGACCAGGCATTATCGGGAGTCCAACTGCTTTTATCCCATGCCATATCCATCGCAAACTGTAACTCCATCTCCGCCGGCTTGATATCTCCTACATTAAACACCCAAAGATTTTTGGCATTTAACTCGTAGGCTTTACTCATCTCAAAGCTGATTAAAGAAGGTGAAGTGGTGGATAGCCAGAGATAATCTTCCGGGCTTCCCCAATAAGACAAATGATAGTACACACCTGCACCACCGCTTCTTTGTTGCTCTGCCGGATTGGACAACTGACGAATGTATCCAAAATTGTCATCCACCCAGGTCAAAGTAATATCATCTGCTAAGTTGAGCCCAATATTATATAAAGTGAGCGCTTCCTTATATGGGCAAAACATCTGTGGAACCTCTGAGGCTGGTTTCTCCAGATAGGTTGTGAGCAGATTCCTCTGGGTCGCAATAATATCCTTTAATGCATTTGCCTTATCCTGATTAGTGGAATAACCGGTCATACCACTATCGTGTACACCCCGCATTCCGGTAGTATAAACAGCATCGTTATTTTTTGATTCAACAACCCGTGTTTTCCAATAATCCGTTATCAAAGCGCTGTTTGTAGCCCAGTTCCAGTTCGAAGCAGGATAGCCCAGATTATTTAACCATTCATCCACATTATTTCTCAACATGGGTTCGGCATGACTTGACCCCAAAACAATGTCATATTTACGCGCCATCTCAGGATTCCCTGGATAATACCAAAATGCTTTCGTGCAATCGTGCATGGCAGGCCAAATGTAGTTGGCTTTCAAACGCAACATCAGTTCAAAGATTTTCGCATAAGTATTCGGGCCAATATCCTTAATACCGGTATCCATATTCTTTGCCGCCCAGGGATTTAGTCCCCAGTCTTCGTCATTAAGAAACATACCCCTGAACTTTACCGAAGGAGGACCCAAAATGCTTTCTCCTGTTGTTACATACAGTGCGGATTGTGGTTCCGGAGTAACATCGGCCCACCAAACCCAGGGAGAGACACCCATCATTCGTGATAACTCAAAAACACCGAAAGCTGTTCCTCTCGGATCACTGCCAAATATAACTAAAGCACTTTCAAAGCCTTCAAAAGGATTGCTTACTACTGAAATGCAAAATGTTTCCCACTTACCCTGTACATTATCTATGGAAATTTTACCAGTTGACGCCAACGAGTCTATTAATTTTGATTGTCCCAGGGTTCCTATGATTACAGGATATGATATGCCATCAAGATTTTGCGTTATACTCAGCGAAGTTCCTGTTATCAAATTTACATCATGACTAAAAGCAGAAGCTGCAACAGCAACAACCTCAGCATCTGATGAATCAATGACTATTGTAGCTGCAATACCAGAATTATCAACCAGAGGAAAATCCCCGGCAGCCCCTGAATTTGTTACTTTTACAGGTTCATGATTGTTATTTGCGAACGCATAAAAAGTGAAAAAGACTAAGACGCAAAGAATAATAACTCTTTTTACCAGATAGTTCTCCTTGAATTGAACGAATGTTAATATTGAAAGGGATTTATACATATAATTTCTATTAATTTTTATACAAAAGTTTATACGCCGTAAAATTAATATACCTCAGCCTAAATTTCATATCAGATTATACAAATACATTATCACAGCCTGCCATTTATCGGTTTCAGCACATATCGACATACAATAATATTTAATCTTCCAATTCCATAATTGGTCATAGATAATAACAACAAAAACGAGGCTGCTCATTTGGAACAACCTCGCTTTTTATGTAATAACTAAATTTTAAATCGTTTTTTCAAAATTTATTTCATACTAAATGAATTGAGCGAATGTGCCGGAAGATTGACATTCAAATACTTACCATTCATTTTCACTGTAATATCGCGGCTTTCATCTTTAAAATTACCTGCAAGAACGATATACCTGCCTTCAGGATTTTTAGCAAGCATTATGGATAGCTTATCCCTCTTATCATTTTTAGATGCCACAATTTTACTCCCTGGAGTAATGTAATTGCAGTAGTGCTTCACTGCATAATATTCCGGGGTATAGGTTGCAGTTCCTGATTTTGAATCAACCCTGATCAAAGCATTCTGTTTCCAGCCCCAGCCGCTTACACCGTCATCATACAAAATGGCATTCCAGAAGGTATATTCCTCACATCCGTTTCCCAGATAATGATTGATAAGTTGAAAGGTATGCTCTGCTGCTCCCCAGTCGAACGAGCCCCAGCCACATTCACTTTCGGTCTGCACATATTTGTAGTTTGGATATTTTTCACGCAAACGGGAGACAAGCTGTCCGCCTTCCCACTGGAATCCAACACCCTGTATTGTTTGCGGCATACGGGAATCAGATAACACTTTGTCCACAAAGTCATACCGGTTGGTATTTATGGTTCCCAGGTATAAAGAAACATCGGGATGTTGCTGCTTTAACGCAGGAGCCAGGTATTCGGTATTGAACCGGATAATACCCTCGGGTGTCCATGCACAACCCGGATATGGCGTATAACTCCAGGCTTCGTTCTGAAACATGACCATGGTAACCGGTATGCCTTCTTCCTGATAAGCGGAAATAAATTTACAGAAGTAGTTGGCATAGGTTTCCAGATAACGTGGATCCTGAATCAGATAATCATTAACAGCCAGCTTTTGCGGGAATACATGATCACTTTTTTTTTCACTGCCTTCATAAAGAAGAAAATCTTTTTTAGGATCAAGCTCATTAAAATCCTTGTTGCTGACCACAGAATAGTAATGGTTTATTTTCATCCAGGATGGCGGAGACCATGGCGAGATCCAGAAGGTCATATCCGGATTTTGTGCCTGTGCTGATCTGATAAACGGAATAAGTGTGGTTTTATCCCGGTTAATATTAAAGTACTTCAACGTAAAATCACCGTCCACTTCATCACAGCTGTACCAATCCCTGGCATAGTCGTTGGCATTCATCGACACACGTCCAATGCTGAATTTTAAATCACCACCCGGTGAGAAAAGCTGGGCCAGAATTTTATCCTGCTGATCTTTTGGCAACATATTCAGGGCATCCCAGCCCTTTTCGTTGAAACAGGTTCCCCAGGCCTTAAATGTTACTATCGGGTTATCTCCATTTACCTCCAGATCAGGTTCTGACTGTGCATTTTTCTGAAGTTTTATTTGGGACTGTTCCCAGGTATTGCCTTCAGTACTACTTATCCAACTAAAGGATTGTGACTGCGCAAGTGTTATGAACGACGTTAAAACTAAACTCAGGATTGCTGATTTCATGATAATAGTTTATTATGTGATTATAATTATTCATTTATTTTATCTACGCCTTCCGTTGTCATTTGAATGCGTTTGAGTGTGCCATCGTCGTTGTAGTATAAATAGTCGATACAAACGGAACGCAGGTAACTACCACCGGAAAAAAGTCCACCATTATGATACACAAAATACCAGTCCCCTTTATATTCCACAACAGCCTGATGGTTTGTGTTGCAGTTCCCTGACAATTCATTCAGTATACCTTTATATTCCCAGGGACCGTTAATAGTTTTGCTCATGGCATAACAGGTTTTCTCCGGCCATAATGAGGCATACGATAAGTAATACCAATCTCCCCGTTTATGGATCCAGGGCGCTTCGGTAAAATCCGGCAGACTGACCGGCATGATCGGTCCATCCAGCTCGGTCATGTTGTCTTTTAATTTAGCATAATAGCATTGCGTATTACCCCAAAACAAGTAGGCCTGACCGTCATCGTCAATCCATACAGTCGGATCAATATCGTCCCATGATATGCCGGTCCATTGAGTGGTCATATTGTTTGTGATCAGTGCCGAGCCTCTTGCATCCTTAAACGGTCCTGTCGGTGAATCAGATACGGCCACACCAATTGCTTTCCCATGAATCGTCGCATGTTCTGTTGATACATACCAGTAAAATTTTCCATTGCGTTCAATCACCTGTGCTGCCCAGGAAGAATAATCCTTTGCCCAACTAAAATCTGTCCTCTCTAAGGGAACCGGATATTCCGTCCAGTTTATCATATCTGTGGTTGAATACACGAGCCAGTTTGGCATGTTATACCATGAACCGTCACCTTTATCCTCACCGGCGTAAATATAAAACACCCCATCGTGAACCAACGCAGCCGGATCAGCAGTATGGCGATGTTTAATTATCGGATTTCCATCGGATTTAAATCGATAAACATCGCCGGATTCAGTTGGTTGAAGCAACGATACCGGTACACCACTCCATTTTTCATTCAAACGGCGGGCTTCATCCTTGGTGATCCCGATTACACTACCATGACGTGGATTGAAATTTTTGGTAAATGATTCCGGATCTTCGGTAAAATTAAACAGATCGGAACTGCGTTGGAATTCATAACGACCATTGGCATACAGATCGTACATTAAAATGTATTCATCGGAGTTATTCAGTTTAAATACGCTCGATCCTTCGACCACAACAGACGTATCCGCGTAGGCATCCAGGCACTTAAAACCTTCCTTCCAGGGACCTTTTAATGATTTACTGGTGGCCTGTTTGATGCCATTTTTAATTTCCACACCATTTGCGTCTTTTGTATATCCACGGAAAAAGAAATGGTATTTCCCATCCATATTAATAATGTCTCCGTCAATGCCACCAAACTTTGGACTGAACATCAGTTGGGGTTCTTTTTCAAATACGGTAAAATCCCTGTTAGCATAAGCACTGTAAAAATCCAGTTTATCATCGTCTTTAAATTTTACTGTAAAATATACCAGGTATTTTTTAGCTTTAGCATCATATATCGTCTGTGGCGCCCAAACCCACTGCACATTTCCGAACTTTTCCGGATACAGTTTTGCCAGATCTATGATACTGCTTGTCCATTCAAGCAGGCTATCTGATTTCATCAGAACAATCCCGGGATTACTTCCCCAACCGCTTTTAGCCACATTCATATCTGTTGCAACCATATAAAAACCGCTATTATCTGCTTTGCGTAAAATATACGGATCACGAATTCCTCCGGTTTGTGATATTTCTGCAGACGGGATAATAGGTCGATTGTTGTTTAATGCCACCCAGTTTATTCCGTTTTCACTTACTGCAAACCTGAGTTGTTCCTGTTCCTGCCGTTCCCCGGAGCCTTCAAAATAGGCAAAAAGATATCCGTCAAAACCACTTTTCAGAGATTGCATTTGAGCCATTGCACATGTTGACAGGAATAGCAGCACGGCATACAAAAAATAAGGTTTTTTCATAATATTATTTCTTTTTTAACCGTCATTGCGAATCCGGTTAAGCCCGGATCGCAAGACGGAAATGAGTAAAAAGAAGATACAACTATATATTCATAACTTCTTTCGTGTACAAAAGTACAGAGATCAGAAAAAAACAGATTTCACAAATTCGTCAAACTATAGTCATTAATTCTGCAATCTGGTTTCACAGGATGATTTCAAATAATATTATATTAATTTTGAATGCATTATGCTTTAGTATATATGAAAATCTTTAGGTTTTTTTCTATAATTTCTGTCATTCTGCTGGTTTGTTCGTCATATTTATCAGCCTTCACAGTTCAAAAACTGGGGACAGAAGATGGTCTGTCCAGCAATAATATCATTAGCATAGATCAGGATAAAGAAGGTTTTATTTGGATTGCTACCAAAAATGGATTAAACAGGTTCGATGCCAATTCATTTAAAGTTTTTAAAGCATCTGAAAATGATACTAATACCATTAGCAGTAATGTATTGAACTGTGTATATGCTGATCCAAACGAAGATGTTATATGGATTGCAACCGAAAAAAGTGGCGTTGATATCTACAATTATAAAACACACCAGTTTAAACACTATAAACACGACTACAGCAATACACAAGACGGATTGATTGCCGATGGTGTAACGCACATAACCGGTGACAGTAAAGGCAATATATGGCTGGCAACGTACCAGGCCGGTCTGGATTATTTCGATAAAAAAAACGGTAGTTTTACACATTACAATCAGTCAAACATTAAGGGATTAGGATCTGATTACAACTGGTATGTCATGCCATATAATGATAATACCATTTATGTTGGACACGTTGCTGAAGGTTTAAGCATTATAGACTTAAGTTCAAAATCAGCTGTCAATTTCAGACATGATCCTACTGATCCTTCTTCTTTACCTGACAATACTGTAACATGTCTGTTCAAGGATTCAAAGGACCGTATGTGGATTGGGACACGAAATGGCTTATCCCTTTTCGATCCGGACACTTACAAAATGATCAACTTCAAAAACAAACCCGAAGATCCCAATTCTTTGTCATATAATTTTATAAAAGGGATTGTTGAAACCAAAGAACATAAGTTATGGATTGGAACTGAAGGTGGAGGGATTACCATCATGGATCTTAATGATCTGCCTAAAATATTTGATCCTAAAAAGGTTTCATTTACCAGAATCGGATATTCAGACACAAATGAAGGCCTTTCCTGGACTTCAGTTCAAAGCATTATTAAAGATTCTTTTGGAAATATATGGGCAGGTGGATATGCAGGTGGACTTAATTTTATTCCGGCCAGGGAAAACTTCTTTCACCAGATTACATATTTGCCTTATATTAATAACATCAATAGTCTGGCTGACAAGTCCGTTTCTGATCTGTATGCAGATGGAAGCAACAATATTCTTATAGCAAATGGCAACGGAGGAATCGGTTTATTCAATAAAGGTTCAAAGCTAAACCTGAAATCAACCGTCAGTAAAGAGGATTTATCAGTTTCAACGGTTCTGAAAGACAGCGATAATCATATCTGGACTGGAACCTATGACGGTAAAATATACCGCTACCATATTAACACAGGAGTATTTGAACGGATCGATTGCTTTTATAATCCCAGCAATATTCCTGTTTACAGGTTATTTGAAGATTCCAGGAAAAACCTCTGGATCTGTACAGATGCAGGATTATTTGTTTACAACATTACTACAAAAGAATGTCATAATTATACGTCGGAGAATAGCGGATTGGGTGATAATATCATTAGAACTATTAATGAAGATCGAAATCATAATCTTTGGGTAGGAACCCTGATTGGTGGTCTATATGTTCTGAACGAAGAATTAGAACAGCTCTATAATTATGGCGAATTCTTCGATTTTTACTGTGTTAATGACATTTATAAAGATTCCGAAAACAGAATGTGGGTTGCCAGTCAGAATGACTTGTTTCTTTTTAAAGATTTAAACGTTGACTCGGTTAAAAGATTCGGAATTGAAACAGGTTTACCTGAAAATGACATACGGGCAATAATGCAAGGCACTACAGCGAATGATATATGGTTATCAACCACCAATGGTATTAGCTATTTTAACCTCAAAAGCGTTGAAATACAAAATTTTACTACAAAGGATAATATCATTAAAGGAGATTATATGATTGGTGCGGCAACAAAGACTATGGACGGAACCATATATTTTGGATCACAAAACGGCATAACATGGTTTAATGAATTTTACAAGCCATTCACTGATCCATTACCACAAATCCATATTACCGGTTTAAGCATTAATCTGAATCCAAAAAACAATTTAAACCAACTGGTTGATGTTCCGGTGTCGGATAAACTCAAACTGAAATATGATCAGAATACCTTACAGATTGATTTCAATATTCTGGATTATTCGCTGGCAAAGCAGATTGAATATATGTACCAAATGAAAGGACTGGATGAAGGATGGTATTTTATTGATGGAAATCAGGTTACATTTCGCAATTTAAAACCAGGCGATTATACCTTTAATCTTAAATCCAGATTGCATAATAAAACATGGAATACTAATGTTACCGCTTTCCCGGTAATAATTGAGCCTCCTTTATGGTTTAGCTGGTGGGCAAAAATATTGTATTTCTTTATAACCGTTACTATTGTTTATCTCATCGTTAGTTTTTTCAGACGCAAGATTGCTATAGAAAACGCTCTGCAGAATGAGAAAGAAAAACACCTTCGTGAACAACAGCTAAACGAGGAAAAAATAAGGTTCTTTACCAATATAACCCATGAGCTAAGAACACCTATGACGCTCATTCTGGGTCCTTTGGAAGACCTCGTTGCTGACCGTTCAGTTCCTCCTGCACTGGCCAAAAAGATTAACTCCATACACAGGGTAGCAACACGCTTACTGCAACTGATCAACCAGATTCTCGAATTCAGAAAGGCAGAAAAAAACAGCAGAAAATTAAGGGTCGTAAAAGGAAATTTTTCAAAATATGTATATGAGTGCGGTTCAAAGTATCAGGAACTCCATCATAACAATAAAATTGATTTCAGAATCAGTCTTTCAGACCAGAATATGGAGATGTTTTATGATCCGGAGGTGATCACTATTATCCTGGACAACCTGCTTGCCAATGCATTTAAATATACGCAAAGAGGTTTTATAGTACTTTCACTCAACAGTATTCTGGAAAACAATGTGGAATACACTGAAATATCGGTTTCCGATACAGGTTTCGGAATATCTGAACATGATTTGCCATTCATCTTCGACCGTTACTATCAGGCAAAAAACACCAGCTATCCGGTAAGTGGGACAGGGATCGGACTTGCATTGGTCAAAAGTCTGGTTGATTTACATGAAGGTGAAATATACGTTGAAAGTAAACCAGAAAAAGGTTCAACATTTAAGGTAAGGCTGGTAACACACAACAGTTATCCGGATGCGGTACATATTGAAGAGCCTGAACCACAACCTGAAGAAACAGAAGAAGAAACAGATAATTTTTCAAGAGAGATGATTCTTGTGGTTGATGATAATCTGGAAATTATTGAATACATCAGTGAAAGTCTTTCAGATCTTTACCAGGTAATTACAGCCGAAAACGGAAAAAAAGGATATGAACTGGCTGGTGAAAAAGTGCCGGATATCATCATCAGCGATATCATGATGCCTGTAATGGATGGTGTTGATATGTGCAAAAAAATTAAGACCGATATCAGAACCAGCCATATTCCGGTGATCCTGCTAACTGCCAAGGGTTCATTACAGGATAAAAGCGAGGGTTATGATGCCGGTGCCGACTCTTACCTGACTAAGCCATTTAGTGGTAATTTACTTAAAAGCAGGATTAAGAATATTCTTGATAACCGTAAACGAATTTCAGAATCGTACACATCCATATTTAAGGATAAGCAACAGTTATTTAACGAGTCCGCCAACCAAATTGATAAAGAATTTCTTGTTGAACTGAATACCATAATAGAAGAAAATCTGGAAGATGACAGTATGAATATCTCACATATAGCTGATAAAATAAATATGAGCCATTCAACGCTTTACCGGAAAATAAAAGCGCTAACCGATCTGACAGCAGCAGAATATATTCGTAAAATAAGGCTAAAAAGAGCTGAAGGATTGCTCCTTGAAAATAAATACACGATTAACGAGGTTATGTATAAATCAGGATTTAACAGTCCCGGATATTTCAGGCAATGTTTCAAAGACGAATTCGGAATCAGTCCGGGCGATTATGTAAGAAAGCTAAAAGCAAATTAAACCTTTAAAGAAACCATTTTCGAATACTTCCTTTTTGCTTCCTTTTAATTTCGTTACCTTTGCGTCCTAATTAAAATACGCACATGACAGATTTAGAACGCCGTAATATAGAAGCGGCTATCGAGGAGATAAAAAACGGGAAAGTGGTTATTGTAACCGATGATGAAAACCGTGAAAACGAAGGAGATTTTATCGCTGCAGCAGAAGTCATCACGCCCGAAATTATCAATTTTATGAGTAAGGAAGGACGCGGTTTGATTTGTGCACCACTATCAGCAGAACGATGCAGGGAACTAAAACTGGACCTGATGGTCACAAAAAATACCGCGTTGCACAATACAAATTTCACAATATCAGTTGATTTGCTGGGACACGGCTGTACAACGGGTATATCAGCTCATGACAGGGCTAAAACCATTAACGCTTTGGCCGCAGATGAAACCAGACCGGAAGATTTTGGACGTCCCGGTCATGTTTTTCCCATACAGGCGCATCCCGGAGGCGTTATGGCCAGACCCGGACATACTGAAGCCACCATTGAACTGGCAAGACTAGCCGGCTTAAAACCAGCAGGTGTATTGATTGAAATTATGAATCCTGACGGTTCCATGGCACGTTATCCTGATTTAGTAAAATTATCTGAAAAGCTGGGAATTAAAATTATCACGATCAAACATCTGATTAAATACCTCAAATCACGTAACTCCTAATAAAGTTAACCATGCTTCCTAATCAACGCCGCGAAAAGATTCTTGAAATGATCCGGGAAGACGGACATGCCAAAGTATTGCAGCTGAGCAAGATCTTCAAGGTAACGGAAGTTACGATTCGCCAGGACCTTGAAAAACTTGAAAAAGAAGGTTTTGTTGAGAGGGAACATGGCGGTGCTTATCTGAAAAACATTGGGTTGAACGTAAAAAACTTCGCCCTTCAGAATCAGGAATTTTTATTGGAGAAAGCAGCCATTGCTGTAAAAGCCGTGGAATTCATCAACGATGGAGATATTATCATTCTCGATTCAGGATCTACCACAACTGAGATTGCCAAACTGATAAAGGGCTATAAAAATCTTACAGTGATCACCAACGCACTGAATATTGCTCTCATACTTGGCGTTGATCCGGAGATTAACCTGGTTGTAACAGGCGGTGAATTTAAGGCACCAACGCTCTCGCTAACAGGTGATAAAGCAGCCGTTTTTTTCAACGACCTTCATGTAGATAAACTATTTCTGGCCACTGCAGGAATAACATTAAAGTCCGGACTCACTTACCCAAGCATAAGCGATATTGTTGTAAAACGCGCCATGATTGAATCTGCGAATGAAGTATTTCTTGTAGCAGATTCGAGCAAAATAGGTAAAAGCTCTTTTGCCAGTCTTGGCGCCTTATCACTCATTGATTACATAATTACAGATTCCAGTATCGAAAAAGATGAAGTGGAAATTTTTAATCAGAACGATATAAAGCTGATTATTGCATAAAATAATGATAATCAGACTTTAAGTTTTGTTTCCTACAGTAGAAGCTCTTTGAAAACATACACCACACGGTGTATATATTTCTTTCATATTATTTGTTTTTATTTTCGATTTTTTTCTTTTATTTTTGTTTTCGAAAATAATTCATTAATTAACTGACATTAAAAACCTCATAATCGCCTTATTTTGAGTATTAAAAACTACATATTAGCCATCGATCAAAGTACTTCGGCTACTAAAACCATTCTTTTTAACAAACAAGGGAAACTGGTATACAGAACTACAGTACCACATAAGCAGTACTATCCAAAACCCGGTTTTGTGGAACATGATCCTGAGGAAATTTTTGACAATACACTGGAAGGTATTTTTAAAACACTAAAAGACGCCAATATCCGTGAGGATCAAATAGATACTTTAGCCATCACTAATCAGCGTGAGACCGTAATGATATGGGATAAAAATACCGGTAAACCGGTTTACAATGCTACAGTCTGGCAATGCCAGCGAGGAGCTCCGTATTGTGATCAGTTGAAAGAAAAAGGTTACAGTGATATGATCATGCAAAAAACCGGTCTGATCATTGATCCCTACTTTTCAGCAAGCAGGCTTCACTGGATCATGCAAAATGTGGTAGGATTGAAGGAAAAGGCAGAAAAGGGCGAGCTGTTGATGGGAACCATGGATACATGGTTGCTGTGGAAACTCACAGGAGGTAAAGTCCATGCTACGGACTATTCCAATGCCTGCCGTACGATGCTGTTTAACATCCACACATTAGAATGGGACTACGAGCTGATCGCGCTGTTTGGCTTACAAAAAAATATGTTTCCTGAAATTAAATTCAGCACCGATATATTCGGTTATACCGATCCTGAAATCATTTTTAACAAATCGCTTCCAATAGCTGGGTTGCTGGGTGATTCGCATGCTGCCCTGTTTGGACAGAACTGTTTTGAGCCGGGCATGGCAAAGGCCACTTACGGAACCGGTTCATCCATTATGATGAATATTGGAACCGAACCATTAAATGCACCTGATGGTCTGGTCACCTCCATTGGTTACGGCATTGACGAAACAATATATTATGTATATGAGGGAAATATTCATTGTACCGGTGACACATTAAACTGGCTAAAAAATGAAATTCAGCTCATTAACGATGCCTCAGAAACAGAGCCTCTTGCAAGGTCCGTTGAAAATAATAACGGAGTATACCTGGTACCTGCGTTTGTGGGTTTAGGAGCTCCATACTGGGATAATCAGGCCAGAGCCTGTTTATCCGGGATGCCACGAAATACAACCAAAGCTCACATCGTTAGGGCCGCCTTGGAAAGCATTGCCTACCAGGTAAAAGATCTGATCAGCCTGATGGAAGAGAAAGGTGGGATCAACCTTAAAGAACTCAGGGTGGATGGCGGTCCGACCCGGAATACATTTCTGATGCAGTTTCAGAGTGACATGCTGAACCATAAGGTCGTCCGTTCCGAAATTGAAGAAGTTTCTGCATTGGGTGCAACTTATATGGCAGGTCTGGCAACCGGATTCTGGAAAGATACTGAAGAGATAAAAGCCCTCCGTGAAAAGACTCAGATATTTGAACCAAAGATGGAAAAGTTCGAGACTGAGAATTTATATAAAGGCTGGCAAAAAGCTGTTGAGCGTGCCCGGTTGTAACAATAACCGCCTCTCTGTCTGCTAACACAGACATCTCCCTAAAGGTGAGAATTAATGCTTTAGTGAACGTCGTTACAAAAGAAAACAAAGAATATAAAATATAGCAATCATGAAACTAAAGAAACAAACGTTTGGTGTGATCATAGCCACACGCAACATTTTTAACTACAAACTTGCGGTTGAAGCTCGTCAGAAAGTTCTGGCAAAGCTTGAGAAAATGGGTTACGGAACAGTTATTCTTCAGGAATCTGAAACACCAACAGGCAATATTGAGGGTTATGCAGATGCCGTAAAATGTGCTAAGCTTTTCAAGGAAAACAGTGACATCATTGAAGGTATCATTGTAGTACTTCCAAACTTTGGCGATGAACTGGGCGTGGTAAACTCCATTAAATTATCAGGATTAAATGTACCGGTATTGGTTCAGGCCGTGGATGACGACAACGATAAGGTTGATGTAAAAAGCCGTCGTGATGCATTCTGCGGGAAATTGTCTGTTTGTAACAACTTCTACCAGTATGGTATAAAATTTACTGACACCATTTACCATACCTACAGTCTTGACAGCAAGGAATTCACGCTGGACATTGAAAAGTTTGCAGGAATCTGCCGGGTAGTGAAAGGATTAAGTAACCTTCGCGTAGGTGCCATCGGAACACGTCCTATTGGTTTCCAGACCATGCGTTACAGCGAGAAACTATTACAGAAATATGGTATCACAATTGTTCCTGTTGACATGTCGGAAATTATTGCTGCCGCTGAAAAAATTGATTATGATGATCCGGCTGTAAAGGAAAAAGTGATTGCCATTCAGGAGTACGGAGCATGCGAGATCGGCGCTAAAACCAAAATTGCCAAACAAGCCCGTTTCGGATTGGCCGTTGAAAACTGGATCAACGAAAATGAAATTGATATTTCTGCATTACAGTGCTGGGAATCCATCGAAAAAAACTATGGATGTGCTGCCTGCGTGACCATGAGTATGATGGGTGAAAAGCTGATGCCGTCGGCCTGTGAGGTTGATGTAGCCGGAACCATTTCGATGTATGCTCTGGCACTTGCAGCAAAAACACCTTCTGCCATCCTCGACTGGAACAATAACTTTGGTGAGGACCGTAACAAGGTTGTATGTACACACTGCAGTAACTACCCGAAATCATTCTTCCAGAGTGATATTGAAATCGGCAGCCTGGATGTACTGGGCACTGTTCTGGGTAGTGAAGATACCTTTGGAGCTGTAAAAGGGAAAGTGGCAGCAGGTGATATGACCTACTTCCGTATTTCAACAGATGATAATAAGGGCATCGTAAAATCTTACCTGGGTGAAGGAACCATGACAGATGATCCCTATGGAATGGATGGAGGAATTGCAGTAACTGAAATCCCAAATCTTCAGGATTTAATGAAGTATATGTGCAAAAACGGTTTTGAACATCATGTGGCCATGGTTCGCGGCAGTGTACAGGAAATTCTGGAAGAAGCCATTGGGAACTATCTGGGCTGGGATCTTTATGTACATAAATAAGCATTGAAACAGCAGGGACGGAAAATTATAAGAAATGAAGCAATATACAGATCTGGAGTTACAGCTGAAATCTGTAAAATACAGAAAAGCACTCCTTAAATATATCAAACTGGCAAAAGCCGGGCATACCGGAGGTGATTTGTCATGTACGGATATTCTGAATGTTTTGTATAACGATGTTCTGAATGTATCGCCTGATAACATTTCGGATCCGAACCGGAACCGGTATATACAAAGCAAGGGACATTCTGTGGAAGCACTCTATGTGGTTCTGGCAGATCAGGGCTTTTATCCTGAAAGCGATCTGGAGACATTGTGCCAATACAAATCGAAGTATGTGGGGCATCCTACACGGAAAATACCGGGCATAGAATTTAATACCGGAGCTTTGGGCCACGGCTTACCGATAAGTGCCGGGATAGCGTTGGCAGCAAAACGCGACAAGGCACCCTACAATGTATTTACCATGCTGGGTGATGGTGAGCTGGCAGAAGGTTCAAACTGGGAAGCAGCCATGATGGCGGCGCATTACAAGCTGGATAACCTGGTGGCTATACTTGATCATAACACCCTGCAGATTACGGGGCATAACTATGAGGTATGTGACCCTAATCCCATTGATGAAAAATTCGCTGCATTTGGATGGGAAGTGGTTTCCATTGACGGCAACAGCATATCAGAGTTGAGAAAGACGCTCCATAACATTCCTGCCAAAACCGGCAAGCCAACATTTGTGATCGCCAATACCACCAAAGGGAAAGGCGTGAGTTTTATGGAGCATGTTAAAAAATGGCACCACGGCGTTCCTTCAGATGAGGAATACAAGGCCGCCATCGAAGAACTGACTCTGGCAGAAGATGCCTTATCGAACCAATTAATTGAAAGCTAAGTAAGTTGAATCACAGATTCAGTCTTTAATTCTAAATGACATGAGTTTAAAACCATTAGAAACAGGAAAAGCAAACCTGGAAATATATTCTGCCACGTTAATTGAGCTGGGCAAAAAAGATAAAAACATATATGCTGTGACCAGTGATTCACGTGGATCCGGAAAACTTGGCCCGTTCGGCGACCAGCTACCGGAACAAATTGTGGAAGTTGGTATTGCGGAACAGAACCTTGTTGGCGTAGCTGCCGGCCTGGGATCAACCGGGAAATGCGTGTTTGCCACGTCTCCCGCATGTTTTCTGGCAACCCGGTCCCTGGAACAGGTAAAAAACGATGTAGCCTATTCCAATATTCCGGTCACATTGGTGGGTATTAGCGCCGGTGTGAGTTACGGTGCCCTGGGCTCAACCCATCATTCACTCCATGACGTTGCGGCTTTGAGAGCCATCAACAACATTCAGATTGTGGTACCGGCCGATAACTTTGAAGCCCGGGAAGCTGTAATTGCTGCATCGAAATCCGATAAACCTGTCTTTCTGAAATTCGGAAAGAAGCCGATGCCGCATTTACCGCGTACAGAGCAGAAATTTGAAATCGGCAAAGCATCAGTGATATGTGAAGGAACTGATGTAGCGTTTATTGCCTGTGGTGAAACCGTAGCTCCTGCTTATGAAGCAGCCCGATTACTGGAAGAAAAAGGGATCAGCTCAGAAATCATCAGTATGCATACCATCAGCCCGCTGGACACGGAAGCAATTATCAGTTCTGCCAAAAAATGCAAAGTGGTCATTACAGTGGAAGAGCACAGCGTACATGGCGGTCTGGGTGAAGCCTGTGCAGCACTATTATTGCAGAACCGGATTTATAAAGCGTTTAAGATTGTCGGTATTCCGGATGAAGATACCGTAACCGGATCGCAGGTGGAAATCTTTAACCACTATGGTATGAGCGGAGAAGGTTTATCGAAAAGTGCTCTTGAATTACTGGAATGAAATACATAAATTGATCCAATGAGATATTTAGCTAACCTTACGAATCCCATCCTTCTTTTAATTCTTTCACTTGGATTGCTTTGCTTTAAGCCGTCATCCCACAACACAAAGGGGAGAAGTATGCTGTTGGCTTTTCCAACCGCTGAGGGATATGGGAAATACACGATTGGAGGACGTGGTGGCGAAGTCATTGAAGTAACAAACCTGAATGACAAAGGTCCGGGAAGCCTCCGTGCAGCAGTAGAGGCATCAGTACCGCGTACTGTGATTTTTCGGGTATCGGGCAACATCGAACTTGAAAGTCCGGTCACGATCAGGAATCCATATATTACAATCGCAGGTCAAACCGCCCCGGGGGATGGTATTTGCCTTAAAAATCACCCACTTAACATTGGTGCCGATCAGGTAATTGTAAGATATATCCGGGTAAGGCCCGGGGATGTATCCGGTAAAGACTATGATGCCGTTGGCGGCAGATATGTCAAACACATTATTCTTGACCATATTTCAGCAAGCTGGAGTGTTGATGAATCTATGTCGGTTTACCATTGCGACAGCATTACTATTCAGTGGTGTTTAATTGCTGAAAGTCTATATGGTTCAAACCATATAAAAGGGCACCATGGATTTGGCGGGATCTGGGGAGGAAACCACAGCACCTATCACCATAACCTACTAGCAGATCATAGCAGTCGAAATCCGCGCATGGCATCTGGTTCAGGATTTACAGACTACAGAAATAATGTGATTTATAACTGGGGTTACAATAGCTGCTACGGTGGTGAGGCTCAACAAAAGGGGCAAGACCTTGAAAAGTTCAATTTTTCAACATTCAATATAGTGGCCAATTATTATAAACCAGGCCCAGCCACACAACCAGGTGAAGTGTCTTACCGGATTGCCAATCCTGGTGCTAGAAACGAAACAGATGATTTTGGTAAATGGTACATTTCAGACAACATGGTTGAGGGTAATGTCAGGGTATCGGCCAACAATTGGGACGGTGGAGTACAAACAAAAATATTTTTAAATAAAATTAAACTGGAAAAACCATGGCCATCGATGCCTATTCTCCAACAAACAGCAGATGAAGCTTATCATTCGGTCCTTGATAACGCCGGTGCAATTTTACCAAAAAGGGATGCAGTAGATTCGAGGATAATCAATGATGCCCGCAATGGCACTGCCACTTATGAAGGCAATACATATAAACAGGATCAGAAAGTTGTTGATCCTTCTAAAATCTGCGGCATTATCGATTCTCAAGATGATGTTGGTGGCTGGACTGAACTAAAGAGCCTACCTGCCCCAATTGATTCGGACCACGATGGCATGCCTGACGAGTGGGAAACGAAACATGGATTGAATCCAAACAATGCGGATGACAGAAATAAAGTTGCAGCGGATGGTTATACGATGTTGGAACACTATTTAAATTCTATCCATTAATTAAAATTCAAGCATTTAAGCAATAATCCATTTGAATTACTCATAAAGCAATTTACGCTTATAATTGGCTTCAATCTACAGTGAGTGAAATCCTGATCCAAACTGTATTTGAAATAGAATGTAAATAAACAGCCTGATCAGGATAATAAAAATAGGATGATGCACAGAATTTTTACCATTTGTTTTTTAGCGCTTTTCGTGAATTCATATAGTTTTGGACAAGCCATAGACCGTGTTGAAGGCAGTCCTTTCCCCGCCAGTCAGGCACCGGATACACTTTTTGTAACTGACAGATCCATGACTGCGTCTGAGCAGTTTTTAGTCGGATCGTTAAGCGGCGTACTTGCCAGAACAAAACCCATGATCCTGCAGCAACAGTATTTTCATGAGGAAAGTGTAAAAAATGCCTATCCTGATCTCACTTATTTTAAAATCAACAGTACCAACCTGCAGACCATGCTGGCTTTTCTTGCAGATAAACTTGATGGTTATATTCTGTGTGATCCCCAGAGTCACAGTTCGAATGTAGCTGCGTCATTGTCTGGAATTTTGAACGCGGTAGCCGTTCCTACCAATCTTGAATCAAAAGCCATTGCTGCCGGTCTGACAAAAAAACTGGATGTCACGGGAAAAGACGAAGCCTGGGCACTGTCAAATTACGGTGATGTTCTTAATAAGGATGTGGCCTTCTTTCAGGCACTTGATGACTGGACAGGTTTGGTAGATTATGTGGCCTATACCGGAGGAATAAGATTTTACGATTCGGATATCAACGGAACTTTGGCAACCAGTGTGTACGATTTTTTGAATGAAGGAGCCATGTTCTACGGTTGGTGGGTATCTGAAGATGGTTCGGTCGCGAAGTTGTCAGAAAAGTCATTTAAGATCATCCCGTCAGGTGGTTTGAAAAACCTGGCCACACTGACCAATATACCGGATCCCGTAAAAAAACAGAAAGATCCCATTAATCCATATAAAGTAGTAGAGAATGTACATACCGTTTGTTTTGTTATTTCAGACGGTGACAATATATCATGGCCGGTTGGTTCAGGATATTGGGACCTGTGGACCTGGAAAAATGACAACCAAAGCAGGATCAACCTGGGATGGACGCTCTCTCCTGCCCTGTGTGAACTAACGCCTTTAATTTACAACGATCTGGTTCAGGGACTGCAAACCACTCCTGAAGGCCGGAATGTAGCCATAGCTTCTCCTTCTGGTCTGGGCTACTACTTTCCGAGCCTGAGTCCGAATCAGCCGTTCCATTGCGAACAGCTGAACAAGTTCATGAAAAAAGCTGATATGAGCATTGTCAATGTGATTGATACAGATGACGGCGCCCATGATCCAACCGAATACCTGAAACAAAGTAACATTGATGCCCTGTTTTATTATACGTACGGTCAACAGTACCAGGGCATGCATGGACAAATCAGCTGGTATAAAGGCAAACCCAGCATTGGCGGTCGCTATGTGTTCTGGGGTAACTCAGAGGACCGGAGTGCAGAAACTCAGGAAATCATCTCTCAACGAATGGCCGATCTTTTGAATGACCAACCAACTGATATCCATGCTGAATCGGGTTACAGTCTGGTTCCGGTTCATATATGGACCATGAATCCACATGATGTAGCCAATGTCATCAGTAAACTGAACCCGAATATCAGGGTTGTGGCACCGGATGAGTTTGTCTGGCTCATCAGGAAAAACCTGGGAGGTTTACCAATGGGATCAGGAACCGGATTGAATGCTTCCTATTTCAAAGATGCCGGTTTTGAAAATCTGGTTCATTCCAAAATAGACCGTAAAATTGATTTCGACTGGAAACTTAAGGGACCGCTTGATTCTGTCGGTACGGATACCTATTCGGTTCGCTGGACCGGTCAGATCCAACCGTTATATTCCGATAATTACACCTTTTACCTGACCACTGACGGCAGCGCCAAACTGACTATTAATGGTTCCGTTTTATTTGATGCAACTGATGCAGAAGGACAAACAACGAACTCAGGAAATATTAACCTGGAAGCTGGTCAGAAATATAATATCAATATTGAACATGCAGAAGGTTCCGGTGATGCGATGTGTATGCTGGAATGGGAAAGCGATTCACAGGTGGTTCAGGTGGTTCCGTTTACCCAGTTGTATGCTGATCCGATTCCGACAGCCGGGTTGGTTACTGCGTATAATGACGCTAACCTGGAAGGATTCTCAGCAGGACTAAAAATCGGTACTTACAATGCCGGACAACTGGCTGATCTTGGAATGGATGCTGAGACGATTTCATCGTTAAAACTTAAGGAAGGGTTTAAGGCTACTCTGTTCTCTGAAGATAATTTTGAGGGAGATTCCGTCATGATCACCGCAGATGCTTCTTTACTTTCGGATGTATTGATGAGCGACAACACCTCGAACTGGAACAATAAAACCAGATCGATTAAAGTAGAGGCAAACGGTGATCCAAATATCAGGGGCGCTTTTTATTTGAAAAACAAGGGCAGTAACTTCTACATGGATGTGACTGGTGGTGAATTCAATACAGGCTATAACACGTCGGTACAACAATACAAATTAATGAGCAAAACCAACCAGGTATTTGAGTTTTTTCATTTGGGCAATGGCGTCTATGAAATTATGGCTCGTCACAGCAAATTTATGCTGACGGTGGCAAAAACGAGTTTTGCTGAAAATGCCAATGTGCATCAGTGGAAGAATTTCGGATCGCTGAACCAAAAATTTATTGTGGTCCCGGCAGCTGATAATACCTATAAGTTTATTTCTGTTTACAGTGGCATGGTGATCAATGCTGCAAGTGGGGACATTGAAGCAAATGTGCGGATGAACAGCAATACAAACCAGGATCTTGGAATGTGGGTTATGCAACAAACCACAAGTCTGGAAGGTACCGGAGACGGATTAAAAGGTGAATATTACAATGGCCCTGCGTTTAACTCCTTCCGGTACAGCAGGGTTGATCCTGAAATCAATTTTGACTGGGGCGAATCTAATCCGGGATCCCCCATAAGAGATGACAATTTTTCCGTGCGCTGGACAGGCTATATTCAGCCGAGGTACACCGAAGAGTACACCTTTTATTTAAGAAGTGATAACGGCAGGAGGCTCTGGATCAATGATCAGCTGATTATCGATAAATGGATCAACGATTATGATGTTACCTATACAGGCACGATAACCTTGCAGGCCATGAAGAAATATCCAATTAAACTGGATTATTTTGAAGAAGCTGGCGGTGCCAATATAAAATTGTGGTGGAGCAGCTCCCACGAAACCAAAGAGGTAATTCCCCAAAGTCAGTTATATTCTGATGTTACGGTTGGTCTGAAGGAAAATAATGCCATACCGTTGTTTATCTATCCAAACCCGGTTAAAAACAGGCTGTACGTTGAAGGACTGGAACAACCTGAAGTACTAACCGTTTACAATCTTACGGGAGATAAAATACAGGAAGATTATAGTAAAAGTATTAGTACTGAAGCCTTGCCTTACGGCATGTATTTTTTACTGTTTGATCACAATGGAGAAACACAAATATTCAGATTTATTAAGGAATAAACTTCTGCCAACCTGATGGCTTTGAACCGATAGATTCTACCGGATTATTGTATTTTTACCTCAAACTTTACAGTCATGCCAAAATCCATACAGGATTTATACCCGGAAAACCTTGCCCATTGTTACGGATGTGGGAAAAATAATCCACAGGGATTGCACCTGAAAACCTACCTGGTGGGCAATGAAACAATTGCGCATTTTACACCTGACCCCAAATATACGGCCATTCCGGGCAGTGTGTACGGTGGATTGGTCGCCTCATTACTGGACTGCCACGGCACCGGTTCTGCTGCAGCTTTCATCTGCCAGACTGAAGGTATTCCGTTTGAATTGCCCATCCCTGTGCGTTGCGTGACTGCTTCCTTAAAAGTGGACTTTAAAGCCATGACACCGATGGGTGCTGAACTTGAATTAAAAGGGCATCTTAAAAAAATGGAAGGCAGAAAGGTATGGGTGGATATGACCTTATCCGCCAATGGAGAAATCTGTGCCACTGCTGAAATGCTTGCGATTCGTTTAAAAGAATAAAATTATTGAAATGTTATGAGGCTGTCCAAAAAATTATATCAGAATTATCTTTACTACGGATTGTAAGTATTTTTTACAAAATTACCCCTAAATCCCCTGAAGGGGACTTAAAGCCTTCCGTCAGCTGACGGAGAAGTTTGGAGGGGTAAAATAAAGATTGCTAACATTTTATAAGTTCAAAATATTTTTGTTTGTCTTTTTAGACAGCCTCACCTTATTGCACAATACACAAATAATCAATATCTTAGTTTACAGTAATTACAAAGCCGAGACTTCAAATGAGAAAGAAATACTGGTTCATCTTTATCCTTGTTCTTTTTACCGTATTATCTTCAATGCTGGGTTATTTCTATATCCAGAAGAAAAATGAATATAGGCAAATTGCAGGGGTAAAATATTATAATTCGACCGATATTTCCAATTTGGCTGTACTTTGCAAGATATGGGGTTTCGTAAAGTATTATCATCCTTCCGTTGTTGAAGGAAAATATAACTGGGATGATGAACTGATAAACATGATGCCCAAAGTTTTGAAATCTCACAACAAAGATGAAAGAAATCTGATGTTGTCTGAATGGCTTGCCTCACTGGAGGATTTTGAACAGGAAACGTTGCCGGAATTATACCCAGACAGCGTAAGAATGTATCCTGATCTGGATTGGATAACAGATAAAACAGAATTAGGGACTCTTTCAGATCAACTTGAACGAATTAAAACGGCAAAAAGAAACTTTAAAAAAGATAAATTTATCCAGTATTCCGATAACACCATAAGCGGTGAAGCAGAGTATAACAAACCAACATATCCGGTAACGGAATACCGCCTTCTTGCTTTATTTCGATTCTGGAATGTTATTCAATATTATTATCCTTACAAATATCTAATCAGTGAAAACTGGCACAAGGACCTTTTAGAATTCATTCCTAAGTTTATTGATGCAAGAAATGAACTTGAATATAAGCTGGCTATTTTAGAACTTATAACAAAGCTTAATGATACACATGCCGGAATGGGATGGAACAACACTATTGAAAAGTGGAAAGGAGAAAATATAGCTCCTTATCAGGTTTCATTTGTTGAGGGGAAACTTGTAGTTACAGGTGTTTACGCCGTACGTGACACAATTAATGCAAACCATTCTATTCAGGTTGGAGATGTTATTCTTTCAATAAACAAAACACCTGTGGAAAACATTATTGCCGAAAAATGCAAATATACTCCCGGATCAAATTATACAGCACAGTTGCGTAGAATTGCAGATTTCATTTTAAGGACCAATGCGGAAAAAATGTATGTAGAATATCAACACGACGGAAGACAATTAAATACTGTCGTTTCATGTTACACTATGAACCGGGTAAACATTACATCAAGGTTCCAAAGAAAGGAAACGCTTTTTAAAACAATTGGTGACAGCATTGGATACCTGTATTTAGGAAGTACCAACGGAGGTGTGGTACCTCAAACCATTAATACCAAAGGTTTAATTATTGATCTAAGATGTTATCCGGCATATGATAAGATTGGGGGATATATGGATTACGCTCTGCTTTATACAGAGCCTGAAGTATTTGTCAAGTTTACAATGGGCAATTCCAAATTTCCGGGCTTATTCCAATACTTGGGTGAACTAACTGCAGGCTCGGAAAATCCCAATGCCTATAAGGGTAAAAAGATAATCCTGGTAAATGAAGTTACTCAAAGTCATGCAGAGTTTATAGCAATGAAATACAGCGTTGCAGAAAATTCAATTATTATTGGCAGTACTACTGCTGGTGCTGATGGAGATGTAATATCCCTTAAAATGCCCGGAGGCATTAAAGTCATGTTTACCGGGGTGGGTGTGTATTATCCTGATGGCAGGGAAACACAGGGAGTAGGTATTGTTCCCGATATAGAAGTAAAACCAACCATACAAGGTATCAGAGAAGGCAGAGATGAAGTACTGGAAAAAGCAATTGAGCTTATACTAAAAGAACGTTAGCAATATAAAGCACAAGAAAAAATATGAGATAATACGGTAGTAGAGACGTGATAAATCGGTGGCTCTATTGTTTCGTTTCTTCTGATTGCTCCGTTTTCACTTCCCCTTTCAACCCATCCAGCACTTTCTGGCTTACTTTAAAAATAGTGCCGTGCTTATGGCCTTTGGGTAAGGATACCTGATCTGATATATTGGTAAAGGTTTTAAAGTCGGTCGTCCTGACTGCTCCGTATTTATAGTCACCGTACTGATCGAAATAGATCAGGTACTTATCGCCTACTTTAGCCACAGTGGGACCTTCAGTTTTAAAAGCCGTAAAGCGTTCCGAGAAGTCAGAATATGGTCCCAGTGGATTTTTGGCAAAGCCCACCAGAATATTCCGGTTTGGACGGGTGTTATCTTTAAATACCAGCACATAATCGTCCTTGCCTCGTTTTACAATAGTACCGTCAATACAACTAAATCCTGGATCAAGAAACAGTTTCGTATCGGAAAACGTTTCAAAATCTTTTGTGGTCACATAATACAGGCGGTGGTTATTGCGCTCCTCCTCTATCCCCTTTTCAAACTTATATGGAATGGTGGAAGCCCACACAATAATATACCGGTCACTGTCACTATCGTAAAATAATTCCGGCGCCCATACATTTACCGTGGAAGTATCGTAATCCATCACCAGGATATGTTTTTCAGGCGACCAGTTGATCAGGTCTTTTGAGCTGGCATAGCCAAAACCATAATCCCCGCGCCATGAAGACGTCCACACCATATGAAAAGTACCATCCGGCCCTTTCACTACCGACGGATCACGCATGACCTTCTGGGTACCCACTTCCGGTCTCAACCATGGTCCGCCCAGGTCGTTCCAGTGGTAGCCATCCTCGCTATACGCCAGATACAGTCCTTCGGTAGCCGGTTCACGAAAGGTGCTGAACATGTAATATTCTTTTTCGGGTTTGCATGATGCAAACATCAGCAGCAATAAAAACGATAGCAATACGGTGTTTTTCATGATAATGCTTTTATATTTTCAAATAATTATACGATATGAGCTTATTTTATATTTAAATGATTCGATAAATTATCGTCTGTGTTTATCTCTGTATACACAATTCTCCAGATTACACAGACTGCACTGGTAGTCATGAAACTCCACATTCCTTCCAATGCCAAACACACCACTGATTGATTTTACCGGCATCATTAATGCCGATGGTGTCAGAGACACGCCACAAACCGTGCCGCCAAACAGATCAAACAACTGATGCTGATCCTTCACATTCCAGTGGCAATAACCCGGACTGTAGCGGTTGGTGATCTTCTCACCATCACTCTCAACTCTCGCTCTGACCTCTTCCTGCAACTTATCGCCCACGGCTTCTGCAATGGCACTGCCAATCACATCGTATATATACCCCAGAACCGGATCATCACCCTTCAGCAGGCTGTCCGATTTGTGACTGATCGTTTTTCCGGCTGTACATACAAAAAATGCCAGTCTGTCTGATCCTTCCAGTTCCTTTTTTATGGTTTTTCCAAGTTTAAATACTTCACCGTTTATGCCAACGGATATCCGGCTGCTTTCAAAATCCGGAGCATCAGCAATAACAAAAGCACCCTTAATATCCTTCAGCATAAAACAATCCGCCAGAGCCTGATCCAGATAAGTGGGAAATGGTTCATAAAAAGAATCGGCATCATACCCCAAATCTTTTATGATGGATAACCGGTCGATTTCCAGTTCCTCAAATGTATACTGTCGTTCTGTTATCATGCTTTACAATATTCGTCAAATACCACCTGAAGATTCTCATCTTTCCTGAAATGCCCGATAATTACAAACTCGGTATTTCCACTATAGTCACGGATCGGTTCTGTATTCAAATCTCCCATCACACCCTGCATCATAAGCGTATTTCCATCATTCATTTTCACGTAGCCCTTACACCGCATACAATCTGTTTTGAACCGGTCAAAAAAAGCCGTCAACTTCTCCCTGTTAATGGGTTGATTACTCCGTATTACATACGAACCAACATCCGGCCTTCCCAGAGCTTCATTCTGATCCGACGGAAACAGGTTCAATGCCTTTTTCTGCGTATCCAGACTGATCTGTCCAAAGGTCCCTTTCATGATTCTTGCAAAGGGATTTATGGTCCTGATTTGTTCCATCAGTTCATCCGTGTTTTCCACCAGATCCACCTTATTCAGAATAATGGTATCTGCACTTCTCAACTGGTGATCCAAACGCAACTTAAGAGCAGGAATTTTGTCAAAATGTTTGGCGTCTACCATACACCACACATGATCCAGAAATACTTTTCCCGCCAGTTCTTTCGACTGAAAAATCTGACCAACACCAATGGTATCCGAAAGTCCGGAGGTCTCCATTAACAGTAAATCCGGGTTATATTTTTCAATAAATCTAAGCAATGAACCAACAAATGAACCCAGTAAACACACACAAAACACCGATCCGTTATTGATCTCCAGAACATTATATTCACCATGCCGTGTAAATTGCCGGCCATCAATATTAACCGGTGAAAATTCATTCTGAATGATGGCAATATGCTGGCCTGCACCGGCCTTTTTCAGGTAGTGCGTAAGAAACGATGTTTTACCGCTTCCCAGAAATCCGGTGACCAAATGCAGGGGAATGCTCATCAGAACTGTTTCTTTATGGCTTGAACTATAGCGGTTCGAGGCGGAATCTGACTGATGAATTCCACCTTCCCGTTGATGCAGGTTGTGGGTACGTTTTGCACACCCAGCGCCAGCATCATCTGAATGCCTTCCTTGTCTTTTATTTTGTGTTCAATTACTTCTACTTTATCACCAAACTCAGTCGCTGCATGCTTTACGGCTTCAACCATATACTGGCATGGCGCACACGATGACGAATCGAGTGTGATGACATCCACTATGACTTTACCATCCACAAAATGGCCATCCAGACTCAAAGGCTGTAAGGATGAACTGTGTTCCATCTCCCGGGTCACCTGGCGGACATAATCGTCATATACCACCTCAGTGACAGCCTTAAGATTTTCAACCGGTGTATCCATCGGCAGGTCACATCCAGGCGCCAGAATAAAACCTTTTGTCCCGCCCTGATCGAGACAGGTAACGGCTTCTTTTTTTGAATCCATCTCATCACCAAGCAACAGCACGCTGGTCAGTTTCATGTTGCCACCAAAGCTAATGCCCTTTTTCAACGCAATATCCTTTACAAAATCCAGTGGAATATTTTCATCTATGGATACATTATCCGGTTTGCAGTCGCACATTACTTCAATGTTTTGCTGTGCGTGACCGCAAACAAAAAAGGAACTGTATTTTCCCTTTGCCCGTATGGCCTCAAATACTTTCGTTGCAAAAGGACTAACGAAGGTTTCGAAGGACATAGGATCGATCTGGCTGGTCATAGGATCAACCACGGCAATCACGTCACAGCCTGCTTCCATAAGCAGTTCAGCATGCCAGATTCCAACCTGAGCACAAAATTCCATCAGTTCGTTCACATAGTACGGATCTTCAAAAAGTTTCATGAAAATATCGGTTCCCAACAGATGCAGGGCCAGGGTAAACGGTCCGGTAATAAGGCCGTATACAGCCATATCAGGATGTTTGCTTTTCAACTGTCTTGCAGCTTCCAACACCACAGGAATACGGCCATCCGTTGCATTCGGAAGCTTCAGATCGCTCAGTGCAACGCCCTCATTCAATGGATGTGAAACCACAGCAGGCGGATTATCTTTACTCCAGGCCAGTTTACATCCCAGTATCTCAGCTTCTATCTGTAAATCGAAAGCCACAGGAATGCCATCCGGTTTATATAATTCAATAGCCTTACTGATCCCATTCACAATGTGATCCGTACTTTTCAGATACGCTTCAGCATCCACTTCGATCAGGTTTCCGCCGTGAACACCCACAAAAGGCACCCATGGAATGCGTTCTACCTCCTGGAGTTTAAACGCCTGCTCCAGTAACTTTAATCCGTTCATGTTAAGCTACTTTACTGTTTAAAAACTCTACCAATGCCTGAGGATCAGGAGAATAATTGTCGGCACCAATCTTTTTGCAAAAGTCATCATTTACAGGCGCACCACCAATAGCAATCAATGTATCAGGATGTGATTCCTTTATCTCTTTTGTAATCCGTTCCATGTTGGCCATGGTTGTGGTCAGCAATGCAGACAGACCCACAAATGCTCCCGGATTTTCTTCCAATGCGGCCAGAAATTTATCTGTATTGGCATCTGTTCCAATGTCCACTACTTTGTAGCCGTTTCCTTCCACCATCATGGATACCAGGTTTTTACCAATATCGTGTAAATCGCCAAGGACTGTGCCAATGATGAATGTACCTTTCTGTTTGGCAGCTCCCGAAATAAAATAAGGCTTCAGGTGAACCATGGCTGTACTCATAGCCTTTGCCGACATCAATACCTGTGGTACAAATATTTTATTCTCACGAAACTTTATGCCTACTTTTTCCATGCCCGGCATAAGCCCATCCGATAAGATCTCCTGTGCACCAATACCTGCATCGAGGGCCTGTTTCGCCAACTCATCTGCACCATCCTGATCCTTCATCTGCGGAGGATATGGCGAGGTTTTATTTATTTTTCCGAATTCCACGCACTCGGCCAGTTTTGTCAATAATTCATTCATAGTTATCCGTAATGTTGTGATTATTTCTCCTGTTCTTTTTTCAAGCGTTCATGCCACTCCTTGCTGGCTTTATTCAGATCATAGCCTTCCTTTGAAAGGTAATTATTGATCCGGCCTTTATATTTGCCAAACCAGGCATGCTTCTCTTTCGATGATCCGGCATCCATTGCCTTTTCACGGGCTTCAACCAGGGCATCCATAATATATTTCTTCTGATCCTCCGTCAAATCAGGTAACATGTCGAGATAGCCATTATAAGTGTGAACCAGTACGCTGTAGGTCATCCCGTTTTTAACTGCATCCACTTGTTCAGGTGTTAACTCTCCGGACAGATTTTCTATGTAGGCATCGTGATACTTTGCAATCTTTTTCTCCGTTTTTACTCTCAACTTGCTAATCTTTGCAGCTTCTTTTTCCTCATCCTTCGTCCTTTCTTTGATAGTTTTAATTGATGCATCACGTTTATCGTAGGTCTTATTCAGATCGTAATACTGCTGAGCAATCATGTCTCTGATCCTGTCAAACTTTTCCTGATCTTTAATATTCAGTGTTTTAACGATCTTTTCTGCCCGCTGGCTGACAACACCCCAATATTCCTGATCTTTGTGTTTTTTTGCATTAGCGGTTGAATCAAACATCCCCAATCCAAAGATCAATACCAATAAAATACTAATTTTCTGTTTCATCATTATATGTTTTTATGTTACTTTCTTAATTCGTTAATATCATCGTAACTCGGTGAATTGATTTGCGTATATCAGCGAGAACCTCATTTAATTTTCTCGCAGATTATCGCAGATGTTTTCGCGAATTATCGCTGATTAATTTATCCTTCACTTGCCCTTTTATTCCCTACCTTGCTCTGCTATAGCTACGCAAGGACAAAGAAAGGAACTCCGCATGACTCTCTTCCCCTTTAGGGGACCGAGGGGTAATTTTGAAAGACAGACTTCAGATACCGTACGTTGGCTCCGAAGTTGCCTCGCACATCCCTTGGGTTACTGGCATCCCGTGAACGCTCCACGAGCAGCCAGCCACTCCAGCCCATGTCGTCAAGCGTGGCTTTTATTTTTTGCATATCCACCTGCGGATCGTTTTCCAGCAAGACGCCATCCTTATTGGTGGCATGGATTTCACATATCCGGTCCTTTCCTAAAATCCTTAGTTCCTCACTTACATCCCGACCTGCTTTAATGGGATTCGAAAAGTTAAAACAAACCTGAATGGCCGGTGAACCAATATCACTCAGCAGTTCCACTTCCCCCTTTGCATCCAATGCAGTTTCTATGCCAATGACCACGCCCGCAGCTTCTGCCTTCTTTCCGACTTCCTTTAAGCGTTCCACAATGGCTTCCCGACGTTCCGGATAACGAATCAGATTCCCCTCCACTCCAAGTGGCAGAAATCCTACTTTAACGCCCATAAGCACCATGGTATTGATGCAATCCTGAACAGTTTCCACTGCGCCTTCACGGGTTGGAAAAGACTGGGCATAAAAGCCTGACATGGCCAGCGAGCTGATCTCAATACCCAGTTGCCTGGCCGTATCAAGGTACTGCTTTCTTATTAACGGATCAACCAGTTTATTATTAAACGTGGGTCGGCTGCCAAGGCCTCCCATATCCACCTCAACACCATCTGCACCAAGTTCTTTAGTTAAGGGAAGTGCACTCAGTTTCTGACGTTTCAGAATCATCAGATCCACTACTCCGACCTTATAACGTTGTTCTTTTGTTTCTTTTTGGGCCGGTTGACACGCTGTTATTCCAACAATCAAAACCAGTGCAAACCAAATACCAATTTTACGTTTTTCAATCATTGAATTTATCTGTTTCAGTGGCCGTTAAAAATTATATACATGCTTACCATCACCAAAATCAATGCGCCCCACATGATCCATACCTTTTTTGTTGGAGTGGGCAACTTTCCGTAATCCAGTTCATTCTGGCTTTCTGATTTTGGATCCAACATGGTAATTAAAAAAGCTAAAACTGCCAAAAGCACAAAAATGTAAAATGACAATAACAGAAAGTGAACGGAATGCAAATAAGCCACAATACTATACCCCGCGTTGATAAGCAATAATAAACTTTTATTAATAATTTCTGAATTTGTAGCTGGATTCAAGCCCTCAAATAATTCCGGCTTAATAAAAATGTAAATGATGCCAATACCAATGCTAATCACCGTTCCTACAGATAAAGTAAAGTTCGCAGCCCGCCGTGTTGTCTTTTTCCAGAGTACACCAAATAAAAAGACCACAGACATAGGCGGTGCGATAAAGCCAAGTACGGCCTGGAACTTATCAAACAGGTTCAGTCCGCTGACGCTTTCAAAAGCAATAGCCAGAAAAACTGCGATGACAGCGCCAATTACCGTCACCACACGACCGATAGTTACAATCTCCTTTTGTGAGGCTTCAGGCCTGAATTTTTTAATGTAAATATCCATAGTAAAAACAGTACTCAGTGAATTCAAAGCAGAATCGATGGTACTGACGAGCGCCGCAATCAAAACGGCCATCACCATGCCCACCATGCCGGTTGGCAACAGGCGTGTTACCATGGTCATATAGGCCTCATCCGGATTACTTAAGTTTGGAAACAATACAAAACAGGTGATTCCCGGTATGATGAACAGCGCCACATCCAGAATTTTCAGCCAACCTGTAAAATTAGCACCAAGCTGTCCCTGCTGCAGATTTTTAGCACCCAGTACGGATTGCACCATGGACTGGTCCGTACACCAGAACCACACGCCCATTACGGGATAGCCCAGCACGATTGCCAGCCATGGATAGCTGGCATTATCACGTGGCAGAAGCAGGTTCCAGTATTCACCCGGTGTGGCATGAAAAATCTCCATGGGCCCGCCGGCTTTTATCACGCCGATTACTGTTAAAGCCAGAGAAACAACGATCAGTAATATCATCTGAAACACATTGGTGTAGGCAATGGCTTTTAAACCGCCGGCAATGGTAAAAAAGGCCGCGATGATTACCAAAATGATCACCGACATCCAGAGTGGCAGATTAAGGATCTGGCTCACCAGAATACCGCCGGCAAACAGCGTAAGTGCCAGCCAGGAAATAAGGATCGTCGCCAGCGTATACCAGGCTAATATTGTTCTTGTGGACTGCCCGAACCGTTTCCCCATGAATTCAGGAAGAGTCTGCACATTGGCGCCCAGATAACGTGGGGCAAATACTACAGCAAGCAGAAAGATAAACACAAAAGCATACCAACCAAAGTTTCCTGCTACTATTCCCGTGGTGTAACCGATGCTTGCAGAAGCAATCAGCATGGACGGTCCCACATTGGTTCCCCACATGGTCAGGCCAATGCTGGACCAACCCAGCGACCTCCCTGCCAGAAACAGGTTTTCTTCCTTTTGAGTCTTGTCCTTTTTTACAAAACTAACCCAATAGCCAATGCCTACAAGCACCAGCAGGTAAATGCCTACTATAATAAAATCGGGAGCTTTTAAAAATTCGTGAATCTGTTCCATGCGTATCAGTGGTTATATTGGGATTTATTTCATTCGTTTGCCGTCAACAATAAAAGGTTCGGCCATATACAACACCTCGCCATTGTCTTTTTTAATGGGTTGTTTCGAATATTGCATCAACAATACCCGGCGTGATTTATTGGTTTTGTTTGATCCGCTGCGGTGAAAACAAACGCTGGAAAACAAGGCAATATCTCCCTTTTTCAGAATGGCAGGAATACCCGGGTTATCACCAAAATAACCGACCATGTCATTCGTGCCTTCCTGCAGGGTATGATCGATCCGCGTTCTTGTACCGGCCTCATCATATGGCAACAAATACACCGTTCCATTCTCCTCAGTTACATCATCCAGTGGCATCCAGCACGACAGGTAAGGTTCATGCTTTTCTTTGACATATCCCGAATCCTGATGCCAGGAAAAGGTCATCCCTTTATCTGCAGCTTTTACCACATACTGTTCCAGAAACAGGTAAACATCATCACCCAAAATACTGCGGGTTATCTGCTCCATTTCGTTTCCGAAGATCAACGCCTGCATCGGCTTACTATCGCCGCTGCGCATGGCAATAAAATAACGTTTGCCTTTGTGGTTAATCTCATCCACTTCCACGCCTTTGGCATCCATTTCGGCATCTTTCTCCATGATGAACCGTTCACATTCGTCCTGAATTTTTTCAATCATTTCAGGTGAAATAACATTGCGCAATATGACAAAGCCGTCCCGTTTGTACTGCTCAATTTGTTCTTTTGTTATGGGTGTTTTCATAATATTTCGTTTTTGCACCTACAAATTCCCTGTCGAAAACCTGTATCATTGGTGAATTACTATTCGCTTCTTTTCATCCATTCAAATAGTCTTCCAGTCCGTATTCTTTTATAGTATTTGCCACCTTTTCCGGCTTTCCCGACTTCAACGATTTTTCCATTGTTTTTAACAGCACAATGGTGCCGATACCCTCTTTAAGATCTGGATAGGCTGTAAAATCATGAATAATGCTTTCTGCAAAATGCTCCAGGTAGTTGTTATATTCTCCGGCATGATGTGATTTTCCTTCAAACCGGAAGTAATATTTCAGCATGTGATCAAAGGTAATTTGTTTGTCCTCACCATCCTTGTTCGAGATGGTATAGCGTAAATCCATGTAATCTGCCTGACTGCATCCCTGAGTTCCACGCAAAATACAGGTCATCTCGCTTTCGCGCATAAAGGGTTGAACCGGACCCGAATACGATCCGCTCACACTGGCAATGCGACCATCCATAGCCTTAAAAATAAAATGCATGGTATCTTCGTTTTTCAGTCCGCCGGCTTTACCATTCGGACTCAACATGCCGTAGCCCATGACCTCATCAATCTCCGGCAGGTACCAGCGAATAAAATCCACCGGATGGCTCAAACCTCCAAAGAGCCATTTAAAACTGTCCTGCAACGACCAGCCTTTCCCCAGGAACCACCGGTGATCGGCATTGTAGTTGGCCTCAATTGTAATCAGTTCACCGATCTCACCGTTTTCAAAGTCGAGCCGCTGCTTTTTCATGGGCTCAAAAAACCGGGAACTCTGCCCAACAAACAGCTTCTTACCGGTTTTTCGGCTCAATTCAAGCAAATCCACTGCAACTGAAAGATCATCCAGCAAAGGCTTGGTACACACTACGTGCTTATTGTGACTCAGTGCCAGATTAATATGTTCTGCATGTAAATGATCCGGTGTATAAATGCCAATCACGTCAATTTCCGGATCGTTCAACATATCGTTAAAATCGGTAGTGTAGTGATGAAAATCAAACTCTTTGGCCCGTTGTTGACAGAGCGACTCATTGATATCACAAATGGTTTTTAACCTGATATTCTTACTGTTCAGCGCTGCAGAAATCGTGCTTCTGCCTTCTCCCAGTCCCAGAATGCCTAACGTTATCATACGCCTTTCAATTACCTGTATTTATCTAAAATTTTTAATGCTGCATCAATTTCTTTTTCTGTCTTAAAATCCACATTAATGTGCAAACCCTGCGTACCAACGTTATCAATCAGGGACTCCAGCTCATCGAGGGTGACCCAGTTAGCCATGATGGATTTTCCCGAAGCCAGAATCTTTTTATACAAATCGTACCAGCGCGGATCACCACCCTGCGGTTCTCCCACTCCCGGCGTCCACTGTACAGCATTCAGTTCTTCAATGCTCAGAATGGCATCCAGATGGCGTTGAGCATCCACGCCGTCCAGATGATACAAGGTATAATCGATTTTCTGACATTGTTCTTTTATGAATGGCAGCACAAAACGGATATAGTCGTCTTCGGAAAACATGATGGAAATATCGGATTGCAGCTTGGAAACTTTTCCGGGTGCCCACAGTGAAAAATAACAAAAGGCCATTTCGCCATCCTCATTAATGATGTCATAAATCCGGTCGAAAACCTGGAAATACACATCATTAATTTTCTGCAGTTGCTGTTCCAGACCTTCGGGGTCCATGATCATATCCATCAAGGTGTCCTGCGTTCCACGGATACTGGCCAGTACGTCAAGCCCTTCCACCAGGTCGGGACAACCCACGTAGTAATTCCCTTTTGCTCTGGCCTTGCAGGCTTTCAACAAATCGAGATGCAGTTGCCAGGCGGGATCATTCTCATCCAGCTCCAGTTTTAACGGTGTTCCTTCCCTGTGTTTGATCCAGATGGTATCTTCACCACCGTCCAGTTCAGCTCCCATCATAGCTGCCAGTGAACCGGGCCCCAGGTGTGTGTTGGCAACGGGAAGAATATCAGCTTTAAACGAACTCCGCGACAATTGGTAATTCAGATTGTCAGCCCGCCATTCCGGATCGAACCAGTACTGTTTTAAATCCTTTGGTTCAGGAGGTTTGATTATATCAGCATGCGGTTTCCCATCCTTGTACAGATGTTCCCACATGCTCAGCACGATACCCTTACCCTTCCACCAGTCCAGATACCGCTGCTTTGATTCCTCCATATTATTTTTCCAGGTATTCATAGCCATTGTACTCAATTTCTCATTAATCATTTTGATTCCAAATCCAACTTAATATGGATTTCTTTATACCTTCAAACTTCGGATCAAAAGATATTCTTTTAGACTTCTCTAAATCAATTTCATCTGTATTGCTGACAGCATATGGATACACCGGAATTTCTGCATTTTCTCTGACCCAGACCGGCATTTCATCCAACGGGCATTCAAAACTGTTTAGCCATTGTTGACCAGTATATTTTTCACCGTTAAAAAGATTGACCCATGATCCTTCCGGCAGGTAAATATCCCGTTTGTTTTCACTGTTCATAACCGGTGCCACCAGAAAATCATCTCCAAAATAATACTGATCATCAATGTGCCAGCACATCTTATCCTCCGGATGGTGAAAGATCAAAGCCCTTAAAACAGGGAAACCGCTTTGTGTTGTTTTTTCACTTTGTTCCAGAATATATGGAATCAAAGCATAACGCAGTTTGAGCCACTGACGCACAATGCCGCTGATATTAGGATATTCATAAGGCTCCCGCTTTGAGGTGCCATGGTAACGCAAATGAGACGAGAATACTCCGAATTGCGTCCAGCGGACATACAGATCATCGGGTATCACGGAATTCATAAAATCAGGAACGCCGTGAAAGCCGGGTACATCGTGGCTCCAGAATCCAAATCCTGAAAGTCCTATATGCAGACCTCCCTTTAATGAACCGGTCAGCCCATCCCAGGAGCAGGCGGAATCACCTCCCCAATGTAAAGGATACCGCTGACAGCCCGCCCAACCGGCACGTGCCCAGACAATACCATCACCGGTCATTTCTTTGGTAATCTCAAATGCAGCCTTCTGGTAAAGCAGGGCATACAGATTATTCAGTTTCTCCGGCTCCATGGCATGGTATTCTGCTTCCATGTGAATGTCTTCACCAAAGTCGGTTTTAATGCAAACCACGCCCATCTCCAGCAATTCCTTCAGCAATCCTTTATACCAGTTCACGGCTTTGGGATAGGTAAAATCGATGGTTCCGGCATAATCGAGTGCACTGAAGTTAGAGCCGCCCTGTTGTTTAGCCTCTTTCAATTCGCACATGTATCGGTTGGCTTTGGCTTCATCGTGTTGCTCCGCATCTTTTGCAATATATGGCATTTGCCAAAGGCTGACTTTAAACCCTTTATCCCGCAGGTTTCCGATGAACCGTTTTGGATCAGGAAACCGTTCCGGATTAAATTTCCATTCGCAGAGCCAGTCTGTTCTGAACCAACCGGTATCCAGGTGAATCACATCACAAGGATAATCTTCATCCCTCAAGCGCTTACATATACCGTTGACTTCCTCCTCCGAGAAGTAGGTCATCCGGCTCATCCATGTACCAAAACTCCACTTTGGTAACATCTTTGGAAAACCAGTCAGACTGCGGTAATTATACAGAATTTCTTCCGGTGTCTGACCGCCAAGCAGAAACAGATCCAGTTCAGGTTCTTCCACCAGCAATTGTGCCGATCGAGTGGAATGATCTCCGAGGGAAAATTTACCATAAGCTGAGGTATGCATGAATACACCATACATCCTGCTGGACATGTAAAACGGAATATTTTTATAGGTACGCCTGTTATTGACGCCCTGTCCGTCCTGGTTTTTTAGTTGAAAGGTATGCCCGGATAAATCCATTTTGGTAAATCGTTCACCGGTACCTACAAACTTTTCATCCGGATCAATATGAAAGGATACTGTCGTACGATTGAATTTGCCGCTTTTTTCAACCAGTGCTAAAGCAAAAGCATCATGCCTGGCCGGAAAAAACTGATCAAAGGCACTGATTTTGATTTCCTTGTCCGCTTCAGGGAAAAAGTTGAGCTCCAGGGATTCCTGTGGTGCCGGCAGCAAGTCACTCCAGTAGTCCGTAGAATGTGCTTTGCGGTTCAGACTTGCACGAACTGATCCTTTTTGATCCAGAACCAACCACTCATGTTTATTCTGCTGTATGTGAAGTGGTGTTATTTCCAATCCTTCTCTCACCTGCAGCATCACCGAATCATTCATCTCTGCCACATTCGTTCCAAAGGCTACCCGAAGGATGTTATCACCATAAGCCCTTAATCTAATTTGAGTGTTGATCCGCTTTCCCCTTGTATCGGGTGTAATATCATTGCTTATCAGCTGCTTTTGAAAGGGAACCGTCAGAACAACATCTGTTCCTTCTGTTTTTATTTTTGTTGGGGCACAGGCTTTCCAAAGGACTTCCTCACCATTTAAAGCCGGATCAAAATCCAGAAAATCAAACAACTGATAATTGGTTTGTTTCATTAAATGCCTTACGTTACTATTTCCTACTTATATTTCAAATCTTTCTTAATACACTATCCCAATGTATAATCGATATTAGCTCGTTTTTCACTCCTGACCATACGGATAGACTTAATTCTAACCGTCCCGATACACGATCGGGATTAGTTCGTTTCTCATGTTAACAATACTTATTACCTCACGTCTCACTATCCCGATGCACGATCGGGATTAGTTCGTCCATCAGATTTCAGTTCACTTCGTTTCTGAAATCTGGGTCTCACTAATAAAACAACCAATCCACAGAGGCGCCATCTTCAGCTCCTATGCCTGCATCATGAATGGGAATGGTTGCATTTCCGTCAATAAATCCCAGAACAAGTACCCGGCCTTTGCCTAATACCAGCTCATGCTCACCGGCATCGTACTTGTACGTATAAATATTCACAGGATATAACCCGGGAATATCCAACGCATTGGCAATCTTAATATCGGCCTGACCCCGATCATTCGCCTGTGCATTGGTTTCAAGTGTTGGCGGACGAAGTGTGGTGTATGAGTTGGTATTGAAATAGCCTACCAGAATTTTAACCGGTTGATCAGTTTTAAACTTTAAAACCGTTCCGTTTTGCCGTTGTCCGTTATCCGGAAACTGCACACCTGAAAGGTTCTTCAGCTCCGGTGCAACAGCTTTTATCTTCGCCCTATTGTCGCTAAACACCTGTTCTCCCGGAACCAATGGATAACGCTGAACTCCAGCCGTTAAAATAACTACCTTAAGCGGTTGCAACACTTCAAATGTTTTACCTTTTTCGCCCTTGGATTTCAGCATTTGCAGGTTACGCTTGAAATTATCCAGTTCAGCTTCATAGTGAGGCAACAGTTCTTTCCATGTTTTATTGGTGCCATCACGGCCAGTTATCGGTATGCGCCTTTGCGCCGTCTGCATGCTGTTGGCATAGAGATATCCATTTTCTGTCAGCTTGACGAGGTTACGGTAAAAATCGAGACTTTTTTCCAGATGTGGTAAGGCTTTATCCAGATCAGATACCTCGTTTGAATATTTATATCTCAGCACCAGTTCCGCCGCCTTTTCTTTTTCTGCAAAACAATTGGCGATGGCCTGATAACAATAGACGTCATTTTTCAGACGTTCGAACTCTGCCTTATTTTTTGTGACCGTTAACTCTGCCTTATCTATGGCTTTGACAGCTTTTTCACCATGCTCAACCACTTCCCTGGCGATTTGTGGGGGTGTTTCGCCAATATGTGGTTCTCTCTCCCATTCCTTACGGGCATAATCCACCAGAATCTCACCTTCCGGTCCGTTGGAATTTAAAAAGCTCTGATATACATTGTATTTAAACGGATTCACCAGTTGCCCCATAAACATACCCAACAATAATGTCTGCCTGTTACCGTCAGATATCCCAAATGTACGGAGCAATTTTGGCGCAATTTCGCCGGTTTCCTCGTAAGCCTGCAGAATATCCTCTCCGCCTGATCCATAAAAACCGGACAGCTGATCAGACCAGTACATGGCTTCTTTCAAGCTGTCGCGCTCTGAATTCCAGGCATAGCGGGCCCATGCCTTATACCATATCCAGTCCCGGTCCATCTCCAATAATCTTGGTTCCGTTTTATCCGCGGTATACGGCCAATCCCAGTATGATGCCTGTGGATAGAGATGTAAGCCATTTGCTCCCTGTCGTTCATGCATGGCAATCACTGACTTTTGAATAAAGTTGGGATCACCATAACGGAATGGTTCCAGGTTCGCTAATATGTGTACATTGGAAATATGAACTGAACCCAGTCTGCTTAATGCCGTTGGAATGGAATCCCATGAATTCCGGGGTCTGTATGTCGTAAGAGATTCTCCATTGTATTTATACATGGTGTAAAGATTCCTGTATAACGGAAGTGCTGCTTCCATCACCCGTTTGGCATCGGTATCATGTCCGCGTAAAACAATGGGTGGTTCTTCGGTGATGCCTAATGAATCCAGACCGTCTTTAACCCCGGGGATGATGGTTTTGGTAAACCATTCCACATCATCATCAATTGTATTCATGGCTTCTCCCAGGGTGACCAACAGGCCCACATGAGGATATTTCTCGATGAATGCCGCGATGGATTTTTGTGTATAATCCGCAATCAGCGGAGTGATTGGCCGACTCCGTTCCTGTGTTTTAATGCCATTTTCCTCAGCGAAAGGTTTGGAAACGATGATATTGTAAAACATCTGGATCACCCAGATACCACGTTTATCCGCTTCTTCTGTAAGAAAAGCAAATATTTCTTCGTTCTTTTTAAACGTTTCGTCATCTACCTCCACGGCATATGGATAGTCCTTTAACTTAACCAGGGATGCAAACGGATGACCATTCCACAGGTAAAGTGAATTATAGCGGTTCTCCACCATCATATCCAGGTATTTAATCCAAAGCTCCCTGTCATAAAACCAGGGAAAGCTTTCCGGCGTGTACGGATACTCATATACCGTTCTTCCCGGTAAATACGATGTTTTCTGTAAACCGATGCAGGTTCCACGCATGACCATCTCCGGCTGATCTTCCACGTGGATCAGATCCGGCAGTTCCTTCTGAGCCTTAACCCGCTCTGCCAGTTCCAGACAGCCATACAATATTCCACTGCTCCCGTTGGCACTGATGGTTATATTCTTAGCCTTCGAATCAATGATAAATCCTTCATCTGAAATGGGTACAGCAATTTGCTTTTCAGGATCTGTAGAACTCAAAGTACCCTCAGACAATGGTCGAATAATAATAATCCTGTTTCTTATTCCTGTGGTATCGGAGGTTACAGTGACGGCGTAACCGTTTTCGGAAAGAACTGACTTCAATTTTTCCACACCATAAGCCTCTCTTTTTGAATCCTGCTGTGTGAAAATTGTAATTTTTTCACCGGATTGGCATGTGGCCAAAATCAGCAATGAAACCAAAAACAGAAATATATTTGAAAATAGCCTCATAAGAACATCATTTTTTGTATAAAACGCAAATATATGTAATCGTTTACATTGTTTAAAACTTTACAAACAAAGTATTTCATAAAATATTATTAAAACTTTTATGTTAACGTTTTAATTCTTTCTCTGTACTGACTTTATCCAGGAAAACCCATGTTTCATCATCCGAAGTTCCTTCAATGCCTTCCTGATATCGGGACATCAGGTTGTTCCACTCAACCATGCGCGGATTATTTTCTACGGTTTTTGGATCCAGTTCGTCCAGGGTTTTATCTGAAGGAACCGATATAACCAACAACAACTGCCGACCACTTCTAAAAACCAGAAGCTGCTGAAAACCTGCATGACAAAACCCCTGTGCCACCTCCGGCCATTTCGTGAACTGTGTTTTATGATAGGCCATATATTCGTTTTGCAAAACAGTGTCTTCCACTAAATTTGCTGTTAAAACATAGTCGTTCCAGGAAGAACTTACCGCTGTATCAGCACAACAGCTTAGCTTATCAAATACATAAAAGGGATGCAGATACCACTTTATTTCATACGGAATATCAGATGTACGTATTTTTTTCCCAATGCCGGCTGTATCGCTTTTATCACCAAACAGAACCACATGATTCTTCCATGCAAATTTTTCTAATTTAATCTCTGCAAACTGGCTTAAGAAGCGGTTCATATCCGCTTCATCTTTCAGAACAACCTCTACGGCCATTCGATACTGATCAGACTCTCCGTTCCCCTTTTCACTTGCTTTATTGCCTGAATTACGGCAGGCAACCATTAACAGAAGCAAAAGGAGAAACAAGGGATAGAATTTAATTGAAACTATCTTCCTCCGTATAAAGTATGAATTAATGGAATACATCTCGTTCTTTAAAATCTTTGGGGTGAATACTTATTTTTCCCGGTTCTATCACAGATACACCTTTCATTTCCGTTACGGTACCGGGAACAATATCTTTAAACTCATCTTCAATTCCGGCTTCATTCATAATCTCCAGTGCCTCACCCGAAAACTCATCTTCCCTGAATGAATGGGTATCTTTAATTGTGTTGTTGGTTCCATTATCCATAAACAGGTTATTCTTAACGTAATTTCCTGTGATGAAATTATCGTGACAGCGCTTCGTCCAGAAATGCAACCACAACTGTGTATAACTGGGATTATCTACCACGTTTCTTGCAATGGTAAGATAAGCAGAGCCATCATCAGGATAGATACACCTTGGTCCGTTAAATATATAATTTTCTTCAACCTTAGTACCCGGTTGTTCTCCCAGCAAATATATGACACCACCATCGTCAAGCACCTGGTGGGTATTGCCAACCTTGTTATAGCATATGCTGTTGTTTTTGGCCACTTTGGAAGGTGGAATGTTCGCATTTCCCCACCACCATCCGCAGGTTATGGCGCCGTATGGCGTGCCCGATATGTCGTTGTGTTCTATCCTTGTATTGGCTACAAAAAATGAGGTAATGGCCTCTACCTGTCTGAAATCGAGACTAACATTGCGGATGTAGTTGTTAGAAACCAGGTTGTATTCACAAAGTCCTTCCACACCCTTTTTATATAGAGCACCATCTCCAATTTCGTAGTGTTGCGGGTGACCAATATTAACAGCATTCCCAAGAAGGTCGTTAAAAAAGTTCCCTTCAACAGTGCAGTGCTTTACGTCGTTAACCAGATTTATAGCAATGGCTGAACTGATTCCCTGAAACCGATTCCGGATAAAGGAAATATTTGCTGCGTTCTCAATCTGAATGGCACCTGTCGGAACGTCGGTACTGTTGTATTTTGTTGGATGCCAGTTGCCATCAGGAATATATTTTACAGCCAACCCCAGACTCTGTATTCCGGCAAATCCATGAGAACCTGCAACCTCCATTAATGGCCAGTGGTCATAAGAAAATACAATGCCTTTAAACTGAATATGGCTGACCCTTTTATCGGTTGAATTACCCTTTATGGTAACCAAACCGTCCGACACTGGTGCTATAACTTCAGCACCATTAATATCTCCTTTATCGTAGTAGCAATAGAGCTGTTTGCTTTTTGTATTGAAATAAAATTCTCCCGGTGCGTCCAGCAATTCGTAAGCATTCCGAATCACAAAATCCTTTTCAAAATTTATATTTCCGGCCCAGGCCATAGAAGTGGCAATAGCTCCATAGGGTTGTTGGAATTTAACAATCGTAGTATCCCCGGATCTTTCCATATCTCTTACGCACAGTATTTTCTCCGTCCAGACATTAAACTGAACCAATTCAATATCTTCAGGATTTTTATACGGTACTACATCATCGGCACTGAATTTTATTCCGTCAATGGCTGAACCGGGTCCAAATGCCCAGGGTTCATTGCCCTTAATTTCAAATTTACCCCATTCTCCCATACCAGGCACAGGAATATCTGTTCCGGCCATGTGCATCCGTTTACCATCAATAAATAAGGTACGCAGTTTTTCATCCCTATCCAGTTTAGCCCTGTAAATATGGTCTTTTACTTTTTGCCAGCCTTCTACCTTTACGCCGCCATTAATTCTGACGCAATAATCTTCTTCTGCCATAATAATTGTCGGGGATGCTTCTGTTCCGGAATATTCGGGCTTGATTTCAAGCGGCTTTTCCAGACAGTAATCACCGGCTTTTAATATAATCTGTATTCCGTCTTTTATGGTTTCAACATTTGATGTTCTGAGTTCCCGTGCTTTTTCCAACGCCGATGAGATAGATTTCAGCGGATCATTTTCATTCCCAGCACCAGTATCGCTTCCATTTGGCGACACCCAGATTTTCTGCGCCGAAGCCGAAAAAAAGAACAGCACTGCAAAACATAATGTGGCTAATTTGAAATGAAAGGTTTTCATGAAATACATTTACTGGTTAGACGAAAAATTAAAATACAGGATCATCTGCTGACTTCTGATTCGCCAGTCATCAAATGGTCCGTAATCAAAGAATTTATTCTTTTGTCCTGAAGGCCCCAGGTTTGACGGGGCATTTGTTTTAGTACCTATCGGTGGAATAGCCTGCATAAATGAGATATCACCTCCGGGGAATACCGGTGTCACCCTTTCTACAACCGGATCCGGATTAGCCGGTGTATATAACCTCAGGTAAACATCATCGGTAGAAGTTGCCACAGTAAACGACTGCTCCTTCGATTGAATTTCTGCCCAGTACATATTTGCGTGATAGCCTTTAAATTCGGGATACACAATGGGCTCAACCGATGTAATGGTATTATTATAATCCTTTTGCCAGACGCCAAATTCCACACCCTGTGTCCGGTTTTTCCATACACGGTAAGGCCCGTTTCCCAGCCACTTAACACCTCTTACCAAATCTTCGGGATACGAAAAATTCACACCCATCATATCGAAATGGACATCGTATTTTTCAGGCATATAATAAATATGCACCTTTGCCCAGCCATTCGGGTAAAAGGTCCAGGTAAACTGCTTTATGCGCGATTCTTTTTCGTCAAAATTTACCTGTAAAAGGATACTATCCCGGAACGTTTCAACGGTAATATCCTTGAATACAGCTATTCCGGCGCTCAGTTCCGGCCCCTGGGTAAATGGCATGACACCTTTTTCGTTCTCCACTTTTTTAAGGAGACCATCCGCTTTACCAATAGTAAACTGAATATCAGCAGCATTAATCAAATAGGTATTACCGGTTTCTGTAAGTTTCAGATGATCCGATACAGGCGTTTTATTTATAAGTTTTTCAGCAACATCTGCAGCAATAACCAAGGGGTAATTCCATGTATACAATGTTTTGCCTCGTGAGTCAGTTGCTGTAATCCCGAGCACATCAAATTCCTTCCAGTTTTCCGGAACAGGGATTTCGAGGGTGCCCTTCTCATTTGGCTCAAGATCAGGAGATGGAATGCTTCCCGAACGTTCTATGTGGGTATCCTTTCCTTTGGGGTCTGGCAAAGTCTCCAGTTTCCAGTTAAAGGTACATTTATTCAGGTTGGTGTAAAGATACCGGTTTTCAATGCCCATTTTTTTATTCCATAACGGTGTAATTTCCAATGGTTCCAACTGAACCGGCGACCATATCTCCTTAATGGCGTAATAACTGGCCTCTTTCTCAAGTTTAGGTCCCAGAATACCATCGGCACCGTGCTCTCCATCCGTATCATACACCTCACCTTCCTTATCGGTTCTCAGAATGCCCTGGTCGAATAGATCCCAGAGAAATCCTCCTGCGGCTTTTGGCTTTTTCCATATATATTCCCAAAAATCGTACAATCCGGCACCGTGTCCGCCATCATACAGGCCATGCAGGAATTCAGTTGGAAAGGTGATCAGTCGTCCGTTCCAGTACGTATCAGCGCCGTAGTCGTATCCGCGGTAGTGTTGCGTGGCTATGCCATTGTGTTCCATCCAGGGATAAATCACCAGTCTCTTTTGTATATCATATCTGGCAAACAAAGCATCAAAAGAAGGATTGTGGCCACCCTCGTTGCCATTGTCCCACATCACAATGGAAGGATGATTCACATCATGCACGACCATTTCTTTCAGCAGTTTGGCCCCGACTTCATTATCGTAGGCCGCGTGCCATCCTGCAATTTCATCCAGCACAAAAAGCCCCAGGGAATCACACACATCAAGAAAATGACCATCCGGTGGATAGTGCGACATCCGGACTGCGTTCATGTTCATGGATTTCATCAGTTCCACATCTTCAATACTAATAGCTTTACCGGATGCTCTCCCGTATTGTGAGCGAAACGTATGCCGGTTCACACCCTTAAATTTCACTTGAACTCCATTCACATAAATCCCGTCTCTTGGCCGGATGTCTATAGTCCGGAAACCGAACCGGGTCATCATCTCATGAATGGTTTTTCCATTGGATTTCAGTTCAATTTTCAGGTTATACAAATTTGGATCTTCCGGATTCCAGAGTTTAATGTCGTTTAAAAGAGTATTCAGTTGAACCTTATTAATCCCTTTGGTTAGTTCTGAAGAAAAAGGCTCTCCCACCGCATTGCCATCGAGCGTATAAACACTGGCTGAAATTTTATCAGCCTTTGTTACATTATTCAGAAAAACATCTGCTTTTAGAACTCCATCCGCTTGGGCATCTATCGCAACGCGTTCAATGTTTTGCAGTGGCTTAGCTTCAAGGTATACTGGCCTAAAAATGCCGCCGAAAATCCAGTAGTCTCCCTTGCGTTCAGCTTTATTTACGGATTCATTGGCAGATTGTTTTGACACCTTAACTTCAAGCAAATTCTCCTGTCCATACTTCAACAATTTACTGATGTTATAGCGAAATGCGTAATATGCACCCTGATGCACCGGTCCGGCTGATTTGCCGTTAATCTTAACTTCCGTATCCGTCATGGAACCTTCAAAAACAATCTCTACCTGCTTTTTCTTCCAGTCCGCCGGTACAGTGAATGTGTATTTATACAGTCCCTTCTCCGAACTTTGGACTTTATCTCTGCCATAATTATAGTTCCCAAATCCCTGCTGCTCCCAGTTCGACGGCACCGGAATAGTTGTCCATTCCCCTGAATTCTGTCCTTCGGTGCAAAAAAACTGCCAGTCCACTGTATTATCAACACCTGTTCCGGACAGGTACTTCTGCTCTGTTTCCTGCGCTACTGAGTTTATCAGAATGCATAAAAGGAAAATGTGAGTCAACAGTATTGGCTTTTTTACACGCATCATTTTATAATATTTTACAGCTTTTATAAATCTCCCCACTCACCCTTCTTTTCCCTGAAGGGATCTGCCCACGCAACTTCCTCTTTCCGCGTGTCGCCTAAGCTATAGCGGAGGAACAAGAGGACTTCGGGTAAAATAACGATATTTATTTTTCACTCTTTTCATGAGAACCTAAAACCTCATTTGCCACATTCTCCAGTACGTCAAAGCTTTTCAGTGCGTCATGCGGTAACTTTTCGACCTCATTATCAAAAACATACAACTCCTTCTCATCTTCTACCACAACACCGGATTCATCAAAACTACCATCTGCATTCTTCACCTTCGAAGTATCCAGGTTAAGATGCTTTGCCATAAAACTGTACATGGCCAGACGTTTTGAAATGCCATAATCATGACCTTCATCCGGCAGGTGCACGTTCTTCACATTATCCGTTTTGCCATAAAATCCATAAATCCTCTGAACGAAAGGATATTCAAATTCCGGTACATGGTTCGACCAGTCACCTCCATCGCTAATGATAAGCATGGGCTTCGGTGCAAACATAGCAGCCATCTCCACATTATTGGTTCCGCCTCCGCACAGATGAACCGGTTGTCCGCTTTCACAGGGACAGCCACCGTAGAAATAACAGGAGAGCATCACTACCGGGACACTCACCGTAAACCGGTCATCAATGGCGCCCATCAGCATGGTGTGGCTGCCTCCTCCGGATCCACCGGTAATACCTACCCTGGTTGGATCAGCTTCTTTCATAGACAACAAATAATCCAGAATTCTCAAGCTGTTGAGCACCTGCATGGTTTGCGCCAGACTGCGCCGATGGCTTTCATCGCCATATTGCAACGCACTTTCTCCCCAGGCAAACAGATCGTAAGTCGCTACAATTGCGCCCATCTGTGCCAGCATCGCGGCCCTGGTTTGCATATCCTTATTATATCGACCTTTTGAAAAATGTCCATTGGGACTTAATATCAACGGAACTTTTCCCGATATTTTCACAGGCTTATATATGGATCCCATAACATAAGCGCCCGGCAAAACTTCCAGTGCAAAATTCTCCACGCGATAGTTCTTATATTTTCGCTTGTTGACGATTACCGGCTTTGAATCCGGCCAATCCGGTTTGTGCGATATTCTTAAGGCTTCCAGGAAACACTGCCGCAATTCAGCTTTTCGGGTTTCCCATTCATCCTTGTTGTCATACAATTTTTTCAGGTAGTCCAGCTTTTCAACACCATCCTCCAGGCTGGTCCTGTAATATTTATAATCGGTGATCCGGTATAAACTATCGTTTTGTTTCTCAAAGGTCAGATCAAACGGAGAAAGCACCCGTATTAAAGTTTCTTCAAGAGAAGGACGAAACCGCCATTCTGCATAGGTGAGTGTTTTGCCTTTTACCTTACTTCCTGCATAACTCAGTTCAACATGGTATTGTTTGGAAATCTCCTGTAAAACACGGTCAAGGGATTCTGCATATCTGGAATCAGAATTCTGAGCCGCTGCCGTAAGCAATACAACTAAAAATGCAAGTATAGATGCTAAATTTTTCATGCTTCGTTTATTTCTCAGGCCATTTTTCATCCACAATTTTTGACAGTTTCAGTTTATCCGGATCCACTACCACATGTTTCATCTTTTCCCGTCGCCATGTATAAATGATGTGTACGAGTCCGTCTGAAGTCTGGATCACCGCCGGATACGAATACTGACTTATCTCTGAATCCTCAAGCACCAGTGCGGCATACCAGGTTTTTCCGTCTTTGGAGAGAGCCACATTCAAGGGCGTACGATGCCCTTTTGAAGCATTGATTGGCGTTGCAACATGATTGTATACTACCAGTTGTCGTCCATCAGCCAGTGTTACTGCATCGGTACCCGAATTATTATTTGGCAAACCTGAAGGCTGCGTCAACGACCATGTTTTCCCGTTATCATCTGACCACGACGTGACAAGTACCGCATTTTTGCTGCGACAAAGAATCTGCAACCGGCCATCCGGGTATGTCAGAACACTTGGCTGAATAATACTGTGCACCTTATAATTATTGATGGCATCGGTCTTATCCCAGGTTTTTCCCCAGTCCTTTGTAAATTCGAAATGAACATTCCAGCCATTTCCTTCTGTACTGGAGGGACATATCAGGGTTCCGTCTTCCAGCAATACCGGCTTGTTTTTTACCGGACCGATATAACCATCCGGTAATTTCTGAGACTTACTCCAGGTTTCACCGTTATCAGAAGAGCGTTTCATAACACCCCACCACTCCGATGGTTTAGGCCCCACTTTGTAAAACAACAACAAATCACCGCCAGGCACCTGATACAATACAGGATTCCAGGTTGGGTAGCGCAAGGTATCGTTGATGACACCATTAGCCACCTCCACGGATTTGCTCCATTTTCCATTCTTAAATTTGCTGAACCGAATGGTAACATCAGGATGCCGTTCGTATGTACCACCAAACCAGGCTGCAACCAGACCATCCGGTGTTTCGGCCAACGTACCGGCATGACAGGACGGATAAACATCCTTCTCGTATAAAAACTGTGCATCCACGATGCCTTTCTTCCACCTTCCTTCCCTGGCCTGTAAACTCAAGCCCATTATTGTTAGTAAAGCCAGTGTTAGTATTTTTCTGCTCATACAAATAATTTTAAATCCTCTGTACAGACGCCTGCTAGGTCAGCACACCTCCTTAATACTATGTTATATCCCGAAGAAACGGGACTATTCAGTAACCAAAAGGCACTTGCTACTGTTATTATTTGATCATTTCAAATTTAAATCCTCCGTCCCGATTAATATCGGGACCAGCTTCTTACAAAGTAGGACGTATCATATGTCTTGCGTCTTACATCTTATATTTTACTGCTGCTTCTTTTTCTCTTCCCTTATTCTCTTCACGAAAGCCTTATACAATGCGCGCCAGTCACGACCATTGCTGATCAGATACTGCTCACATTTGGTTTTATAAATCTCGAACACGGCAGAGATCTCTTTCATGTTTTTATAATCCACTGCCATTTCGCGGGCTTCCTTAAGATAGCTCAGCAATTTGGCTGCTTCTTCCTCGGTGAGATCCGGAACAATAGCACGATAGCCTTTCATAGTAAATGCCACTTTACCAACGGTATACTTATCCAGAATAGCCTCAACCTGTTCCTCAGTCAGATCTTTACGCAAACCATTCATCAGATCTTCATGATATGACGAAGGCTGCGCTGAATCGGCTATCATTTGCCTGTCCTGATCAGTCAGTTTATCACCGGTTCGGGGATTGACACCAGCCGGAACCGTAGAAAACGGATGTTCGTTATGCCAGGTTCGGATTGCTGTCAGATGATCAGCCACAACTTTTATAACCCGGTCTTCTTTGGCTTTATCATTCAGTTCAAGTGACTGAACCCACTCTGTTGCCTTTTTTTCCTGGTCTGTCTGACCTTTTGTATTAAAACTCAAAATCAAAAATAATCCCATAAAAAAAATCACTCTTAAACGTGTACTTTTCATTTCGTTTATATTTTAGAATTACTTATTCATATCACATATTAAGCGTCCCAGATCAGTTCTTCTGCCAATTTCCTTTCCATCGATCAGCACAATTAATCCTTTCCCCAGCTTATATTTGTCACCTGTTTTATCCCAGATAATGGTGAGATTTTTGCCGTGATAATTGACCCTGTCCAGGCAGAACCAGTCCCATTTATCCTTTGGGATCAGCGGATTCACTTCCACCTGATCATCTGCCCCTGGGCGAAGTCCAACCAAACCGGTAATAAGCAGATCATTGAACGTGGAATGGTTATAATACCTGCTTCGTTCCTGATCTCCTTTCAGCCAGTAACCGGTTATTTCATCCAGGTATTCGCCGATGTACGGCCGGCCGCGATAATACTGAGATTCCACATAGGTTTCAAGTAAGTCAAAATATACCGAGTCATTCACCTCACTCTGATCATAATTATTCAACAGGTTCGCCATGCCAGTTAAGGTCTGGGAAGTGGCAAACGGCCATACGGCACCATCCCACTCACATTTGCAACAACCGTGGGTACGGAAATCAGGATGCCGCTGTTCTGCTGTTGTAATACCAAAGGGAGCCAGAAATCCTCCCGGATCAGTTATCTGAGCCCATGCTTTCTCATAACCTTTTTCCGGCAAATTAAAGTACCAGGGAATAAAACCAATCTCTTCCCTGACATTTGCAAATCCCCCCTCCTCCTTCACGGTCTCAAAGAAATCGGCCTCAGGGTTCCATAGATTTTCCTCCACCAGCTGTCTTAAGGTATCCGCTTTAGCAGCATACAAGGTTTCCCACGCTTTATTTCCGGCTAGTTCTGCCATTTTTGAAATGGCAACCGCATTACCATACATATAACTGTTAATGGTTGGACGGTCATTTTTTACGCGCCGTCCACCCGAGATCTGTTCCTCCATTCCATCTTTCACATCTTCCTGCCAGAACATGCCGGACGGTTTACGGCGTTCTGCTTCCCAACGCCGATAATCTGCTTCCAAATCGGGCAGCATATTTACAATAAAAGCACTGTCTTTTGTCAGAAGGTAATAGTTATAAACGGCATCGGGCGTCCAGCTGCTGAATTTATGCAGTTTACTCATGGGTTTGCCATCATTGCCACGATACCAGACCTCCAGATTTTGCTTAAGATATTCTGAATTATGCAACCATCGTGATTCATAGGTATGATGGCCTATGGCACAGGCAATCAGGTTATATTTATCCGCATAGGATCGCAGCACCAGAAATTCAGTAATGGCATAACCTACCGGCGTTTGTTCAATATGTTTTCTAAGGGTCCACCATCGGTAATAAAACATCTCTTCGAAATTATCCTGTGGACATTCAAACAAGGGAATATTGGCCTTCATCCATTCCCACGATTCGGAATTCGGGATCAACTGTACAATGTTTTCATCTTCCATGCGGTTGAAATAGTCCACGTAATGTTTAAAATCATCCGCATTTAGCACATAGCCCTGATGATCAACGGGCAGTGTTTTTGTTTTAAGGGAATAAATCCTGTAAACGGCTTCTTTATCCGGTTTCCCGTCCTGCTTTACATCAAAATCCTGGTCAGTTGGCGTATCTACATTGGGGAAACGTCTTATTTCACCTGTTCTGAACACAATACTTTGCACCTCATGAACCGGTTCAAAACAAAGGCCTTTTGCTTTGTGCTCCCCATTGACATAAATATCGTAAAAGCGATTATCCACAGTAGCCTCAATACGAATGTCATAAATTTTTCCAGGTTCATAAGGCATAATATTTCTCAGTCGGTAACCAGCTTTATGTTTTATGTAACCGTCATTATCAAATATTAACCGCAACGTTCCGGTGTTTTTTTTATCCTGCAATTCAACCTGCAGAACTCCATGATTATTCTGTTCCGGTTTGATCGCAAATTCCACGCTCACATTTTTCTGTTGCGGGAACAAACGGGTGGCTTTGGCATAGTCGAACGGATCTTTGTCATGCAGTGTAAGACACTCCTTCCCTTCTACGTCTTTTTCAACTTTAACGCGTGCCCAAACCGGACTGTAAATGTTCCACTTTTCAAAAGCTGATCCGGAGCCTTTTGCTGTAAACTCATCATCAGCCTGCTCTGTTGCTTCAGACCTTATCGGAACCGGTATTTCAGATACCCAGATATCTTCCTTATTCATGCTGTAAGTGACCCACAGATTTCCATCCGGAGGCGTTCCGTTTGTTTCCTGGATTCCGCGTACGTATTGTGGGCCGTACGATTTATAATTACCACCATAACGCATGGTGGATATCTCACCATTGACCAGCAACAGGTTCGTATATTTCAAGCCGTCATCACTTACAGACACGGCCAGTGGCCAGCGAAAATCTGACGGATTATAGACCGTAGCATACTGGCCATCTGAGGTTTCCTGTCCCCAGATTTTGGCATTGCTGTTTACAAAACCGGGGGCTCTCACAGGTTGTGTCCATGTATGTCCCTGATCATTACTGATGGCTGTAAGCGCGTGTTTCCACAAGCCGACAACCTTTCCATCCGGAAGGTGATAATAACAAAATGCCTTGTAATCTTTTTGTATCGGAATCAGGGGATCATCACGGTCAGCTTCTTCATTCCACTGCTGCTGGACCAGTGGGTTTGACAACATTTCCTCACAGGCCTTCTTTAGTCCCTTGTCTTTACTTTTTGTATAAAACGGATAATCAGTATTCTTTTTGTTCCAACCATGGTTATAGCGGATAAAATAGATTGGTCCCCATGTACCATCCTTATAAACTTCCCTGACAACACGACCTATTCCATTTCCATCATTCGGACTATCCTTTGCATTCATGGAAATGGCAATATATGCCAGCACAAACAGCCTGTTATCGGTTGATACATAAAATCCCATCCGCTGGTGATTCACCGACATCAGATCCTTAGCCACATCTGTTCCGTTATCTTTTTTGGTTCCATCCGGTATAGGATATGGCGGAAAAACCACATCCGGTTCGGACCAGGTATGCCCATCCTGTGAGCTTACTAAAAACGTTTGTCCCGGTGCAATATGTTCACCAACCGGATCGCTTAAGTATTCCAGAAACAATGTATTGTTCCAGTAAGCCAGCATTGGTGCATGGTTGTATGTCCAGCCGTAGCCATCAGCCATGTCCGGAAATTCACGGTTTGCCCGCATTACCTGTATGTTGTGCACACCCATGGCAGGCGGCAATTGTCCGTGATGATAATCCGGATTGTTGAGTGTTTCTCCTGTATAATGTGGTATATCTGTTTCCTGTGCTTTTACCACAAAAACAATAAGTGATACACAAACAATAAATATGAATCTGATTTGATTTCTAAACAACATCTGCTCCAATTTTTATTCCACTTACTCCTTCATTTCTTCCAGCACCAAAACCCAGTCGTTTCCGTTTTCCTTTTCTCCCGGAGGATCAAATTCATGGGTTCCACTATTTTCCACCTTCCCTATTTCAGTAATCTCACCTGATTTCGGATCAAACCATAACGCTTTTACACCTGATTTGAATTTTGTCATATTTACCGGAATATTTCTTCCTGTATACGTATAGATATATGCATATCCTGTGCCTCGTGTCGCCTGAAGATGATCGTACTTTTCACCGTTCTCACCGGCGATCAAACTTTGATCCGGAACGCGTTCCAGGTATGGCCGTGACAACATCAGGTCTTTCAGATATCCCATCTGTTTGGCACCCGGAGCTTCCAGAGCCTGTGTCCAGTATTCACGTGCGCCATAGGCCGGTTCTTCATCCGAGGGTTTGTAAAACTGCATTATGGCACTGTGTCCGTACGTAAACCCACAGGCACCTGCAAACACTGACCAGTAGGCATAGCGGCGAACATCCTCAGCCTTCCAGTAAGGCTGAGTCGTATCATGCAAGCCCTGAGGAATGCCTTCATACGACGGTTCACCGTCGATGGTTGGTTTGGCTGGTTTCAAATTAAAATCTGCCTGAATATAACGCCAGTTATCCTCTCCGTAATTCCGTTCCGTATCATCCTGATCATACCTTCTATGTCCTGACTGAACCATATTAAAATCCAACCATGGCTCATTCTCAAACCAATCGGATGACTGCATCCGTCCCCGTGGATGAAAGGTGATTAAATGGTTGGGGTCATTATTTTTTAAAGCATTTCCAATGGCATTCCATGTGGCTGTGGAATCACTTCCAAAGGTATCACCGCCGTTGAGCCAGATAATGTTAGACCGATCCCGGTAACGTTTGGCCAGCCATTCACCATATAATTTCCCTTGTTCACGGGATACATAACCTCCACGTACGTTTCCACCCCAAACAGGTACCAGCGCCATATATAATCCCTTTTCAGCAGCTTTGTCAACCACATAATCTATGTTGTCCCAGTAATCGTACTGTTCAGGATCAGAAAAGGAACTGCCTTCCGTAACAAGCGGTTTGGAAGCATTATCATTAATCAGTGCTGAGTCGCCGTATACATTCACGGCGCCCAAAGAATGAAGAACCATGACCTGGATCACATTAAATCCTTTTTCCCGTCGGTCTTCCAGATATTGCTCTGCCTCTTCACGGTTCAGTTTGGTAAACAATAACCATCCGGTATCACCCAGCCAAAAAAATGGATCACCATCGGAAGTTACCATGTAGTGCCCGTTTTCAGAAACTTTTAATAATGGCAACTCTTCCGTTGTTTTCTTATGCGGAGCACAACTGAAACATAAAACACCGGCTAAAAGCATTAATAAATTAAATCGTATCATTCGTCTTATTTTTTTCTGATCCAAACTATATTGGTTCCGTTATGAGGAAGGTCTAATGTAGTGACCTCTCCGGCTTTTATTGTCAATGATTTATCAGAAACCGATCCATCAGATGGCCTGATAAACTGAACCAAGAACTTTCCTTTTTTATTTGATAAATCGACAGAAAGTCTTCGCTTATCATTACAATAAACGATCATACCGTTTTCACCATTCAGAATACATGTTCTATCCGGTGTTGATCCTGGATCTTCAGTATTCATCCTGGCTGCATCAGCCAAAAACTGCCCGGGTAAACCTTCAGGTAATACTGCCAGTGAACCCCCGGCCATCAATACTGCCCATCCGTACACATTGTATCTTCCTTCTGAAAACATCACTGCCTTATCCGGATATTTTGAAGTATATGCATAAACAGAATGGTACACTGAATTGAAAGACCGTTTTCCGACATTTATCTTCCTTGCATGCTGACGAGGTGCCAGTTGCTGATCTCCCAGCGGGGCATATAATGAACCGTCTTCACGGTATGCCCAGTACCGGATATCGATCACATCAACCAATTTTGACAGATCCTGATTCTCTAAGACTGAATCCTGCACATCCTTTGTCGCAGAGAGCCCGATCAACTGATCTTTCCCTGTTTCCTTTTCCCAGTCTTTTATAGTTTCCAGCCAAAATGCTGTAAAGTGATACGGACCTGTATACTCGGCGCTGGTTAATTGTAACACATTTGAATTACCGTCAAAATTATTCATGCACTGCTTAATAAAAGCCTGGTGCAACGGACGTCTTACCGGATCTGTTTCATCGTAAAACTGTTCCGCCATGTAAATTCTTTTGTCGCCGGCAAAGGGAACCGGTTCAGGAAAACCTGTATTGTTGATGTTATTCACAGGCCTCCATGGACAATCCACCCAATGGGCGCCGGCTTCCAGAATATTGTGCTGAAAATAGTTATGATGCACTAAAAGCTTACCATTTTTATCTGCCAGATCAGCAAACTGCTTCAACCGGTTCCAGTAGAAAAAGTCGTATTTAGTCAGATCATATTTACTGAGTCCGTCCCAGGCCGTTCCCTGACCTGTACGTGCAAATGGTTGTTCGTAAAACGGGGCCCATACCTGACCATCCATGCGCCTCACCCGTTCATGATCATCACGGCGACGATCGTACCAGAGGCCATAATTCTGTTCCAGTCCAACCATATTATACCGGTTCATCCAATCGATCACCTCATTCAGATTATCGGTGTAACCGTATCCGTTTCTTCCCGGGACATAACGTGTCACAGCCGGTGTGGCTTTTGCAGTGGCGTAAGGTCTTGCTACGCCGCGCCACCAGGGCACTGTAAACCGCATTCCGGTCACCAGCTTGCCATCAACAACCAGTCTCCCGTTTTGAACCGACATAAGATGCTTTTCTTCTGGCAAAGAGCTTGAAGCCTCTTTTATTTTCTCAACAGTTTTAACGCCAGTATTTTCTACTAAAACGGGGTCACGCGAAGATGCGTCATTTATCCAGTCCTCGAGTCTTAAGGCCGGTTGAAAAGATTGTTCCGAATATTCCTTTGCTTCAGCAGCTGTAGGACTGCTGGTTGAATTACTGCTGTATGGCATCACCTCTTTTTCATATGCTGCAGCATCCTTTTTGAGCCGTTCTGCCAGTTGTTCATAAAAGAGACTTCGCGGTTTAATATGGTTATTCTGATCCACCCAAATCCCATTGCCTGAAAACTGACTCCATGCGCCATATGCCCAGTTCATGGCTGTAGGTGGCGCATAATTATTGATTCTGGCTGCAGAGCACTGCCACAGCATAGAATTGGCAGCGGTCCAACCTGATCCCTGATTATTTAGTCCCTGGTTACTGAACGAGATCATATTTCCATCCACATTCACAATATCAAATAAAACACCCGAAGCCCAGCTGTCAATGGTTCCGCTGAATTCATACGGCAGATGTGTTTCGCACTGTACAAAGGCATTTGGTCCTGCGGCACAAAATCCCAATGCAAAATCATGGTATCCATATTCTGAATACAAGCGTTGAAACAGGGTTTGTTGGCCCATGGTAAAAAAGGTATATCTGCGCTGACCACCTATCTCTGAAACCGGTTCCTTCGATATACAATCCTGGACTGTTACCCGTCGGGTTGTTTCATATACGGCTACTGCCGAACCGGCAAAATGGGTAAACTGAACCTGTCGTACCCATACATCCTGAGCATTTTCTATGGTAATTGCGGACCAACAGTGGTCTTCATCTTTTGGATTGGAAGTATCAAAATCTGATATTAAATTCAGATGCTCAATCCCAATATTTTTTATTCGTCCAGGCCAGTTATATTTGGTGACTGTACTTATCCCCCAGTGCTGGTCCAGGGCTGTTGTCAAAGGTGCATCTACAAAAATTGTATTCCCGTTAATTGCTGTTATTGTTCTGTCCCAAATAATATCCCTGGTCCCTTCCTTCCATCCGATCCAACCGGTTTCTTCGCCACCAAACTCTCTCATATTTAGTTCCTGAATCCATGTTTTGGTTGAAGGCCGGCGGATAAAGATATGATCTCCGGTACTCAATCCCTTAGTTGATTCAAGTTGAAGTTCAAATGCATTTACAGGTACATATTGACTGGTTATTTTTACCAGTTCAGAGTATACCACATTGTTTTGACCTAAAACACGTATAAGAGTTTGTCTGTCCTTACCTCCTGCAATAAGTGTTGTTCCGTTCCGGCCGGTTCCGCTGCCCCGAATCACAATGCCTGAAGATTTAATAATCAATCTCCCATTAACATGAAAGGTCCCTGTATCCAATAAAACAGCTCCTTTGAATCCATCCTGATGCGGTGGCAATGTGGCAATATAGTCAATCGCTTTCTGAATATCTGGTGTAGCATCTGCATTAGTGTTCGGCACAAAAACTTCTGCATTAACCAATGGAATTTCGTATTCGGATGCTTTGTACCCTGCATACGAAAAGTCAGGGATCCTGTCACCTTTTTCATCAGGCTGATATTGCAGTTTTCCGTCTCTTCCAATAATGAGTGGTCGTTTATCATCCTGCGCAAAACCTGTTACAGAAGACATCAGCAGTATAAGCGCCAAACAAATTTTAAAAAATGAACTGTATTCTACATTCGTTTTTTCAATCATTTTGGGTATTAATTAATGTTGTTTGTGTTGTGACAAAACATGAATCATGCCACAATTCTTACAAATTTACTGATTCACATCAGATTAATTGAGATTATTCTTTTTGTACTTCAACCATCCTTTATAGGTAAGACGGTCATCAATTTCTTTGGCTCTGTAAAAGTAACTTGCCACAAAACCAACAACAAACAAAATAATGTGGCTGTATACACCAATCATGTATTTGTGCTGGTTAAAGTTGTATTTTCCAAAATCGAGCAGTAATACTTCTTTGCTACTACTTCCAATAGGTGTTGATGTTAACAAAGCCCAGGCTGTAAACAGAACGCTTGCAGCAATACCAAAATACAAGCCCTTTTTATTGGGGCGTTTAGAGACGATTCCCAACAGGAACATCCCGGCAATTCCTCCTGAAAAGATGGCGTATAATGTAAATACTATGCCAAGTACTCCTTTGCCACCGGCATTTACGTAGAACATGGCTACTGCGATTGCTCCCAAACCGGCCAGTACAATAAAGATTTTACTTACTAATACCTGTTCTTTCTCAGAACTTTTGGACCTGAACCGCAAATAATAATCTTCGAGGGCAATGGCTGAAAGACAATTCAGATCAGAATCCAGACTTGAAACAGCAGCTGCTATCAAAGCAGATATAATGATCCCAACTACACCAACCGGCATTTTGGTCATGATAAAAAAGGGAAATACCTCATCGTTTTTAATGCCTGCCGGCAAAACATCGCCGGAGATATGGTAATATGAAAATAAAGCTGTTCCGATAAACATAAACAGTGCCCAAACCGGTACGCTCAACAATACACCGATAAGTGATGCTTTAATGGCTTCCTTATCTGACTTAGCCGTAAGATACCGCTGTACAATAGTCTGATCGGTTCCGTATTTTTGAATTGCATAAAAAATGCCGTTTAATGCCATGACCCAAAAAGTGAGATGAACAAATTCCATATCAAAAGGACCAAAACCTATGCGACCGTTTTCTTTTGCCACTGTCCACATTTCAGACGGACCTCCCGGCGTACTAAATAATAGGATCGCCAGAGCCACAATTCCGCCTGCAATCAGCATAAATCCCTGGATCACATCCAACCAGATAACCGCCTCTATTCCGCCTAACATCGTTAAAACAATAACCGCAGCCCCAATTACCCAAATCACAGTGACGGTATCGAGTCCCATCATTTTTCCAATGGCGAGGGCAATGATATAAAATACGGTACCCATCTTTGAAAAATGGGTCAGTACAAAAGCCAGCGAGCTGTAAAGCCGTGCACCGAAGCCAAAGCGCTTTTCGAAATACTCATACGCACTCAACTTAATAACATGCCTGAATAACGGCACAATAAAGCCAATGGCAAAAATCAGTACGATTGGCACCATCAGTCCCTGTACCAGCCTTATCCAGTTTGTGGCATACCCTTCACCCGGATAGGCTAAAAATGTTATACTGCTTATTAGAGTGGCCAATATAGATATTCCAATGGCCCAGGATGGTAATTTTCCACTTCCCGTGAAATATTTACCGGTACTTTTTTGTTGTCTTGCAAATCTTACCCCAACACCGAGCGATACTACCAACGTAAGAATGATGATAATATAGTCAATAAGATGGATGGAATTTGTTGTTTGCATCAGACGTGGGTTTTTATCCGTACTTTATCCACCGGCCATTTATAACTTCCGGGTTTTGTTGTGATTTTCATATTGGGAAACTTATCCACCTTCATCTGAATGATTCCTGCATCCAGTTCACAAAATGGCATAAGCCTGTTAATTTCAAGACTTTTAAATACTGCAGAAGCCGTTGCCCCTCCTTCAATAAACAAATCCTCAAGCGCAACAGATTTATTGACCTGTGCAACAAACTCGCCTATATTTTTACTCAAGCGAACTGACAGTCCACTCTCCTTTTTATATTTATATTTAATTGAAACAAATACATTTTTATCTGCCCTCAGATGATCCGAAACGGTACTCACCCACCTTCGCATAACATCGGGCTCAAAGTCAGCACTGTTAAATATCTCTGCCGGCATATTTACCACAGAAACATTGTTATCGAGCGTCATTCTGTCCATGTCTGAAGACTTAGGATATGCACTTCCAAAAATAAACAATGTTTTTGACCCGAATGTGTATTCCTTTTTGATTTCGTTACGAATCTTCCCGTTTTTAAGACTAAAGAGTATGGCATTGAAGAATCCTGCTCCACCAGCAATTACCATTTGATTATTCAGCCGCATTGTCCATTTGGTCATCTCCTCATCGTTTGTAATGTCCCCAACAACGAGACCATTTGCGGGCATTTTTTCATCGACCCCAATTGAACTGACCTCACAGAACTCATTACCTATAATTTCTGTGACATGTGAAGAATTTATGGAATATTCCGGATCATTTCCAAATGATGTCTGAGCAAGTGGTATTCCTTCCACATAATATATGCCTTTGTTTATGATACGCTTGAAATACGGATTACCGGCTACAATAACAGCAATATCATTTGCAGATGCCTTCATTTGCGCGTGCAACTCAGCAGCCACATTTCCCCTTAAAACGGAATCCAGTTTTTTAAAAATAAATTCCGGATCCAGCTTTAAAAGTTTACGTGTTATTTTATCAATTTCTTTTGCAGCTTCTGTTTTACTCAGAGCACGTGTATTGGTTGCAATAATCAAGAGATCCACATCCTTTACTTTCTCCACCCTGGTTTCTATCATAACCCGGAGACCGTGTCGTAATCCTATCCCTCCAATTTCAGCAGCACCCGTAAAATCATCTGCGATTACAGCTATCATCTATCCTTCCCTTATGTTTCTGACTGATATAATTTTGTGGCATATTCAATGGCTAAATGTAAGGCATCAGGGCTTGCCACTCCTTTTCCAGCCACTTCAAAAGCAGTCCCGTGATCCACCGATGTACGTATAATGGGCAATCCAAGTGTAATATTCACACCTTTTACACTTTTCATCACATTCTTTTCCTTATCCCAGTTGAACCCTACCACTTTAAACGGAATATGTCCCTGATCGTGATACATGGCTACACAACCGTCAAACTTTCCACCTTTCGCCATGGCAAATAATGTATCCGGAGGCACAGGACCGACGGCATCAATGCCAATACTTTTGGCATATTCCAAAGCTGGTTCAATCTCTTCTTTTTCTTCCCAACCAAACAACCCATTGTCGCTTGAGTGTGGATTTAGTCCTGCCACACCAATTTTAGGTTGTGTGATCCCAAGTTTTTTCAGGCTGTCATCCAAAAGCTGAATCACCTCTGTTATCCTGTCCTTCTTAACCCTGTCGCAGGCTTCACGAAGTGATACGTGCGTACTTACATGAATGACCCTTAAATCTTCTTCAGCCAGTAACATGGCATATTTTGCGGTATTGGTGTAATGGGCATATATTTCGGTATGACCCGAAAAATGATGTCCGGCAGCATTTATGGCCCCCTTATGGATCGGTCCTGTAACAGTTCCGTCCACTTCCTTTGTGAGAGCCAGATCAATGGCTTTTTTTACCGCTCTGAAAGCCAGATCGCCGGCAACAGCAGACACTACACCAAATTTTATATCAGCTACATGCTCTGCTTCCAGATGATACAAATCCATGGTTCCCGGTTCAAACTTTGCTTCCGCAATATCCTTAATACTGTTTATTTTTAAATCAACACCTACCAGTTTGATCGCTTTAGCCATGATTTGCCTGTTACCGATCAAAACGGGTTTACAAATGCTGTAGACATCAGTATTTGCAAAGGTTTTAGCTGCAATTTCGGGTCCGATCCCGGCAGGATCACCCATAGTAACTGCTAAAACCGGTATATTATTTTTGTTGCTCATACGATCCTATCAATTCATATTTCACCAACTCTTCTTCGATGAACATTCTGTAAGCTTTTTCATCTTCTTCACGCATCCGGTACATCGGCGGTAAAACATTCGGTCCACAAAATCCCATAACTGACATGATATATTTTAATGCCGGAATGGACTGGCTGAGTGTTCTGTCTTTCTGGTATAACAAACCCAGTTGATTAGTGATATCCTGTAGTTCATCTCCCCGTTCAAAATTACCGGCTTCTACTGAGTTCAACAATTCTGCATAAAATCCGGGAGCAAAATTTCCGGTGCTGGGCACAATACCGGCCGAACCATTTTGCATAGCGTATGACGATTGTGCCGCCCAACCAATCAGGTGAACAAAGTCCGATCTATCCCTCCATAGATCAAGGGATTTATCGAGCCGTGAAATATCCCTCTCAGAATCCTTAACCCCAACAATATTCGGATGATGACTCAACTGATCAAGAACATCCAGTGATATGGACATTTTAACGGTTGCCGGCATGTTGTAAATAATCAAAGGACAAGGAGATACATCAGCCAGTGCTTCAAAATAACGTAACATCTGGTTGTCATTCAGGGGATAAAAAGCAGGCAGCGTTGCAACGACCGCATCAACACCCATATCACCATAGCGCGTTGCCATTTCTACAGATTCTGCAAATGCATTTGATGATATTCCGGCATAAACTGTGCATTTCCCATCTGCTGCAGCAACTGTTTCAGCTACCACTATATCTTTTTGATCCTGTCTTACTGATGGTCCCTCTCCTGTTGTTCCCAAAACAAAAGGGTGTGCCCCATTTTGTTTGAATAGTTCCACAATACGTTTAACTGCATATCGGTCTACCGTACCGTCAACCTTAATTGGCGTAACCATTGGCACTATAACACCACAATATTTAGATCCCTTTTTCATGTGTTAAAATGCACGTTTATAAATCTCAATAATATCTTTTTTACTGAGTTCTTTAATATTGTTTTTCAGTAAGCGTTGAACCTGAATCGCCCCATCCGCCATTTTCTCAATATCACCTTTTTTTATACCTATCTCCGAAAGTCTTGAAGGCAAACCACATTCTTTGATGATTTCTTCAATTTTTCCAATTGCAGAATCTGCCTGTTCCTCCACAGGGCCATGTTCAAAAATTCCCATGGCAATAGCTATATGTGCTAGTCGATCATCCCCTTCAGGACGATTATACTTTAGAACATAAGGTAACAACAAGGCATTTGACAACCCATGTGCCACTTTGTATTCACTTCCCAGTGGATAAGCCAAGGCATGAACTGCTGCAGTATTTACAGGTCCCAGACACATGCCGCCATACATACTACCAAGAGCTACTGCCGACCGGGCTTCCATATCATTGCCATCTTTGCATGCTGCTACCAGATTTTTACTTATCAACTTTATCCCTTCCAAAGCCCAGACATCTGCTACCGGATGTGCAAATCTGTTCATATAGGCTTCTATACAATGGGTCAATGCATCAATTCCGGTTGCTGCTGTAACCTGTTGCGGAACACCAAGAGTTAGTGCGGGATCAACATAAGCTGCATCCGGGACCAGGAAGGGACTGATGATACCCTTTTTCCCACCATCCCTTTCATCCAGAAAAATGGCGTTGGGAGAAACTTCACTTCCCGTTCCACTGGTGGTTGGCAGACAAGCCATATATGTTTTGCGCTCTTTCAGTAAACCAATACCAACAACAGAGCTGATTTCCTGCTCATTCTTTAACATAGCGGCCAGAAATTTTGCTACATCAAGTACGCTTCCGCCACCAATACCTACAACACTGTCTGCCTCAAAATGACGAGCTTCTTTCAGAATTTTCTCAAAATCACCAAAAGATGGTTCTCCGTCAATGGTGGTATTTACAAGTACAGAAATATTATTTCTTTTGAATTCACTTAGCAGGCCATCCAATAACGGTAAAACAGGAGGAATGGTAAGAATATACAGGGATTGCAACGAAAGCGCAATGAAATCCTCTTTAAAATCATGTAATGCCCCTTCACCAAAAACGACTCGTGGAGGTTGTTGTATCAGAATTTTATTCATTTAAACTTTTCATTAAAGCACTAAGAAGTAACAAATATTACTTTCACTAAATCCAATGCCCTGAACACAAAAAACAGCTTATCCGCTTACAAATACCACCGAATCACACACCAAACTTCGCACAAATAAAAGGTTAAATATGTAAACGTTTACAGCGCAATTTATGCCTTTTTTTAATTTTATGCAAGTAATTCCCTTTTGGCATTATAACAAAATCCTTCTATATAATTACATAACAGCATATTACATAATACAATTTCGTTATTTTTTATTTGAATCATGCCTCCCATGATTTCTCCTCATTTATGTATAAAAAAAATGGTAGTGCAGATATTCCGTTTTTGCATCAGAAATTACACCAAAAGGATATTTAAAGCTTAAAATTTAATGCATATGAACCAAAATCTTTCTAATATTCATTCTTTTATTTCTCGATGAAGGGTTATGCAAAAATCTGCGGTGTTAAGCAAGCAAAAATCAATATTTTATGTAATCGTTTTCATTGTTTTTCCCTGATTATAAATTATATTTGTGGTAATCACATTTAAAAGAGGTCAAATCAGAAATCTTCATCTTATTTTAGTTCTATTTATTACTTTTGGTTTTTTATACTGTTTTGCTCCTTAATTAATTTAAAACACGTCAATATGTTTCAACAGATCCAAAACAAACATAAACGAATATCAGGGTTATTAGTGGCATTGTTTATTTATTCAACAACGCTGTTAAGTGCTTCCGGATTTTTCAACATTAATGACTACGGCGCAGCAAGAGATGGAAAAACCAAAATTACAGATGCCATCGCAAAAGCGATTAAAGCTGCCTCAGATAATGGAGGCGGGACCATATTTTTCCCTGCTGGTGAATATCTGACGGGACCTGTAGTTTTAAAAAGTAATATCACCATTTTTCTGGATGCGGGTGCTTTATTGAAATTTTCAGACGACTTTGATGATTACCTGCCCATGGTTCAATCGCGATGGGAAGGAACGGATGTGGTAAATTTTTCTCCATTGTTTTATGCTTTTAAGGATTCTAATATCACCATAACCGGCAGAGGGCGTATTGACGGCCAGGGTAAGAAATGGTGGGACTATCACCATTGGCTGTATTCTCAACCAAAGGATTTTAAATCGAAATGGCAGACGGAATTTGCAAAGCAGAATAAAGATGTCATCTTACCGGATCAGCCTGGTATGGTTGAGCGGGGATTTTTGCGGCCTCCCTTTATTCAACCCATGTATTGCAAGAATATCAGAATCGAAGGCATAACCATCACCAATTCACCGTTCTGGACAATCAATCCGGAGTTCTGCGAAAATGTGACTGTAACGAATGTGACCATTAATAATCCCTTATCTCCAAATACCGATGGGATCAATCCGGAATCGTGCCGTTATGTGCATATTTCCAATTGCCACATTTCTGTTGGTGATGATTGCATTACCATAAAATCAGGAAAAGACCGGGCAGGTCGTAAAATGGCTGCACCATGCGAAAATATTACCATCACCAACTGCACCATGCTCAGAGGTCATGGCGGTGTGGTTATTGGCAGTGAGATGTCGGGTGGAGTTAAGAAAGTTACTATTTCCAATTGTGTGTTCGAAGGAACCGATCGTGGCATCCGCATAAAATCGACCAGAGGTCGCGGTGGTGTAGTGGAAGATATCCGGGTCAGTAATATAATAATGAAGGATATCAGGCGGGAGGCTATTAAACTGAACATGTTTTATTCAAAAACTGATCCGGAACCGGTATCAGAACGTACGCCGGTATTCAGAAATATTCATTTCAGTAACATCACAGGGAATGCCTATCAGGCTGGTTTCCTTTTGGGTCTGGATGAAATGAAAATTAACAATATCACATTTAATGATATACAGTTGGAAAGTAAAGTTGGTTTTACCGTTGAAGATGCATCCGACATTGAATTTCATAATGTGAAAATTGATACTGAAAAAGGATCGCCCATATATGCCAAAAATTCTAAAAATCTGATAATTGATGCAGTTAAGACAGATACCCCAAAAAAGGGAGTTCCGGTAATTGAACTTGTAAACGTTCAGAATGCATACATTTACAGTTGCTTTCAAACGAGAGAAACAGATATATTTCTAAAACTTGAAGGTGAAAACACAAAGGCAATTTATTGGGATCAGAACAACTTTGCAAATGTAAAAACCAGGTTAGTAAAAACAGATAACGTAAAACATAATGACTAACACCAAAATTATTTTTATGAAACAATCCGTAATTTTCATCTTAGCAATCCTGCTATTTAGTTGTAACGCTCCAAAAAAGAAAACCGAAGATATTAAGTGGAGTCAGAAAATGGCTGACGCCGTTATGGAACGTAACGACACATTAGGCTTATACAATGGAAGAACCCGGATGGGCTGGTCCTACGATGTGGCTCTGCTAGGAATGGCCATTGATAAGTTAGGCAATATTGATCCGAAATATTCTAAATACATGTCGGATTATATGGATGCCATGGTAGAGGAAGACGGAACAGTAAAACGATATGAGATGGACAAGTATAACATTGACCTGATCAATCCTGCCCGCAATCTTCTTATCCTTTACGAAAGAGATAGTACGCCAAAATATAAAAAGGCTCTGCCACAATTTATTGAACAGATGGAGAACCACCCTAAAACCAAAACCGGTGGATTCTGGCATAAAAAACGCTACCCGTGGCAAATCTGGCTGGATGGTGTGTATATGGGAATGCCCTTTCTTACACAATATGCCAAAGATTTTGATGATCCGCGTTGGTTTGATGTGGCTGCACACGAAATTATTCTGGTTCATGAAAAAACGGTTGATCCCAAAACCGGATTACTGTATCATGCGTGGGATGAGAGTCACCAGCAAAAATGGGCCAATCCTGAAACCGGACAGTCACCTCATTTCTGGAGCCGCGCCATGGGCTGGTACATGATGGCTATAGTGGATGTGCTGGACTACCTTCCTCAGGATCATCCGAAAAGAGATTCAATCATCACCATCTTACAGGAAACAGCTGACGCCCTGGTTAAGGTGCGAGATCCTGAAAGCGGTGTTTGGTGGCAGGTGCTGGACCAGGGCAACCGTGAAGGCAACTACCCTGAAGGATCGGGTACTGCTATGTATATCTATGCCTTTGCCAAAGGGGCCAACAAAGGATATCTGGATAAAAAATACATTGACATTGCCAACAATGCGTTTGATGACATGGTTAAAACGTTTATCGTTACTGATGATGATGGACTGATCAGTATGGTGAATATCTGCGGAAGCTGCGGATTGGGAGGAAATCCATACCGTGATGGAAGTTATGAATACTATACCACAGAAAAAATTGTAAAAAACGACTGCAAAGGTGTCGGCCCTTTTATTCTTGCCGCAGTTGAGCTGAATCGTTAAGTTTTACCGACATGAGATGCAAAAAATCCCTCAGATTCATTATAGCCGTTTTAGCCGGAATAGTATCGGCCTGTAGTTCAGGTTCAAAACCTGAAATAACAGAACTTTGGTACAACAAACCGGCTAGTGTTTGGGAAGAAGCACTTCCGATTGGAAATGGCAGGCTTGGGGCGATGGTTTACGGCATTCCCGAAGCTGAACACATACAGTTTAATGAAGAGACCTTGTGGGATTGCGCACCAAGACAATATTACAGGGAAAATGCCTATAAATACCTTGATAAGATCTGGCAATTATTGTTTGAAGGGAAACAGACGGAAGCAGAAGCGTTGGCAGGAAAAAAATTTATGGGCAGAAAAGCTTATGAAGATGAGTTTCCTCTAAAGAAAAAAATATGGGTGGATAGCCTGCTTAAACTTAAAAAATTAAAAACGGCTATAAAACCGGATTTTAACGATATGGACTGGCCTACCATGTTTATCGATTACAAAAGTGTATGGGAGCGTAAAGGTCTTCCCGATATGAACGGCGGTGTCCTGTTCCGAAAGACTGTGGATATTCCTGAAAACTGGAAAGGACAGAATCTACGTATCAATCTTGGTCATGTAAAAGATCAGGATTTTACGTGGATTAATGGTGTGTTAATTGGCACAACAGATGAGTATAACACCACACGTACCTATACTATTCCCGGGCATTTGGTTCATCCGGGAAAAAATGTAATTACTGTTCTGATTAATAATTACGTATCTACTGGTGGTTTTAACGGTGTACGAACAGGACCAAAAAAAATGTACTTGCTCCCTACTAGCCAAAAAGATGATTATCTGTTTATTGAGGGTGACTGGAAATACCAGGTGATTGATACAAAGCCACCTTTCTTTCCGCAATATGAAGCAGACTACCAGCCATTCGGTGACGTAATGATCACATTTCCGGGACATGAAAATTACACAGATTTCAGACGTAATCTCGATTTAGATAATGCTTTGAGCAATGTTTCATATAAAGTTAACGGCGTAACATATTCGCGCGAATATCTTGCGAGTCACCCGGATGAAGTCATTGCGATGAAGCTTACTGCAGATAAAAGTGGAATGATAAGTTTTAATGCCACATTTAATTCGCCTCACGAAATTCATAGCGTTTACAAGGTTGATGATCAAACGCTTGGACTTTCTTTAAAAGTGGAAGATGGTGAGATGACAGGCACTGCTTATTTACGGGTATCAACTTCCGGTGGTCAGGCTATCCTCAGTGATAGTGGAATTGTAGTTAAAAATGCTGACGAAGCAGTATTGAAATTGGTAGCTGCAACAAACTATAAAACGTATAACGACATTTCGGGTGATCCGGTTGCATCCTGCAATACTTATCTGACTTCGGTTGCAGACAAGGATTATGAAACCATTAAAACGTCTCATTTAAAAGACTACAAACCTCTTTTTGACCGGTTCTCCATAGATCTTGGGGAAAAAGAAAAAAGAAAGATTCCGACAGATGAACGTATCAACAATGTGAAAACAGAACCGGATGATGATCTGGCAGCTACTTATGTGCAATATGCCCGTTATCTGATGTTGTCATCCGGAAGGGATGGAACCAATCCGCCCAATTTACAGGGAATATGGAACGATAAAATGTATCCTGCCTGGGGAAGCAAATATACCACCAACATCAATTGCGAGATGAATTTCTGGCCCGTTGAACCGCTCAACATTGCAGAGTGCCATAACTCTTTGTTTAAACTGATAGATGAGGTTGCCATAAAAGGCAGTAAAACAGCCGAACATCATTATGGAGCGAGAGGATGGGTTTTACATCACAACACAGATCAGTGGCGGGGAACCGCGCCGATCAATAATCCCAATCATGGCATCTGGGTAACCGGAGGCGCATGGTTATGCCACCATTTATGGGAACACTACAGATACTCACAGGACACTGTATTTCTTCGTAAAGAAGCCTGGCCACTCATAAAAAGTGCTTCTCAGTTTTTTGTGGATTTTCTGATCAAAGATCCAAAATCAGGTTACCTCATCAGCACACCGTCCAATTCTCCTGAACATGGAGGACTGGTGGCTGGTCCCACTATGGATCACGAGATCATTCGTTCATTGTTTAAGATTGCCATTCAATGCACAGATATTTTGAATACCGACCATGAATTTGCACGGTCCCTTCAGGATAAACTGCCCCGGATTTACCCCTACAAGATTGGCCGGTACGGACAGCTACAGGAATGGATGACAGATATAGATGATACTACAGACCATCACAGGCATGTATCACATTTGTGGGGCGTATATCCAGGGAAAGAATTTACTATGGATGACACACCCGAATTGATGGATGCTGCCAAACAATCGTTGATTTACCGTGGCGATGACGGAACCGGTTGGAGTCTCGCATGGAAGATCAGTTTCTGGGCACGGTTTTTGGATGGTGAACATGCATATAAGATGATCCAAATGCTATTGAGTTCAGCTACTGATCCGGAAAGGGAATCATCAGGTGGTTCTTATCCTAATCTGTTTGATGCCCATCCGCCTTTCCAGATAGATGGGAATTTTGGCGGGGCGGCAGGTATGGTTGAAATGCTGATGCAAAGCCACCAGGGATATATTCAGTTGCTCCCCGCTCTGCCTGAAGAATGGACACACGGCGAAATTAAAGGACTACGCGCACGTGATGGGTTTGAGATAAATTTTTCATGGAAAGACGGCAGATTAGAACACGTAGAAGTCACTTCAAATGCCGGTTTGCCGCTCCGGTTAAGATATGGCAATAAACTGATTGAACAGAATACTGAAAAAGGAAAGGTTTACAGGTTTGATGAGTGGTAGAATAAAAACCCAACTTTGATAATCGTCACAAACGAGCATCAGTTTTACTTAGCACGAACTCCTGATCATCAGTTGTGTATTCAGAATCATCTGAATGGTTGGGCGTTTAGGGTCTTTAATACGTTGGATCAATAATTCCCCACACCGTCTGCCGATTTCATATGCAGGCTGGTAAACTGCTGTTAAAGGCGGATTCAGTGAGATAGACCAGTACATATCATCAAAACCAATGATGGCGACATCCTCAGGAACCTTTAATCCCCGTTTATGAATTGTTTCAAGTGCACCTAAGGTGATCAGGTTGTTGCCGGTAAATATGGCATCGGGTGGATTTGGAAGACTCAACAATTCATCGCATAAATGTACCCCACTGTCGTGCTTGGAGTCACCCCGCTTAATGAGTTCGGGATCAAATTCCAGGTTGTTATCAGCCAGCGCTTCGCGATAACCTTTATCCCTTAATTGTGTAGAAGGCAATTGTGCCAGTCCCGAAATATGAGCAATGCGCTGATAACCTGATTTCGCGAGGTGATCGACAGCTTTATATGCACCTTCTCGGTTGTTTACAAGAACCACATCAACATCAACACCCTGTAAACCACGGTCGAAACAAACAATGGGCAGACCTTCCTTTACCAGATTAATCACCTTGGCATCATTTTCATGAGCTGGAGCGGCGATCAATCCATCAACAGATTCCGATTGCAAAATATCCAGATAAAGTTTCTCTTTTTTCTCATCCTGTTGAAAATTACACATGATTAAGGCATAGTTATTTTCATATGTTACATCCTCAATCCCGCGTAATACATCTACATAAAACGGATTCTGAATATCAGGAATGAGAACGCCAATAAGGTTACTGGAAACACTTTTGGAACGCAGTCGCTTCGCTACCCTACTGGGTTGATATTTGAGATCTTTAATCGCTTTAAGTACCTTTGCTCTAGTAACTTCATTCACATTGGTACCGTTGTTGATTACACGTGATACAGTTGCAATGGATACACCTGCTCTTTTGGCAACATCACTCAGGCTGGACATAATGATCGTTTAATTTTTTTCAAAAATAAATGTTTAACTATGTTCATTCATGAAAATAGCACACTTTTTTACATAAAAATTTAATAGTAATCAACACTTAATTGCAATTAACAAATGTAAACGATTTCAGCAAATAACTCTTATTATGCCCTGTCAAAAACCCATTTATTAATGAAAAAATAATATGGTGTAAGTAGATTATCTTTTATTCTTTTATAATTTTTCCTGTGAAACTACCTTTTTCAGAGGAAACGCGGAAAATAAATACGCCACTTAGTTCAACAGGAGCATTCCACCTAACCCGATATGCTCCGCGTGTTTGATATCCGTTGAACACCTGTTCAATTTCTCTTCCGTCGACACTAAAGATACTTACAGTAACATTTCCTGCTTGTTCCAGATCATAGAACAGAGTCGTATAACCTCTGAACGGGTTCGGAAATGCACCGGCTTTAGTAATCGCGTTAGCAACAACATCTTCCATAGCTGTTGCTCCGTCAAATTTATAATCTGCCTTAGTAAGGGCAGACCAGGTACTTCCTGATTTAGCACGTGCACGCACAGTCTGCTTGCTGTTAATCACAACAGCACTGCTGTATACTTTGGCATTTGACGCCACACCTCCTGTGTATGCTTCCCGCGGATCAGTATCATCTGTGGTATAGTATATCTGACCTGTTGTAGATGTCATTTCCAAATCTATAGCCTGCTGATATGTACCGTCGTAATAATTAAATTCCGGTGCTGCCACGTTTGGATACAATCCGGCATTTCGCAACTGATTAAAGACAATGGTTGATCTGTCAGGGAAATAATCATTCGTAAATTCGTTCTTTTTGACAAGCCAGTGATCATTCCTGGTATAGAGTATTTTGTCATTATCAGAAGGTTGAACATCTTTACGGTAATCTCCCCAACGGGCAGATTCACCGATAATTGCCAGATCAATTTCATCTGCAAGTTCCGCGTAAGTTGATGCCGTGACTTCAGGAGTCAAAGCACCATCATTGAAAAAATATTTATGAATTCTGTCAGCCACCAACAATTTGAACTCATCATTCTTTTTGAGCGCATCAAACAATTTGGTTGGTTCACCATCCACCATTGTTACTTTGTTAGTATTCAAATCTGTCATGGATGTTTCTGCATCCCAGGCGAAAAACCGAAACCCTTTTTTAGGATTGACCCTACTTCTGCCTGCCAGCCAGTTATTACCATCCCAGTCCCCATTGCCAATGTAATAATTCATAAGCATGTAATCTGTAAAGTTTTTCAGATCCAGTAATTCATCATTTATAAGTTTCTGATAATTTGCATCAGAACTGAATCCTGATCCAGCCAGACTCATTAGCTGGTTAAATACTGACCGACTGCCATCTACTACTCCATTATGGTCCTTCACGACATCATAATCTTCCTCTTTTCCACCCAGATAAGCCTCCATGAAGTCATTATTGATTTTTTCTGAAATATTGTAAAGTCCCCAATACAGTCCGTTAATATATAGGTGAGCAAATCGCTCGTGAGCAGCCTCCTGATTCATCTTAAGCTGAATATTTTTCGCATACGGATCCTGCAAATATTGCGCATTCAACCGTTGCGTCGGATTGTTTTTCAGCCATGAATAATTGTATCCGGCTCTGAATACTAAGTTGTTAAACTCGTTTGTAGCTGAACCTTCATCAAATACACGAAAGTTCAGTTTGGAAGGTCCATATGAGCTTCTGAACGCAATCCGAAATCCATGCTTCGGACTGTTCTCCGGGACCCTGCTGTTACCACCGTGCAAATGCAAACCGCAGTTAATCTGGAACTCCTGTCCTGTTTTCGGGTCAATAAATTCCACGGATGCGGAACGTTCCCAGTCTATACCAATACTTCCCAGACTTGTATTTCCAGTGTACATATAAATCCCGTCCTTATCGTGGTCAAAAGTTTCGGAAGCCAGTCCGAAAATATACCGGATATTGGTAACAATACTTATTGTAGGAATATCCAACAAGGCGTCGTCCATTAAGTCCTTGTATTCGGATGACTCACAAATTTCCGGATCCATTTCATAATCCGATGGAGCAAAATCCGAAGAGAACTTCATAGGCCCCCAGTGATCCGGATATCCGGCTGGCTGAGCCGGTTGCTTCACAATATCATCTATAAAGAAATAGGTATTGGTTATCACATCACTGCTTACATTTTCACTGTTAACAGCTACAGCACTCAAAGGTGTTGTTGTCGAAATCTGAACCGGACCTGTATATAAAATTCCGTCTGTTTTATTAGGGCGTGTACCATCTTTTGAATAATAAATCTGTAATGCATTATCTGCAACAGAAAGCTCAACCTCAAAAGGTGCATCATAAAACCCGCGTTTTACACTGAATTCAGGTGCCAGAACCTGATCTGTTAATACGTTTACGCTCCCTGGTGTCGGATCCTTAAAGAAAGTTTGCTGCCCCAGATATATGCCATACGACACATCAGAACGTTGTCCGGGATATAAGTCACCATACGAAAATGCAATGCTTGTTCCGTCGGATTTCACCAATGCTAAAAACTCACCCGATCCGGAGAGTTTAAAATTGGTATGCAGTGTTCCCGCCGGATCTGTTTTATCTTTTTCTGATGCGAAGACCACGAGATATTCATCGGGTTGTATCGTAATCACCGGAAATTTCCACTTGGCAAGGTTATCGGCTTTATCGGTTAAATACCAGCCCGTAAGGCTTACCGCTGTTTCACCAGCATTATACAGTTCAATCCAGTCGGAATAGTCACCATCCTCATCAGCAAGTGTATTATCATTGACCGCCATAAATTCGGAAATAATGACACCGGATTGTGCATTTACACCGAATCCGGATAACATAAATAAAACGATAATCAAGGCCGTCCAGAGCCTGCCTTCCACGTAGAATTTTTTTTTCATATCAAAACAACCAATAAATACCTAACAATTACCCATTAAGAAAAACAAAGATAATCATTTAATATTAAATGTAAACGTTTTCATAAATATTCACTTGTGCGATCTATTGCGTTCGAAGGTAATCGAAATAAAGCGGTCCCTGCTTTAAAGCTTTCAGACGAAGTGTATAGGTTCCTGCGTTTATCGTGGTTTGTGTATCGGTACGCATACCTCTCCATTTCACATCAGCAACCGGAAACACATATTCTCCCTTCCAGATTAACCGACCGTCGGCGGCCCGAATCTCTGCTTCTACCGGCACATCTTCTTTCCCTTTATTCATATATCTAAACTGCAACCCATATTTAGAAGCCAGGCCAACTGAGAACCGCCATTCAATCACATCATTTTTTCCGGGAACCAGTGTGCAGGGTTCATCAAGAATTACGGTGGTAACAGTTTTCCCTCCCTTCGAGGCTGCTTCAGCTTCATACTTTACTGTTGGGCGGCGATCAATTGGAACATCCAGGTTGGTCACCGGAAGTGCAGCAATAATGTACATTTCTTCAGATCCGGACGATGGAAATGCAAAGCTTGTTTCTTTCAAAATGCGTTTCCTGTAAACATTATATGTTGTTCCTCCATTCAGTGAGGTTCGGATTGTATCTTTCAATTTTTGAAAATCACCAAGCCATTCAGGCCATTGAACCTCTTGTTTGAACCCAATGTACAGGTCCGCATCCTCCTTGAACCTGATGCTGCCTTTTGTATCAGGATTAGCGGGAGTCTGAATCCATTCTGCACTGTAAAGTATCGGCGGAAGCGAAACAAACTTAATATCGCGATCTGAATACACCCGGTCTCCTATATTCAACCAGGTATTTGATCTCCAACCTGCTCCATTTTCAATTGTGATTAACCGCTTTGATGGTGGTGCCGGTTTTAAGTCTTTCTCGTCCGTAGAAATAGCTATGGCAGAAATAACCGCCTGAGCCGATTTAACTTCGGGGAATGATATCTTCAGTAACCCGCCTGTTACATTCACCTGCACCGTTTTTTTCAATAAGCGGTCATGACCAGCCAATTTCCAGATATCCAGGTCTTTAATCATCACCTCATCATTGATGGCAACGTCGAACAGTCGCCAATTCTCGCATTCCAGTCCACCACCGGTGCCGTACCAGGGCTCCACAAAAAACAGATCCACCCGGTAGCTACCATCAGCCACCGGAAATTCGTATGCCAGCCTGTGTCGTCCGTATCTGTATGTCCGGATTAAATCCCATTCACTGGTGCCTTCTATCGGATCCCATGTCTGCCGCTGACTGCCATAAAAAGCCGGAAGATTATCATAATTATCCGTCCATGAAACCGAGCCCCAGCCAGTAGTGTCTTTATGTACATCAGCCATCCACAGATTACCTTCCTGATCTATATAATCAGGTCCTCCACAATTGACACGATAGAGGTAATTTTTATCCTGATCCGTCAGTGGTTGCGTATCACCTGAAAGCTTTTGCAAATCCGGATCTACCGGTAACAGGTTCAGGATTACAACGTCTGATGCCACTTCTTTCCCGTTCTCATAACCAACTGCGTATAACACATTTGTCTGAATATCAACTTTATTCCATGTAAAATGGGTTCCAACCTGCCCTTTTCTCTTTTTACCCAGTGAATTTTGTCTGACCCCATTAAAAAGTTCTACCTCATCACAGTTAGAGAACACATTAATACCATCTTTTACGCCTGGTTTTTCCCAACGGTTCGGCCATGTATGGGATACAATATAAACCATCGGATCAGTTTCTTCAGGTGCATAATTCGCTCTGTACATATAGTACACATCGAGCGGTTCACCCCAGATAGTAATGGATCCCTTATAATTTACCGGACCTACCCTGTCAATATCGCGGTAACCTTCACCGGCTTGTGTACGTCCCGGATTATCGTGTGAGTTAAACAACCAGTGAAATTGCCCGCAAGCCCTGTCCGAAGCTGCTTCTCCCAGCCGGATTTTCGATTCCATCAGTTGCCACATCCGGTCTTCTGTCAAAGGTCCCTGAGCATCAAAACCACCTTCTGAATGCCAGTCAATGCTCCGCCATGCACCATATTCGCCATTCAACAGTTGTTCTGATAGTTCCTTGTCATAGTTATCAGGATCACCACCGTAGGTACCTGACCAGTTTTGAATCACATCCCAGTCTGTTCCGGTTCCTCCGTTACAGGTTGTCACCAGGCGTTGCGTTGATGCTCCCGGATCCATTTCACGAATAATATCGGTGCATTCCCTTGTAAATTCCGGACTCATGGTACATTCGTTTTGCAATCCCCATAAAATAATGCTCGGACTGTTGCGGCGTTCTTTCACCCAATCGCGTAAAAGCACCCTGAAGTTTTCTTTAAAACCCGGCTCATTATACCAGATATGAGCACTCATTTGTGGCCACCATAATATGCCCAGACTGTCCCACCGGCTCTGATATCTTAAGTTATGTGGCTGATGTGCATCACGAAACGCATTGAAACCGGCAGCCCTGATCTGATCTACCCGAGACAGGATCTGTTGCTTTGAAAACGCATGACTTTGCCCCATCATATGCTCATATTCTGCGGTTCCGTTGATGAATACAGGTTTACCATTCAGGTAAAAACGATTTGTAGGATTATCACCCTTGATATCCCACTTAGTCCAGTGAATGCCATAAGGTGTATTTATCTCATCCACAACCTTTCCGTTGATAATGACACTGCTTTGAACGGTATAGAGATACGGATCATCAATGGACCATAAATTTGGATGATCTATATTCACAAAATACTGTGTTACAGTATCGGGTACTCCCGGTTTCAGTAAAACAGACTTGATGTCCCGTTTGATTTCTCTGCCATCTTCGTCAACCAGGAGTGATCTCAATTCTATTCGTTCCTCTTTATCACCGTAATTTTTTATTTCGGTTGTCAGACTCAGTTTTGCCAGATCTTCTGAAATGGTGGTATCGTTCCATATATGCACTCCGAATGGTTCAATTCGAACCTGATCCGTAATAATTAAGGAAACCGGCCTGAAAATCCCCATGGGTTGGGAGCCTTCAGAAAATCCCCATTCAGGACTACAGCCTCCGCATACCCAGGGCAGATCGCGTATATCTGCCGGATGATCAGCACGAACCGCCAGAATATTTTCACCATCAAAACGGACATGATCCGTTACATCAAGGGTGAATGTGGTTCGTCCGCCGGCATGATATCCCACGAATACACCATTTAACCAAACAGAAGCATAAGACCCAACTCCCTCAAAGAAAAGGAAATACTGTTTGTCTTTTTTATGTTCTACAGTAAATGTTTTTCTGTACCAGGCATATCCATGGCGGTTGCCATGCATCAAACGACGGTATCCTCCGTAATCATCCCAGTTGTGTGGAACATCTACCCTGATCCAACCTTCTGTTTCAAAACCGGCAGCCTCAAATCCATCGTAAGCATGAATATTAGTATCATTGGCAATGGTTTGCCAGTTAGTGTTCAGTGAAATTTCATGCCGGACCGGGTTCTTTTTACCGCACGATGCCAGAATAAAAATGAGTAGAACCGGTAATATAAACGTTTTCAGGTATTGCATAATTTTTATTTTTCCGATTTTGTATTCTGTCTAATTATCAACTGTAGATATAGAATTGAAGCCATGATTTGCATTTACCTCAAATCTCTTAGCGCTAATCGCTACAAACTTAACAACATCAAGCTTTATAAAAACCAAATCCTCCGTCCGTCAATTGACGGACACCTCCTTTTGAAAAAGGAGGACAACTTGTATTCTATATCCTGCCCTTATCTTAGTATACTAAAGGCAACCAAACCGACATATCGCCTACTCCCCGGTTATCCCATGCATAATATGGGATCAGCTTCAATGGTACTTTCTTTTCTTCAACGGCTTTCACCTTCCTGTAAAGATTGTTTTGATCCCACTTTTTATCGTTTATCAATACACCGTCTCCCTGCAAAGCCATGATCTTCGCCCCATCGATTTCAATCATTTCGGGCTTCAAATCATTTTTAACCGGAATACCAACCTGAAACAAATTTACGTCTTTTGGCAAATCCATAGATTCCAGACAATACACTACCGGTCCACGTTTTACAGCTATCTGATTCCGGTTTTCCTCCACCAGTGGATTGGCAGCAATCAAATCGACTTCCATGGGGAAAGTGAGTTCTATTTTATCTCCCTTTTTCCATTTTCGGTCAATACTGACATATGTACCACTTATGATTTCTTTCTCCACCGGATAACCGTTTACTTTTACAATTGCAGCGTCACACCAGCCCGGGATTCTTACATGAACAGGAAACTGACCTTTAGGAGCGTTTTTAATGTTTAACGTTACATCTCCGTTCCATGGATAATCTGTTATCTGATCAATGTCCAGAACCTGCTTTTTACCCAATTTCTTATGTAGTTCGTTGCCCCCGTAGAAGTTGACCCATAAGCCATCATCTGATATACTGTACATATAATTACTGATCTCAGCCACCGTGCGAATGGTATTGGGTGGACAACAGTTGCAGTAACTGATATATTCCTCTCTGTCCTTTGACCAGCGCAGTTTATAGGGCAAATCCTGTGATACTTCCAGTGGATTGGTATAAAAATACCGCTTTCCGTCAAGGCTTACGCCTGCCAGCAGACTGTTATACATGACCTCCTCCATTACATCGGCATATTTCGCATTACCGGATGCCAGCAACATGCGCCAGTTCCACAACAGGTTTCCGATGTTGGCACACGATTCATTATGAGCCGTCATATTCGGTAACTGGTAATCATGGCCGTATGCCTGATGAACCTGCTGAATTTCCGACGGATCATAGCTTGTACCGTTAGGAGAAACACCATCGTACAATGCTCCACAGGCACCGGTGACATACAATTTGGTCTCAACCAGATCGTTCCAGATGGCATCCAGTGCATGCATCAATGTCGTGTCACCGGTTTCGGCATATACATCAGTTACACCTGCATACAAATAATTGGCCCGGACGGCATGGCCCACTGCTTTGGTTTGCTCACGAAACGTAATCCTGTCCTGGTTATGGTCATGTCCGTCTTCCACCATGCTCCGTATGTCAATCAATCCTTTGGCAAGTTCCAGGTATTTCGGGTCACCCGTTGTTCGGTACATTTCCGTAACACCCATATAATGAGAAGGACAAATGGCATTTAAAGCCAGTTCCTTTTTATTCCGCTGATAGAAATTATACAGAAAATCAGTCGCCTTTATGGCAATGTCCAGCAAATTGGTTTTACCGGTTACTCGGTAATGCAGACAGGCAGCCGTCATGAGGTGTCCCATATTATAAGACTCGAAATCAAGCCGTTCAGCAAATTCATTCTTTGCTCCTTTTTCCTTCAACTGTTCAATAACAACCGGCGTGTGAATGTAACCATCCGGTCGCTGTGTTTCTCCGATGATTGTGATGATGGAATCCAGTTCATGATCCACTTTCTCTGTAGGATCCATGGCATAAACCATGATCAGGCCTTCCAGAATTTTGTAAAAATCCCCGTCATGAAATGGTGGTCCCACATGTTCTCCTTTTTTCAACCCTGCTGCAATTTCAAAATTAGCAAAGCCGTGGCTGATGGAATCATTCATGTACATTGCCATCATATGCGGTACCATGCTCTCTTCGCAAACCTTAAACCGGTCTGCCCAAAACCCATCTGTCCATGTCACATCCGATATGTCCAGCGGAGCCATTCTGGCATACGGACTTTCTGATGTATTGACCAGGCTTTTCTCCTGTGCTCCCAGTTGTATTGCCAACATCAAAAGCAACACTGGTATGATATGTTTTAAATGTCTCATTTCCTCCGAATTTCAAATTTATACACGCCTGAACCAACCTGAACAAGCTTCCGATTCCCGTCGTACCCGATTACTGGATATTCACTTTTCTGATTTAACGGTTTCCCCGCTGAATATATCTCTTCTGATTCTGAAACAGGCAAATGAATCTCTGCCATAGTATTGACCGGAATCTCAATTTCAAGCAACAGCTTTTCCGATTCATATTTCCATTCCGATCGTATTACTCCGTACATGGACTGAAGTTTTGCTTTTGCAAAACCAAGTTCCTTTGTGGGATAAGGTTTTATTATAATCTTTTTATAACCCGGTGTTTCCTCATCCTGTGTTATGCCGGCCACGTAGGAGTACAACCAGTCACCAACAGCCCCGTAAGCATAATGGTTAAACGAATTCATTCCCACAGTCTGAAAGGAGCCATTCGGCTTAATTCCGTCCCAGCGTTCCCAAATGGTGGTTGCTCCCTGCGTTACCGGATAGAGCCATGACGGATATTTTTTGTTAAAGAGTAATTTATAGGCAATATCAGGATAACCGCTTTCTGTCAGGGCCTGGCACAGAAAGGGTGTTCCAAGAAAACCGGTTGTTAAATGACCAAAATGGTTAACATCGGCCACCAGCCGTTTGGCTGCATGTTCTTTCAACTCATCCGGAATCACACCAAAAGCCAGTGCCAACGCATAAGCCGTCTGTGTATTGGATGTCAGTCTGCCGGTTTTCGTCAGAAACTCAGTATTAAAAGCATCCTTAATTTTTGGACGTAACGTTGTATAACGTTGTTCATCATCAACTTTCCCCAGTAAACCTGCAATCTTCTGCATCAAACCGGTTGTGTAATAAAAATAGGCTGTCGCTATCAGATCTTTATCCGTATGTGCCCCTGCATAACCGTAATCCGGGGCATTGTAAAACAAAGAATAATATTCCGCAAACGACAACCAGTCGCCAAAATGAAAACCTGCATTAAAGATCAGATCTTCACCCGATTCACGAATCATGTACTCTTCCCATCCTTTCATGGAAGCATATTGCTCCTCCAGAATACGTTTATCGCCAAATTTCCGGTAAACCGTCCAGGGAATTACAACTACCGCATCGGCCCAACCAGTCGCACCAAACCCATCAGACCATCCTGTTCCGGCTCCATCCTCAATGACGTTCGGAACCACCCATGGCACACTTCCATCCGCTTTCTGGTCCGGAATAAAATCCTTCATCCATTTGGTATAAAAAGCAGCTGTATCGCGGTTAAAGCATGCGGTTGGTGCAAATACCTGTGCATCTCCGGTCCATCCCAAACGTTCATCGCGTTGCGGACAATCGGTCGGTACATCCAGAAAATTCCCGCGTAAACCCCAGTCAATATTCTGCTGCAACCTGTTAATAAGGGAATCACCACATTCAAAGGTTCCGGTCTGAGCCATATCTGAATGCACAACCCGGCCATCAATGTCATCCAACGAAATTTCCCCATCGTAGTCTGAAACACGTACATAGCGAAAACCGTGAAATGTAAATCGTGGTTCATACTCTTCAATGCCGTTGCCTTTAAAAATATAGATATCTTCAGCTCTTGCAGACCGGAGGTTATCCAGGTACACATTGCCATCCTGATCCAGGACTTCGGCATGGTTTAATGTAATTTTCCTGCCTTTTGCACCTTTCAGCCTGAACCGGACCCAGCCCACCATATTCTGGCCCATATCGAAGACCATTTCACCTTTTGGCGTGACCAACGTTTTGACCGGTTTCAGTGTTTCTGTTATTCTTACAGGAACACCTTCAGACGCCACGAGCTTATCAAAGCCATAGTTTTTTATGACGACTGATCCCCAACCGGATGCATCAAATCCTGCCTTATCCCAGTTCTCCATTTCCAGACGTGCATCATAGGTCTCCCCATTATAAATATCGGATTTCAGAATTGGCCCTGTGGATGATTGCCATGACTCATCCGTTATGATCCACTCCTCTGATCCATCATCGTATTCCACTATTATCTGACATAACAAAGCCAGCTTATCGCCATACAGGTTTTTATTGCCCTGCCAGACCAGATAGCCACGATACCAGCCATCACCAAGAATTACTCCAACAGCATTGGCACCTGCCTGAATATCCCGGGTCACATCGTACACCTGATACTGTAAACGGTGGTTATAACTGGTCCAGCCGGGAGTGAACAGGTCCTCACTGACTTTACGACCATTCATGTGCAACTCATATAAACCATGGGCAGTGATATAGGCTGTTGCTTTACTGATATTTTTATCCGTACTGAATTCCTTTCTTAAAAAGGGAGAAGGTGCCGAGTCTGATGGATCTTCCTTGATGCCCGGTTCTATCCATTGTGCTTTCCAGTCCTTGCTATGAAACAAACCCATTTCAAAGAAAGCCGTTTCACTCCATTCTGATTCATTGCTGTAGTTATCCCAGACTTTCACTTTCCAGTAAACCCTTTGTCCTGATGTAAGCTCCTCTCCGCCGTATACCACTTGCACAGACTGTTTCGATTCAACCTTACCGGAATCCCAGATCAGGTCATGTTCATTTCTCAAATCTGATCCAGATGACGCACAGAGAATTCTGTAAGCTGCCTGAGCCACATTCTTACGATCATCAGAGATCATCCAACTTAACCTCGGTTGACAAGGTTTTAATCCAAGCGGATTTGTTTTATATTCTGTTTTTAAATCTGTAACTAATATCATTTTAATTTCTTTACCCGCAGATAACGCGGATTTTCGCAGATTTCAATATTACTATTCGAGATTCCATTTACTTTTTTTCTCTTATTGCTTAACCTCCATTATACAATAATATTCCATAATTTCCCATCAGGCCCGTTCCTGCGCAATCTGCTCCAGTGATTTACCTGAGGTGTCCGGCATAAAAAAGAAGCCAACCGCACCACTGATGATCAGAAAGAATGTGAGTAAGCCGGCTACCGGTTCTATCCCTACATTTGCCAAAGCCGGAACAAAGAAGCTCCATACACCAAGCAAGGTCCGGCTGATTCCAAACGTCAGTCCCTGAGCAGTACCCCTGAAAATGGTTGGAAAGAGTTCCTGACTGAACACTTTGTAAAATGCTTCACCTGCTAAAGCCGCACCTGATGAAAACATCAGGATATTTGCAATAATAACCGGTATGGTAAACGGCAGAAACAGTAGCATTCCATAGGCAACTACCTGCATAATGGCTCCTACTGCCCAAATGGTTCTTCGTGTTTTAAAGTTCCTGTCCGAGTGTGGCATAAAAACAATCAGGGTCACAATAATAAATATAATAAAACCCGCACTCGACAAGCCAACACTCATTGCCTGACTACCGGCATTCAAGGTTTTAATGATATATGGATTAAAAATTCCTGCTGTCCCTGCTGCCAGGTTCCAGAATAAATAAATTACAGCGGTGTATACCAATCCTTTCAAGTTGGAACCGGAAAAAAGGGTCCTTAAATTAACTTTTGCCGTTGTAGCCGCAACTTTCCATCTGGAAGATTCAGCCAGGCTACGGCGCAGATACCACGTTACTATGGCTACTACAAAAAGATGAAGGAAAACAATGCGAATTCCGAGAATGTCCAGATGCGCCAGAAACATGGCCATCCAGAGTACAACAACCGGACCAAAACTCCAGGCCACCTGGGTAAAACCAAGCAGTTTTCCCCTGGCTTTATCCGGCGCAGCTTCTCCCACATAAGCCAGAGAAGTTGGAACATCAGCACCTACTGCCACACCAATAATAAAGGTTCCTGCAAACAACATGACCGGATTCAAAGCAAAAGCAATCAGTAAAATTCCAAAAGCATACACCAGAAGATCTATCTGGTAGATCCGTTTACGCCCCAGTTTATCTCCAAGTCTACCGCCAATAAATGCGCCAACTGCACATCCTACTGCATTCGGACCGATAGCAGCCAGCAAGCCGATAGCATTGTTTGATAAATTCATGTACGATTGAAACAATGACAATCCGGCTCCTAAAGCCACAATTGAACCGGCATCAAGATAAGAAGCCATTCCTGCCAACGCTGAAGCTTTCCATTGCTCCCTTGATATTTTATCCATATCCGGATCTTTTTTCAACTCAGTATCCGACATTTTTTTCTGTTCCTTCATATAAAACTTATTAATTTTGAGGTATTCTTTATGATTTAATATCTTATAAAATTCGTTTCTATAATTCTACTTATGACCTTGTAATTACAGCTTCTTCTTATTCCTGCATTCCACCATAAGCTATGATCACAAAAGATGAAACCAAAATCAGCAGGGCCACAATCAGTAAGGCATAGGTTCTGCCTGATACATTTTTCCATTCCTTCATGATGACGCCAATGATGTAACTGAAAAAAATCAGCATTGACATGTGTAGCACCCAGCTGGCATACTGAAATTTGCCCATATTGACATGCCCCATTCCGTAAAAGAAAAACTGTAAAAACCACATGGTACCCGCCAAAGCCGACCATGAAAAGTTTTTGAAGATCAGTTTACGGGGCAAACCGCTTTTTACAGAAAACTCCTTCAGGCTTTTGTTTTTTACAGCGACGACCATGAACCAAACCATGTTAACAACCCAACAACCGGCTGTAGAAACTATCATCTTGGCATTTCCTTCAAACTGACCGGCACCATGTTCTGCTGCCATATCGGCTATGGGCTGTCCAAATTCAAGCGATATATTAAACACACCTGAAAGTACACCTGCAATGATGGTTAGGATCAAACCTATAAACATATTCGACATTTTCAGTCCATCCTGTTTAGGATTAACCTCGTGTTCCCTTTTGAAACCCGCCCATCCACAAAGTCCGACACCGACCACAGAAACGATCATTCCAAACAATACGATGTTACCACCGGGCGCCTGAAAATGTTCTGTCAAACCACCAAATATTATCAAAGGCAAAACAGTCCCTACGATTGCTGATATACCAATAGCCAGAGTATAGGTCAGCGAATAACCAATATATCGGATCGATACACCAAAGGACATGCTTCCGAAACCGTAAACCGCCCCAAGAATGAATGCCATCCAAAGGGCCTTTGACGGAGCATGAGCAAGGATGTAAAAGAAATCCGGAACCGTAATGGCGCCAATTATAAGTGGCATCAGTATCCATGCAAACATGGCCTGAACCAACCAGAATGTGCTCCATGACCATTGTCTGGTCTTTTGATACGGCACATAGCAAGACGAAGCTGATACGCCGCCGACAGCATGTAACAGGGTTCCGATGATGGGACTTGAGGGGATCATAGTAAGATTATAAGTTAAAGATAGTTATTAATCCAGATGAAAAATCTCTTCCATATCGCTCCAGAATTCTCCCGGTTTTCTGTTATCCAGTGGTTCCATCAAAGGTTTAACCACATCCCACCAGCGCTGTGTCTCCTTGTGATCAGCCATTTTTGCCATATCGGCATCAAAATCAGATCCGGTATATTCAAAGTAGGCAAAGAGGATATTATCCCTGTAAAAAATGGAATAATTAACGAGGTTACATTCCTTAATTTTCGCCAGTACTCCCGGCCACACATCAGCATGTTGTTGAATATATTCAACAGCACCTTCCGGTTTGAGCCGGATCATTTGTCCAAATCTTTTCATTATCTTGAGACATAATACATAAGAAACAAGACACAAGATTATCTCAATTTCTATGTTGTTAATTTACGTTATTAATAGCTTTAAACATCGCTTCAATATTTGCCGGCGGTATATCGGGCAAAATAGCTTCATGACTTGGCGAAATTACCAGTCCCGTCGGAAACAGTTCCTTCAACTCATCTACCTTATCGGCCACAGATTGAGCATCACCTTTTACCAAAAGATACTGGGCATCCACGCCACCACAAAAAGCCGCTTTCCCGTAATGGTGCTTTTTCAGATTTGAAGCATCCATATCTGCAGCCAGGGCCTGAATAGGATGGATCACATCCACCCCCAGTTCAATAAAATCATCAATCAGCGGAAACACTGAACCACAGGAATGATGAATCACGGTCAGACCATAACTTTTTGCCTGATCAATCAGTTGCTTGGTGCCCTGAAAAACATGAGCCCGCAATAATTCAGGATCAACCATTAAACCGGTCTGACTACCAAAATCATTGCCGATCAGTACTGCATCCAGATGACCTTTGGTGGATTCATAAAAAATTTCGTTGGCTTTCAGATAAAACTCCGTAATTCTATCGATTACAGACTGAAACATCTCCGGGTTCATCAGCATGGTCATCAAAGCGTGTTCCATACCGAAAGCCGAACAGGCATCCTGAAAATGCGCACTCCACATCACACCCATCCGCACAGACTTATCGTCCACTGCCTTTGCTCTTCTCAGTGATTCTGCACGATCAAGATATTTCGCCGGATCCGGCCAGTCGAACTTATCCACATCCGCCGGATCGGTATAATCCTCAAAAAACCCAGGCGCTGTCAGAGTTCGCTCGTCCGGTTTATCCAGATGATCCACCTTGGCAAACCTGAAAGCACAGGCAATATGGTTGGATGGCGCATAATTATACGGAACTTCTATCGGATAAATATCGTCGTCAATGATCTTACGGATCTCATCCACACTTTTTACTCCGAAGTGAGCGGTCAACGCCTTTTCTGCTTCGGGAACCGGTAAACCTAGCCATGAGGCAGGACGATCCACCGGCTGATAATTAATGGTGGCATAAAAGCGATCTTTGTGGGTCATTTTCATTCCTGTACTGATTTTTCGCTTTGATAGCAATTTATAATATCCTTTTTCCTGTTCTCAGGAAATACATTTAAATTTTTTATTTCTCCATCCTTCAGTTCAGCCTCTACGGTTGTGTTCCCCGGTGCATGCAGTTTAAAATGTACATTCCATTCTTTTGGCCATGCCGGAAAAAGATAGATCTTATCTCCAACGGTTTGCAGCAGCATCTCCTGTACACCAATCATTCCCGAACCACCCCAGTTATGATCCGGAACCCAGTCAAAACCCGGCCCCCAGAATGCAGGAAAGCGTCTGCCCGAATCCGTCATCTTTTTCAGGCACAAAGCAGCTGCCTCATTGGTTAATCCCATGCGTGCAGCCCAAATTACATCCTGTTTCCATCCCTTATGGCTTCTGAATTTTATGGCATCAGTATCATACTTCCATGTGTTTAATGCCACTTCCAGATCCGGATGCCCGATGCCATACATGCCCCATGGAAAAACAGGATACAGCTGCGGTACTTCGGTATTATTGACCCGCTCCCACAACTTAGCCGGAGCTATAGTTTTATGTCCATTGTATTCAGTAAACGAAATTGGTGGAATCCGGTCCAGCATCTCCTGCCAGTGACGCTTGTTAATTTTTTCATTGTACTGTTCCGGCAAACCGATTACTTCCTCCAGAACTGTTTTTAAGGCTGCGATGGTTGATGTGGCATTATACGCCATTTTATATGTTTCACAGGCTGATCCGGGATAAAGGACCAGGTGACCGTTTTCATCCAGCTTTTTCACTCCGCGCTGAGCTGCCAGGTACTGGTAGTGTTCGTCAAAAAAGGTGAGACAACTTTCAATCAAGGGTAAGTATTCAGAAATGTCCGATCCGTTGTATTTAGCCATTTCCAGAATCATAAAACAAAACTCCAGCGATGTATCATACTGGTACTCCAACCAGGCGTTGTACTGTCTCCCTGGATCATAATCATCAGGCCGGTCCCAGCCATATTCCACAGGATTGGGTAAACCGTAATTTTCAATCTGCTCGGTAAAACAGGCTCCATTGTGTCCCCAATAAACGTTACTGCGTAGTTCTGCATTATGTAAAATCCGCTGATAGAAATCAAACTGTGTTTTCATGAGCTCAAAATCACCGCTCTTAAGCATCGGAAAATAAACCAGCCGCTGGTTCTGAGCCGTAAAAGTTCCGCCGCTCCAGTTTCTGAAATCCGGTGTAAATGCACGGGTGGAATCTGTGAAGACCGGATCAACCGTAAACAAACCACCGTTAAATTTAGTGGGATAATCACCAAAAGCATTACAGCCCAGCATGTAACGAAACAGCGTATAGTTTCGGCCAACCTGCCACACTTCTGAAGTTTCTGCTTTCTGTTCAGGATTAATAAATACAAAACTCCGGGACCAGTAATCCTGCCACCACTTAAGTGTCAGATTCAACGATGAATTTTTATGTTTATGATATCCCTCAACATAGTTCTCTATGCCCTCCTGCCATGAAGTTTTACCATTAGCCGTATTCAGTACTATAGCAACTTCATGCGTTTTTGAAGGCTTTTTGCTTTTCAGATGCCAGCCCTTAAAATCTGTACTCAGGTAATTACCGGTGGTTGTGCCGGCCGGCTCAAGGTTGTCGCCAAACATCATACCGCCAAAGGTCAGGCCTGCCAAAGGATTGAAAAGTTGATCCTTTACTTGTTCCATCTGTTCCCTTTCAACGGTGACATCAAATACAGTTTCCTGCCTGTTCTGGTGGTAAAAAGTTACACTGTTCTGATCAAAGTGAATTGAGTCAGCATAAGTTTTCAGGTCCTCAGGGTTGATCCACTTATACGAATTCTGAAAGTTTTCCCATTTTCGCAATAACCTGTCCTGATACCGCCAGCTTTCGTAAGTCGTTTTTAGCGTTGTTTTCTGACTGGAAGACACAGCCACATGAATGACCGGACTATACACATCCACCCATATTTTCACATCAGCACTTAAATCGCCGTGGGATCCGAAAATGCGAACCGAACCATCACTCAATTTCAACTCCTGCCTGAATGCTTTTCCCTCAAACGGATTAGGACTAAGATGCACACGCACGCGGCCTAATTTCAACATGGAGTTATTCTCATCAAACGTGCCGCTTTTAGCCATGTAAAAAAGAATGTCTCCGTTTTCAACCCAGACATTCAAACCGACATCCCCACCACCACATGGCATGGTTTCAGAAGCATTTTTGCTTTGCGTTCTCCAAACCACATTATAAGCATCTAATGCAGCCGGTTGTGGTTTTGCGGTCGGTTCAAACAAAACAAAACATAAAAAGAGCAATATTTTAGATGGAATCTTATTCATTTAAATCTTTAGTCTTGTGTCTTGTATCTTGTGTCTTATATCTTTTATCTTTTATCTTAAATCTTATGTCTTACGTCTTATATCTTACGTCTTATATCTTACGTCTTATATCTCCAACTACCATTCATCACTTCGGAACGAGGACACCGGTAATCCGTTTGTACCGAATAAGGTTCCGATTACAAAATCATCGAATGCATAGCGCACAGCAACCGGTTTTTCCACATGTGGCGATGAAACAACCACCGATTTTCTTCTTAAATAGACCTGTGCGGGAAAGAATATCTTATTCTCGCCGGCAATCTCAAAACCGGTAAGATCCTGTCCAAACGTGGTTAAGCCTTCACCCACATCATTAAAAGAAACCACCACTTTGCTACCTTTGATTTCTATGGCATTAAGTGACGGGCTTTTAAAACCGAACCCTTTTATACCATAGGTATCACCCAAGGCCCATAAGGCCAGACGCTCACCTCCAACTTTTTTCTTTTTGGGATGAATACAGGTCTTTTCCCCAATATCCATAATCACGGCCATACCACTGTTAGAGATATTATTCATGGATTTGCGCTGTGCATCACGCAGGTAAGCCGAGTTAAATTTCGGATTGATTGTATCATGCTGAAACATGGAATAGTCAAAAGGTGCTATCTGCATGTAGTAAAACGGAAATTCGCCGATATTCCATAACTTACGCCATTCTGCCACCATTTCCGGAAACAGCTTTTCATACTGATCCGGACTTTCGTAGTTGGTTTCACCCTGGTACCAGATACAGCCCTTCATTCCAAACCCGATGACCGGATTCAACATACTGTTAAACAGAACAGTTGGCGTACGATTTGGGATATTGGGAATGTCATCCATGTTAGGCAAGGGCGTATCGTTAAATGGTACACTGGTTTCTTCACTCATCCAGGCCTGTATGCAAGACCCACCAAATGTCACATCAATTAATCCAACCGGAACATCCAGCATCTCATTCAGAAGACGACCAAAATAATACCCTGTTGCACTGAATTCTGCCACCGTCTCCGGTGATGCCGTTATCCATTTCCCATTAAAATCATCCTTTATCACCGGTGTCTTTCCACGGGGTACCGTAATCATACGAATATTGTTGTTTTTCGATTTCAGGATGTCCATGTTTGATCCTTCAACAGGTTGACCCGGAAAGCCTTTCATGGGCATCTCCATGTTTGATTGGCCTGAGCACAACCAAACCTCTCCGATCATGATATCATGCAATACAACCTCAGTGCCATCACTGACTGACAATTCGAATGGTCCACCGGCAACAGGTGTTTTAATGTTCAGTTTCCATTTCCCGCTTTTATCTGCCTTTGTGGAATAAACTTCATCACTCCACGATGGTTTAACAACAACGCTTTCTTTCGCATCAGCCCAACCCCAGACTGCTACATCGCTTTGCTGCTGCAGAACCACATAATCTGTAAACAGTGCCGGAAGTTTAATTTCAGCTTGCCCCGGCCATGCCACTCCAGCCAGCAGTAAAAGAATTAATCCTATGTTTTTAAATTGTATCTTCATATCTTTAATAGTATCTAAATTTCTAATTACCATTCCTAATTCATAATTCATAATTTATACTAACCGGTCCCAGTAATCCTGCTTTTCCCAGCGGCTTACCCTCCAATCTGTATGGCGCTGTTGTCCATGTGATCCTTTGGTCCTCCGGTAACTGATGATCACCAATTAATCGGTTTGCCCAGGTATTGGTGACAGCTATCTGTAATTTGTTATTCCCTGACTTTAAGGCTCCGTCAATTCTGAGTCGGTAGGGTGCTGTCCAGACGATGCCACATGACTTACCATTCAGTGTCACCTCTGCTATATTTGCAATTTCACCCAAATCAAGCCATACCGACTGATTCTCTTTTAATTCATCAGAAAATTCAAATGACGTGCTATACACAGCTGTACCGGAATAATATTTAATTTTCGTATCTGCATTTTTGCTCCAGTCAGTCAGTTTATTAAACCTGACCGCTTCTTCCGGCCCACCGAATTCGGGGTCAAACTTCACATTCCACGTACCAGTTATCGTTTGAACCGGTTTCGTTTCTAAGCAGTTTTTACCTGCAGACTTTAAGGATTTGGGATCATTATTCTCAAAAATCACAAAAACAGACTGGTAAGGTTCAAAGCGGTATTTCAATTCTGTTCTGGCATTATGCTGCTGCCAATCAGGTAATCTGTATTGCGTATTTCTTACCGGATCATACAACACAGGTTCCTTGTCTTCTACACGAAACGACAGGGTAATATTTCTTGCCTCATTCTGTTGGTTGGAAATAAAATAAATTTCTTTCCCTTTTTCAGTCCGATGATTCCAGGCTATATCGGTTTTTTCACCTTCGGCATCGTAACCCTGGACATCCTGTTGTATGTGTATCGGATCAAAAGAATCAAGGATCCACGGTCCCTGAATCACCTTCCCTTTCCCAATATTCCACATCATTTGCTTATGCCCTTTCCCGTCCTCAATGCTAACCTTATCTCCGTTAAAGAACTCAGCTATGGTTTTCTTCAACTGTTGGTCTGCATTTGATCCGGACTCCCATCCGGGCGTTTTATCCGGCTTATCCATCATAAGAACTGTGGCGCCATCCTTTAAAAGGCTCAACAGTTTTTCTGCCACTTCAAGACTCATTTCTTTTCCTCCATCCGGTGCCATTTTCCGGTTTCCGGGAATGACCAGCACGCCATAGGATGCGCCACCCGGCAATACGATTCTGCCATCTTCAACAGTTGCTAATCTTAACAGGACATCTTTATTGAACGAATCGTATGCATAACCGTTTAACGGATCAATCCAGTCTTCAGGGTCCGAAATGTTCGACTGCGTTCTTACGCCTTTCGGAATATCTCTTGTCGGGATACCTGCATTTTCAAGTCTTTTTCTTTCCAGTTCAACCTTATACCTCCCAAAGATTCCCGGCAGTACATCCACCAGTCTGTCGGGTAAAATGGCCCTTCTCGGTATCTCTTCTCCGGTGAAAACAGCAATATCCACCACCGGATCACCTTTTTGCAATAGCCGCTGACAATTGGTAAGGTATTCAAAGAAAGCTTTCCCGGGTTTCCACCAGGTCTGATCCCGCTGGAAAAAGTTTCCATTCATGCCAAGCGTCATTCCCGGTTTACGGTCCATCCATGGATTCAGCACAAACACGTGTGGAACCATTCGATTGGCACCCAAAGCAAAATTACGGTCCACCACCGGTTTTAATATGCCGGGATACTCATCCCAGTCCAGACGGATTTCGGTCAGGGCTTCAGCCTGTATAATTCTTTTACCATAAATGTGCGCTGCAGAAATCGCATCGAGCATATCGTTTGGCTTATCGTGCGACGGACTGTTGTACCAGAATTCACCCATGGGCAGATCAACCTCCTTATAGTGCAACATGCCGTCAGAGACGCCAACCGGGGCGATGCACTCAGCACTGAACAAGGTCTTTTTTTTATGGGCTTCCTCAGCCAGTGTCCTGTAAAATACGTCGGTGAACAAATCGGATACGGTAGTCCGTATATCTTTTAATACCTTTTCCGAAAACTCGGTGTCTTTCAATGGAACACCAGCCATGACCGGCAGATATGGCATCAGGTCATAGCCTCTGCGTCTCTTAAATTCCTCAGGGAAAACATGCGACCAGTTCTGACTTCCGCACTCCCAACTGTCGATATGAAACCGCTTTAACACATCACCTGCCAGATCAGGCCCTACCTGCCGAAAGGCTTCGCCGAACCACTGATCAAACTGAAAACGAATCACTTCCGGATCAAACTTATCACATTCCAGGCCTTTACCTCCACCACCAACATAATTTTCATGTCCTGTTGAGGTGTGTCCTATTCTAAGGATAATCCATTTTCCTTCCGGAATTTCCCACTCCAGTTCACCATTGTCACCTACCTGCTCTGATATATTAATGAGTTGATCCTCCGGAACGCACATATCTGGCGATATCTCTTTATCTGTTGTTTCTTTTGCAATCCGCCAGATCATACCGGACTTGCCTTCGAACTGACTGATCCTCGGATTACCGGAAAGTTCAATGCCGTAGGTTCTTAAGCGCGGACTCCATTTGGCATCGTCAATATCTTCTGCCCCCGGTTCAGAACCTTCAGGATCAAATACAAAACGAAAATACTTTGCTGTTACCGGTGGAATGGACTGCGTGTTATCAGCATCCAGATCAAGCCAGCCGGAGCGTGGGGGAACAAGGCGTGTATGTTTAGTAAAATGCACACCATCATCACTGATTTCGATAATTAAACGGTTAGCCTGGTAATTATTCCAACCTGTTTTAAGCATCACAGAGCGACAGGTAAACGGTTTTTTAAACGCATACTGAATCCAGCACGGTTGGCGTGTTGAAAATTGTCTGGTATTATGTTTTTGCGCCAGGTATTGCAGGTTCTCATGTTCTAAACTCGTGGTTACTTTGGGATTCAGATCATAGGAGCTGATACCCGTTCCTGCATAAGCCGGATAAGCAAATGTGGCAATATCGTCGTAATACCCTTTGACGATTTCCGGTTGTGGCAGGTTCCCTTTAAACGTATATCCGCCGGTAACGAGGGTGTCGGCCCATACCACTTTTTGCATAGACACTTCCGGTGTGATCCACGGACCACCGGCACAGGTAAATCCATCGCAGGCATTCATGCCGATTTGCAGGCCAAGCCGTTTGGCTTCTTCCATGGCATACTGAACCAGATCCCACCATTCCGGTGTCATGGTTTCATAAGCCGGATAATAAAACGATGAATCAAGCACCTCCTTAATTGGCATCAGCATGGCTCCACCTATACCAACCTGATGCATGGCTTCAAGGTCGGCTGTGATGGCTTCTCGCGAAACGGCACCGTGCATCCAGTACCAGAAGATCCATGGTTTAGCATTTGCCTCATCCATTTCATTCAATATGCGCTCTGATTTTTGTGATCTCTGATTCTCACATCCAACACACAACATTAAAGTCACTAAAATGATGACTGAAAACGTGAATGATATGTGCGTGTATCTGATCTTCATGGAATTGACTGCTTAAAATCTGATATTTCGGGCCGTTTTATCGGGATCACTTCTTAAATTTTTTACCGGGAATAAATAATAGCTGTATTTCCATATTTTAGCAGGAACCTGGTATTTTTTAATTGGTGCTGCTACCGGCGACCAGCTGTCGTTACCACCAACGCCCATCTGAATGAGATCGATATTCAATGTGATGAAACCGGCATCTTCCAGTTCGTTGGTATGCTTAGCTTCATTAATGTTTTCCTCTGCATAAGGCCATGCGCTCATGCTTAACAGGCTGTCTGCCACGACCAGAAGCCCATCATTTTTGCCATCATTCAGATACATCCATCTTACATCCGTACGATTTCCATTCTCCTGTGGCATCACATAGGGTTCCATAAATTCTTCTATCGGCATGTCATACACAGCAACAGGAGCACCCTGTCTGCGATCGATGTAGTTTTCCTGAGGCCCGCGGCCATACCATTCAATATCATCGTAAGTACGGTTGATCCCGCACTGCATTCCTACCTTAGGGATATTTGGCAGAGCCGTGTCCGCATTCAGAGTGAAATCAACTTTCACCACGCCATCACCATTAATACTGTATGTAACTTCAATATCTGCCTTGTTTTTAATGAAAGAATACACACTGGTAATCTTAATATTGGTTTTGTCCAGGGCATCCACAGACATATTTTCAAGCACAGGTTTGTTGACATACCAGACCTTAAGCTGCTGCTGTGGTTTCCAGCCGCGCTCATCATTATCTGTCAATGGGCGCGTAAAATGCGGCAGTAATGGTTGATATATTTGTTCTTCATTCTTTTGTTTATACGAACTTAAAGCACCCGTTTCATGGTCAAAGAGCATACTGAAACCGGTTCCGGAAACTTCATAGCCATCTACGGCTTCCTTAATTTTCAGTTCTTTGTCTGATCCTGAATTTGTTGCCGGTTTTGGCAGACCAGTCAGTTCAAACTGATTGGATGCCACTTCGAAACCGGCATCAGCCCAGGGTGTTGCTTCTGAAAGTGTAAAGTGAATATCGGCCAGATATTCCAGACCCTTCTTAAATTTTGGATAGTCTTTTGAGATATCAATGACCGTATCTCTGCCAGCGTCCAATGAAACATTATTTAATTTAATTGCTTTGATCACACGTCCGTCTTCCCTGAAATCAACCGTGATGGTATAATCTGCAAGCGATTTTACACTTTGACGGTTTTTAATTTGAACCAAACCTTTCTCAGCATCCAGCATCTTACATTCCACCGGCTGAAACACATGTTTGCATTCAAAAATGGCAGGTTTTGCACGTCCGTCTGAAGCTACAATTCCATTGATACAAAAATTATTGTCATTCAACCTGGCACCAAAATCACCACCGTATGCAAAAAATTCATTCCCGTTTGAATCTTTCTTCAGTAAGCCCTGGTCTTTGTAATCCCAGATGCAACCTCCAATCATTCGCGGCAGGGTGCGAATCTGATCCCAGAATTCTGCAAGGTTACCGGTAGAATTACCCATGGAATGCGAGTATTCACACCAAAAGATTGGCCGCTTGTCACCGTTATCCTGATAAACAAGAAGCGGGCCTGTATACAATGCAGGATACATCCTGCTAATGATATCCACATAGGGTTCATCCAGAGGTGTCTGAATACGGTGTGAGTGATCTTTGGGATAACCCGGATCACCAAAGGGAATATAACCTTCAGCGTGCTGATCCCCCATAGCCGGTTCATAATGCACAGGGCGCGTAATATCAAAATCGTGCACCCAACCTGCCATAGCAGCTGTATTCGGACCACGTCCTGCCTCATTTCCAAGACTCCAGAAAATAACGGACGGGTGGTTTTTATCGCGTTCAACCATGCGCTGAACCCTTTGCATCATGGCATTGGTCCACTCCGGATCGTTAGCAAGCTTGCCACCTATTCCATGCGTTTCGTGGTTGGCTTCATCAATCACATAAATGCCGTATTCATCGCACAGATCATATAAATAAGGATCGTTGGGATAATGTGAGGTACGAATGCAATTGAAGTTAAACTGTTTAATCTGCACGATGTCTCTTCTGATGTCTTCGCGTGAGAGTGCTTTCCCTTTAACGGGATCATGGTCGTGCCGGTTAACCCCATACAGGTAAGTCACCTTCCCATTGATGAGCAGTTTACTGTTATCCTTTGCAAACCGGATGTCGCGGAATCCAACCTTGCAACTTTTAGCCTCTGCCACATTCCCATGACTATCTTTAAGCGTTAAAACCAGAGTATACAGGTTGGGCTCTTCGGCGCTCCATTTCAACGGATTTTTTACGGTTGTTTCAAACACACCAAACTTTACATTATCAAGCCGTGGATAAGATTCGTTGATAATATCCGCTGCACTTTTACTGAGGGGTTCCTCAAATACCGGGTTTTGAGCCGCATCAAATAACTGTGCTTCCATAGTATATCCATTCACTGTATCACCGGTCAGGTTATCAAACCTAGGACGAATACTCAAAACTGCATCTTTATAATCCTTGTCCAGTTTGGCCTGGTAGTGCAGGTCGGCTATGCGTAATTTTGGTTCAGCCATGAGGAATACTTCCCTTTGTATACCACTTAAACGCCAGTGATCCTGATCCTCCAGATAAGAAGCATCGCTCCACCGGATGGCCTGTACAGACACTATATTTTCACCATCTTTCAGATAGGCTGTCACATTAAATTCAGACGGCAGACAGCCATCCTCGCCATATCCCAGAAATTCTCCGTTGACCCAAACTGTAAAAGCCGATTTCACACCTCCAAAATGAAGCGTAATGTTCATGTCCTTCCATGCATCCGGCACGGTGAATGTACGCTGATATGAACCAACACCATTGTAATCACGCGGTACATAAGGTGGATTTATGGGACGGAACGGATAGATGGAACTTTTATAAATCGGTACATCATAGCCTTTCAGCTCCCAATTGGAGGGCACCTCAATTTTATCCCATCCATTTACCCGGCTTTTATAGAAATCCTTTGATGCATCGGCTGGTTTGATCGCAAAATAAAAGTCCCATGTACCGTTCAGAGATTTAAAACGTCCGGATGTTTCGCGGTTATCTGCTATCGCAGCCTGAATAGTCGGATATGAATAAGCCGTTGCCCTGGAACGGTCTCTGTTTATTTCGCAAACCTGTGGATTTTCCCAGGGCACCGAATTGTAAATATGCGGAACCGGCGGTATTCCGGCAGGATCACCGGCAATGGTCTGCCCTGTTGCACCCCAAATGGGGAAAAGGCTTAAAATGACACCAGTCAGAATTCCATGTAATGTATTTCGTTTTGTATTTTTCATAACATCTTCTTATTCGGTTGTTATCACCAACGAATCCGCCTCAAGTTGATCCGATGTGGCAGTAACACTAATTTCTCCTGCTGTTTTTTCCGCCTGAACGATGAGCAGACACATGCCATTATAGGCTTTGCGATGGTCTGCCCTGAATGGTTCAAGACTGGCCTGGTAACCATTGTCCACACCTGCGATAAATCCGGTTCCGGCAACTTCGAAGTTAATCAAATTATCGGCATGTGGCACAAGATTTCCATCCCGATCCAATACCCTGACAGTGACAAAAGAAAGATCCGTTCCGTCAGCATACATTTTACTGCGATCTGCTGATAGTTCAATTTTATATGGTTCACCAGCTGTACTTATTTCCTTTTCCAAAACCACTTCCCCGTTTTTACGTGATACTGCTTTGATAGTACCGGATTCAAAAGGAATGCGCCACATCACGTGAAACTGGTCATCAGACTTATGTTTAATACCCTGTGATGCGCCGTTCAAAAACAGTTCTACTTCATCAGCATTATTGTAATAAGCCCATACATCCACCAATTGTCCGGCTTTCCAGTTCCAGTGGGGAAACAGATGTAACATGGTTTCATCCGACCATTCGCTTTGGTACATGTAGTAGGGATCTTTTGGGAAACCACATAAATCGATGATTCCAAGATACGAACTTCTGGCCGGATAAGGATAAGGAATTGGCTCACCAAGGTAATCAAACCCTGACCAGACAAACATGCCGGGAATAAACGTATTATTTTTCACCACAGCCCAGGTAGCTTCATGCGTTGATCCCCAGTAGGCAATGGCATTATCATACGAAGATGCCGTAAAATCAGCATTTCCGTCGAAAGGTTTATTGTAAGCCGGTGGCCAGATGCGCACGCTGTCTGAAGGCAGGTCATAATGACCACGGGTTGCCAGCGCCGAGTTATTTTCTGATGGAAGCATACATTCACCCGGATAGCGATCCGGAAACTTCAGGTATTCCTTATGTTTATAGTTAAACGAAAGCAGATCCAGTGCACCCGATTTATATATGTTGTTCTTCTGGGGATCAGTCTCCGTCAATGCGCTGGTAACATACCTTGTGGTATCCAGCTCCTTAACAATTTCCACCAGTTCCCTGGCTATCGTGATCCCGGTGGAATCAAACTGTTCCGGAATTTCGTTACCAATGCTCCATGCAATAATGGACGGATGGTTTCTGTCCCGCAGTACCATATCCTGAAGGTCACGTTTATGCCACTCATCCCAATACAGATGATATCCTCTTTTTACCTTGGTGTGTTTCCATTCATCAAAGGCTTCATCTATGACCAGAAATCCCATCTGATCGCACAAATCCAGTAACTCAGGCGCCGGTGGATTATGTGCCATTCGGATGGCATTGCATCCCATGGCTTTCAGAATTTCCAGTTGTCGTTCGGCAGCTCTTTCATTAAATGCAGCACCAAGCGCACCCAGATCATGATGCTGGTTCACCCCGTGAATCTTCAAAACTTTTCCGTTCAGAAAAAAACCTTCAAGCGGTGTAAATTTAAAATTACGGATACCAAATGGTGTTTCAACCCTATCATACAATTGATTTCCCTTATAAATTTCAGTAACCACACGATACAAGACGGGATTTTCGGGGGACCACAAATCGGGATCATCAATATTAAATTCCTGAAATATTTGTTTCTCTTCCTCAATTGAACTCCCAGACTTTTGCTCTGCCACATTTAATCCATCGGCATTATAAATCACCGATTTGATTTTCACTTTATGCTTTGAACCCGTCAGATTTATCAGGTCAATTTGATACCGAACCTTGGCATGATTTGCAGTCACGGTCGGGGTGCTTACAAATGTTCCCCAGTGCGCAATATGAATGTCATTCTCAGGAACCAGCCACACATTCCGGTAGATCCCCGAACCGGTGTACCAGCGGGAAGCCGGCTGATCAGAGTTGTCTACTTTAACAGCTATCACATTCACTGAATCGTTCCGATGCAGATATGGTGTGAGTTCGTACCGGAATGAGCTGTATCCATAGGGTCTCTTGCCAAGGTAATGTCCATTGATCCAGACCTCGCTGTTGCTCATTACACCATCGAAGTCTATATAATAGCGATCAGAACCAGCTTCATCCAAAACAAACGTTTTTCGATACCAAGCGATGCCTGTCGGCAATGCCCCCCCTTCAGGTCCGGCAGGATTATCGATACTGAAATTTCCTTCAATGCTCCAGTCGTGAGGAAGATTGAGATTTTTCCAGTAGTTGTCGTTATATATTGCCTGAAAAGCTGAAGAATCGTCACCAGGGTAAAATTTCCATCCGGAGTTAAAGTCCATCCTGCTACCTGTAGAAATTCCTTCACTACACGAACTCAGAATAAACAGTAAGGCCAAAACAATCGTAAAAAGATGCTTCATACGGGATTTTTTACCAAATAAATTAATAATGTTGCAAAAACTGTAAACGTTTACAAAAATAATGTTTTTACAATAAAAAAATTACATTTAAACAATCTAATTTCTCACCAATATATTGTAAATAGTTAAATAAATAATAATGTAAACCTTTTCATAAAGTATATGTTTTGCACTATATTTGGACAATGTTTTTCAGGATATAGTTTTACGTTAGTTATAGGAAAAGCAGGAATTAACTTTATTACTAAATAAATCACTAATGACAGAACGTATTGAACGGTTGAAAGCTGCAGCTACGCAGATACGCCGCGATATTGTTAACACCATATATTATGCAGGTGATGGTCACCCCGGCCCCAGCATGTCTATTGCAGATATTTTGGCAGTCCTTTATTTTGATGTTCTTCGCATAAATCCTGAAGAACCGGACTGGAAGGACAGAGACCGGTTCATTTTATCGAAAGGTCACGCTTGTCCCGCATATTATGCAGCACTGGCACGCAAAGGGTATTTCCCGTCTGCAGAACTTAAGACTTTGCGTTCGTTGGGATCACGCATGCAGGGGCATCCTGTTCAAAAATCCACACCTGGTGTTGATGCTACTTCCGGATCATTGGGACATGGATTACCACAGGGATGTGGAATGGCTCTTTCAACCCTGCGAAGAGGTTCTGATGCATTAACCTTTGTTTTAACGGGTGATGGTGAGTTAAATGAAGGAATTGTCTGGGAAGCAGCGATGACCATTCCAAAATACAAGCTTCACAATCTGATTGCCATCATTGATTACAATGGCATTCAGAGTGGTGGAACGGTTGAAAAAATAAGCGGATTGAAAAACCTGAAAGAAAAATGGGAAGCGTTTGGGTGGTATGCCATTGATATTGACGGACATGATATTGAGAAGCTGACGTTTGCGCTTGAAAATGCGGCAAAGCGTGGTCGATCAGACGAATCTGAAAGGGAAGGAATGGTTATTGTTCCTGACATGGCAGCACCAAAACCGGATCAGCCGATAATATTTATTGCCCATACTTTAAAGGGGAAAGGTGTTCCGTTTATGGAAGGGAATAATGCTTGGCATAAAAAAGTACCAAGCGATGAAGAACATCAGTTAGCAATGTCAGTTTTGGGAGGATTGGATCTTGAATAAAACAGAAAGTACACGAATAGGATTTATGCAGGGACTGGAAACCCTTGCAGAAAAAGATGACCGGATCATGCTGGTATGTGCAGACAGCGTATTGGCTATGCGTGCCACCGAATTCATTGAAAAACGACCAGATCAGTATGTTGAAGTGGGTATTGCCGAACAAAATGCAACCGCTACTTCTGCAGGCCTTGCCCTGGACGGACGTATTCCGTTTTTTGCCACCTATGCCGGTTTTATTACCATGCGTGCCTGTGAACAGATCCGTACGTTTATCGCTTATCCGAATCTGAATGTGAAACTGGCCGGTGTAAACGGAGGAATAGCAGGGGGTGAACGCGAAGGGGTAACACATCAGTTCTTTGAAGATATCGGAATTTTACGCACCATTGCCAATGTTACCATTTTAGTTCCAGCCGATGCCGATCAGGCCCGTCAGGCAACCATCGCGGCAGCAGACATACCTGGTCCTGTTTATATCCGATTAGGAAGCGGACGTGATCCTGTTGTCTTTGAAAAGGATACACCGTTTACTCCGGGGAAGATCAACATCATTTCGCAAAAAGGGAATGATATTGCACTGTTCGGAAACGGGGTCTTGCTTCCCCGTATTTTTGAAGCAGCTAAAATTCTGGAAGAAAAGGGAATAGGCGTAACCGTTGTTGAAGTACATACGGTGAAGCCAATCGATACACAGGGAGTTACTAATGTACTCAAACAATGTGGTGCTGCTGTGACGGCTGAAGATCATAACATTATTGGCGGACTGGGAAGTGCCATCATGGAGGTAGCTGCAGAAAATTATCCGGTTCCGGTATATCGAATCGGACTGCGAGACAAATTTGCAGGTTCAGGTCTGCCACAGGAACTGCTGGATTATTATGAAATGAGCGTTGAAGATATTGTCAAAGCTGCGGAAGCTACAATTGCCAGGAAATAATACCATACAATTAATTCACAACATCAAAAAACAAAGCATCTGATGAAACCGTCGATTTCAAAAAAGGTAACTACGTTTAAAAATAAAAAATCACCCATCCGTGAAATTATGGATCTGGCTAATCCTGAATTCTTCAGGAAAGTAGGTCTCGATCCTGCCGATGTTATTTCATTTTCTGGTGGATGGGTGAATCACGAAGCACCTGATTCCATGCGTAGTGCCTATGCTTCGATTATTGATGACAGTCAAAAGTTTCATGCAAGTGGAGCCTATCCTACAACCATTGGGATGCCCGAATGCCGGAAAGCCATCGTAGATTTTGAGAAGCATATTTATGGTGATGACATGGATTTATCACCAGAACAAATTGCCATTGGGGCCAATTCATCCCAGATGACGGCAAACCTGATGAATATTATCCTGGATGAAGGGGACAAAATTTGTATGTTGGATCCAACCTACGCCAATTATCCGGCACAGGCTTCTTCAATTGATAACATTGAAGTAATTCATTTCTCTGTTATGGATACCGAAAACTGGAAATATGTTGCGAATGAACGCAAAGCGGAGTTTGCTGCCTTTATCAAAGCAGAAAAGCCAAAAATGATTATGCTTTGTGCACCTGATAATCCAACTTCTCAGATTCCTTCCACCGGATTTGTTAAAGCAGCACTGGATGCTGCAAAGGACATTGGCGCTTTTTTGGTGATCGATTTTGCGTATAAAGAACTGGTATGGCAGGACGATCTCCCGGAATATTTTAGCTGGGGTCCAAACGATAATTATATTTCCATCCATTCCAATTCAAAATGGTGCCGCGGATTGGGACGTCGCTTAGGTTGGGTGGAAGCTCCTGTCGAAATTATTTCTGCTTTTGAAGCTGTACAGGGTGCCACCATTTTATGTCCGGATAGTCTGCATCAGATGGCTCTGGTTGAATATATCAGGAATGGTATAACCCATAACAGCATCAGACCGTATATTAAAGAAACAGCAAAACTTTATCAGAAAGCTGCGGAACAAACCGTTGCATCCATAGAAAAGCATCTTGGAATGCCTTGCTTAATTCCCGAAGGTGGACTTTACACCGTAATGAAAGTTGATATGGACAGTTCCGAATTCACCCACAAAATTTTGGAGAATACCGGTGTTATAGTTGTTCCGGGCTGGGGATTCGGTAAAACATTAAATAATGCCGTTCGTTTGTCTTATGGTCCACTGGTTCATCATTTGGATAAAATTGATGAGGCCATGCAGCGTATCAGTAAATATCTTAGAGGATAAAACTATTCAAAAGTTGTATACCTTTCAACTACGTTTACCCTTTTATGCCCTGAAGGGAAGTAGTTGAAACCCAGGTTCTATTATTATTGGTTTAAACTGAATTCTCAACATTGCTAAATGCCATTCCTTTCTCTTTCCTTTTTCTCCAGTAGTTTGCCAGAAGCGACCCCGAAATATTCATCCATGGACTAAAAATTGCTGATGCCAGACCAACCGTGGCCAGTTTTCCCATTACACCGGCAAGTCCTGTGGCCATTCCTCCATTCTGTAGCCCTACTTCCAGGGCAACAGTCCGGCAGGAATCTTTATCCAGTCCGAGGGCTCTGCTTATTAAATATCCAAACGAATAACCCAATGAGTTGTGCATGACAGAAGCCAGCAACATGAATATCCCTATAGCCAGAATATTATCACGGCTTGCTGCCGTTGTTACCAGCGTGAAATAAACGATGCCAAACATGGATAGCTTCGGCATTAATTTACCTAGTTTAGGAATTACCAGGGTCAGATGATAATACATCTTGCCGGCGATTACTGCACCAGCCAGAAAATTTAGTAATTCCGCAATTCTCATCATGTCCGGAGATAAGCTCCTTGCCATTAATTTCCAGAGCACAACGCTATTTGCAATTATCCAGAAAACAGCAATCCCAAATGCAATATTCAACCGTTTGGAAACTGTTTTATCAAGCCTATTATAAGCATCATACAACATGGCGGCACCAATAGGCACAATTACTATTTTAATGATTTGTATGCACATGTCCCAGAAATTAATCTCAATGTAGGTGCCTGCTAACAGTTTCATCATAAACGGTGTCATAATGGGTGCCAGTAAAGTGGCTACTGCTGTCAACGTCACTGAAAGTGTAAGGTTGGCATTTGCAAGGTAAACCATAACATTTGAAGCAAGTCCGCTTGAACATGAGCCGATCAGGATAACACCTGCAGCAATTTCCGGTTCAAAATTAAAAACTCGGGTTAACATATAACCGGTTAGGGGCATAATCGAAAACTGGCAGATAATACCGACCAAAACGCCTTTACCCATGGTTCGGATCCCGGTAAAATCTTTCAGGCTCATTTGTGTACCCATGCCGAACATCACGACCTGGATGACTATCAGGATCACCCATTTATTTCGTAAATCAAAATCTCCCCATTTAAGAAAAGCAGAAGGATACATCAGGCCACAAACGATAGCGGCAATAATCCATGCGGTATATTGATACGGCTTTAAGACTTTGACGGACCCCATTCCAAACGCAAGCAACACTGACGCTGCAACAGCAGCCGGAGCCAGAAATGAATCCCACTTAAACAGAAAAGTCAGTGCAATAATTAAAATGGAAATAAAACCTGTTATCAGACTAACCCTCTGTAATTTTTCCATTGTTATAAAATATTTGCAAGGTGTTCCATGGCAAGTTCAGGACTTGTAAGTATGGGAACTTTTTTATCTTCTTCAGAAAGTTGTGAAACGACACGTGCCATTGAGGCCTGAGCCAATAAAATGACATCAACTTCCTCTGATAATTCTTTTAGGGCTTGAGCCACTTTTTCGTCGTGAATTTCAGGGTTCCCTCCCATTAAGGCATCGAATGCACCTTCGCAGAGCTTTGACGTCAGCTCAATTTCTTTATTGGCAACAACCGCCCTTCGTCTTACCAAATCGCTGGTGGGTTCAAGGGTGGTCGACAAGGTGGCAATGACTCCTATTTTGGCTCCCATCTGAATGGCTTTATCTGCCATAGGTTGATCAACTCTTAATACAGGAACTTTAGACACAAGCGCTGAAGTTTCAACAGCAGGCCCAATGGATGAACAGGTAACCAGAATATAATCTGCACCTGCAGCTTCGGCTGAACCTACATAATCCACCACACGACGGGATGTGTCAGGCGTTAACTCACCTCTTTCAATGGTAAGTTTGATTAGGCTGTCATCCACAATATTAAAAACTTTCAGATCTTTTCCTGCAAAATATTTGTCAATCAGTTCCTGAAAAACCGGTACCAGGGTAGCTGATGTATGAATTAATCCAAGTCGTTTAGTCATTCCTGCTGTTTAAAATTAGCGTTGTTTGTAAAAATAATAAATCCTGTTACGATAAGCCATCAGACATCTTTTATCCCCTTACTTAATTTTCGATTCTTCCGTTGATTTAAATTGCAAATCACTCTTCCCAATATCCTTGGATGTGGCAAGTGCGATACCGCGGTTGCCGAGTTTATCCACTGCATTATAAAAATGATAAACAATGCCGTCATGATAAATCACATAGGCTTTATGCGCAAAAAGGTTATCATAGTTTTCCGATGGCTCTATCAAACGGGGACCGGTCCAGTCCGTCCAGTTAACCAGATCAAAGGAACAGGCAAAATTATTATACACAACTGTTTTACCTTCCGGCCAGTAAGCCCTGAAATAAAACATCACATAAATGTCACCAATTTTCTGAAATACTGCGTCGCCGGTAATGCCTTTATGGTGGTTCATCATGGGTTGCTTTCCGTATCGTTTCCAGTTGACCATGTCATCGGACACTGCCATGCTGATGCGCTCTGCACCACGCGCAGGATTAATACTGTCTCCACGTGCATTGTAATACATCAGGAATTTATAGCCTGTCAACTTCTCCTTGTCTTCGATCACAAAACTTTTATACATGGTACTGTTGTCGTACCATCGCGCATCTTCATCGGTTGGCATAAGCACCGGTTTCCCTAATGTTTGCCATATGTGTTGTGTTGCAGGATCTTTTTCTGTAAATGCCATGCTGATGGATAACAAACCGCTTTCGTATCCACTGGAAGCACCCCCAAAATAACTCATCCAGTATTTACCATCATATTTCTGGATGGCGTAATCTCCACCCCAATCGTAATCAATTAAAGACGGGTAACCGGCTTTCTGATTATAGTCCCAGTCGGTAGAATCGGAAAACTCCAGAATTTTTCCTTTCAGATCCCAGTGAATAAGGTCGTCGCTGGTTGCCAGATGCGTCTCGTAACCTCGTCCGTCAAAAACTATGTAAGTCATCACCCATCTATTATCCTTCCTGAAAATAGTTGGACAGTCCATTTTGTATTTGTTGCTGTCAGGTACCAGTATCAGTCCGTATTTATATGGTGTTTTTACGGTTTCATAGATCTTCTGCATCTTTGCCGGTGTCACTATTTTGGGCAAATCCGCCTTTTTCTCCGGGACTTTACAAGCCACTAAAACTATTGCCACACATACAGAAAGTACTACAATCCTCTTCATGCCTATTTCCTGATTTTAAATATATATCTGCCTGAACCAATCTTATACGTTGGCTTATCTTCTGAAGTTCCGGTTGTTTCGGGGACAACGCCATTTTCAGGTTTAATCCGAACCTCTCCTTCGAAAGGTAAAATGACCGTTGCTGAAGTATTAAACGGTATTTCAACGGTTAATGTAAAACTGCTGCCATCCTGCTGCCACTCACTTTTTATGGTACCGTATGGTGATTCATAACTTGTTTTCACATACGATATGCTATCGATTACATCTGGTTTGATCACAATTGATTTATATCCCACCGATGATTTATCCTGACCAATACCACCCAGCCCTGCGTAGAACCATTCCATCAGATGCCCCAGCATCAAATGGTTCATGGATTTGATATCCAGCGCCTGCCACGATTCCGTTAACGAAGTGGCTCCTTTTTTCAGTTGGTAAGCATAACCCGGCACATCATCCCGGTTATTCATCTGATACAATAATTCAGAAGCACCATATTTTGTCAATGCATCCACCAGGTAATGAAATCCAATATCACCGGCTGTCAGACTATAATTATCGGCCATAATGGTTTTTAATAGATTTTTAAATACGGCTTGCTCGTCGCCATTTGGCACCAATCCCAGACTCAAAGGCATGGCCAAGGCTGTCTGACTGGCAGTGGCATATATCCTGGTTTCTGTATTGTAGAAAGTGTTGTTAAATGCGCTTTTGATGTGACTGGCTAAATCACTGTATGCTGCTTCATCTTCCTTTTTTCCAAGTTCTGCGGCAATTTCTGACATAAGTACTGCAGCGTAATAATATGTTGCAGTAGCCACCAGAGGGACCGGTGTTAACTGAACAAATCCTGGTGTATTGGGTCCTATATCGTACCAGTCTCCCAGGCCGTGGGACAGGATATCATCTGAAGCTTTACTGCTTAAATAATTCATGTAAGCCTGCATCATCGGCCATGCTTTTTGCATCACAGTCGGATCACCGTACCATTTATAAATCATCCATGGCATGGTAATAGAGGCACTTCCCCATTCGGGCGAATCACGAAATGCTGTATCGTAATATTCAAAATTAATATATTCCGGAACGATAGAAGGAACCAGACCTTTAGCTGTCTGTGCATCCATCATATCATTGGTCAGCTTTGCGTATAGAGGATACATGTCAAAATTGAAATGAACACTTTCACCCATTAAATGCGTTTGTTCCAGCCATCCCAGTTTTTCGCGGGTTGGGCAATCGGTCATCACACTCTGAATATTGCTTTTAATACCCCAGTTTATAAGTGCGAAAATGCGGTTAAACAAATCGTTGGAACAATCAAACATGCCAACCTGAGGTGCATCACCACGTGTATGCAATGCCTTTAACACTTTTATTTTAGGCAGACCCGGATCATCATTAGAAGAATCGGGCTGAGCACCAACAACCTGTACGTATCTGAAGCCATAATAACTGAAACGTGGTTGCCAGCTTTCTGTTCCTTTACCATCTAAAATATAAGTGTAATAATAGGGTGAACCTGAACCACGCTGACTGACTGTCCCGTTATCTTTCAATACTTCTCCCGGCCATAGTTGCACTTTCTGACCCTCTTTTCCTTCTACTTCCAATGATACAATTCCGGAAGCATTCTGACCAAAATCATATACATATACCGAATCATTCAACCTGGTAGTTGAAACCGGATCAAAACTTTGTACAACTTTAACCGGATAATTTTGATCGGATGTTAGTTTACCTTCAGGGGCCTTAACTAATTTGGCCTTCTGCCAGTTCTGTGCATCAAAACCGGGTTTATTCCAGCCATCTTCTTCCAGGCGTGCATCATAGTCCTCCCCGCCATAGATGCCGGAATAGGTAATAGGTGAAGGCTTAATTTGCCAATCCGAACCAGATACAATAGTTTGAGATGTACCATTTTTAAAGTTAACCTGAAGTTTGCAGATCATTTCCGGATAACCATACGCAATTATCAGTTTACGGTATCGCTCGCGATTATTGTAATAGAACCCGTTTCCAACAATTACACCAATGGCATTATCCCCTGATCTCAGCAAATCCGTCACATTATATGTATTGTATAATACCGTTTTATCGAAATGGGTCCATCCGGGTGTAAGAAAATCATCACCGATTTTTTCTCCGTTCAGGTAGGCATCATATTGTCCCAAACCACTTATAAATAACGTTGCAGATTCAATCTCTTTATCCAGGTAAAAGTCATTTCTGAACATGGGCACAATTGCCCGTTTCTCAACTTTATTGTGCGATAATTCACCATAACCCGTCACGCCCTCAACCAGCCGATCTTTTTCAGATAACTCTTCAAACCCAATCCATTTTGCACCGTTCCAATCTCTGGGTTTAAGCAATCCCATTTGCCACGAACCGATCCTGCTCCAGTCCGATTCGTTACCATATGCATCCCAGACTTTAACTTTCCAGTAATACGTTTTACCAGATTTTAATTCAGAACCCTCATATCTCACGTTTATGGAATTAACAGATTCAACCCTTCCTGAATTCCAGACATTGCTGCTGTCCTTATCAAGCAAAGCTTCATCGTCCGACACAAGAATATGATATGATTTTTGCAGATTATTCGATGTTGCAGATTGAACCACCCAACTGAATTCAGGATGAACGGTTTCTACACCTAAGGGCTGTTCAAAATGGTTACATGCTGTTTTAACAATATTAAGGCCGGAATCATGACTATTACAGGCCAAGAAAAGGAATAAAGATGCTATAACAATTATGACTTGTTTCATTGAGGTTTTCTAAAGACTTTCTATTTCAAGCGCAAACTCATCCTACAAAATGTCAACAATAAAGAGGATAACCAAATCAACATATAAAAATGCCTATTCATCTTCTCCAATCACTCCACCTTTAGCTCCCAGGGTGTCGTAATTATATCGTGAGTCTCTCCAGTCAATTTTATATCTTGGATTGATCCCGTTGATATACTTTTCAATGTTGGTATAGCCATCACCGTTGCAATCTTTATTGGCATCGGTAGGATCATTAGGATCAAGTCCCAGATCTGTATATTTTGCCTCCCAGCAATCCGGCATGCCATCTTTATCGGAATCTTTATAGGATTCGCCTTTATATTCCGGATAACCACCAACCTGGGATATATCTGTAATAATTCCAATTTTATAACTATCCGGTGCCAGACGACGGTGTTTGAACTGCGGCACTCCATCAAGACTTACATCATCTGCATATTCAATTTTACCGGTTTTTACTTCCCTTGCGATGCGTTGATCCACCGGATCACGTTTTGGCAGCGTTGCACCGGCATTTTCTATCACATAATTAAATGCCTTTTTTGCAGGCATTATGGTCATAAATGGCATATTCCATGGCCGGTTCCAATAGACCATATCCTTGTATTTGGATATGTCATCGGATAACAATACTTCCTGATATGGGTTATCCTTATCAGGAATATCCTCCATTTGTACTCCACCTGCCCAGTTGTCCATGGTAACCTTTTTATTACCCTCAACAATATTCCCATCCACGAATGCCTTTCCATAAACGCGATGAGTGAGTGTACTTCTGCCAGACTCAGGTTTCAATATCCGGTGACCTACTGGTTTATCAACCGGAGTTGCCGGTCCGGGTTTATAATAATTATTGATGATGTTGAATTTAGCGGTATAATCACCTCCATCAACTGAACGATGCACCCAGTTGAAAAGCACATTATTAACAAAGTTGAAGGTTCCGTTCCAGCCAATGGATGGATTTCTTCCGGTATTGTTAGCCCAAAGGTTCCGCATAAACGAACAATTCTCTCCTCCTAAAGTACTTCCAAACGCATGATTCCAGGTATCCAGTCCTTCCGAAAAGATGGAATTCTGGATGGTAATATTCACCGTTGGAAGTTTTTCCGCTTTTCTACCTGTTTTGTCATCATACATATGCCGGTAAATGGACATATTTTCATCCAGTCCCCAGCTTGCTGATACGTGATCAATCATAATATTTCCAACAGGATTACCCCCAATGGCATCATCACGTCTACCAACCCAGGTTTCACCTCTTCTGAAGCGCATGTGACGAATGATCACATCGTGTGTATCGATCCAGAAACTTTCACCCGCCAGGCAAATACCATCACCCGGTGCTGTTTGTCCGGCAATAGTCACATAAGGTGCACGGACAATAATAGGACGGTCCAAATGTATAATACCGGCCACGTTGAATACTATAATTCTTGCCCCGCCAGTCTCACAGGCTTCGCGCAATGTTCCCGGTCCGTGATCTTTCAGACTTGTTACGGTAATCACTTTACCGCCCCGTCCACCATAGGTATACATTCCTCCACCTTCGGCTCCCGGAAATGCCGGAATTTTTGCCTGTGGCAGATCGCTTGGTCTACCTGCCCAGGGAATATACGGTCTGCCTTCGGCTGCTTCCTTTTCAACGATTGGTAAAGCTTTTTCCCACGCTTTATCCGATAATTCGTATGTCTTTTGAATTAATTCAACTGATTTCTTTTTTACATCATCCGGGATATCCGGATATTGTGCTTTTACCCCTGCTATTCCAAATAATACCATTGCGAGTACTAAACTACATTTTTTCATGTTTTATATTTTTATCAAAATTATTGCTACGAAAAGTTATCTTAAAGAACCTCCCATATCATGATTTATTTACTTTTTTTCTACTCCGCCTTTTTCAGACAATGTATCGTGATTATTTTTTAAATCTGTCCAGTCGATTTTCGTATTTGGATCAATTCCATTGATGTATCCTTCTATATTGGTATAACCATCACCATTCATATCTCCGTTAGCATCAGATGCATCTTTGGGGTTCAAACCATACTTTTTTTCATAATTATCAGGCATACCGTCCATGTCACTATCTTTTCTTGGCTTTCCTTTATATTCAGGATACCCGCCAACCTGTCTGATATCAGTTATGATACCATGTTTGTAAGAATCACGTCCAAGACGTCTGTGTTCAAACTGATAGAGGGAATCTATCACTGTATAATTATCCAAATCTACTTTGTTGTCCCTGACCTGTTTTATGATCCGTAAGTCAACAGGGTCTCTTTTTGGCAATGTAGCTCCAGCATTATTCAAGACCACCTCATAAGCATCCTTCGCAGATAACAAATTTACATGTGGCATGTCAAACCGTTTGTTCCACCTTATCTGCGGTAAAAATTCTCCTGCATCCTCCATCCCTTCAATCTGAATACCCTTCCAGTTGTCGTTGGTAATATCAGGATAACCTTCCATGATGTTACCTTCCACCCACACTTTTCCATATATTTTTGTTCCTTCCACCACATATCGGGATTCCGGTTTTATCAGCCTATGACCAACCGGGGCATTTTTCGGAGTTGCCGGACCGGGTTTATAGTAATTATTAATAATATTATATCGTGAACTGTAATCTCCGCCATCAACTGTTCGGTGGTCCCAGTTATAGATCACATTATTGACCAGGTTAAAGGTACCATTCATTCCAACGGACGGATTTCGCGCAGTATTGTTAGCCCAAAGATTTCTTGTAAACATACAGTTTTGTCCTCCAAGAGTACTTCCAAACGCATGGCCATATGTATCCAGCGCTTCAGAAAAGATACTATTCTGTATGGTAATATTAATGGTAGAATACTTATGTCTTGTTGCTTTGGGGTTATTAGGCGCATCGGTGAACATATGACGGTACAAAGTCATATTTTCATCCAGTCCCCAGGATGCTGACACATGATCAATCATAATATTTCCAACGGGATTTCCACCAATAGCATCGTCTCTCCTTCCTACCCACGTATCTCCTCTCCTGAATCGCATATGCCTTATCACCACATCATGTGTATTCACAAGAAACGATTCCCCAGCAACACACACGCCATCACCCGGTGCCGTTTGTCCTGCAATGGTGATGTAAGGTGCATTTATGTTTATGGGTCTTTTAAGTTTAATAATTCCGGCCACATTAAATACTACTATCCTGGCACCTCCCTGATCACAGGCCTCCCGTAGTGTTCCCGGACCACTGTCTTCGAGACTGGTAACCACATAAACCTTACCACCACGACCACCAAAACTGTACATACCACCACCCTCAGCTCCCGGGAAAGCCGGAATGTCTGCCTGCGGTAAATCATCTGAACGACGTGCCCACTGGTTGTAAACTTTATAGTTTTGCATGTCCTTATAAATAACCGGCCACGCTTTGTCCCAGACCTTCTGATCCAGGCTGTCCCAAACCCTATTTAATGAATCCACTGTCGACTGCACTTTACTCATATCAGGATACTGAGCAAGCAGATTAACAGATAAACTCAGCATGAAAATAGCTACAATGCCGGTTTGAACCTTTTTAATACTCATTGTTCTTGTTTTATATTTCGGATATAGATTCTGAAATCACGCTGGTTTTAAACAACCCGCGTATTTAATTATTCAGAATTTTCACATTGTTGATTCTTCCTGATGCTTCCTCAACCCTAATCATATAAATACCGGATGGGAATCCGGAAAAATCGCAACTTTTTTTGTGTTTCACGGAAGTCAGTTTTCTTCCATTCATATCAAATACATCAATATCTACAGGATAAGGCAGTTCAAACTTTTTATTGATAAAACTGTAATCCCGTTCATTTTTCATAATATGATCCAGTGCCGTATTTACAGGCACAGAACCATCACTTAAGGCACCATAATCATCTACTGAAACAACCTTAAAATCTTCCGGAATATTTATACCTTCAGTGACAGAAAATGTATTTTCTTCAGCAAAACCAATTACGCTTCCCTGGAAATATATGACGTAACCAACAGCCTCAGGCACCAGATCCCATGTTAGCTGATTTCCCGAAAGCTGAACATTCTGAGGATCATATAACGGTGTTACTGCAGGAAGCGGATCCCAGTATTCCTGTATATTATCGCTGTTGTGCAGAAAGAATTTAAGTGCATACCGGTTCAATTGCGTTTCGCTTAACTGATAGCTCCATGATACCCTTTGAGACACATCAACAAGATTCCCTTCCGGAGTTTCATTTTGGTATTCAGCAAAATAACTGGTAAGGTGATTATCGTCAGACCATGTACTCCATCCTTCTGGTTTTATATGACTCCCCAAAGTACATTCTATGTAAACCGACGAAGCATTGGGTTGCCATGGTCGTCCCAGATAAACTGAATGATCTGCTACTCCGGAAGCGGCAGTAACATCGCAATACCGAAAGAGCAAGCCATGGTAAAAATTTCCGGATGCAAAATGGGTAATCAACTTGGCATCTGCAGGAGCTGTGATATAGCTTCCTCCCGGAATGCTTCTTATCGTACAACTATCGAAAACATTGGTCGCATCTCCATAAATGTAATCCGTGTTACCCTCAATAGTACACTTATAATTATACTGCCTGCGCTTATGGGCATAATAGGTATCCTGGTTGCCAAGGAAATGACAATTTTTAAAAGCCGATCGATCCCCTATTGTACGAATAGCTACTGCTTGTCCAACAGGTCCTGCAGAATTTTTAACTGTGATATTCTCCATATATAAGTCTGTACCCTCAGCCAAAAATGTATAACTATCCGCTCCAGAGATCGTGGAACCGTTTACCACACGTCCCTGGTAATCATCCCAGTCCAGAATAACAGATTCAACATCTTCACCAATAATGCTTACATTGGCCTTTGCAGATGCTAACCAGATTTTCTCATGATAAACACCGCTTTTGACAAATATCAGTGTGCGTTGAGAAGCATTATCCGGCACAGCATTGATGGCATCGGTAATATTGGTAAAATCACCTGCTCCCTCCGGGTCAACAACAATATCAAATACCTGTGCCACAGAAGCAGCAAGACTAATCTGAAGAATTAGTATAATAAATATAGATCTGATCATTTCATTTCTTGATAAGCTTAGAGACCAAAACATCTCCTGTTTGAGTTGCTGCCTTAACAATATAACATCCACTATTTAAATGAACAGTAATTTCTGAATTCTCATTATAACCATCATTTAAACTCATCACTGCCCTTCCTGTAGCATCAAACAACCATAGATTACTGATTGACTCACTGCAACTAACCCTGAACTTATCATCCACCGGATTCGGATAGACATTAAATACAGGCTTCGAAGTTATGTTTGTTGTCGAAGTTTTAACTTCTTCTCCGGTTAAAGAAAAGAGGTATAACTCAAGATTGGAATATCCACTTTCGGTAATATCTCGGAAATCCTCCCCGTTATCAGGATTTAAACCATTTGCCTCTTCCCAGGCATCAGGCATGCCATCTTTGTCCCTGTCAGCAGGGGCCTCATCGGCAGGTGTTTCCTGATACACATCCCATGCGGTGGTTCCTTCCGGAGCATCATTGGGCACAAGGTTGTGTTGCGTGTCAATCAAGCCTGAATTTACACCCTTAATTGGGGTAAGCTGATCATTCACCGTATATTCATATCTTACAATCCCTATCTCACCCTTCACTTCCTTTATAACACGATCGTCAATAGGATCTCGTTTAGGTAGGGTTGCACCAACATTATCAAGCACAGAGACATACGTTTCCTGTGCAGTTTGAGTATAGTCGTTGTAATCCTCCAAAGTTCCATCTGACTTTACATGTTCAATGTCTGAAATGATGCTGTCCTTAGGTGAAAAGCTTATTCCCTGCCAGTTATTATCTGTTACAGACTGGTTACCACTCATGTAGTTCCCATTGACATACCATTTGGCATAACCACATAATGGTACATCTGCCCGGTTAAGCGAAGGTGCTGCGATGGTCGTCCCACTGGTTGCAGGACCGGGTTTAAAATAGTTATTTACTACATTTACATGACTGTAACCGCTACAACTAGGGGTACCTTCCCATTCACCGCCATAGAATGCACCGGATGATCCCCAGTTGAAATTCACATTATCTCGGTAATCCACCAATGCATACACATCATTTTTGTTTGATCCATTGATTCTCGGCATTCTGGAATTATGGTGAGCAAGAAGATTATGGTGATACGAAGCATATTCTCCACCCCATTGCGTACCATATCCCCGTGCACCTTTTTTATGTATGGAATTGTAAAGTGATTCACTGATTATACACCACTGTACGGTTGTATTATCGTTACTGGAGAAATGGGTAGTTTCTTCAATTGCCCAACTAAAAGAACAATGGTCTATGATAAAATTACCGCCATTTTCAATCCTGAATGCCGAAGTCTCCTCTCCCAGTTCATCGCCGGGTCTTGACCTGATATATCTGACAATTACATTTTCAGAGCCGGAAAAATTAAGTGTTGCACCTCTGAAACAGATACCGTCTCCAGGTGCTGTTTCACCGGCAATGGTCATATAACTCCTGTCTACTCTAAGTTCTCCTTTCAAGTTGATAACTCCACCAACACGAAATACAACATACAAAGGCCTTTGAAAATTTTCGAGCACTTGCCCATTTACAGTAATATCTTCTATACCTTGTTTTAGAGCCCACCGGAAGCTCCCTTCCGGTGGATTATCCACATCATCTTCAAGGTTAGTCACCTGAACAACAATACCATAACTTGTTCTTAAACCTGCGGCCCTTGCTCCTTTTGCATATTTCCCATATCCTTCTGCGGAGGGAAATGCCAGAAGGTCCTGCGCTACAGATGAAACTGAAAAAAGTAATATCCCTGCTCCAACCAAAGTCTTCCTTAATAACCTCATTTTACCTAACATCTATTGTACTAAAAATGTATTTATTCTGCTAACGGATCAAAAGTACCATTGATATAACCTATGGTTTGCTGAATTGAATCACTTGAATTAACAACTGAATATTTTAATGGATAAAAATCATACAACTCACGATAATTTAAAGACTGAACTTCACCATTAACGGCACCCTCCATTATTTTTTCCTCAACATCAAAATAGGTTTCATAATTTTCATCGACATCAACATATCCATAAAAAACAGCTGTATCCAGTCGGAAAAATCCCCGAAATTCTCCACTTCTTACTCTTTGATCCCATGGTGATTTCGCTGTTATTGATAAACCTAATCGCTGAGTTCCATTTAATTTCTTAACGATATTTCCCATATCCTCTCTAAACATTAATCGGCGTCGAAGATCATAAAACCGTTTATTCTCAAATGCAAACTCCACCTGGCGTTCAATCATGATTAATTGCCTCAATTCCTCTTTCGATACTGTATTAGGTATACCAAAAGTTCCATCACCAGGTTCAATTCCAGCTCTTTCCCTAATTCTTCTGATCTCAGTCAATGCTTCATCAATCTTGCCTATTTCATTGGCACACTCTGCAAAATTCATCAGCACCTCTGCATATCTTAGTTCGTGCCAAGATGTACTGGTCTGCGATACAAGCTCCTCTGATATATCAGGATTTGTAGCCTTTCTACAGTAAAAACCAGTTGAAGGCGACCTTCTGTTTTCAGACATATTTTGGTAGTAGGTCCATTGTAAATCGTTTTCTTTACTTGTCATACTCCATTCACACCCATTGTATGCAATAGTTGCATAAAACCGTGGATCTCTATTATGCCAGTAATAAATAGGGTCATATCCAGAATCAGCTTCGTCAATTCTTTTACCGTTAGCCATAGGAAAGGCTTGAACTAAGGTCCAAGTAGGGGCATATCCACCATTGCCACCTCCTGAAGGTGGCCTTACGCTCGCTTCCCAACCTGAGGTGTAATCAGGACTAACATCATAATCGTAACGTTTAAATATAACGGACTCTACATTATCCAAAACATCAGTTGTAAAAATTGTGCTAAAATCCGGATATAAATCCCTTGGAACACTCATTTGTGAAAGAAGATCGATGGCTTCCTGATTGGCATCATATGCACTTTGCCATCTGCTTTGATCATCATTACGGTTAAACAAAGGACTTGCCCAGGTTAATAATACGCGACCTTTATAGGCAGCAACAGCACCACTGGTAAAACGTCCGTTATCTTCAGGTTGTTCCCATTCAACAGGTAACCACTCTTTGGCAAAATTCAGGTCCTGTAATATTATATCAAAACTAACTGAAGTTTTGCTTCTTGCAACATCAAGTTTTTCAAAAAAGGGATCCTGAGGCCTTAGAACCATAGGAATTCCACCATGGAATTTAACCATTTCAAAATAACGCATAGCTCTGAGTACTCTTGCCTGTGCAATTAATGGATTTCTTTCTTCATCGCTTAATGAAGAGTTCTGTAGTCCTTCAATAGCAACATTTATCATACGAATTGCCTTATATTTATCCTTGTGCAAAACCTGAAATGCCAAATCATTAATGTCCTGATCTGTTAACAATCCATAAAGCAGGCTGGTATAAGTGGATGAAGAGGAAAAAAACTCATCGCTTAAATAACTATTCACTCCTAATGACATACCTGGCATATTAGCTGCATATAAGTCATTTATATACAGGTTTGCCTGATCTGCATCCTCCCAGATTTTAGCATCCGTTACCACGTTCAGGTTATCTTTGTTCAAAACATCCGTACAACCAAAGAATAATACTATTGTTAAGATACAGGCTATATAATTTATTATTTTCATGATCAAATTATTTTAAATTCAATTTTTATAATACATCCCTGCTAAATATCAAATTTCAAACCAAAGTTAAACTCCCTGGTGTATGGGTATGTATTGTACCTTGCAATAGCATCATCTTTATAATGAAACGTCGATATTGGTGTCCAAAGATTCTTGCCAGAAAAATAGACGCTAAACTGAGGTATTTTATATTTTTCCGCAAATTCAGAGGGCACGCGGTAATTTATCGTCAACGTTTTCAAACGTAATTGATAAACGTCCTTCATCCAAAAGGTTGTTACTAGTTGGTTTAACGCTGCATATTTTGGACTAGGATATTCCGCATTTGGATTATCCTCTGACCAGAAATCAGCCCAGAAAGAGGGCACATTAGATGTATATACTGTTTTGTTGGTCATATCATTAACAGAAATAGATGCCCTTGCTGCTTTATCTGTCACAGTATTTGTAATACCATAGGCCATGCCCCAGTTCATGCTGAACGACAGATCTTTCCATCTTCCGCCCAGAGTGATGTAAGTTGGTAACAGATTCTTCCATACAAAATGATCATTCACCCTTTGTACATACGTCCTGTCTGATCCATTAATTTTACCATCGGGTTCAAATACAATTTCAGGCTCACCTAAACTATCTATTCCAGGCCTGCCAATATCCTGAACAAAAAGCATTCCTACACCATAATCATTAGTTAAAGAATAATAAGTGGTATAGTCCCAACCCCACGTTTGTTGCCACTCTGCATTAATAGCATCCAACTGTTCCTGTGATCGGATAATGCCATCTGATATATAGCCTTCTTCTCTTCCTTCTGCAAATGTACTTTGACCAATTGGATACCTGAAATCATTAGGCTGTTTATCCGTTGGTCTTTCAAGAATACGATTGGAATTAAATGAAAAAATGCCATTAACATACCAGGTTAAATCTTTATTTATTTTTCCTCTGTAACCAATCGTCATATCATACCCCCAGGCTTCCAGCCGACCCAGGTTTTGGCTTGGCATGTTCTTTCCATCTATTCCTCCTGTTTCAGGTAACTCCACAGAAATCTTATCCAGAATATCATATTGATACGTATAAAATAAATCAGTTGTTATGCTAAGTTTACTATTAAATAATTTCAGGTCAATTCCAAGGTTCTGCATTTGTGACTTTTCCCATGAAACTCCTGTACTTACAATATCCCTGTTATTTGTAAGAGCCATTCCTGTAGTTGGGCTGGATCCTCCAAACAAATATCCACTGGAAGGTGTGTAAGTTAACAAATACTCCCATGCACCTAAAGAAGCATATCCCAAAACACCAAATGAGTACCGAACTTTAAGAAAGTCGACGACATTACTAATCTTACCGTTTTTCATAAAGTCCTCTTCCGATATAACCCAACCAGCCGATAAAGAAGGGAATAAGCCCCCTCTTTCGCCAGGAGCAAACCGCGTACTAACATCATATCTTAGTGTAGATTCAAAAAGATATTTACTGGCATAAGAATAATTCAATCTGAATACGGCTGCCAGATCGCCACTTTCATCCATGCTGCCATCTGTGGTAGCCGCACCTTCATTATCGAAAGCATCCTGAATTTCAAGTCCATAAATTTGAATATTGTTTGCATACCCTTTAAAACCAAACCCGCTACTTTCAGATTGCTCATAAGTTACAAATGAGGATATATCATGTAATCCAAATTTTCTGTTATAGTTCAGGTTTAAGTTTAACTGATAATTCTGTCCATAGCCATAATCCTCTGAAATCCTGTTCCTGTTCTCCTCTACATGCTCAGCAATTACATTATTTGTTCCCGGTTCAAACTCATACAAGGTGTATGGTATACTATAATCCTTAGAGTAACTATGATTTTCTCTCCTGCTATAAGTAGCAGAAGCCACCAGACCTTTGACCCTTTCAAACTCATAAGCTAATCTTAAATTCAGGGTAGTTCCCTTATTAACACTTCTTCGATAACTGTCAGAATTTAAAAACGCCATTGGATTATCAAAATCATTGGATATAAAAACAGGCTTCCCATCCTGATAAGGTTTATACCGCTGATCCATCTGTAACAGATCCATAAATAATCCTTCCATTGTATTAAAACCAGAGCTTTGATAAAACGGGCGTTTAAAGTCCCTGCTATCTGATGCAAGGGTAATATTAGCCTTAAGTCTGTCTGTGATGTTTGCATCCAGTCCTAACCTGTAAGTATATTTACCAACACCTAGTCCCGGGAAATTTCCCTCAGTATAGAGATATGTTCCACCGGCATAATATGTAATCTTTTCATTACCACCTGATATATTAACAGTATGCCGTGATACATTTGAAGCACTCCAGGCTTCCCTCAACCAATCGTAAGTATCAATATGTCTGAGAGAATCAATCTGAGAGTTAGTATATGGTACCCAATCCGGATCATCCATATATTTTGCATTAGCAAACATAGCCTGCTCCACCGGACTTAACATCTCGGTTAATTGCGTGGCATCCATAATACCATGACTGCCGGAATAACTTAATTTAAGCTTACCTTTTCGTCCTCTTTTGGTTTTAACTAATACAACCCCATTGGCACCTTTGCTACCATATACAGCTGCTGAAGCATCTTTCAGTACAGAAAAACTTTCAATTTCTGATGGATCCAGTACATCAAACTCTTCCTGTGTCATTTCAAATCCATCCACAATATAAAGCGGTGCAGGATCTTTAATCCCCAATCCTGACAAGCCAAATGTCGTTTCGGCCCTAATACGTATTCGTGTTTGGGCCCCGGGATTTCCTGTGGGTTGAGCCGGGGAGATTGAAACTCCCGGCATTCTACCTTCCAGTAGGTTTGTCAGACTTGTAGCCGGGATGTCTTCTATTTCAGCAGTTGTCATGCTTGAAACTGCTCCTAACAAGTTCTCTCTTTTTACTTCACCATAACCTACAACCACAAACTCATCCAGATCGGAAGCCTTCTCTTCCATCTGAATATTTATGATGCTTTTTCCGCTTACCGGTACGATTTGTTCTTCGTACCCTATAAATGAGACCTTTAATGTATCATCTGGATTTACTTGCAAAGTATAATGCCCGTTAAAGTCGGTAATTGTTCCTTTGGCTTTATTTATAACCAGTATATTGACTCCTATTATCGGTTCACCCTGAGGATCTGTAATATCACCGGAAATATTAATTTGCCCTATCTGTTGCGAATATGAAGCAAAAACGATTAATAGAGCCTGAAATGTTAAGATTAAAATCTTAGATTTATTAAAAAACGAGTAAACGTTCTTTTGTCGAAATCTTTCACTGTTGACTATTTTCATTAATGTTGTATTTAAAATTACAGTTTATTGAGGTTATCTTCATATCCGCATTTTAATGCAAAATTGGAAGAATAGCAAACGCTATCCTTCCAATAAAACAATTAAGTGAATTATACTATTTATATAGTACTAACTTGGATGTTTTGATATAGTTTCCTGATTGAACCTTTATCAAATATATGCCCGAAGGGGCATCATCCAAAGTAACCAGATTGGTTTGCTTTTCTGATTTAACCAACTGACCGTTCAGTTTGAATATTTCAATATCAGCCACCTTATTCAGTTTTACCGTGTTTTTATAGCTAAATACTTTTATCAGATCATTCTGAATATTCTGGTTTGCTGATGGCAAATCACCATAGACTTTAAAGTCATGAATACGAACAGCCTGCTGAACCGGATCCGCAGGACGGATTTGTAACATCAAATTGTCGGCATAAATCGCATCCTCCCACAACATCCCTTTTGCAGATGGGGTACAGTTAAAAGTGCTTTCAGTTTTTTCCAGTGTAAAAGGATCTTTTGTAAAACTTGAAGCCCAGGCAGCATCACCGGGTTGATACCGCAAGGTATCCCAGTTAGCACCATCATCCAGGCTAAACAGAACCATAAATCCTCTTCTTTGACCACCACAGCTTGAATGCGAATATTGTATAGCTTCTACAAACTCCATTGCCCTGAGATCAATGTAGAACTCACCCCTTTTATTGCCATATCCCAGACGCGCTATTTCAACAAACCCATCCGACACACCGGGAGTGGTTGGATCAGGTTCTATAGGTGTACCATCAGCTTCCATAGATGCAGCAACGCCCCATTCAGGCGCAAAGGCACAGGAATCCCAGGTATAAATCACTTCGAGATCTGAATTCAGATATTTAACTGTTCTGCTTCCTCCAATGTTTGCAGGTATTGTTTCCAGTGTTTCGTCATCTGTAACCGGTTTACTATCTGTTCCCCTGTTCCCCATCAGATCCCAGTTACCATAAAAGTCAAACCCTGAAAAATCTTCATCTAAAACGAGTGGAGATCCGGGATTCAATGTTTCCCATCCTGTACCTGTACCCGTATCCTGGGCGTATAAACCTAATCCACAACCCAATGTGGCTATTGCAATAAATGTAAAAATTCTTTTTCTCATAATCTTCTACTTTTAGTTAATATGAAATGTTATTTCTCTCTTATAAGTAATGGTCTTATCTTTCAATTTACTGGATTTAATTTTTTACTCCAAAAAAACTTCCTCATGGTTCTTATCCTGCATGTTTGAAAAGTATAATATGCTGTCATTATTGTATTTTTTAAACCTGCAACGAACCAAAACATCCTTTTTTAGAGGCGTAAATCCAATTAGAGAGTAAAAAAATTCTTCTATAGAAAAAGTTTAAAAATGAGGGACGCATTGCGTCCCTCATTTAGTTTAAATTTATTAGTTAGTTTTTACAACCTTAAACAATTTACTTGCACCAGCACTTTCAGCTTTAATGATATATAATCCTGAGCCGTCAATACTAATGTTTTCTTTGCCTGAAGATGGTACAACCTGCTTAACAACTTT